>NZ_CP116619.1:2643627-3243627 GCF_030409055.1 Trichocoleus desertorum NBK24 | reverse complement strand
ACAATTAATTGCGGCACCACCAGTTTGGGTGTCGAAGTAGCCTCTGTCATTTGCTTTCAATCACTAATCTTTCGGCACTCAATCTCTTGGCTAACGGCTCTTGGCTAACGGTTCAGGCTAGCTAGTTACTTCGTCGGAAGCGGCGGCTGTTACTGCCTCATTTGCTTCTGTCTGGGTCGTTGTCTCAGAAGCGGCTGGCGAGAGCGCAGGCTGAGTTGGAGGTTCTAGTTTGGCCTCCATTGGCTCAGTCACAATCTGCTCTAGCCGTTCAGCTTCCCGCTTAAATTCATTCTCGAACTCTTTAGAGGCGTCTTGAAAGCCCCGAATTGCCTTTCCTAAGCTCCGACCGATCTCTGGCAACTTCTTTGGCCCAAAAATGAGCAAAGCCAAAGCCATAATCAGCGCCATCTCCGGTAGGCCGATGCCAAAAATATTCACGCCAGTTCCTCCTAGTCAAATCCCGGACGGCTCAGTTCTTCTCTGGAGCATTGCTCAGAAATTTGGCCTTCCTTTAGTATAAAGCCAACAAAAAACCCGGTCGAAACCGGGAACCTCTAGATACTGAACTCTAAGCCCTAGGCACGCAATGGCACTAGCCGCCTAAGCTTCTCCAGTCTACATCGACGTTTTCAATCAACAACGAGGAGTTGTAAACCTGCAAGATGATCAGTAAGAAGACAAAAAATAGCAGCATAAAAACGCCCATTAACGGCGTGGTACCCCAACCGGGCGCGACCTTACCGTATTCAGAATTCAAAGGCTTGAGAACATCTCCCAACCAAGTGCGTTGAGCCATGGGTCACCTGTATGTGGATCTCGACAGAACTTTTTAATGCTTAGTAATTAAGACTTTAGCAGAATCTGGAAGCACAAAAAAACTCGACTATCGTATCAACTCCGAAAATAGAGCTTTAACTAACTTCACATTCTGAAATAAGAGAGAGAATGTCTAACTTATTGCCAACTCCTTAAAGGAGAATGTAGTTCTAGTAGCTGTTGGATAATCCTTGCAATAGGTATCGTCCAAGATAGAGTCCTACTTTTAGAGTTGGTTCGCTGATATCGACCAGGAATTTAAGCTTGAATGTCGCACCCAATCTCTCTAACTGCGGCGATCGCAAAACAGCAACCTTACCCAACTAAAATCATGGGTCATCGCCTTGGCATGTAAGGAATTGTTTCTAAATATGTTACGGAATATTATCATAGAGAAACAGTCCTCATAATCGAGCGAACTCATGGAACCCGCAGCAGTTCTTAGCATTTCTGTTTGTGCCGTCGTAATTGCCATTACTGGCCTTTCAATCTATACCTCCTTTGGCCCTCCCTCTAAAGAGTTGAGCGATCCCTTTGAAGACCACGAAGACTAGGGATTGCTAGAGGAGTCAGACGGTGCTGAGTTCTCGATTGCACAAACAATTATCTGAAACTGGCCTGCTCTTGCAGGCTTATTTTCTTAAACTCTCTAAAATTTGCTCCCTTGGAATGGCACATGGAAACTCTGAAAAGCGCGATCGCCTGCCCCCACCCTAGATCTGCCTCATTCAGTAGAAATACCAGTCCCTTGATGAGAAGTTAACGATTAAGCCTGAGGATGGTACGGAGTTCTCTTTTTAACTCGAAGCGTTACGCTCTGGTATAAATAGTGCACCGCTAGCCAATGAGCTAGACGCTAATGGGTGATTTTGTGAGAGATGAGCAAGGAACTCTTTCTGCAACAACCAATTGGAGTCAGAGTTTCGAACTAGCTGTAGAGAGTCCTCAACAACTAGTCGCAGAAAATTTACTCAGGCAAGGAGTGGAAAAACTTCAGGCCAATCATCTGGAGGCCGCATTGCCACTGTGCTACCAAGCTCTAACCTTGTATCAAAATCTGCAAGATATTAGAGGAGTCGCTCAAGTATTGGGCAGCCTCAGCAGCGTTCACTATGCTCTGGGCGAATATGGCAAAACGATTGAACTTGCTCAGCAACAACTAGCGATCGCACGGCAACTAGACGATCGGCGGGGCGAAGGACAAGCACTGGGACATTTGGGAAATGCCTATCGCCACGTTAAGGATCACACCAACGCCATTGAGTGTTCGCGTCAAAGCTTGCTAGTGGCTCAAGAACTTCAAGACCGTCGAGCTGAAGTTGCAGCTCTGAACAATTTAGGATTGGCCTACAAGACCTTAGGGGATTGTATGAAAGCCATTGAATACCAGGAGCAAAGCTTACAAATTTCGCGAGAACTTCAAGACGAAAAAATTGAAGGGCAGGTTCTGCGAAACCTAGGTAATGCTTACTACGCTCTGGGCAACTACACCGAAGCAATTGAATACTACGAACAGCGTCTAGCCATTGCCCAAGCCGCTCAAGACTACAAAACCGAGGGTCAGGTTTTAAGAAATTTGGGTAGTGCTTATGCCGCCTTGGAGAATTACGCCAAAGCAGTTGAGTATTTGCAAAGACGACTCGCGATCGCTCAGGCAGCCCAGGACTACCGGGGTATTGAGCAATCTCTGGGCAGTTTAGGCGTGGCATACGAAGCCTTAGGTAACTATGCCAAAGCGGTGGAATATTACGAGCAACGCTTAGCGATCGCGCGGCAACTACGCGACCCTCAAGCAGAGCGTCAAGCCCTAGGTAGCCTCAAAATGGCTTGTTACGCATTAGGGGACTACGCTAAAGCGGTGGAATATTCTATGGTCTAGCGCCCAGCGTAAGCGTTGATGGGTTCCTTGATAAAGCGAATGTAGAGATGCCTAAACGTAGACTTGAGCACGCGGGGCATCGCAAAATCGATCGCCATCATGCGAGTGGGTAGCTGCCAATCTAGGATCTTGAGGTCTTCGGGGCGCAAATGCGGAAACTGCATATCTGCTGGCTCTACGTTTAGCCCTAACCGTTGTGCTGCCGCTGTGATAGGCACTGTGGCGGGGTCAACATTGAGAATTTCGAGCAAGGCGCGATCGAGTGCAAAAACATTGCTGGAGGCTCCAATCACGCCTAGATGTCGAGGTTCACCCCCACTAGGGCCATTACCTTCGTGACCGATAATGCCATCGACAATGGTGAGATCAGGGGCGATCGCACGGGCTGTTTCGACCAACATTTCACCAAAGCGTTGGCTGTCTTTGCCCGCTTCCATGTGCCACCAAGCTTTCATTTTGCCAGGGACACAGCCAAACAGATTCTTAACCGCTAGGGTCAAGGTCAGTTGGACATGGGATTTGACCTTCGGCAGGTTAATTACCACATCCGCATCCATCACTTCCTTAGACAGCAATAAATGATTGAAGTTGGCGCTGACGGTTTCGTACCGTTTGCCACTAAATTCCACAATCGGTAAGTTTAGTTCTTCAATCAAAGGCAAATAGCCATTAGCTACGGCAACTCCCCGAGCCGTGCCAAAGGCGGGGCTATCGCCTAAAAATGGCTGACCGCCTGCGGCCTGAACCATTTCCGCAACACAGTAAACTAGTTCGGCGCGAGTAATACATTCCTTGCCAGGACGCGCCCCTGTCAGCAAATTGGGTTTCAACAAGACGCGATCGCCTGGTTTGACGAAGGCGCTCATGCCACCTAAAGGTTCTAGTAATCGCTCCACGCTGGCTCGGAGTTCTTGCAGGTCGTAGGAGTCGGCTCGCAATAAACTGACAGAAGGCTGTAATGGCGTCATAGTCAAGCAGAAGGATAGGTGAAATGATGGGTAAGACAGAGAGAACGAGCTGTTTGTTAGATAACTTAGATAGCACAGAGGCCAATCTAGATTTCACCCCTGATCGATTGTGACAGTCAATCCCTATCGAGGTCGATTTAGCGCAGTCACCCACTGGGCTTCTGAAAGTACCCCTTCCCCTTCGAGTGAAGTAATCGGTGGCTTCATCTCAATTTTCACCACTTGGCTGGCATTGATAAAAAGAGTTTCATCTGGCAGTTTGACCACCCACCACCCTTCACTCAGAAACCGCCGAATTTCTTGCCGAATGTCTTGTCGGGTTACTCCAGGCTCAGTCAAGTGATGAATGTTGAAAGAGTCTGACTGACCGTTCAAGTAGTGAAAGGTAATGTAAGTCGGAGTTGGCTCGGATTCCTGGCTATACATAGGCCCTCTTACTAGTGTTTGCAATCCAGAAATGATTCATCTTAAGTTGAACCGTTCGGGGATGGGGATTTTCGTACCTTTTCTTTGGGAATTATGGGCATGTTCGACCACGATTCTCTAAGCAGATCAAGGAAGGCGATCGCTATCATGCACTTTCTGGCTTAGGCATCGCGCTCATTTGCTCTAGATCTAGAACTTTAGCCAATTCTTCAGAGTTCATTAAACCTTGCTCCAGCACAATCTGACGCAGGGATTTGCCTGTTTCCAAAGACTCTTTGGCGACAGCGGCAGCATTGAGATAACCAATGTGAGGATTCAAAGCGGTTACCAAGGCTAGGCTACCTTCGGCATAGTAAGCACAGCGATCGCGATTGGCTGTAATGCCGTTGATGCACCGCTCGCTCAAAGCTGCCAATGTATTGCCCAAGATTTCCATGCTGTGAATCAGGTTATAAGCAATCAGCGGCATCATTACGTTGAGTTCCAGTTGTCCCGCTTGAGCGGCCAGAGCGATCGCGGTGTCGTAGCCCATGACTTGAAAGCAAACCATCGAGGTCATCTCGGCCATCACCGGGTTGTACTTTCCAGGCATGATCGAAGAACCCGGTTGTACAGGCGGCAGTTGGATTTCCTTGAGGCCAGTTTTGGGGCCAGAGTCCATCAAGCGCAAGTCGTGAGAGATTTTGACGCAATCTTGGGCTAAGTTTCGCAACGCCCCCGACACGTTCACAAACGGAGCCATGCTCTGCATTGCAGCCATCAAGTGAGGGGCAGGACGCAGCGGCTGGTCGAGTAACTGAGACAAAATTTGAGCGACGCGATCGCAATACTGAGGATGGGTGTTTAACCCAGTGCCCGCAGCGCTACCGCCCAAACCCAACACCATCAGATCGTGCGAGGCAGTTTCTAAGCGAGTTAAATGGTCGGTCAAAATTTGCGCCCAAGCTCGAAAGTTTTCTCCCAAGCGCACAGGTACAGCATCTTGTAAGTGAGTTCGACCAGAGCGCACAATATCTTGGAACTCCTCAGCTTTAGTGTCCAGGGCCGCGATCGCCCCAGACAAAGCAGGGTAAAGTGTATGTTCTAGCGCCAGTAGCCCGCCAATCCGAATGGCAGTGGGGATGACATCATTGGTCGATTGACCGTAGTTGACATGATCGTTGGGATTGACCCGTTTGTAATTGCCTTTCTCGTCGCCCAAAAGCTCTAAAGCGCGATTCGCCAAGACCTCATTTATATTCATGTGGTGCGAGGTGCCTGCTCCTGCTTGATACACATCCACCACAAACTGGTCACGCAACTTCCCAGCCAACACCTCATCAGTTGCCTGCACGATCGCTTGAGCGATTTCCTGGGGAATACAGCCTAGCTCACCATTGGCGATCGCCGTTGCCTTTTTAATTAGTAGGCAGGCATCCACATAAGTCGGCAAGGGCTTGAGGCCACTGATGGGAAAGTTCTCGATCGCCCGTAGCGTTTGAATTCCGTAATAAGTTTCGGCTGGAATCTGTCGTTCTCCCATCGAGTCCCGCTCAATTCGGAAAGACATATTTCCTAGTGCATTCATCATGACTTCCCATCCTGGTGTAACAGCGACCAAAGCTCAAAATCCGTACAATGCCTGAAACAGTTAAGACATTTGTCTGATTAGTTTATCCGTCTCAGCCTGCACTATAGAAGTACCCAAGCTGTATCTAAAACTCCAGGCTCAATAGAGTCTGAGCTGCTGTTGAGTAGGTTTAGTCAAGCACTGCGGAGCCTGAGCACTCAGATGAACAGAACAGCAGGTCCAGTTAACCCCTCCCCCAGTGAACCCGAACTTGCCATGCTTCATCTCGCTCAAGTGGCAGCAAGACAGACCGCAGAACTTGCTCAAACACGCAATGCAGTCGAGCAAATGACCCAATCTATCCGAGCCGTAGCCGTAAACGCTCAGCAGGCCACTGAGACCGTTGCCTCGACTGAGCTAGAGGAACTAGCAATAGACAAAACGGTGCAGCGACTCCTCAGGCTACAAGAAACAGTCGCTCATACCGCCAGAAAAGTGCAGCGACTCGATGAATCTTCCCAACAAATTTCGCAAGTTGTTTCGTCGATTCATCAAATTGCTTTACAAATTCCTTTATTGAAGATGAATGCTACTTTGGCGATCGCCCCCCCTCAAGACGAGGGCCAAGACCTTGCCCCAATTGCGGCAGAAAGCAGCGATTTGGCAGTTGGATCTGCCCTTCAAGCTGGCAAGCTTCAAGATGCCCAGCACAGCATAAAACAGATTGTGGAGGCGTCCCAGCAGGTTGAGCAATTAATGAGAGCAATTGCTAGAGCAACGGTCTCTCAGGCCCAAACTTCTCAGGCTGTTGCCCAGTTAATTCAAGCGATCGCCTCAGCCTCCGAACCTAATTCTGAGACAGCTCACATTGCTGCGGCTTTTCTAGCTCAGCCTTCTAGTCAAACTCAATCGCTTTTAGACACAGTACATACATCGGATCAGTCCTAAAGTTCTAAGCGGGCTATGGTTTTTGTTGACTACTAAAATGAGCTGGGTAACTTAAGCTTGTAAACCCTGTCACTAAACTTAGCCAAACCCTAGCTAAACCTAACGTTTGGCTTTCGGCTACTAGCACACATTTTTATGATTAAGGCAGGTTCTACCTCATGCTTAGGTGCTATATGAGTCCAGATCAAGACTCTCGTGCCTGGTATAAACACGGGAATACACTTTATGGTTTAGGCCGCTATGAAGGAGCCATCGCCAGATATGACCGGGTGCTAGAGCAACAACCGGACGATTTTGAGGCTTGGAGTTATCGCGGCTATGCCTTGTCTAATCTAGGTCGCTACCCAGACGCGATCGCCAGTTTCGACCAAGCCATTGCTCTGCAACCCAATTTTGTCCTGGCTTGGCATGGTAAAGGCATTGCTCAAGCTCAGAGCCATCAATATGAAGGCGCGATCGTCAGTTTTGCCAAAGCTTTAGAACTAGAACCCGAAGACCCCAAAGCTTGGTATAACCACGGCAATGCTTTAGGACGTTTGCGCCGCCATGCAGAAGCTATTCTTAGCTTTGATCGCAGCCTGTATTTCAAGCCTGACTACTACAGAGCTTGGTATCACCGGGGTACGGCCTTAGCAGAATTAACGTTGTATGAAGAAGCAATTGGCAGTTTTGACACCGCCCTCATGATTAAAGCGGATTGTCACTATGCCTGGAACTACCGGGGCATTGCGCTATCAAAACTAAAACGGTACGACGAAGCGATCGCTAGCTTTGACCAATCACTCGCTGCAAAATCCCATAATCCAGGTGCTTGGTACAGTCTAGCTCGCTGTTACATAGCTCAGCAAAATTGCAATCAAGCTCTGAAATGTTTACACAAGGCAATTGAGCAAAGTCCAAACGTGTACCGGACAATGGCTAAGCTAGACGCTTGTTTTAAACCAATTCGCCAAGTCGCAGACTTTAAAGTTTTAGTGTTGGGAAGAAATAATTAATCCGGAATGGATAATGTTATACAGGAATTGACTCAGTAATGTTTCAATTCCAGTCTCGGTGATATGAGCCAGAGTCAAGGGTCTCAGACTTGGTATAGTCAAGGTCATGTTTTGAGCGAACTCGGACGTTATGAAGGGGCACTCGATCGCTACGATCGCGTGTTGGAACTAAAGCCAGACAGCCATCAAGCTTGGTGCGATCGCGGCTATGCTTTGGAGCATTTAGAGCGCTATGAAGAAGCGATCGTCAGCTTTGAAAAAGCAATTTCTCTAGCTCCCAAATTCACTCCAGCTTGGCATGGTAAAGGAATTGCCTTAGGCCGACTCAACCGTTATGAAGAAGCGGTGGTTTGCTTTGATCGCATCATCAAGTGGAGTCGCGATGACTACCGAGCTTGGTACAACAAAGGCAACGCCCTCAGCCATCTCTGCCAATATAAAGAAGCGATCGCTGCTTTTGACAAAGTTTTAGAGTTCAAGCCTGATAAGTATCAAGCTTGGTACAAACGGGGTGTCGCCTTAGCCTATCTAGGTCGCTACTCGGATGCCCTTACCAGTTTCGACAATGCTGTAACTATTAAACCCAGTTGTCATTACGCTTGGAACTACCGAGGCATTGTGCTGATTAAGCTAGAACGCTGTCCAGAGGCACTTGTTAGCTTTGAGCGTTCGTTAAATAGCGAGGCTTCTAACCCCAATGCCTGGTACGGCAAAGCTTGTTGCTACGCTTTATTAGAAGATGTGGAGTTGACGGTTAACAATCTCTACCGAGCATTTGATCTAAGTCCTAACTTGCATCGACTGATGGCGAAGACAGAGCCAATTTTTCATGAGATGCAGCACCATGCCGAATTTCAAGCTCTATTTTAGGCTTCAGCCCTAATACTCAGCCCGCTCCATAGCCAACGGACATCCTCAGAAAATCTACTGGACTATTGGCGAAATCAATATATTTGTGACAGTTGCAGCATTGACCTAAGGGCAGAGACACTAGCCTCTCCACTTGCGTATACTGGTAAGGATATGAGGCATCATACAAATTTATTTCTGTCAAGATTTAATTGTTTTGGCAGAAATTTATTCCATCTGAGCCTAAAGGCTTTGTAGTTTCAAGCTCAGGTCTACAGAACGAGTCCAACTATGCTTGACACAGGTCAGCTTCCTCTAAGTGGTGATCCGCTACTTTGGTTTCGCAAGGGTCTGCTCTTGGCTGAAACGAAAGAGTATGAGCAAGCAGTTGTAAGTTTTGATTGTGTGCTTAAAGCTCGGCCAGATTGCTCTGAGGTCTGGTATGAGCGTGGTTTAGCCTTAGAAAATCTAGGTGCGTATCACGAGGCGATCGCCAGTTACGATAGAGCGTTACAACTGCGGCCCCCTAAGGATGTCGCTTGTGAAATTTGGCAAAACCGAGGCGATGCCCAGCAATACGGCTTGGGAGACTATGCCGATGCCATTGCCAGCTATGAGAAGGCTTTACAGGTCAATCCAGAACATTACAAAGCTTGGCAAAATCGAGGTAACGCGCTTTTGTATGGGTTCAACCAATACAATGAAGCGATCGCCAGCTATGACAAAGCTTTACATCTAAAACCAGATTATTACCTAGCTTGGCGCAACCGAGGCAACGCTTTAGTAGAACTGGCTCGCTACAGTGAGGCGATCGCTAGTTATGACAGAGCGCTAGAAATTGAGCCGACTGATCAATCTGCTAGTTATGGCCGGAGCTGTGCAGTAGAGCGATCAGGTCTAGCTTACAAGCAACCTACTACTAATCCAGTTTGGTACGGTCGGGGTTACTCAGAATCAAACCCTATAGAAGAACGTGCGATCGAAGCTAACGAGGCAGCAATTTTTACGAACTATCCTGCTGCAACTCGCTCCCAGCTACAACCTGTTTTTGTGCTCGAAGACGAGCAGGGAACTAGGGAAATCACCCTAGAGAAGTCTTGCTACTCAATCGGTCGAGACCCAAAAAGTGATATTTGTCTGCATTCCCAGTTCGTTTCTCGCCACCATGCAACCCTGCTAAAAATTCTTCGAGATGACGGCACATACATGTACCAACTGGTGGATGGTGTCCTGGGAGGGAAACGCAGCACTAACGGCCTAATGGTTAATGGTCGCAAGCATCGGGTGTGGGAGCTAGCTCACGACGATGTAGTAGTCTTTGGCCCTCAAGTGCGAGCCATTTACCTCGCTGCATCCCCCTCTTAATTGGATGTTGGCTTTGACTAACTCGTCAAATTTTTAGCTCATTCTCCCAATCTAGTCTCTTTACTGGAAATTTATCCGCTTAGTTGGTAGCTTTACGGATCTAGTCGCTAATCTGTGGGATGTTAGGTTCAGGCAACCAGAGCCCGAACTTGCCCCATTCATGCCTCTACATATTGACAGGTCGCCTTTCGCTTCAGAGTAGCTGCCGTACTTGACGTAGTTACTCCACTACTCCTCAATCGTTCCTCAAATTCGAACTTTAGAGGGAAGATAGTTTATTGGCTCTCAAGCTACAAATCGAGGCGTACTGCCTTGTTTTGAGCCTAGATTCAGGGTTTATCTCTCCAAGCAAAGGCATCCTCCGCCCTAGAATCTCTTAGTTCTAGAGTTTATTCTGGGTAGCTTCTGGAAAACGCTGCATGTAGTGTTTTATTGCCAGATACGAGACTTGAACCTTGATCGGGACTTGGTTTAGTCACACCGTCAGCCTAGTCTTTTAACTGATTGGGCCAGGGTTTGTGGTTGTGAGATCCGCAACCATAAATATTTATTTGACGACCTCTAGCAACGAAAAAAGCTAGGGCTAGGAAACGTCGCTGAATTTAAATCGATACTAATTGACACTAATCGAGTGAGTAAAGGGAGTTGACATGTCTGAACTGATTCAGGCCGTTATAGACAACAACGAGAAGACTGATTTGCGGCAATTTCTCAGAGACTTACGCCAGCAAGAGCAACGCTACCTGTTACGCAATGAGATTTTGAATGCATTTTCGGCTTACTGTAACAATCATCAAAAACCTGAACAGTTTTGCCATGCTTCTCATTTAGGCAAGTTGATCGATTACACCCAGGAAATTATTCTGGATGAGGAAAGCTTCTGTTTTATTGTTCGTCCTAAGATTGCCAGCCAAGAAATTTTTCGCCTCTCCGAAGATAACCTTACCGTTGATGTGATGACGGTGCAGGAGTTGCTGGATCTGCGGGATCTATTGGTGAATCGCTTTCATCCCAATGAAGGAGATGTTTTAGAGTTAGACTTTCAACCCTTTTACGACTATTCACCCACCATCCGCGACCCTAAAAATATTGGTAAAGGGGTGCAATTCCTAAACCGATATCTATCCAGTAAGTTGTTCCAAGACCCGCAGGAATGGTTAGAAGCGCTATTTAAGTTTTTAAGTTTGCACCGCCATAACGGCACACAACTGCTGATTAATGAGCGCATTAAGAGCCAAGGTGAGCTTTCATCCCAGCTGAAGAAAGCCCTGCAATTTGTTAGTGGTCGTCCGACCGATG
Organism: Trichocoleus desertorum NBK24; assembly: GCF_030409055.1. Classification (GTDB taxonomy): domain Bacteria; phylum Cyanobacteriota; class Cyanobacteriia; order FACHB-46; family FACHB-46; genus Trichocoleus; species Trichocoleus desertorum_B. The sequence continues at coordinate 3,232,533 of NZ_CP116619.1, read as the reverse complement.
CAGCTTATGAAACCTTTCGCTTTGACTTGCAAGCAATGGGTTTTGAGCCGGGATGGGGCAACACGGCAGGTCGCGTCAAAGAAACCTTAGAACTTTTAGACGAACTAATTGACTCTCCCGATCACCAAACCTTAGAAGCTTTCATCTCGCGGATTCCAATGGTCTTCCGGGTGGTACTGGTGTCGCCTCATGGTTGGTTTGGCCAAGAGGGAGTCTTGGGGCGACCGGATACAGGTGGCCAAGTGGTTTATGTACTTGACCAAGCCAAGAGTATAGAGAAGCAACTGCAAGAAGATTTGTGTCTAGCTGGGTTAGATGTCACAAAGGTGCAGCCTAAGGTTGTCATTCTCAGTCGCTTGATCCCCAATAGTGATGGCACTCGCTGTAATCAGCGCTTAGAAAAAGTGCATGGCACTGATAATGCCTGGATTTTGCGGGTACCTTTCCGAGAATTTAATCCCAAGTTGACTCAAAACTGGATTTCTCGCTTTGAGATTTGGCCTTACTTAGAAACTTATGCGATCGATTCTGAACGAGAACTTTTAGCAGAGTTTCAGGGCCGACCTGACTTGATTGTGGGTAACTATTCAGATGGTAATTTAGTTGCTTTTCTGTTGGCCCGTCGTCTTAAGGTGACGCAATGTAATGTTGCCCACGCTTTAGAGAAATCAAAGTACCTGTTCAGCAACCTTTACTGGCAGGATTCTGAGGAGCAGTATCATTTCTCGCTCCAGTTCACGGCAGACTTGATTGCTATGAACGCAGCAAATTTCATCATTAGTAGCACTTATCAAGAAATCGTCGGTACGCCTGACAGTATTGGCCAGTATGAGTCTTATAAGTGCTTTACCATGCCAGAGTTGTACCACGTGGTAAATGGTGTGGAGCTATTTAGCCCTAAGTTCAATGTGGTGCCACCAGGAGTTAATGAGGCGGTTTACTTCCCCTATACTCGCACCGAAGATCGCTTACCCGATGATCGCGATCGCTTAGAAGATTTACTTTTTACCTTAGAAGACCCAGAACAAGCCTACGGCAAGCTTGATGATCCGAGCAAACAGCCCTTGTTCTCTATGGCAAGGCTCGATCGCATCAAGAACTTAACTGGTTTAGCCGAGTGCTTTGGTCGCAGCCCAGAATTGCAAGAGCGCTGCAATCTGATTTTGGTGGCGGGCAAATTGCGGGTAGAGGATACGGCGGATCGCGAAGAAGCGAGTGAAATGGAAAAGCTCTATCGCATTATTGACGAGCACAATCTTCACGGCAAAATTCGTTGGTTAGGCGTACGTTTGCCCAAAACTGACTCCGGTGAGATTTATCGCGTCATTGCCGATCATCAAGGCATCTTTGTGCAACCAGCCTTGTTTGAAGCTTTTGGCTTGACGATTCTAGAGGCGATGATTTCTGGTATACCCACGTTTGCCACGCAGTTTGGTGGCCCCTTGGAAATTATTCAGGATCGAGTGAATGGCTTCTACATCAACCCAACGAATTTAGAGGAAACGGCTGGGAAGATTCTGGAGTTTGTTTCTAAGTGTGAGCAGAATCCCAACTACTGGCAGGAGATTTCCAAGCGGGGGATTGAGCGAGTTTATAGCACATACACGTGGAAAATCCATACCACACGCTTGTTGTCGCTGGCTAAGATCTATGGCTTCTGGAATTACACTTCCCAAGAAGACCGAGAAGATATGCTGCGCTACTTGGAATCTCTGTTCTATCTACTCTTTAAACCCAGAGCCAAGCAGTTGATGGAACAGCACATGCATCATTAGATCACTTTAGGTAACTAGAGATAAGTAAATAACTCGCGCTCAGTTTAGAGTGACTATCTAACTGAATCTTAAAGCGATCGCCTATCACCTACTTCTACTTGATGAGGACAATGGGCGATCGCTTTTTGCTAAGTTTTTGAACTGCTGCTTTAACTGGTGCGTTAGCGATCGCAGCACCACAGCTTTACAGTTCCATCCATATGGCCACTTGCTAAAGAGGTTCCATCAGGACTGAAGCTAAGGGTACTTACTGACTTTGAGTGACTGGGTAGCCACTGGCTCCAACCAGATCCTAGAGTGCGGATAAGTTGGCCTGTCACGGGGCACCAAAGTCTGACCTTACCATCCGTACCACCACTAGCTAGGGTTTGACCATCGGGGCTAAAAGCGATCGCTAAAACACCGCCGACATGACCAGAGAGAGTAAGGGATGCCTCTCCTTTCACCAAGTTCCACAACCGAATCGTGGCATCCTCACTAGTACTGGCTAGCACGGCACCATCTGGGCTAAAGGCTAGAGAAGTGACCTGCTTGGTATGACCTACCAACGTCCGAATCACTTCTCCCGTCTGGATGGCCCAAAGCTTGATGGTTTGGTCGTAACTGCTGCTCGCTAAAACATGAGCTTGGGGATCAAAAGCAACTCCACTGACGGTATCCTTATGACCCAAAAAGGTTTGCTGCAAGGTTCCAGTCGAGAGATTCCAGAGCTTAACGCTATTGTCATAGCTGCCACTGGCGAGGAGTTGTCTATGAGCTGCGATCGCGACAGTTTTAACTCCAGCAGCATGACCTTTCAGGGTATGTAACAGAGTCTTAGTTTCGAGATTCCAAACCTTAAGGGCACCGTCCTCAGCACTACTATTCACTAAGACCGGAAAGGTTTCGGTTGCTCCGGCGTTTTGCCCATTCTGAGCGGTGCTAGGATTTCTCGCGATCGCACCGATCGCAATAGCACTCGTAGACCCAACCTGATTGAAACAGCCATTGAGGAGTTTTTGGGTTGGGAGGTGCCACATTTTGATGGAGTTTGGTTGTCTACCCCAAGTGGAATAACCACAAACCAATGTCTGCCCATCTGGACTAAAAGCAACCGATGATACTAAGGCTGGGTAAACCGAGAAAGTAGACCGCAGTTGAGCTTGCCGCCAAGATGGCACTGAGCGATCGCCAACGGATAGAATTTTGCTTCTGATAGCCTCCAGAACCGCTTGAGGCATTCCTGGCCTCAACTCTGCACCAACCCAAACCTGAGAATCTACTAGACCTGTCTTCTGAGAAATTTGCTTACCAGTCATTCGGGCATGTTACTCCGATGAGTCAAAGGGAGGGGAGACAAAGGTTCAAAACACTCTCCTGAATAACTCAGTGCTCAGAAGTGGATGGCGTGCTTTACAGAAGGTAATATTTTAAACTCAGCGATCGCCTTTGAGAGCTTTGTCTAGGCTTAAGATTCTCATGTTGCGGCTTCTACTACTAGAGCACTACTGAATTTTTGCTAGAAAAACATTTTCAGAATACTTACGTGTATTTTTTGCAAAGAACAAGTCAAATTTGATACTTTACTTTTCTTCGTCGCAGATAGCTAAAAGTACCAGGCTACTAAGCTACTAGATTGCTGAATACCTAAGCCCAGAAGCTTATCTGTGTCAGTCATTGTTCCCCAAAAATCCCAAAAAATAAGAAGCAAAGACATCAGATGTCTTTGCCTCCAGAGCTAAAGGGAAAAATATAACTTTTTCGACCTGAGCTAGACTAAACCCTCTACTACGGGGTGGAAGTAAAAAGCAAAGCCTAGGACTAAGTAAGCAGCTAGGAGCAAAGTCCCCTCTAGCCAGTTAGATCGACCATCCGAACTAATCGAGTTGGCAATTAAAACGGCGACGGCAACAGCAACTAGCTCGAAGGGATTAAAGTCTAGATCCATTGGCTGACCCATCAACCATCCCGCTAAGACCAAGATTGGGGCGACAAACAAAGCGATTTGCAGACTAGAACCGACCGCTACTGAGACTGAAAGATCCATTTTATTTTTCATGGCTACAGTCACGGCAGTGGCATGTTCTGCGGCATTGCCTACAATCGGCAACAAAATGACTCCTGTAAAGAGAGGGGTTAGACCGAGGCGGGCTGTCGCAACTTCTAAGGTATCTACTAATAGCTCTGATTCCACGGCAACTAGAAGGGTGGCGGCTAACAGAACTCCAATCCACAAAGGCAGATTTACTTTGTGCTCTGAGTTATCTGGAGCTAAATTGACCTCTGCCAGCTCAGTGGGTTCTAGTTCTGCCAATCCCACATCATAGAGATAAGTGTGGGTTCGCATGGAGAATAGAAGGGTTAGGCCATAAACCACGATTAAAACCAGGGCCACGGCGATCGATAACTTCTGAATCGTGATGGGGCTGATCCCGGTTGAGGTCACATTCACGGCGGTTGGTAGCAGGAGTGCAATTACAGCCAAGTTCATGGAGGAGGCATTCACGCGAGCTACAATCGGTTGAAATTCCTGCTCTTTATAACGCAAACCTCCTAGCAGCATAGAGAGCCCCATCACGAGAAGTAAGTTGCCAATGATCGATCCCGTGATGCTGGCTTTAACAACCTCAATCAGTCCTGCCCGCAAAGCGACTAAGGCAATAATCAGTTCAGTGGCATTGCCAAAGGTGGCATTGAGTAACCCGCCCAAGGAAGGCCCCGCCACAACAGCAATTTCCTCGGTCGCAGTTCCCATCCAAGCGGCTAAAGGTAGAATCGCCAAACCCGCAGTGATAAACACTACTAGCGATCCCCACTCTAGAAAATGAGCGGCGATCGAGATGGGAATGAAGATTAGTAGCCCAGTAAAAATCACATCTTTGATTGACATTCAGGTTCAGTTGTATACCCTAGTAAGCCCCAGATTAGGGCCGATGAATAAATTCCGAGTTTAGAATACCCCATGCTCTACCGCTTCTTAGGTTCCGACTATCCCAATTAGGGAAAGGACTAATAGGAGAGGAATGAAGTAACAAAACATTTCTTTTGGTGTTCTAGACGCAACTCTTGTTGCAAATCCTTAACTGAGTCTTAAGTTTGCCTAGCCTTTACGGTTCAATCAAGCTATGTTGCAAGCGAGACTTTCCTATCTTTCGGTCTCTGTAAGGCTGTTTTACCTGTGATCCCCAAAAACCTAGTTCTTAAGAGTTAGTTTTGCAGCCCTTAGACTGTACTTTTAGTCGGATTGTTTACTCGTTTAATCTTAGATAGAGTGCTATCTAAATCTTTAGTCGGACTTGATGCGATCGCAGCTTACCTATCGTTTTCTCTGCGTCACTTTTCCCAGAAAGCGCTGGCTGAGCCGATTTAACCTACATTGCTTACCTTCCTTCAACCTCTTTCAGAATTTGCTTCTATCGCTAACTCCTGCCATATCACCGTGATTTGGTGAGTTGTTTCTGTCTCGATATTCTCTTTATTTGGATATACCTAAGATGACTTCTCATTCCAATGCCTTCACCTCAGAGCATGAGGAATCTGGGAGCATAGCTCAAGCTGAGTTCTCGACTGGGGCTGAAGAGAACTACTCCGCCTCGCTAACGACTCAAGCGCCTCCGAGTACTGATCCCAGTACTGATCCCATGCAAACGGCCTTAGGGGTCTATGTAACGGTTCATGGGCATTTTTACCAGCCACCTAGAGAGAATCCTTACCTAGATGCGATCGAGCGGCAACCCAGTGCGGGGCCTTTTCACGACTGGAATGAGCGGATTCATCATGAATGCTACCGTCCCAACGCTTTCGCTAGAGTACTGAATGACCAAGGTGAAGTAACTGGGATCGTCAATAACTATGAGTATTTGAGCTTTAACATTGGCCCCACATTGATGAACTGGATAGAGCGTCATGATGTGGAGGTGTATCAACGGATTGTGGAAGCAGACCGTAAGAGTTGCGATCGCCTGAATGGTTACGGCAATGCGATCGCTCAAGTCTACAACCACATCATCATGCCCTTAGCGAATGAGCGAGACAAATACACCCAAATTCGGTGGGGCAAAGCAGACTTTCGTTCTCACTTTGGTCGTGATCCCGAAGGGATGTGGCTGGCAGAAGCAGCGGTAGATTACCCGACTGTTGAGGCTTTGATTGCCGAAGGAATTCGCTTCATTGTGCTGGCTCCTTCCCAAGCAGAGCGTTGCCGACCCTTCCCCCGTGAGCATCAACCGCACCCGCAATGGCATGAAGTGGGAGGCGGCCAGATCGATCCCACCCGTCCTTATCGATGTTTCTTGCCGGGGGGCAATCCTAATTACGATTACATCGACATCTTCTTTTACGACGGCCCCATTTCACGGGATATGGGCTTCAGTGATGTCCTCTACAACTCCAGCCATTTTGTGGGACGGATTGGTCAAGCCGTACGTGGGGATCAACGGCCCGCTCAAGTGCTTTCAGTTGCGACCGATGGCGAAACCTTTGGTCACCACAAAGGCGGCACAGAGAAAACCCTGGCTTACGCCTTCCTGAAAGAATTCGCCAATCGCGGTTGGACTGTTACTAACTTTGCCCACTACCTCAGCATTCATCCCCCAAGCTGGGAAGTAGAACTCAAGCCTGTGACCGCTTGGAGTTGTGCCCACGGCGTCGATCGCTGGCAGGAAGACTGCGGCTGTGGGGGTGAAGGTGGAGTTTGGCACCAAAAATGGCGACGACCTTTACGCGATGCCTTGGATTGGCTGCGGGATCAGTTAATTAAGGTCTACGAGGACAGCGGCAAAAAGTTTTTCCGTGATCCCTGGCAAGCCAGAGATGAATACATTCATGTGATGCGCGATCGCAGTGCCAGCAATATTGAGCGCTTCATGATCCGCCATCGCACCCGCAAACTAACCGCCGCCGACCAAGTAGATGCCCTACGGTTACTGGAGATGCAGCGTCACGCTCTCTTGATGTACACCAGTTGCGGCTGGTTTTTTGAAGAGTTGTCGCGGCCAGAAGGAGTGCAAATTCTTCGCTATGCGGCACGGGCACTAGAGCTAGCAGGGGATGTTGCAGGTGTGCAGCTTGAGAAGGGATTTATCAAGCGCTTAGGCACAGCGCCTAGCAATATTGAGTATTTCCGGCATGGCTCTGGGGTGTACCGCCATTTGGTAACCACCGCGCAAATTACCCTAGAGCAGGTGGCAGCCCACTATGCCATTAGTTCTCTATTTACTACTTATCCCTCAGAGCACCGAATTTACTGCTACACCGCTCATCAACTCGACTACCAATTGCAGCGCATGGGATCGCTAACTTTGGCCGTCGGACAGGTGCAACTCGTTTCTGAAATTACCTGGGAAAGCACTCACCTCACCTTTGCAGTGCTGCATTTAGGCGGATGGGACTTCCACTGCTGCATTCAAAACTTTTCGGGACGGCGGGATTACAGTCGGCTCAAAGACAGTTTGTTTGCTGCTTTGAAACAGGCCAGCGCTGCCCAGACTATTTCGGCGATGAATCGAATTTTTGGGGATCAGTCTTACAACTTACAGAACCTGTTTGCGGAAGAACGCCACCGGATTATGCAGTTGTTGACCCAAGAAACTCTGCTCCGTCTCGATCAGCTTTACACGCAGGTTTACCGAGATAATTACGGCGTGCTGATGGCCTTCCATCGAGATGAATTGCACGTGCCGCAAGAATTGCAGGTGGCCGCAGAGATTGCCTTGACGAACCGAGCGATCGCGTCTTTGCAAGCTCTAGAACAGGAAATGAGCGATCCCACAACTGCACCCCCCCCTTGCCTCAGTCACATCGCCGAGCTAGAAGCGATCGCGACTGAAGCAAACCATTTGCACTGCCACTTGAACCTGACCGCAGGCAAAGAAATTCTGGAGCGCTTAATCTTGCGATCGCTTTGGAACCTGTTGCACAACTTCAGGCCAGAAGCGATCGCAGATGAGATGAAGCAACTACAACGCTTGCTAACAACTGGGAAGCAACTGAAACTGGCCCTCTCAATCGACCGGGCTCAAGAGCTTTATTTCTCATTTTTGCAAAGTCACCTTTTGCCTGTCTGTGTCGATTTACTACAGCGACAGGCTCAGGGGCAGAACGGAGATAAATCCCAGTTCCATCTCAAGAATTCTGCAACCCCTATTAACTTAAATGGCCTACAGCAACTACTCCAACTCGGCCCCGTTCTACTGGTAGATACCAGCGATTGGCTAGCTCAGTTAGCAGCCATAGTTAGCTAATTACTGGTTGTCAAGCTGAGGGGGAAACTAAGGGGCAGCCCTTTGGGATTGCCTCAGCGAGTGGCTAAAGATAAATAAAGTCAGGACGCTCCAAAAATTCGGTAGGAAGCTCACTCCTTGTGCCTTCTTCCATGTTCTTGAACAGAATGGTAAAGGCTCCTGCCCCTAAGCCTGAATGGGGCCACATGCGATAGCAGGGAATGTCTGTCAAGTGGGATTGAGCCGCAACCAAATGGGGGACGACCAAAGCTTGAAACTGAGGGAATTTAGTTAAAAACCACTCGCTCACCTGCTCATTTTCCTCCGGTGAGTAGGCACAAGTCATATAAGCTAAATAGCCTTGAGGAGCGACCAGCTTTGCTGAATTTGCCAGAATTCGCTTTTGGCGATTGGCATTTTTATTAATCAAAATCGGATGGAAGCAACCTGGAGCTTTACTTCCTTTTGCCAGTAAAGATTGACCTGTACAAGGAGCATCTACCAAGACTACTTGAGCAGTATTAGAAATTAGCTCAGCCAGCACTTGCGAATCTAAACCAAGGGCGATCGCAGGGCTAATATGGCAGCGTTTTAGATTAGAAATTAAAGCTCCCTTACGCTTACCAATCACCTCATTACTAATCAGCAATCGAGGTTGTAGGGCAGTCCAAGCAAAGACACTTTTGCCTCCCGGTGAGGCACACATATCCAAAATTAGATCAACAGGTTTCTCGATAGTCAATAAAGTAGAAGCAGCAAAAATTGAAGAAAAATCTAGGCAATAGAAATTTCCAGCATCATGGAGAGGATGCTTGCCTGGTTTCTCATCTAAGACCAATCGTTCAATGAATTTTGGCTGCCAAAGCGTCGGTGGTGCTAATTTAAACGGTGATATTTCAGGTTGTGCTTGGCACCACAAAATTGCTGGATTGAAAGGTTTGGGATTTACTAACGCATCGATAAACTTCTCTTGGTAAATTTCATCTTTAAACAAGCGCTGGCTAAATTTAACCAACAGATTAGAAGGCTTTTCCATAACACCCTATATAGCCAAATCACTATAGCTAAATCAATAAGAAAGAGAGAAGCGCAACTCGGGAGGTAGATTGTAAACTTTAACGTCTGATGTCATTAAGTGGCAGTAACACTGATAGACGTTGGTTGAGAAGTTATTAGCCAATCCTGAGATTTTTCCATTAATAACGTAGCGCTAGCAGTTGGTGAAGCATTGGCAACGTCGATTGAGTGAATCGGGACACCTCGCCGTTGCAAATCATGGGTATAGGTTTTGTCGTAATAGTCCAAAACTAGATCAATTGCAGTAGTCGAATCACCTTGATGAATCGCTTCGATGGCTTGTTGAGTCCGCAAGCCACCTAGCTTTTTTCGTAAACGTTCCGTAGCTTCTATGAGTTGTTCTGGGTTGACCGAACCATAGACCTGACGCAAAATCTCGATTCGCTCAGGACGCGATCGCAGAATTTGCAACACAGGGGCTTGGAGCATTTGCTGAAAGATCTCGTCTGGAATCCGACACAGCCCAATCCGCCGACTTTCTGCCTCAATCCACACAGGCCGTTGGTGATTAAATTGGCTCCAGATCAAAGCAATGTGGTTCTCAAATTGCTCCGTCGTGGGTTGAGCGGGTAACCCCAAACTGCCGTAGCTACTGCCCCGGTGGTTCGCTAAGTTTTCTAAGTCCAGAACTTGCTCTCCCTGTTCTGCCAGGGCCGCTAAGATTTCTGTCTTGCCAGTGCCTGTCATCCCTCCCAAAATTGCCAAAGTTTTTGGAGTAGCCAAGGTAGAGCGCACCCAATGACGAAAAACTTTATAGCCACCACGCAGCAGAGTGACTTGAAATCCTGCCGTTTCCAGGAGCCAAGCCATGCTGTTGCTCCGCATCCCGCCTCGCCAGCAGTGCAATCGCACCCGACGATCAGGGGCTAGGACTTTGGCTTGAGTCACAAAACTAGCGAGTTTGGGACCGACGATCGCCAGTCCTAATTCAATCGCTGTTTCTTGTCCCTGCCGTTTGTAGCACGTACCCACCTCAGCCCGTTCGTCATTACTAAACAGCGGAAAACTCTGCGCACCCGGAATGTGCCCCTGAAAAAATTCTCCTGGGCTGCGAACATCCAGAATCAGGCCAGGGCAATGCAAAAACTCAGCAACATCAACGATTTGGGGCATGAATCAAACCAAACAGCAAGCAACCCTACAGTTCGATCGTAATGGGCTCAGGGGATGAAGTGGAGGGAAGAACGCCACCGATCGCCCGACTTTGCCAATAACCCAATGATTGGAGAGCGCTAACACAATCGCTAGCTTGTTCTGCTGGCACAGTGGCAAGCAGTCCCCCAGAAGTTTGGGGATCAAATAACAAAGCGGCTTCTGGGCGATCGCTAACTTTAGACCAATTTTGGACTTTTAACGCAGCCCGTAGGTTCTGGGGTTGCAGAGAACTCACAATGCCCTGCTCCACAACTGCTCTGGCTCCTGCCAACAGGGGGATCGCCGACAGCTTTAGTTCCACCGCGACTTGAGAAGCTTGGGTCATCTCAGTTAAATGTCCTAACAGTCCGAACCCCGTGATATCTGTACAAGCACTAGCTTGATGCTGCATCAGACACTCAGCCGCCGCTTGATTCGACTGCAACATTGACTCGACGGCGGCATCAATCCAACGACCTTTCGATTGACGCTGCATATCTGCTGCAAACAAGGCTCCCGTCCCCAACGCTTTGGTCAAAATCAGAACTTGTCCCGGTTGCATTCCCGTTTTTCGCAAAAGGCGATCGCGCTCTGCCAAACCATTGCAAGACAAGCCAAACGCCAGTTCTGCGCCTTCTGTGGTGTGCCCTCCAATTAAAGCTGCGCCTGCCTGATGTAAAACCTTTAAAGCACCCGCTAGCAATTGATAGAGCGTCTCCTCTACCTTGGCTTCTAAAGCATAGGGAACCGTCGCGATCGCTAAAGCACTTTGAGGCATGGCTCCCATCGCAAAAATATCGCTGAGACAATGGTTGGCGCTGATTTGACCAAACACAAACGGGTCGTTGACTAAGGAACGAAAGTAATCGATGGTTTGTACCAAAACGCGATCAGCAGGTATTTGCAAGACGGCTGCGTCATCCGGGGCATCTAACCCAATAAGAATATCGGCGCGATCGCTGGGCTGGGGATATTCTTGCTGAATCCGCTGTAGGACTCGCTCTAAAACGCTGCTACCAACCTTGGCTCCACAACCACCACACCGCATGAGATTTTGGATTTTACTGTTAGGTTCTGGCACTAATGGGTCTGCTACACCTGTCGCTGGCTGGTGCGTCATTTCTGGCAGTTGACTGAAGCGCTCCATAAACCGCCGATCGATCGCGTCTTTGAGTTGCCACAACCAAGGAGCCTCGTGCCCCAACGATCCCCATGAGGCGATCGCGTGATTGTGGTGATTGGAGTCGAGGTCTTCGCTGGTGCCGATTAAGCTGAGGTAACGCTTCTGGGGAATGTAGGGTTTGAGCGGCTGATCCAGCAAGGTGCGGCGCAAATTCTCAAACAATGGCTTGCCTTGACGCACTGCAAACACTCCTGCTTTGGGTCGGGGATGATTTTTAATGGTGGCGATGTCCCCAGCGGCAAACACAAAGGGATGGGAGAGCGATCGCAGATTTTCATCCACTCCAATAAAACCTTGAGCATCGGTGGCTAAGTCAGAGGCTTTTACCCAGTTTGGTGCCGCAGCCTGCGTGACCCAAAACGTCTGATCACAAGCCACTGTCAACCCCGATTCACACTTAACTTGATGCGCCTGGACTTCCGTGACTGTTTCTCCGAGGTGGAGATGAATGCCTCGCTGAGTCAGGATTTTGTGGAAGCGATCGCCCACCCAGCGGCTATACCCTGGCATCAAAACGGTTCCACGCTGAAATAGATGTAGGGTTAGATTTTCTGGGGGTTGCTGCGATCGCCTCAAAACCTTGTGCAAATGCCGCTGGACTGCTAGCGACAGTTCCACGCCACCCGCACCACCTCCGATAATTCCGATGCAAATTGGTTTCTCAGGATTTTCTGCTACCTGTTCAATCAACTGATCCCAATGTGCCAGAAAGCGACGAATTGGCTTAACCGGAATGCTCGACTCCACAGCCCTAGCAATATCCGGAACCGTTGGGGTGCTGCCAATATCAATAGAAACGACATCAAAAGCCACAGGCGGACGATGGGCACAAATCACTCGCTTGCTTTGTAAGTCCAAGCCCACCACGCGATCGAGATACAGTTGCGCTTGAGCAAACTGCGCTAGCGGTCGCAAGTCGATGTGGCATTCATCATGGCTGTAAAAGCCTGCAATATGTCCAGGCAGCATCCCGGAGTAGGGAGTGTCTGAGGCTTCTGTCAGAAGCGTAATCCGCACCCCAGAAAGAGACTGCATACCCAACATGCGTAAGGCGATCGCATGGCTATGACCTCCACCCACCAGCACCAAGTCTTTGACGATCGGCTCAGAGGCTGGATTCATCATCAGCATTAGTCGCAGGTGTTACAGGAGGAACAGGATCATAGCCACCGGGATGGAAAGGGTGACAGCGAGCAATTCGGCGCAGCGCTAACCCACCACCCCGCCAAGGGCCAAATCGCTCTACCGCTTCCAACGCATACTGAGAGCAAGTTGGGTGAAAGCGGCAAGCAGGCAGCAGCAGTGGCGAAACTAAAATTTGATAACCCCGAATCGAGCCGATAACTAAGCGCTTCATAAATTCCATTTTAAGTCGCTTGGTTTTGTCTGTATTTCTCGCTGACAGTCCTGAAATATGAAACAAAGGGCAGCCCCAGACTAATTTGACACAGCCTCTTTCTTGTTCTTGAAACAGGGTCTATACTGGTATCTTTGGGTAAATTTTAGTTTGAGGAAGCTACATGTCGCGATATAGAGGCGCTCGCCTCAGAGTTGTCCGTCGTTTGGGTGACCTACCTGGCTTGACTCGGAAGTCTCCCAGAAAGGCATATCCACCTGGACAGCACGGTCAAGAACGCAAGAAGAAATCTGAATACGGTGTCCGTCTAGAAGAGAAGCAAAAGCTGCGCTTCAACTACGGTGTTACCGAGAGACAGCTACTTCGCTATGTGCGGAAAGCTCGTCGGGCTGCGGGTTCTACTGGACAAACCCTGTTGCAGTTGCTAGAAATGCGCTTGGACAATACCGTTTTCCGTCTCGGTATGGCTCCTACGATTCCTGCTGCGCGTCAGTTGGTCAACCACGGTCACATCACTGTGAATGGTCGTCCCGTAGATATCGCTAGCTACCAATGCCGTCCCGGCGAAGTCATTGGTGTTAGAGACCGCGATCGCTCTCGTCAGTTGATTGAACAAAATCTACAGTATCCTGGCCTCGCTCACCTGCCTAGCCACTTAGAGTTCGACAAAGGCAAACTCACTGGCAAGGTGAATGGTGTGATTGAGCGGGAATGGATCGCACTCCAAGTCAACGAACTGCTTGTGGTTGAGTACTACTCTCGCCAAGCTTAATCGTTCAGAACTCTTTTCAGCATTCTTGTGTTACCGCGGCATTGAAATATTTGATCAGCAGCTCCCGAACCGTCATTTGGGAGCTTTTGATTTTTTTAAACCTTAGTTTTTAGTATTAGCCGCCAATTTGAGACATCGTGCGACTATAAGCACCCGATTGAGTTCCAGAGTCCCGTTGCTTGAAGTTAATTTCAGGCTTCAGTTGCAGCAGTTTTCTGACTTGGGCGCGTAACTGAGCGGTAGGGACACCAGAGCGCAAAGCAGTTTTTAAGTCGATTTGCTCATCTTCATTCAGTAGGCAGGGGCGGAGCCAACCGTCGGCAGAGAGCCGCATGCGATTGCAGCGATCGCAAAAACACTCAGACATTTGACTAATAAAGCCTAGGGTTCCTTGTGCTCCCGGAATGCGAAAGACATCAGCAGGGCCATTTCCTCGCACTTCCCCTTCCGTCAGACCCCAGCGATCGCGAATCTGCTGTCTTAATTCCTCGGAGGCAATCCAACCGCGATCGCCAAACAAAGAAGCATTGCCAATCGGCATAAATTCAATAAACCGGATGTGCCACTCGCGATCGAGGCTCAAAGCGGCCAAGTCTAAAACTTCTTGGTCATTTACACCCGGAATCACTACAACATTTAGTTTCAGCGGGTTAAACCCAATTCGGTGAGCCGCCTGAATACCGTCCCAAACTTGCTGCCAACGCGATCGCCCCCGATGACCAATAATCTTGTCGAAGGTTTCTGGCTCTAGAGAATCCAAACTGATATTGATTCGTCGCAAACCCGCATCGTAAAGCTCCTGCGCTAAATCTGCCAACAAAAAACCATTGGTGGTCATCGACAGATCTTGAGTTTCTGGCAAAGCTGCGATCGCCCTGACAATATCCACCACCCCTGGACGAATCAATGGTTCGCCGCCCGTCAAGCGAAACCGAGTAAACCCGACTGGAACAAACACTTCGTGGATTAAAGTGAGCAACTCAGCATGAGTTAGCAAGTTCTGCTGAAGTGCGTACTCTAAGTCTGTCCCCTCCGGCATGCAGTACAGGCACCGGAAGTTACAGCGATCGATCAAGCTGATGCGAAGGTAATCTACCTGATTCATCTGTGACTGGTATCCCCAGACAACCTATTCTAGTGAGTCAGGAACAGGTAATGGATGTCTCTATTGTGCCTGATCTGGGAAGTTCGCGGTTTCTACTGTTACAGGCTGTGGTTTGAGGATCAAGGGCGATCGCTTTGGTATTCTCAAGGCGTTACTCAAAGTCTGTGCGAGAGCTTGCACCGCTTGGCGAACTGAGCGGGGACGTTGCTCCCGAACCAACAGCAAAGGCAAAATTGCCGCTAAGCGAATGACGCTAGAGAGGGCAAACAGCCCCAAAATGCCCCCAGAATTGGTGAATTCGATCAAAAACCCCCCTGCGGTTGTTCCTAAGGCTCCGCTGACTCCTGCTACGGCTCCGGCGATCGCGAAATAGGTAGCCTGATGCTGGACGGGTGCAACTCCTAGCTGAATGTTATTGATACAAAGATCGATCGCGGCCCAGGTGCCTCCCGCCAGAATATGCAGCAGCGGAAACCAAACAAGGAGTGAAGTTAAATCAGTCCCTGTCCCCAGCCACAGCAAGGGAGTAACCGCGACTAAAATGCCCACTAATACAAGAATAGGTCGATTACCAATGCGATCGGCTAATCTGCCCCACAGCACCAGCATGAGTAAATTGGCTCCCGCTCCCAGGCTCGTATAAGTAGTCACCCAATTGACATCTAAGGACAAAGTATCTAACAGATAAATGTTAAAAAAAGGAGCGCTTAAGTTGACTGAGAACCCCCACAAGCCAAAGTAGAGCAAAAACATCAAGAAATTTCTGTCTTGCCAAAAGCTCTTACTTTTAGAAAGCTCGACTGCTGCAACTGCATCCAAATCAGCAGATTCTTTGGCCAATGACTCAGCATGTTCCTGTTGCTGCGCTTGAGGATTGACATCCACCATCCAGTACTGGAACCCGATGCTAACCAGCCCGACAATCACGCCCAAAAATAGCAACACTCCATATCCCTGGATGCTACCCCCTGGCCAAGCCGTCACCGCCAGACCCACCAAAGGAACGCTGAGCAAGTTGGTCAAGCTAATGGCACTGTTGCGAATACCAAAATAGCGACCGCGTAATTGCCGAGGCACTAGCGCTGCCACCCAACTGAACCATGAGGCTCCCCCCAAAGCCCCTAGGAAATGGGTCAGTACGACGATCGCCAAAGCCCATTGCACTAAAAGATGCGGGTGAGTTGGCTGAAAGCTTGCAACTCCAATTCCCAGAACCAGAATTAGCCAGAGCAATCTAGCGGGGGCATAAATCCACAAACCGTAGCGGTGGCGACTTGTGGTGCGGTTAGCTAAGTAAGCTCCCAAAGGTTGCAGTAGGTTGGCCAGCAGCGGAATTGAAGCTAACATCCCTAGTTCTACAGGGCTAGCATCCAGCTCTACTAAGAAGTTACTGAGTAAAACGCCACCTGCCACATTAGAGAAGATGGTCGCAAACACACCATCTAGGGTAGAGGCTCTAAGGCTGTTTCGAATTGCTTGCTTAGAGGGTTTACGGGGGGCCGATATAGGTGCGGGGTCAGCAACCGGATCTACAATCCCAGACACAGGGATAGCTGCCACCTCAACAGTTGTCAAATCGACTGCTTGTCTCAGCATGCGGGGGCTAGAAATTTTAATTGTTAAATATTTTTACTGAGTTAGTGACCTGCACACCATCAGCCTGAGGGTGAGGCTACATCATTCTTTTGAGCATATCTTGAGGACTCAGTCCTAGACACTACCCAACCGAAAGATATATGCCTCAACCTACTGCAACCAATTGCAACAATCGTCTGCTGTACCTGCTGTAATAATTGTCTGCTTAAGCAGTCTGCTGAGTTCGCATTTCGATGTCTGTATTGCCAGCAGTGTAGCTCACGGGTCTGGAGGGCGCTACGTGGGTCACATGTTGAGTCAAATGCTGGGCCGACGTTTGAGCTGCTGCCTGTTTGCGAGCCCAGCTGTGGGTCCGCAAAAATGTTTCAAACTCTTGCTTGCAGAGGTCACTCCAAGACCCTAAAGTCACAGCTCGCTGACGTCCCCTTTCCGTTTCCAAGGCTAGCCGAGTCTTCATACTCATTGAGCAAATCGAGAGTGATTTGTTCAAGCTAGTGGCTAGCTTAATTCCTGCTAGCAGGGCGCTCACTCCTTCCGGCTCCACCGCCTTAACATGCAACAAATCCACAATCACTGCGTTTGCTGTTACTTCTAGAGCTTGTTCTAGCTCCTGTTGAAATTTAGAACTCGTAACAGCGTTTAGGCAGCCATTGGGTTGCAGCACAATAGTATGAGGAGTATGAGGCATTGCCTCCTCTTCTACGCCGATCCCATCGGGGTTAAGAGCATTCGTAGTTGAGTTTATGACGGTTTTCATTGGGGTCTCCAGGAAACGCCACAAGGGAGGCAGCATTGAGGCTGGACGTTGAAACCCCAACTGCGAGAGGCTATACTCCTCCATCTCTAATCTGAACCTAAAATTCTTATAAAGAAACTGTGATCAATCACTCACTTCTCGTGATTTTTGTCACAAAAGTAAATTCACTGAGTTAAGCTGAGGACTTTTTACTTGACAGAATTACGGGCTGGATACACGCTTCCTGTCTTTGCCACCGCTGCTGCGATCGCGGCTTTACGATGGCTCCATCAAGGCCCCCAAAGCATTTTTTCGGTTGACCTAGACTTAGTTGAGCCTGCTGAAACAGTCACGATTCCCATTGCTCAGGTGGCAGGACTCACGGCTAGCTCTGCTCTAGCGATCGCCCACAGTGACCCCGGCGATAACTTAGACCTGACTCGCGATACTCCTATTTGGGCTTTAGTGGAGTGGGGAGAGCCAAATCAGCCAGAGGCAGTGGTGATTCAAGGTGGGGAAGGTGTGGGGCGACAGATTAAGGCTGAAAGCCAAGAGAATCATGCGGCGATCTATGCCTATGCTCAGCGACTTTTGCACACTAACTTGGAGCGGCAGTTAACTCTAGGTGAAAAAATTCGAGTCACCATTATTCTGCCAGAGGGACGAGCTTTAGCAGAGCGCACTTCTAACGCAGCCTTCGGGGTCGTAGAAGGATTATCTCTCCTCGGCACTACAGGTATTTCCCAGCCCTTGAGTGCCCCCGGACAACTCGAAGCATTTCGCGAAGCGCTACACACCAAGCAGGCTTATTTCGATGGCTTGGTCTTCTGCGTCGGAGAGAACGGCCTAGACTTAGCCGCTCAGATGGGTATTAACCCGAATCGCTTGGTTAAAACTGCGAACTGGATCGGTCCCATGTTGGTCGAAGCAGGCTTAGCAGGAGTACAAGCGGTTCTGTTATTTGGCTACCACGGCAAATTAATCAAGTTGGCTGGCGGCATCTTTCACACGCATCACCATGTCGCTGACGGGCGATTGGAAATCTTGACTGCTCACTGTGCCAACCTAGGACTACCGAGCCAAACTCTGTCCACCGTCTTTGCCAGTTCTACGGCTGAAGCTGCTTTAAACTACTTGCGATCGCTCGATTCCACCTCAGGTACTACTTGGGTTCAACAGGTTTATGGGGCGATCGCCCAACAAATTGATCAGCGTTGTCAAGCCTACATCTACACCCACAGCGAGCGCACCGTCCACGTTGGCTCTATTTTGTTCGATCGCGATCGCCAGATTTTAGTGCAAAGCGAAATCGGGCAGAAATTATTAGCGCAAGTCTGTTAATCTAGCTTAAATGCGCGTACACTTGATTTACAAAGTAAAGAAATTTTTAGAATACGTTTTTGGCATCGCTTTCGTGCTTTAGAAAGGCCATAGCAAGGGTTTATCTCCACATCTACCCCACCCGCATCAGGATACGTCCGTGACTCTACAGACTGAACCAGTGATTCAAGCTGAGGATTTAAGGCAGCTGGATCGGCAAATTATTGTCATTTTAGACTTCGGCTCTCAGTACTCAGAGCTGATTGCTCGTCGGATTCGCGAAACTCAGGTTTACTCTGAGGTAATTTCTTATCGCACCACCGCAGAACAGCTACGACAGCTCAACCCCAAAGGCATCATTCTCTCTGGTGGTCCCAGCTCTGTCTATGACCAGGGTGCTCCTCAGTGTGACCCAGAAATTTGGCAGTTGGGCATCCCAGTTCTAGGGGTCTGCTATGGCATGCAGTTGATGGTGCAACAACTCGGTGGCGAAGTGGAGCGAGCCGATCGCGGTGAATATGGCAAAGCTGCCCTCGTGATTGATGATCCCACCGACTTGCTGACCAATGTGGACGATGGCACCACGATGTGGATGAGTCATGGCGACTCAGTAGCCAAGTTGCCAGATGGCTTTGAGTTGCTGGCGCACACAGATAATACGCCCTGTGCCGCGATCGCCCACCATGAGAAGCAGCTATATGGAGTGCAGTTCCACCCGGAAGTGGTGCATTCCCTAGGTGGCATGGCGTTGATTCGTAACTTTGTTTATCACATCTGCCAAGCAGAACCAACTTGGACTACCGCTGCGTTCGTTGAACAGTCGATTCGAGAAATTCGGGCCAAGGTAGGAGACAAACGAGTCCTGCTAGCCCTTTCTGGGGGGGTAGATTCCTCAACATTAGCGTTCTTACTACACCGAGCGATCGGCGATCAGCTCACCTGTATGTTTATCGACCAAGGTTTCATGCGTAAGTATGAGCCAGAGCGATTGGTGAAGCTGTTTGAGGAGCAATTTCACATTAATGTCGCCTACGTCAATGCCCGCGATCGCTTCTTAGCCACAGTGCAGGGAGTGACCGATCCAGAAGAAAAACGCAAGCGGATTGGTCATGAATTTATCAGTGTGTTTGAGGAAGAATCCAAACGCCTAGGCCCCTTCGATTATTTAGCTCAAGGCACTCTCTATCCAGATGTGATTGAGTCAGCGGATACCAATGTTGATCCGAAGACAGGTGAGCGGGTTGCAGTCAAAATCAAGAGCCATCATAACGTTGGTGGCTTGCCCAAAGATCTGCGCTTCAAGCTAGTAGAACCTCTCCGCAAGCTGTTTAAAGATGAAGTTCGCAAGCTAGGCCGCTCAATTGGTTTACCTGAAGAAATTGTGCAGCGGCAGCCTTTTCCTGGCCCTGGCTTAGCGATCCGCATCGTGGGAGAAATCACTGAGGAGCGCTTAGAAATTCTCCGCGACGCTGACTTGATTGTGCGCCAAGAAATTAATCGGCGTGGCGTTTACCATGATTTCTGGCAAGCGTTCGCAGTGTTGTTGCCAGTTCGCAGCGTAGGGGTCATGGGCGATCAAAGAACCTATGCCTACCCTATTGTTCTGCGATTAGTTTCCAGTGAAGATGGCATGACCGCAGATTGGTCTCGTGCTCCTTATGATCTGCTAGAAACAATTTCTAACCGGATTGTGAATGAGGTACCCGGCGTCAATCGGGTCGTTTATGACATCACCTCTAAGCCTCCTGGCACCATCGAGTGGGAATAAAACTGCTCTAGGTTTTATTACTTCCCCATTTCGATATCAAGGTGAATAGATAGCTGATTTTTCTCATTCAGCTTTTTTTACTTTGTCGCTCAATCCTGCTGATCAAGACCCATAGGTAGAGTGCTGCTATTAAAGAAATAAATGGCAGCACAGTAACTCTTATGAATTTTTTGTGGAAAACAGGGCTAAATCTGTGGAAAAACCCCTTGATCTGTGGAAAACTATAGCCTTTGTTAACTATTTATTAAAAATTAATTAAAATATTTTACGGGGGATTTTAACCCTGCTGGCGCTGGGGCCGTATTTTGTCTCTGATCACTATCTGATCACTAAAGGCGGGTCACTTAAGATCGCTCTCATAGCTAATTTGGTGGGACACATAAGCAGGTGGTTCCACATGAATATTGATTCGGGCAGGGCCGTATCGTTCTTCTAGCCGTGTTTCTACTGCTTCGGTAATTTGGTGGGCCGTTTCAACGTCATCAACCTCTACAATCAAGTGCATTTCGATGAAAACCTGCCGACCTAATATTCCCCTTGAGGCAATCCTGTGGCAGTTAATGACACCAGGGACTTGTGCTGCGATCGCATCAATGGCTTCGGGGGCGATCGCCATTTCATCCACTAACCAAGGCAAGTTAGACCGCAGAACTGACCAACCACTGGTAAACACCAAAAGCGCGACCGGAAACGACAAAAATAGGTCGAGCCACTGGATATTCCAAATCCAAATGCCAACTAACCCCGCCAGCACGCTAATCGTGACCCAAACATCACTCATCGTATGCTGAGCATCTGCAATCAAGATGGGGCTGTTGACCCGTTGACCTACAGCCCGCTCATAAAAGGTGACAAAAATGTTGACCCCTAGCACCAGTAGCAAGATCCACAACTCAGAAGCCGAGATTTTCACAGGTTCACTGCCCTGAAATAATCGCTCCACCGCTCCTTGAAGAATCTCAAAGCAGGCAATCCCCAAAAATGCCGCAATACCTAAAGCTCCAACAGCTTCAAATTTTTGATGGCCGTAGGGGTGGTCGCGATCGGGTTCGGGCGAGGAAAAACGACTGGCTACTAACCCCAAAATATTGTTGGCGCTATCCGTAACACTGTGCAAAGCATCTGCTAGTAGGCTCAGCGACCCAGTTGACCATCCCACAAAGGCTTTTAAGAGCATGACAAATATATTAAGCAGCAGGGTGATGAGCAACACCTTACGAACTTGAGAACGATTGTCAAACACCATGATTGAACTCTCCTAATCCTGCATCAGAGTTCTATGGCATCCAGTCTAGAAGAGATATCCGTTCGGATCACTAGTACTGTGCAGACCGCTTCCCCGGTACGATAAACACTCAGATGCTCACAATAAAGGCTCACAATTGACTGCTTATGGCTGCGACTCAACTCATCCTTAATTTGATTGAAGGCTCTGTTTCCTTTAGCTTTACAGCTCAAGCAGCTCAGGAGCTAAAAGCTGCGCTCACTGGGCTTTTGGAGAGCTTAAAAGTTGTTGCGGCGGCTACTACTTCCGGTGGCAGACCCAATCCGCAAAAATCAGTAGAGTACCGCTACACAGGGGACGTGTTTCTAGAAGTTTTCTGTAACCCCAACATCTGGCCCACTCCCTTTGCCGCCAAAGTGTTGATTACTGTACGCGACGATCGCATCCGTTTGACCACGGAAGCTGAACTAACTCGCCTGATCGAAGACGTAAATCAGTACCTAGAGCAGGTTGCCTAACGGTGACTTGTAGATAAAATCGAAGCAGCCGATCACCATTAGCATTTAGCCCCTACCGATGGATTCTAATAATTTGACTCAGTTATTGCAAAAAGGACTACGTGTCACCTTGGGGGCCACTGCTTCCTTGATTGAGGTGCTGCAAGATCCTGAGAAGCGCGAGCAAAATCTATCTCGACTGAGATCCGACTTGGGCCAACTGGCAGAGGAATGGGACACAAAAGGAGCCATGACGGAGCAAGAAGCTCGCAACTTTGTGGATACGCTGTTGGAACAACGCAATCGTCAACAAGCTCAACCACCTTACGATCCGACAGCTTCAGCGAGTCCTACGGGAGCGAATACCAACCCAGCCAGTCCGACAGCCCCTCCGGATGTGCAACTTGAGTTGCAGGAATTAACGGCTCAAATTGCAGCAATTCGAACTGAGTTAGAAAAACTACGGAACCCAGATTCGCCCGAATAGCCGTGTGGTAGCGATCGCGTTTTGACGCTAGCTAAATCATCTATTGGAGATATTGGAGAGCTATGGCGATCGAGGCGGCTTCAACTGAGGCAGCCAAGCTTGTCATAGATTCGAATCTATCTAATCGTTTTCCCAATTTTCGCAGCTGATTAGATCCCCAATACGGTCTCTGAGCAAGAAATTGCTGCGCTCCAGTTCACATTCCACCAAGGCCCACTCACGAGCAGGAATGTACTTACAAAGGGCGTAAATCGGTTGCTGACGACTGACAACGCCTTGCTGCACGAGGTGCCGTGCTTCGTCCTGAATCAAGCTAATAGAATATTGAATGGACTGAATCATATTCATCCTTACTAATTGCAACTACAAAGCTACAAAAGATCTCAACCAAATAATATCGTCAGGAAGTTTGTAGCTCAGATGACTTTGTAATCAGCTATACTGAATGTTTTTTATTTTCAGGCTACTTCCCCCTCGATTATATTAATAAACATTGCAAAAGTCATTAAAAGCTAACTCTTTCTGCATGTTTATTTCCACAGTTAAACTATCTCAGGATAGATTCGCCTTGATTTCAGGCAGTTTTCAGATTTTGTTTGGCTCAGCTTAGAGTGACCCTATGTTGGCAAAACTTAGCATAGACTTAACAGAACTATACTGTTCGCAACTTTCCTTAAGACTTTGAGTGGCGATCGCTGCACTTCTGCCACCGAAGTCTTGCTTAGTTCATGATTACCTTAGTTATTTAGTCTGTTAGTGGGTGGGTTTAGTGGGCTAGTTAGTTGCAACCCGCAGACTGCTTCAAGCTTGGCTAATGGATGCCATTCTACGAGTCACTAATTCGGCTGCTAGTTGTACGGCTGCTTTCATGCTGCTAGCGTTGGCAACTCCTCGACCTGCAATATCAAAAGCAGTGCCGTGATCGGGCGAGGTGCGGACAAAGGGCAAGCCAATGGAAGTATTAATGGCTCGATCAAAGGCTAACAGCTTGATGGGGATTAAGCCTTGGTCGTGATAGAGCGCTAAGTAAGCATCGTGGGTCGAGAGACTTGCACTAGCAGTCCCATACCAAGCTTGGCCAGGTTTCACCCAAAGCGTATCCGGAGGCACTGGCCCTTCGAGTTGCAACTGTGGCCACCGTTGACGCGCTTGCTCTAGCCACGGAATCAGCCAATCCTGTTCTTCTCTACCTAACTGTCCTTGCTCACCGCTATGAGGGTTGAGACCCGCGATCGCAATTCGGGGTGTGGTGAGGCCAAAGTCTTGCTGTAAACACTCAGCTAATAACTCTAACTTGGTTGTCATTAACTCCGGCGTTAGCACATCGGGCACTTGACGGAGTGGAATATGAGTGGTGGCAAGCAGAGTTCGTAACGTCCAGTTGCTGTGGGGCGATCGCGCGACAAAGAGCATACCAAAGCGCTGCACCCCCGCTCGTTCAGCCAACAACTCGGTTTGCCCCGGATACTCATGCCCTGCCGCTTTCCAGGCTGACTTGGCAATGGGGCCAGTCACGATGCCATCAAATTCACCTGCCAACGTCCGGGCGATCGCTGTTTCTAGATAAGCAAAACTTGCCGCACCACTTGCTGCACTTTCTGTGCCCACCGCAATTTGTGACTCAGTGGCTTGATCCAGAGGGACATCCAAGAGCACCAGCTCATCAGGATTTGCCAATGGTTCTGCTTCCGCTCCATTGACTTCACTTAAGTGTTGCTGTTGTTCGCTCAGTTGTTGATAGACTCGATTTAACGCTGTCCGACTGCCTACGACTGTAATCTCGCAGTTGTGCGTCACGGCTGGGTCGGCTAAAGCTTTCAAAACCACTTCGGGGCCAATTCCTGCTGGATCTCCTAACGTCACAGCTAGCCGAGGACGTGGTTGGGAGACAAGCGAAGCTGAGGCAATTCGAGTGGATTGAATTCTCATAGAACTGAGTTGCTTGCCCATCTCAGGGCAAGGATTAAGGGGCAAACTGTTCTAAAATACTGACTGCGGGTTTAACAAGGAGCGTTAAAGCAATGAATGGTGAAATTCTCAATGCAGCGGTTCTGTCCTTTACCCTGATCTTGGTCGGGTTGGGCATGGGTTTTCTGCTGCTGAAAATTCAAGGCGGCGAAGAGTAAGGTTAACCCTCTAAGATAGCTCACTGCTTGTTATCAGACGGGGGTGGTCAACAGGGATGGAGAAGCTGCATTTAGTCTTCTGGTTCATCCAAGTGATCAGCCACCTCTCGATATAAGTTCAGCACGTGGCTATCTTTGAGGTAATAGAAAACATTGCGGCCTTGCTTGCGATAGCCCACCAAACGCATACTACGCAAAGCTCGCAACTGATGAGACACAGCCGACTCGCTCATTTTGACAGCGGCAGCCAGATCACAAACGCACAGTTCTTGCACCGCCAACGCTGAGACAATTCTCAGGCGGTTCGTATCTCCTAGCAAACTAAAAAATTCTGCCATTCGCTGAGCCTTGTCCACACTGAGAATGTCTCGATGTAGTTGCCGCACATTGCTCAGACTGACTGGGTGCTGCTCTTTACAATTGAGATCCTCTGCCACAACAGCGGTGTCCACTGGGGTAGGGCAGGTAGACAGAGACTCAAGATTAGACATAACGGGTAACAAACTCAGTTGTAAGTGGGTCGCCAATACAAAACGCTTAGACTTGTCGATAGTCTAAAAGCGCAGCCTGCTTGGTGCTTGAGTTTTTGCTTTGCAGCTAGCAGTCTTGTTGTCCAGTTTAACGTTAGTGAGTAGTTCGCTTGAGGCGCTCGCTGCCTGTCTCTCTCATTTTTGATTGCTACCACTTTACGTCACTCTCTACAGCCTGACGCCGCTAGATTAGACCAGGCCATTGAGATAGCAAGTTGAAATCGCTGTCAAGAAACATACAATTTCTGATAACATCTTATAAAAAGTTAACAAACTATCACTCATCCTTCATGCAGTTATTAGTTGTCGGTGCCACTGGCACCTTGGGAAGGCAAGTAGCTCGTCGTGCTCTCGACGAGGGGCATCAGGTTCGGTGCTTAGTCCGCAGTCTCAGGAAGGCAGCTTTCTTGAAGGAGTGGGGAGCTGAACTTATACAGGGAGACTTGTGTGAACCGGAAAGTCTCATTCCAGCTCTCAAGGATGTTAGCGCTGTAATTGATGCTGCTACGAGTCGGCCTACGGATTCTCTCAGCATGAGACAAGTAGATTGGGAAGGCAAAGTAGCTCTAATCCAAGCGGCTAAAGTGGCTGGAGTCGAGCGTTTTATCTTCTTCTCAATTTTGAATGCTGCTCAATATCCTGATGTGCCCCTGATGGAAATCAAGCGGTGCACCGAGCTATTTTTAGCTGAATCTGGCTTGAACTACACAATTTTGCAACCTTGTGGTTTCCTGCAAGGCTTAATTGGACAATACGCCATTCCAATTTTAGAAAAACAAGCGGTTTGGGTCACTGGAGAAGCAACACCCATTGCCTACATGGACACCCAAGATATTGCTAAGTTTGCAATCCGTGCTCTCTCTGTTCCTGAAACTGAAAACAAAACTTTTCCGGTCGTAGGTTCACGGGCTTGGGGCAGTTACGAGATTATTCGGCTTTGTGAGCGCCTTTCGAGTAAGGAAGCCAAAGTGACTCGGATGCCAATGGGCTTATTGCGGTCTGCGCGTCGAATTGCACGATTCTTTCAGTGGGGATGGAACTTAGCCGATCGCTTGGCTTTTACTGAAGTTCTAGCCACCGGAAAACCGTTGCAAGCTCCAATGGATGGAGTTTACAGCACTTTTGGGCTTGATCCACAAGAAACCACAACGCTAGAAGTTTATTTACAAGACTACTTCGGTCGCATCTTGAAGAAACTTAAGGAATTAGATTACGAGCAAACTCAATCTGCCAAGCAAACGAACAAGAAAACCGCTTTCAAGTCTGGTTTCTTTAAATAAGTTAAATTGGCGGAGTCGTTTGATTGCCCAAGATCGCTGATCTTGGCTACAAAATACTGTATAAGCACCTCGGCATAAGCACCTTAGCCCCTCCGGGCTATAGCTTACAGCTATGACTGTTGGCTATAACTGTGGGCTAAGTGTAGATTGACCGACTGAGGTAACCTACTTCCTAAGATGTCCAACCTGGTACGATTAGAGCTATTGGAAAACTCCAGGGCTAGCATCTTCGTATCAAAAGCGAAGTTTTTGTTTTGCCTTTAATCGATTTATAAGCTGGATTTTAAGCGTGCCCAAAGTCGGCATTATCTACAACGACATTAAACCGACCGCTTGTCGCATAGCTGAGGAGCTAGAAGACAAGCTCACCGCTAGTGGTTGTCAGGTTTTCTCAACTACAGGGAGCGGAGGAATTCTTGGCTGCTCTGGCCCAGAGGGACCGATCCGTCACACACCGATTGAGCATCTAATCCCTACTGGGTTTGATGAAACAATGGCGTTTGCGATTGTCCTGGGTGGCGATGGTACGGTGCTTTCTGCGTTTCGCCAAGTGGCTCCTTGTAATATTCCCTTGCTGACCATCAATACAGGTCACATGGGGTTTTTAACGGAAGCCTATTTAAATCAATTGCCGCAAGCACTAGACCTACTTCTGGCGGGTCAATATGAAGTAGAAGAGCGAGCCATGCTCTCGGTCCAGGTCTTGCGGGAACAGAACCTGCTGTGGGAAGCTCTCTGTCTCAATGAGATGGTCATGCATCGAGAGCCGCTGACCAGCATGTGCCATTTTGAGATTGAGATTGGTCGGCACGCTCCGGTCGATATTGCTGCTGATGGCATCATTGTTTCCACGCCCACAGGTTCTACCGCCTATTCTTTGTCAGCGGGTGGCCCGGTGATTACTCCAGGCGTCCCAGTTTTGCAGCTAGTCCCTATTTGTCCGCATTCCCTGGCTTCACGGGCTTTGGTGTTTGCGGACAGTGAACCCGTCACTATCTTTTCTGCGAATCCTAATCGGTTGGTGATGGTGGTAGATGGCAATGCGGGCTGCTATATCTTGCCAGAGGACCGGGTGCGAATGGTGCGATCGCAGTACTCTGCTCGTTTCATTCGACTGCAACCGCCAGAATTTTTCCACTTGCTTAGAGAAAAGCTGGGCTGGGGACTGCCACACATCGCCAAGCCCACCTCTGTAGAGTTGCCTTAATAGCAGGTTCTCGCAACTTAGTTTAAAGTTGATACTTTACAGACGTGCTAAAACCAGGAAAGCGCTGGCGAAGTATTAATACTCATTTGGAGCTAGATTGGCACAAAGGCTGAAGCTCTCTGCTGAACTCTATATGCTCTCTCCCCAGGTATCATGAGTACCGTTAATTCTGACCGCAGTCCCTGCATTCTGCTAATTGAGCCAGATGAAGCTTTAGCGCAACATGTCATGCTCGACCTGAAGGAGTCTGGCTATGAAGCGGTGGTGGCACATGATGCGAGTAGTGGCCTGCACCAAGCCCATGCTCTACAACCTGCCTTAATTGTGGTCGATCGCCTGTTATCAGGAGAGTCGGGCTTAAAACTGTGCAATCACCTCCGGAGTACAGGTGCTCGTGTTCCTGTGCTCATGTTGATGGCCCGTGATTCTGTAGACGATCGCGTGGCTTGTTTGGAAGCAGGAGCCGATGATTATTTCCTCAAGCCTTACCGTACAGAAGAATTTCTGAAATTAGTACGGCTCTATTTACAACCCGAAACCCACAGCACCGAACAACTGCGCTTTGGCGAATTAGTTTTAGATTTGGCAACCCGCAGAGCGCTTCGTAATGGGCGGGCGATCGAGCTGACGATGAAAGAATTTGAACTGCTTAAGTATTTAATGGAGCATCCCCGTGAAGTTCTGACCCGCGAACAAATCTTGGAAAATGTCTGGGGCTATGACTTTTTGGGTGAATCTAACGTCATTGAAGTGTACATCCGTTATCTTCGGCTCAAGATTGAAGACGAGGGTGAGAAACGCTTGATTCAAACTGTACGAGGCGTCGGCTATGTTCTCCGCGAAGCATAAGACAAACTGGCTAACGTATTCTGTAAAGCCTTGGTCCAAAGCGCTATGCGTTGGCCTCAGTGGTTTTTTGTTAGCCTGTACATCGCCGTCCTCTTCGATCGCGCCTTCTAGTCAAGCTCAACGCCCCTTGGATACTCAACCCAGTTCTCCCTCGGTTAAGCCAGTCAAACAAAGCTTGGGTCAGGAATTGCCAATCAGTGCCCAAGTTAAAGTCAAGGGACAGGTGATTCAGTTAGAGGTGGCTCAGACTCCCCAGCAGCAAGCTACAGGTTTGATGTATCGGACGATGCTAGCTGCAAATCGAGGCATGTTATTTGCCTTTAACTCACCGCGTTCGGTTGGTTTTTGGATGAAAAACACCTTGATTCCGTTGGACATGGTTTTTTTGCGGAACGGTGAGGTAAAAGCCATCCAGCCTCAGGTACCTCCTTGCAAAGCCGCTCCTTGTCCATCCTATGGCCCTGGCCCGGATACCCTGATTGACCAGGTGATTGAGCTACGGGGAGGTAGAGCGGCTGAGTTAGGGCTAAAAGTAGGCGATCGCATCACCATTCAATTTCTGACTAAAAACACTCGCCCAAACTCTCAATCTTAGAGGGTGTTTGAAAAGTTGTAACGAGTCAAAGTTTACGCCAATCGCTTGACCATTATCCGAATCATTGCCAGATAGATTAATGTCTCTGAGGTCTCTGGCAATAACTCATAGTCACGCACTAGACGACGACAGTGCATCAACCAACCGAATGTCCGCTCCACCACCCATCGCTTTTTGAGCAGCACGAACCCCTTGGTTTGTTCAGGTCGCAGCACCACTTGGATAATCCAACGGCAAACGTCCATCACCCACATTAGGAACGGTGCGCCATCAAAGCCACCATCGACCCAAATGGTGGTTAGACGAAACACAGCTTTGTCCATCCGTTTGACCCGCTTGAGTACCCGTTTGCCCCCTGCTCGTTCTCCCACACTGGCAGCAGTCACGAACACACGCAGCACCAGTCCCAAGGTATCGACACTGATAAACCGCTTGCGCCCCTTGATCACTTTGCCACTGTCAAATCCCACCTGTTCGCTCACCCCTGCCGCCGTTTTGACACTTTGCGAGTCGAGGATCGCTTCAGAGGGACTGGGCTGGCGATCCACTTCGATGCGCGTCCACTCACGTAAGCGGTCATGAATCACAATCCAAGTGCCGTCCTTGCGCCAGTTGCGAAAATAGGTATACACCGTCTGCCATGCCGGAAAGTCTCCCGGCAACGCTCGCCAACGACACCCCTCGACTAGGACGTAGAAGATGGCATTGAGAACTGCCCACATCTCGATGCTGCGTGGGCGACCACCGGGTTTTGCTTCTGGAATCAGGTCACTGATACCAATTTAAATTAGGCAGAGGGGAGATAAGCTAGGCTGAGAGGAGTTGTTTCGTCTGCTCTGCTGATGGCTGGTGTCACCTCAATCGACGTGAAGGAAAGTTTGGATGAGCTCGTAGAACAGTTGCGCCAAGCGGCGACGCCAACTGCCAAAGAACGCTTGCAAGTGCTCTACTGGCTCAAACAAGAGCAGGCACCGAGTATCAGCACGATCGCTCAAGCGGTGGGAAAGCATCGAAATACGGTACAAACCTGGTTATCGATGTACCGAGAAGGGGGACTCGCAGCGATGCTGGACGTGAAGAAATCATCTGGAAGGGCGCGGGTGATTCCGCAATGGGCGGAAGCGGCCCTAGCCAAACGCCTACAAGAACCTAATCATGGATTTCAAAGTTACGGAGCAGTGCAGCAGTGGTTGGCTCAGACGCTGGGGATAGAGGCGCAGTATCACGCGGTCTATCAAATGACTCGCTATCGACTTCAAGCCAAACTGAAAGTGGCCCGTCCTCAAAATTGTCGGCAAGACCCTCAGCAGCGAGAGGCGTTTAAGCAAACCTTGCAGACGACCTCAGCCTGCTGAGTCAGTACGCTGACCCAGGGCAGGAGGGCAAGCGCCCGATTCGCTACTTTGCTCAAGATGAGAGCCGCTTTGGACTGCACACGCTCATTGGACGCTTGATTACAGCTTGTGGAGTCAAGCCGATTGGACAGTGGCAGTGGTTGTTCAAAGCCTTCTGGCTCTATGGAGCGGTCGAACCTGCAACCGGAGAATCCTTTTTTCTGCAATTTTCCCATGTCGATACCGAGTGCTATCAGCGCTTCTTGGATGAGTTTTCTCAGGCTTATCCCGATAGCCTCAATATTGTTCAAGTCGATAACGGACGGTTCCACAAGGGCCAGGGTCTAGTGGTGCCAGAGAACATCATTCTGTTGTTTCAACCGCCTTACTGTCCAGAGCTAAATCCGGTGGAGCGATTGTGGGAACATCTCAAGGCAGATCTCAAATGGGCCTCGTTCAAGACGTTGGCTCAACTCCAAACCAAAGTCGATCAACTCTTGGCTGAGTTAAGGCCTGAAGTGATTGCTTCCATCACAGGTTATCCCTTTATCTTGGAGGCTCTATCTGCCTTGAACGCTGTTTAAATTGGTATGAGAAATTCGTATTCGGCACGGGTCAGATTACTGGGATAGGATTTACCCATCTAGCTCACTCGGTGCTGTGTTCTTTCGTATTCGCAGCTTACACTGAGTGAGCTTTTCTACTGTTTACCCGACTTTTCAAACACCCTCTTAGGTTGCCGTTGTTACAAAAGCTTGTTCCGCTCAACCTGCCCTTAACTTTCATTAAGTAGAGAGAAACACGGTATACAAGCCTTGAAAAATTTGTTATTTTGTCTTTCCTAGCCTACTTAAGGAAGAAAAATACTTGTTTCAAAATTTATCGGTTCTATACGAGTTCTTTACTCTTTACTGAACCCCAATCAAGTATTTTTTAGGTACTCTCCTAGAGGATAGAAGCTACTTTTTCCTCAGGTCTGTACCCTAGCTTCAATCTCGTTTTTAGCGCTCAGCATTGTTGCTGAAGGTTAAGCAACCGAGATAGAGGAGTTCCTAAGCTTCAGGCTATAGGGTTTAGGTGTGAGAGAAGCAAGTAAGAGCTGCTAAGGGCCGATAGCATTCACTGACGCGCTTAGAAGCAAAGGTAACTTCCATGAATCAAGATTACTTGGGATTTCAGTAATCTGATTTCATCAAGCTGTTGATCAGCTTAGTTAGCTATTCATCACAAATGGGGATTGTTAAATCAGCCTTTCCCACTGAACTTGGTTTCGAGTAAGCAATTGCTTGAAGCTAATTTGTTCATTATTCATGACGTTCATGAAAGTAGGTCTGGCCTCACATTTAACGTGACAGATAGATGATGGACAGATCAAAGAGTGGCTACCCATTTTCAAAAAACTTGTTTCTGACAATACAAAATCAGATTTAATTCATCAGGTTAGTTAGTATGGCACCCGCAACTTATTCTCGATTTATTCGGTTTTTACAAGAGGATTTATCCATTTCCGCTGCTTCTATCGCGATCGCTCTGCGCCATCGGGAGCAAGACCCAGGGCCGTTGCCTATGATCCTCTGGCAATATGGCTTAGTTACCCTAGAGCAGCTTAATTGCATTTTCGATTGGTTAGAAACCGCTTAGCCATTGGCATGAGGAACTAGCACTATTACCCGTAAAAAACGGGTGAGTCAAAAAACTTTTCAGCTCTGCCGTCGAGCCAAGAAAGCAGGCAAGTCTACTTTCAAACTGCGGCCAAATTGAGATGAAGTTGTGGGCTGCGAAATCCTAGGCTCTGACGTTTCAGCGAGTTCTGGCTCTTGTGCTGCCCCAATCAACTCTGATAAATCTTCCGCAGGATCTGCTGAGAGCTGTTCTAGTCGTTCTTTTAGGTGTAGCACCTGACGTTGGCTCTCGGAACACCGATCTTTCCAGTGCTGTACCGCAGTCTCATATTCATTGGCCTGCCGAGCCTGCTTAAGAATTTGTTCTTGCATTTCGGCGGCTTGCTGCTCTAGTTCAAAAACACGAGTTTGGTAGCGATCGCGCTCTGTTTCTAGCTCTTGACCCGCTTGTTGCAGTTTAGCTTGCAGCATGACTTGTTTAGCGACCTGAGTTTCTAGTTCTTCGATTTTGCCGTGAGCGGTGACTAAATCTTGCTGCAATGTAGCAATGGTTGTGTGCTGCTCGGTCAAGAGGGCTTGAGCCTGCTCCATCTGGTGCATTAATATTTGATGCTCTTCCAAAGCCAAATACGCTTGCTCTAACTGCGTCTCCAATTGGGAAAAAGCGGTCTGACGTTGACTTAAGTTGGCATATAGGCTTTCAATTTGTTGTTGCGCTTCAGCTAGTTTTATCTCTAGACTCGCTGCCAAAGTGCGGGCTGCTAGAGCCTGAGTTTCCGTCTCTAAAACATGCTGTTGTTGGCCTGCCAAGGTCTCTTGCAAATCACCGAGCTGCTTCTCTAACCGTTTTTGCTGAATCTGCACCTCAGAACGATCTTTCACGATTTGGGTTCGCAACCGCTCTAGTTCTGCTTGCTGAGTTTCGGCGATCGCCTCAGTAGCCGATAAGAGTTCCTGAAAGCTTTGGTTCTGCTCCTGAGCCTCAGCAATCCGGGTTTCCAAGATTTGCTCTTGCTGCGTCAACTGTAGCTTCAGCTTGGTAATTGCCTGCTGCTGTACGTGAGAAAAATCTTCTGTAGTCGCTAACTGGTCCTCTAAGACTTGTTGATCCCTCAGTTGCAACTTGAGGTCGTTCAAAGACGTTAGCGCTTGGTCGAGCGCTTGCTCTAGCAGCGAGATTCGCTCTAAGCGGTTGTGCTCCAGCGATCGCAGTTGCCCCAGCTCAGCCAGTAGGGTTTGGCGCTCTTGCTCCCACTGGGGTTGAAGTTCTTCAGCAGTTGACTCATGACCAGTGGCTAAGTCCGGTTCCGACACTCAGGACCTCCCCAGCGTTAATAACTGACTCACAGACTCAGCAAGACAAACTAGCCAATAGAATAACCTTTACAGCAGCAAGGCACCATAGTTCTCTAGAAACAAAGCAGGAGCTGTTTTGAGAAACACCGTTTCACGTCAGCAGTGTCACGTCAGTAATAGATTATATTCCCGTTGCGATCGCTGAAGGCTTTTTAGGAAGGCTATTCAGATGGAGCCGTTTTTTCTGCTTCCAAGTTGTTGAGAGACCAACGGTATTCAATCGGCTGGTTAGCACGTTGACAGTTTTCTTCCAATCGCTTTTGTTGAGACAGTGCTTTACGCAGGGTGCTGATGAGTTCGTGTACTTGTTCACTTTGAAGTGACCTTTGCTTGACAGCAAACATTGTCTGCCGTTCTAGCAGTTGTAGTAGCAACTCATAGTGAACGTGAGAGGGAAGAGGAATCGGCTCCATTTAGGCTGATCTACCTTAAAGTAATGGGTTTACCCTACCAACCGGATAAGGCAAGTAGGGCTGGAGAATACTGTGAGCACACTCTTCTTAGATTCAGCCCCTAAATCAGAAGCTTTTGTCATCGATTCCAGACCGAAACAATTACTCCTGAGTTAGCTGATGGTTTATAAAGCTGCCTTTGGAGTTGCTGCCGTTGCAGAGGTCGCTAATATCTGTCGCAAAGCCTGCGCTGGATCGCTTTGCTTGACTAAAGATTCGCCAATCAGAACTGCGTTTGCCCCCGCTTCAGCAACCAAGTTTAAATCAGCAGGCTGATGCAGTCCTGACTCACTCACCACTAGAATACCTCGCTCTTGAAGTTGCTGGTTGCGAGCTGCGAGGAGTTGACAGGTGGTTTGCAAGTCTACGGAGAAGTTTTCTAAGTTGCGGTTGTTAATGCCAACTAGGGTGACACCTATTAACGCCAGAACTCGATCCAGCTCTTCTAAGGTATGTACCTCAATTAAAGCGGTCATGTTCAAGGCATTCGTAATTTTGACAAAGTACTGTAAGTCTTTGTCCGAAAGAATCGAGGCAATGAGTAGCACTGCATCTGCACCATGACACCGAGCCAAGTAGATTTGGTACGGATAAATAATAAAGTCTTTGCAGAGTAGAGGCAGGTCAATTGCCGCCCGGATCTTGGAAAGATTGGCAAAACCGCCTTGGAAAAACTTTTGATCCGTTAAAACTGAGACGCAGGTTGCTCCACCCTCTTTGTAGGCTTGGGCGATCGCCACTGGATCGAAATCTTCTCGCAACACCCCCTTACTGGGAGACGCTTTTTTGACCTCCGCAATGACAGCTGGTTGGGTTTGGCTTTGCCGTAGGGCTTCCACAAAGTTGCGAGGAGGTGCGACCGTCCGAACCTGCTTTTGCAGCTCTAGTAAAGGCTGCTTCTCCCGCATTTGATCTACTTCAACTTCTTTATGCCAAACAATTTCTTCCAAAATGTGGCGGGGCGCAGCGTCTGGCAAAATAACCTGATAGCGCAATTCTTGGACAGCAATTGCAGGATTCGGTGAACGACGACGAATTTGCATAAGAAATTAATTTAAGAACAACCAAATACGAAAAATACAGCTTTGAATCTAGCTCCCCTTCCCTGCTAGGGAAGGGGCTGGGGGTTAGGTCACCGTTTAGTGAGCCGCTACCGCTCGCTTGAAGGCTTCATCCAACACTTCGGAAAGGGTGGGATGAGTATGCACCATGTAAGCGAGATCCTTCACAGAATGACGCTGAGCGATCGCGTTGGCTGCTTCTTGGATGAGGTCAGACGCATGCAGACCAAAGATATGCACGCCCAAGACTTCGCCTGTGTCCTCGCGATAAATCACTTTAGCGACACCTTCTGTTTCACCTTCTGCCAGGGCTTTCGAGTTGCCTTTAAAGTAGGTCTTAGAAGTCGCCACTTTAAATCCTTCTGCTTCTCCCAAGGCTTTCGCTGCAGGTTCAGTCATGCCGACAAAACTGATTTCGGGATGGGTAAAGGCAGCCGCAGGAATACTGTGGTAGTCTACTTGGCGATCGCGACCACAAATATTCTCAACAGCCACAACTCCCTGAGCAGAGGCAGCATGAGCGAGTTGCATCTTTCCGGTAGCATCTCCGATCGCCCACAAGTGAGCCACAGGTTGACCATCCACTAACACTGCCATCCGATCATCAACTGGAATAAAGCCCCGGCGATCGATTTCTACGCCAACTGCCTCCAGACCTAAATTCTGCGTTGCTGGGATGCGCCCAGTCGCCACCAGACAGGCATCTACTTCCAGCACTTCTACCACTTCTTTGGTTTTGGCATCGGCCAGCTCAATCACCACTGGCGAACCAGGAATGACTCGTTTGGCCAGCATGCCCACTTTGGTTTCAATGTCGCGGGGAGCAATCAGCACCCGTTGCGCTAACTTGGCGATATCTGGATCAAACCCAGGCATCAGTTGATCCAACGCCTCAATTAGAGTAATTTCTGCGCCTAGAGCTGAGTAAACGTCAGAAAACTCTAAGCCAATGTAGCCGCTGCCAATAATGGCAACCCAAGGTGGCAAAGATTCGAGTCTGACCGCATCATCGCTGGTAAACACGGTCTTGCCGTCTACTTCTACTCCAGGCGGCACCCAAGGCACCGAACCAGGAGCCAACATTACGTCTTGAGCGGTGACCACTCTTTCACCCGTAGGAGTTTCAATCGAGACTTTCTGGGAACCCGCAACTTTACCCCAGCCTTGAATCACATCCACCCCCAAGCGCTTCAGGCTGTTGGTGAGGTCGCCCCGAATCTTGCCAACCAAATTGTTAGCGTGGTCGGCGATCGCTTGGCGGTCAAACTCAACCTCGCCGACTTGAATCCCCATCGCCTTTAAGTGATGAGCATTTCGCAGTTCCCGTACCCGCCCCGAAGCTGCCAGAAGAGCTTTGGAGGGGATACAACCACGATTGACACAGGTACCGCCCATATCAGCCGCTTCGACGATGGCAGTTTTCAAACCACAGCTCACTGCATGCAGTGCCGCTCCATGTCCCCCAACTCCTGCGCCGAGAATAACTAAATCGTAATCAAATCCCTGACTCACTTTGCTCTCCTGGAAAGGCAAACCTTTCTACCATACCGCACTGCCTAAAGCCCCATAAGTTGCACGCTTGGTTTTAGCGTTTTGTCTGTAATCCTTAATTCAATTTTCAACTAGATTTGGCTGATTAGACAACACCCAAGTCTTAGGAGGACAGCAGCCTCAGCCATAAAGATAAGAATGCTGCGATTGCAACAAAATTGGGCACCCTGATAAGCAGTCAACCTCTAGGAGTCTCGGTCAATTGACCTCCATCAGACTACAAATGGGACGCTAGATCAGCCATATTGATGTCTTTTCTACGTCTTTCAACGCTTGACCCATGCCGCTTTAAAAGCCAGGATGGCAAGCAGTCTGAGTCCTAGATTCTAAATTTTGGAGTCCAGCTAATGGAGCAGCATCAGAACGATCTTCGTCGCGCCGCCGCCCAAGCCTTTGCTGAATCACTTGATCAGTTGCAAAAAACCTTGCAAGTCGATGGCAGACCACCCACAACTGCTCAGCCTCAAACACAAAAGGCGGCTCCTGTCCCTAATAGCAATCCTAACTCGACACCCATTCGACCCGCTCTGGCTGATTGGGAAGCCGCAGTCGCTGACATCGAACAATTTATCGAAGCTCGACGCTCGGACTGAGGCTACTCACTGAGGTTGATTCTAATCTGCTTAACGGGAAGGTACTTCAGGATTAAACCCTCGCTGTCGCTGGGATTCGTACAGTATTAAGGCAGCAGCGATCGCCACATTTAATGATTCAACACCGGAACTCAGGGGAATCTTGACTTGTTGATCAGCTAAAGCAGCCACTTCCTCAGAAAGTCCTGCGCCTTCATTACCAAGCAAAATTAATGTGGGTTGTCGCAAGTCGGCTTCCCAGTAGGTTAATGGGGCATCTGGTAAGGTGGCTACCACTTGCATGCCTTGGGCTTGGTAGTCAGCAATGACCGTTTTCAAATCTGCACTGACAGCCATTGGCAGCCGAAACCATTGCCCCGCAGAGGCCCGCAACACCTTGGGATGGTCGAGATCCACGCTGTCAGCGCTGAGCCACAACCCTTCTGCCCCTGCGGCAGCGGCAGCCCGAATCATGGTGCCCAAATTTCCTGGATCTTGAATGGTTTCTAGCACCAAACCCAGGCTAGTAATTTCGCTTAGTTGAGTCTGCTCTGGCTGACGCTGGGCTGTCGCAATTACGCCGTCAGGTTCTACAGTCGTCGCGATCGCCTTCAATACCTCAGGACTCACCAGTTCTAAGCGTTGGGCGGTTTGACTCACTTGCTGCCATAACTGCTCATGATTGGCTTGCCACTCTGGAGTACAACAGAGGGTTGCCAACGGATAATTTACGGCACAAGCTTCTTCTAGCAAGTGAGTGCCTTCCAGCAAAAATAATTGCTGCTCCCGGCGCTCTCTAGCTCGGTGTAACTTACGAATTTGTTTAACGAGAGAATTTTGCAGACTGGTCAACATAGCCACAGGGTAGAATCTGGGTTCTGAATATCGATAACATCGAGCCAAATATTTAAATATTCTTACAATTGGCTAAGAATTCATAAGTAGATCTGACCAAAGCTCCAGTTACCTGAAGAACTTTTAGGGAAAAATAAAAAAGCAAACCGCTGAATTTCTCATACGGTTTGCTCTTAAACATCATGTAGACTGAGGGAGCCCTTCAGGGCTTGACTCAACTGGCTTTAGATGCGGAACCCGGGACTTGAACCCGGAAGTCTTTGCAGACACTAGAACCTGAATCTAGCGCGTCTACCAATTCCGCCAGTTCCGCTTGTTGTGCAGTTTTGAACTGCGATTTATCAATGTAGTAAAATCCGGAAGGTTTGTCAACTCTTACGGTTGAAAATTCATAGCCTATAGCCTTTGTTTGAGTTCACTATATTTAGTGCTTGAGAGCAGAGTTCTGGACATCTGAAATCTTTCCGGTAGAATCAAAACCAAATTTGTAAGTTCTAAAAAGCATAAATGACTCGGAGGATAAGCCCATAACTCCCTCTTACGGCCTGCCAGATACCCATTCTTCACCTGAAGAAGATAAGTCAGTACTTCAGATTTGGGGTAAATCTTCGCTCAAAGGACATGTCACTATTAGCGGTGCCAAAAACTCCGCCCTCGTTGTGATGGCGGGTGCCCTGCTCTGTCCTCAAGACTGCCGTCTTCGTAACGTTCCCTCTCTGGCAGATGTCTCTCGGATGGGGGAGATTTTGGCATCCTTGGGTGTCAAACTGACGCGACAGGGCGATGTTCTCAATATCAATGCGAGCTACATTGGCCAATCAACCGCTCCTTACGAGCTGGTTAGCCAACTAAGAGCTAGCTTCTTTGTCATTGGCCCCGTTCTAGCTCGCTTAGGCGTGGCCCGCGTTCCGTTACCCGGTGGCTGCGCGATCGGTGCCCGTCCAGTAGACCTCCATGTCCGCGGTCTGCAAGCGATGGGAGCTGATGTCCACATCGAGCATGGCACAGTCAATGCCTACGTCAAAGGCCCTAGCCGCCGCCTCAAGGGAGCCAAAATCTATTTAGATTATCCCAGCGTTGGCGCAACCGAAACGCTGATGATGGCTGCTACCCTAGCGGATGGCGAAACCATTCTGGAGAATGCTGCTCAAGAGCCTGAAGTGATCGACTTGGCCAACTTCTGCCGAGCCATGGGAGCCAAGATCCAAGGCGCAGGTACGAAAACCATTGTGATCTCAGGGGTGCCAAGTTTGCACTCAGCTGACTACGCCATTATTCCAGATCGCGTTGAAGCAGCTACTTTTCTAGTAGCAGGAGCTATCACACAATCTGAAATTAGCCTCTCTCCGGTTATTCCTGACCATTTGACGGCTGCCATTGCTAAGTTGCGGGCGATCGGTGCTTTGATCACCCCAGACTCACCTAACTGTTTGCGGATCAGTCCGGGGCATGGCCTGACCGCCACTGATATTGAGACCCTACCCTATCCAGGTTTTCCTACGGATATGCAAGCTCAGTTTATGGCTTTGCTGACCGTCAGTGAGGGCGATAGCATCGTTACAGAAACGGTGTTTGAAAACCGCCTGCGCCATGTGGCTGAGCTGAATCGCATGGGAGCTGATATTCGGGTGAAGGGCAATCACGCCGTGATTCGGGGAGTCCCGACGCTCTCTGGGGCTCCTGTAGTCGCAACCGATTTAAGAGCATCGGCTGCTTTGGTGGTGGCTGCTTTGGCCGCAGAGGGTAAAACCACGATTCAAGGATTACACCATTTGGATCGGGGCTATGAAAACCTCGACACGAAGCTCCAAAAACTGGGGGTGAAGTTGCAGCGTCTTCAAGGAGACTCGACTACTGAGGTTGAGGTAGCTCCACTAACCCCGATCGCGCCTAATTAACCCCTAGCCACAGTTACATTCCTAGCCACGTTTGCGCTGAGTGAGGCTGGATCTTGATTGCTCTTGGCTTCCGCAGGCTAGGAGCAATCTCGTTATACTAGCTATGTATCGGTGTGAAGCATCGGTGGTAAGCGATCGCCATGCAACTCGTATTTGCTGTGCGGCTTGCTCAGAAGCTTGTCTTAACCTCACTTTTTGTGGCTGCCCCAGCATGTCTCCTGCAAAGACTCCTTTAATTGGCTTGAAGGCGGATCAATTTCGTCATCCACTCGATTTAGAAGCAACCCAAGCCCTCAAGCAGTTGCCTGGGCTGGATTTGATGATTCGGAGTTTGCTAGGGCCGCTAGCCGAACAAGTTTTTTACCTCGACAATATTGCCTCCAGCATTTTGGTCAGCGATCAACAACTGCCGCACCTGCACCAACTGCTGATCGAAGCTTGCAAAATTCTTGATCTGGAATTGCCTCAGCTCTATATTCGGCAACATCCTGTCCCCAATGCTTACACGTTTGCGATTCGGGGGAGACAGCCCTTCATCGTCGTTCATACCTCTTTGCTAGAACTACTGAATCCCGAAGAAATTCAAGCGGTGATTGCTCACGAGTTAGGGCACTTGAAATGTGACCACGGGGTTTACTTAACCCTAGCCAACATCATGGTGCTGGCAGCAGGACAACTGCCGACATTAGGGGGAATGATTGCCCAAACCTTGCAGTCCCAGATCTTGGAATGGGTTCGCTGTGCTGAATTTACTTGCGATCGCGCTGCCCTCTTGGTCACGCAAGACCCGAAGGTGGTGGCTTCCTTGCTGATGAAGCTGACTGGAGGATCGCCAACCTTGGCATCTAAGTTGAACCTAGACGCTTTTCTGGCTCAGGCACGTTCTTACGATGACGTCAGCAACAGCGATCTGGGTGAGTTGCTAAAGCAGGCTCAAGTTGCCCCTCTGACTCATCCGGTTCCTGTGATTCGAGCGCGAGAGATCGATCGCTGGGCTGGAAGTAAAACTTACCAAACCCTGTTGCAAAACGGAAAAAATGAGTATAATAGTGAAACTGCATCCAAGGGCGGATGGCGGAATTGGTAGACGCACCACACTCAAAATGTGGCGGCTTCGGCCGTGAGAGTTCGAGTCTCTCCCCGCCCATATTATTTAACTAAGTACCCAATATGGCTCAACGTCTGAAACGATGGGAGTCGCCGCGCTGTGAGGGTCGGAACTCCAAGGGTAAAGGTGGTTCGGCCCGCCAGAGACAACGCAAAAAGCAAATGCAAGTTCTGAAGCAAAAGCTCAAAGAGCAAAGCGATCCCAAAGACCAAAACAATCAAAAAAATCGAGGAGGAGACATGAAACTCTCTTCCTCGATTTTTTTATGTGCTTAATAGCTGCTGTAATCACTTAGCTCATTTACTTAGTGGGAGTTAAGACTCCATCTCGCCACACTCGAATCAACCGATCAGAACCACCGCTAGCCAGAGTTTGGCCGTCAGGGCTAAAGGCAACCGACTGTACCCAATCTGTATGCTCAGTCAGGGTAGTAATCATTTCTCCTGTCTCCAGGTTCCACAGTCTAACCGCGTCTCGACCCGCACTGGCTAAGATTCTGCCGTTAGGATTCACCTCAACATCAGTTACCCAATTGTTGTGCCCTGCTAGAGTTTGCCGCAATTCACCTGTTTCTGGATTCCAAACTTTAATGGTTGTATCTCGACTAGCGCTGATTAAGGAGGAACTGTCGGGTGTAAAGGCTAGAGAGTTAACCACCCCTGTGTGACCTGGAAGGGTTTGTAGCAGCTGCCCACTCGCCAAATCCCACAGCTTCACCACCCCATTGTCTTCTCCGCTTGCTAGGTATTGCCCAGAAGGACTAATAGCTAGGGAATAGACTTCATGGCGCTCATCCTCAAGGGTGTACAAAGGGCGTTGTCTTTGTAAATCCCAGAGTTTAATTCCGTCTAAACCCCCGCTGACTAAGGTTTGACCGTCAGGACTAATAGCGAGTGCCAAAATGTGGCTGGAGTGGTCTAAAAAAATGCGAGTCGATTTGTTTGTTTTTAGGTTCCAAAGGTTCAAAATATAGTCGGTACCACCGCTAGCTAAGGTTTGACCATCTGGACTCAGGGCTAGCGATGCCACCATTGTCTGATGGACTCGCAACGTCATCGCCTCTCTGCCGCGCTGGAGATTCCAAACCTTGATTCTGGCGTCGTTATAGCTGCCGCCACTAAATAGCGTCTGACCATCTTGACTAAATAAGAGCACATCGACTGCTCCTTTATGCCCTTCAAGGGTCTGAACTAGCTGGGGTTGCCTCCAATCGCCACTAGTGGGGGTATTCGTGACGGTGGTAGCGGCGACCTCACTCGCTACAGGAGGTGCGGGTAGAGCTTGGCTGACGCTAACGACTTGGATAGGGCAGACTACGCCGATGCAAACTGCTCCCCAAAATGCCAACCGCTTATGAAGAAATACACGCAGAGGAAAGCTGGGAGACGGGTGTTTCATAGTTCGATTGAATATTGGGGCAGATTGTTTGATGAATCCGATGAACTGGAGGCTGTTCTTCCCAACCTGAAAGAATTCCTTGTAGTTCATCTTCTAGAGTTTTGAGCGCTTCGATCTGCTGAGCGATCGCAGCCAATTTAGTCTGCAAGCGTTGCTTGACTTCACCACAAGGCAGTTGGCCCTGGTCGTGCACACCCAAAACCTCGTGGATTTCACTTAAGCTCAACCCTAAAGCTTGAGCCCGCTTAATAAAAGCCAAGCGATTTAGCACTGAACGGTCAAACAGACGATATCCTGCCTCAGAACGTTCCACAGTTGGCGTCAATAAGCCAATTTCTTCGTAGTAACGAATCGTTTTGACAGGTAGCCCACTCTGAGTGGCAACCTCACCGATCTTAAGGAGTTGCTTTATAGTTGGAGCCATGACGGTACAGAGCTTCAGCCCTAGCGGAGGCCGATCTTAAGAAAAATAAGAAACAAATTTAGTGAGGTGGGTTTTTCTTGGAAACCGATAGCATGGGGAGCTGCGGTCGGGAGGAGCGGGATGGCAAGTAATATTGGGGCACCTGAGCGGGTTGTTCTTCCTCTTGGCGGTGCATCAACCACCAACGCAGGGCGATCGCGAGTCCCACAGTTCCTAGACCAAAACTAAACAGAGACCAGCGACTATCAAGCCCACCGATCGCAGCATCTACAGCACCAACCGTAATAATAAAACTTGAGATGGGCTCCTTACGATAAGCCGCTCTCAGAAACCGAGGCCATACAGCATTCATCACAGTATTTCTCTGGCTCAACGTATCAAGAAGTTTAGAGCTTTAAATGAAGCAAAACAGTTGGAAAGTTACGGGATTCAGTTTAGTAGGAGTTCTTATTTCTAATTTAAACGCATCCCCCAACTTATGCAGAATTATAGAAAAGACTGTCTAGGGCGATAAGTATTTATTCTACCGTTCATCATCTCTTTACCTTAGCCCTCTCCAGCCTTCCCCAGCCCTTCCTCATTGAAGCTAGCCTCTTTTGATTGCTGCTTTGCCAATTCAGTCAGCGTCACCAGCATCAGCCAGGAGCAAGGTTAGAGGAAGAACTGGCAAAGCCGAAGGATTAGCGCAGTCCTAGCCAAGTCAAAACGCCTTGTCCAGTCACATATTCGATGGCAACGGCGATCGCAAAACCAAGCATAGCGGCTCGACCATTTAAGCGTTCTGCATATTCCGTAAAGCCGACTTTCGGTTCAGCCAATTTGGGAGTTGTAGTGGGTTGTAGTTGAGTCATTGCTTCAAAAAAATTGACGACAGTTCCGCTAATTCAGTCCAAGTGTAAAGCAGCGATTGAGAAATCTTACTAAAGAGGTAAGCCTTAAGTTAGAAATTCTGGCTGCTTTTAACGCTATTTACAATTCTTTACCGCTTTTATCTATTTTAAGGAGGGCGGTCTTGGCGTCAACTCATCCTTTTGAATCACGACCGAGTGGCGATCGCTCAAGCTCAGGCTCTACTTTGATTCTCGGCTACTTTTGTGACCAGCTTAAGCTAGAAGCATAGGGCATTCAGAGGTTGCAGATGGAAATCGGCGTTCCCAAGGAAACAAAAGACCAAGAGTTCCGGGTGGGGTTGAGTCCGAGTAGTGTTCGCGTCCTAGTAGACAACGGGCATACCGTTTTTGTCGAGACCCAGGCAGGGATTGGAGCAGGCTTTAGCGATGCTGACTATGTCCAAGTGGGAGCGAAAATTGTTCCCAATGCAGAGGCAGCTTGGAATCGGGAGTTGGTGATTAAGGTCAAAGAACCGTTATCGCCGGAATATCAGTTTTTACAAAAAGGTCAACTCCTGTTTACCTATCTGCATTTAGCAGCCGATCGCGAACTGACCAAGCATTTAATTGACTCTGGGGTAACAGCGATCGCCTATGAAACGGTAGAGACCCCAGATCGAAAATTGCCTTTGCTAACCCCCATGAGCATTATTGCTGGGCGGCTATCTGTACAGTTTGGCGCTCGATTTTTAGAGCGACAACAAGGAGGCCGTGGCGTTTTGCTAGGCGGAGTCCCAGGGGTGCGTCCAGGGCAAGTGGTGATTCTTGGCGGTGGGGTGGTGGGTACAGAAGCTGCCCGCATTGCCATAGGGTTGGGTGCTCAGGTACAAATCTTAGATGTGAGTGTAGACCGTTTAGCTTATTTAGAAACCTTATTTGGCTCCCGTGTGGAACT
Organism: Trichocoleus desertorum NBK24; assembly: GCF_030409055.1. GTDB lineage: Bacteria > Cyanobacteriota > Cyanobacteriia > FACHB-46 > FACHB-46 > Trichocoleus > Trichocoleus desertorum_B. The sequence continues at coordinate 3,188,298 of NZ_CP116619.1, read as the reverse complement.
GCTCTATAGCAACTCCTTACAAATTGAGACAGTAATTCCCGAAGCCGATTTGTTGGTTGGGGCCGTGTTGGTTCCCGGTCGGCGTGCGCCCATTCTCGTGTCTCAGTCTCTGGTGACCAAAATGCGGCCTGGTTCAGTGATCGTAGATGTGGCAGTAGATCAAGGGGGTTGTATCGAAACTATGCGGCCAACTTCCCATAGCCATCCCACCTACATCGAGGCAGGAGTGGTGCATTATGGCGTACCGAATATGCCTGGAGCTGTGCCCTGGACCGCTACCCAAGCCCTCAATAACAGCACCCTACCCTATGTACTGAAGTTGGCTAATTATGGCTTAGATGCACTGGACTCAGACCCAGTTGTAGCTAGGGGTCTTAACGTGCAAAACCAGCGTTTAGTTCATCCCGCCGTGCAGGAAGTGTTTCCTGATTTGGCCCATTGAAAGGGGATTGAGTTACAGGGCATTGAGCGATAGGAGGGCGATCGCTTTACTCCCCTCCTATCGTTTGGAAGCTCTAACTTTCCAAGGTTGAAGTTTTCTTTTTAGAGCTACTGGTGCCTGATTTTTTCGTGGTGGTTTTGCGGGTTTTAGTTTTGCTGGTAGCTGTCTCGCTCTTTGATGTCTCACTCTTAGCCGCTGCCGACTTGCTAGCTGACTTTTTCGTGCCGCTCCCAGCTTTGGTGGACTTGCGCCCCGATTTGCTAGTTGACTCCTTAGTGCCTAATAGCTCCAGAGCTGCCTCTAACGTCACCGACTCCACCGCTTGGTCTTCAGGAACCGAGACATTGGTTTTGCCATGCTTGATGTAAGGGCCATAGGGACCGTCGTAAATGTTGATCGGCTCCTCATCGGCAGGATGGGCACCAAGCGATCGCAGCGGTTCTTTCGATTTGCTACGAGCGCCTCGGCGACCTGCTTTTGGCTCAGCCAGCAATTCCAAAGCACGGTCTAGAGGAATCGTCAATACATCATCTTCCGCTTTCAAGGAGCGATACTCTTTGCCTTCCTTCCCTTGGTCATGCACTACATAAGGGCCAAATCGTCCCAGCCCAGCTTGAATTCTGCCGTTTGTCTCTGGGTGCGTGCCCAATGTCCGGGGAAGAGACAGCAGTCCTACGGCCATCTCCAGGGTGACATCCTCCATGCCCACCCCTTTAGGTAGCGAAGCCCGCTTCGGCTCGGCATTGGTTTCCCCCAAATCTCCCAATTGGACATAGGGACCAAAAGGCCCAATCCGCAGATAAATCGGCTCTCCGGTGTCTGGTTGGAGTCCCAACTTATCAGGGCCTTCCGTTTTTTGGCGCAGCAACACCTCAACTTGAGCAGGGTCTAGGTCAGCAGGCGTTAAGTCTTGAGGAATGGTGGCTTTAACAATCGCATCGTCTTTCTCTGTTTCTAGGTAAGCGCCGTAACGACCAATGCGGATTTTAGCTGCCAGATCTTCTAGCTCAATCGTGCGGGCTTCTGTGGGATCAATCTGACTTTCTCGTTCCTTGACTTGCGTTTCTAAACCCGCTTTTCCGAGATAGAACTCCTTGAGGTAAGGCAACCACTTTACCTCACCCGTAGAAATTTCATCCAGGGTTTGCTCCATCCGAGCGGTGAAGCTGGTATCAACCAGATCAGGGAAGTGCTTTTCTAATAACGTGGTGACGGCAAAGGCAGTAAACGTGGGCACTAGGGCATTGCTGACCATCTGGGCATAGCCCCGGTCAATGATGGTACCGATAATGCTGGCGTAGGTACTAGGCCGACCGATGCCTTCGCTTTCTAAGGTTTTCACCAAAGAAGCTTCGGTATAGCGAGCAGGAGGTTGGGTTTCGTGACCGATCGCCTCTAAAGCTTTGCAAGCTGGCTTGTCACCCACCTTAAGCACCGGAAGAATTACTTCGCGATCCTCGATCGCCGCGTCGGGATCATCGGAGCCTTCCACATAGGCTCGGAAGAAACCGGGGAAGTCAATCCGCTTACCACTAGCTCGGAACCCCGCTTCTTCTACTTGGATTTGCACGGTGATGTGGGTTTGCCGCGCTTCTGCCATTTGGGTGGCGACGGTGCGCTTCCAAATCAAGTCATACAGTTGAAATTCTGCCCCTTTCAGTCCGGTTTCTTGGGGAGTGCGGAAGCTGCTTCCGGCTGGGCGAATGGCTTCGTGGGCTTCTTGCGCCCCTTTGCTTTTGGTGGAGTACTTTCGGGGTTCGGGGCTGAGGTAGGCCGCACCGTACATGGTTTCCACGCAAGAGCGAGCTGCTTCGATCGCCTGCTGCGACAGGTTTACCGAGTCTGTCCGCATGTAGGTGATAAAGCCCTGCTCGTAAAGGCTTTGAGCCACCCGCATGGTATCTCTAGCGGAGAGACGTAGTTTGCGGTTCGACTCTTGTTGCAGAGTAGAAGTGGTAAAGGGGGGTGCAGGCTTGCGAGTAACAGGCCGTTCTTCGATATTAGAAACGGTCCAAGGCTTGTTAGTGATTTGCTCTTGCAGGGCTCTGGCTTCAGCTTCATTCAGCAAGAGGACGTTGCGACCCGCAGCAATTTGCCCTGTCGCTTCGTCAAAGTCGCTACCTGTGGCTAAGCGCTGACCCCGCAGCGTTACCAGGCGGGCTTCAAATGCACTTTTATCTTTTTCTAAGCTGGCTTTGAGATCCCAGTAAGTTCCTTGACGGAAGGCCCGACGCTGCCGCTCCCGTCTCACCAGAAGTCGCACTGCGACAGATTGCACCCGTCCAGCCGACAAACCCCAAGCAATTTTTTTCCACAGCAACGGCGAGAGGGTATAGCCCACCAACCGATCTAAGATCCGCCGCGTTTCCTGCGCTCGAACTAGCTTCTCGTCTACAGTGCGGCAATTTTTCAGCGCTTCTTTGATCGCTTCTTGGGTGATCTCATGGAACACCATGCGCTTGATGGGTACCTTGGGCTGCAAAAGCTGAAGTAAATGCCAGCTAATGCTTTCCCCCTCGCGGTCTTCGTCTGTTGCCAGTATCAGCTCATCAACTTCTTTGAGCGCGTCTTTGAGAGCCTTGACTATTTTCTTCTTGTCTTTGGGCACCACATAGAGCGGCTCGAATTCCGATTCGATATTCACTCCCAGCTTTGCCCATTTTTCTTCCTTGACGTTAGCGGGGATTTCGCTCGCCGATTGCGGCAGATCGCGCACGTGTCCCATTGACGCCTCCACTCGGTAGCCTGCGGGCAAGTAGTTGCGAATGGTGCGTGCTTTGGTAGGAGATTCGACAATGACCAGGGTTGACATGGGATCGTTTAACTTCAGGCAAAGTGGTAGCGAAGCTAAATAGTCTTAGACATGAAAGGTTTTGACTAGGATGCTAGGACTAGGTAGCAAAAAACGGGTGGCAAAAACTGGAAGACTAGCTAGACAAATTAACGTAACTGCATCGCGATCGCTTCATCCTAAAAGAGGACTCCCTGAAAAAAGACTCTCTAACAGAGGACTTCAAGAGGGCTGTAAGTGGAGGTGACATTCAACATGCCTTGATCTCTACTTATAACCAATATGGGTGGAATCCTCAGTTTTGACAAAAATTTTTGTGTTCATCTCTCTGAACCGCGAACCGTTGCAGTGGAGTGGGGAAGTTAGCTGAGCCAGGATGCAGATCAGCTAGAAAGCTAAGCTAGCCCTAGATTTGCCCTTTGTCCAGGAGTGAGACCGAGGGCAAAAACTTCAACCTTTGCGTGAATTGTGAACAAATATTAACAATTTGGTTGCGATCGCTCTAAGCTGATATCGATGCTGATATGGGTTGCTCTAGGAATAAATACTGATCCAAAATAAGAGTAAGCGTCAGGATAGCGCGATAAGATTCTGGTTGAAGGTCCTAATTGTTGCGGCCTTGCAGGGCACAAAGGGATAAAAAATTGCATCTTCTCCGGTGGGGCAGCACGGGGAAGTAAAACAACGCTCGTGGAGTCCGACGCAATCGCGGGACTGGGAAGCGAGAAGCCCAGAAAGTATCCAGAAGCTCACGCCTGCTCATGGAGCCGCAATGGGTTGGATATAGACTGGGATCTGTCACTGCTGTTTAGTCTGTCGAACCCCTATGGATTTTGCTACTCTTGCAGCCCAGCTTAATGCGGGGACGATCGTACCGGAAAGTATCGTCATTGTGACGCTACTCTTGGTGCTGATCAGCGACTTGATTGCCGGACGTGCTGCTTCCCGTTGGACTCCTTATTTAGCGATCGCGGGGCTGCTCGGTGCTACAGTTGCTCTCTATTTTCAATGGGAAATCACCAATCCAATTTCTTTTCTGGGTGGTTTCAATGGTGATGCTCTGAGCGTAGTCTTCCGGGGCATCATTGCGCTGTCCGCAGCCGTGACCATCCTGATGTCGATCCGCTACGTCGAGCAATCTGGCACCTCGCTAGCAGAATTTATGACCATTCTGCTCACCGCGACGGTAGGAGGCATGTTCCTCTCCGGCGCAGATGAGCTGGTAATGGTCTTTGTCTCTTTGGAAACGCTGAGTATCGCTTCTTATCTGCTCACCGGATACATGAAGCGCGATCCCCGCTCCAATGAGGCGGCCCTAAAATATCTACTGATTGGGGCTTCTAGCTCGGCAATTTTTCTCTACGGGGTGTCGTTGCTCTATGGGCTATCGGGGGGTCAAACTCGCCTGAGCGCGATCGCCGCCAACATTGTTACCGATGCTAGCGGACAATCCATTGGTTTGGTGATTGCTCTAGTGTTTGCGATCGCGGGGATCGCCTTCAAAATTGCTGCTGTGCCCTTCCACCAGTGGACTCCCGACGTTTACGAAGGTTCGCCAACCCCAGTGGTGGCCTTTTTATCAGTCGGTTCTAAGGCGGCTGGCTTTGCCCTAGCGATTCGGCTCTTAGTGACGGCTTTCCCAATGCTGACCCACGAGTGGAGGTTCGTCTTCACTGCCCTCGCCATCCTGAGTATGGTCTTGGGTAACGTTGTGGCGTTGGCGCAAACCAGCATGAAACGGATGCTCGCCTACTCCTCAATTGGGCAAGCAGGCTTCGTGATGATCGGCTTGGTTTCCGGGACTGAGGCGGGCTACGCCAGCATGGTGTTCTACCTACTGGTTTACCTGTTTATGAACTTGGGAGCCTTCACCTGCGTGATTCTGTTCTCCCTGCGCACCGGAACCGATCAGATCAGCGAATACTCCGGTTTGTACCAGAAAGATCCGCTACTCACCTTAGGCTTGAGCATTTGTTTGCTGTCCCTAGGCGGCATTCCACCGCTGGCTGGCTTCTTTGGTAAGCTCTACCTGTTCTGGGCGGGTTGGCGTTCTGGAGCTTATGGCTTAGTCCTGGTGGGCTTAGTGACGACCGTGATCTCGATTTACTACTACATTCGCGTGGTGCGGATGATGGTGGTGAAAGAGCCTCAGGAAATGTCGGATGTGGTCAAGAACTACCCCGCTATCACCTGGAACTTGCCTGGAATGCGGCCTTTGCAAGTAGGTTTGGTGTTGTCTCTGGTTGCGACTTCTCTCGCTGGGATTTTATCCAATCCCCTGTTCACCCTGGCAAATGATTCAGTCACCCATTCTCAAATTTTGCAATCGGCCATTACTAATACTCCTGGCAGCACCCAAGGTGTGACTGGCTACATCAAACCTGTCTTGTCAAGTCAGGTGCCCGTTGCCAAAACTAACCCTGGTCTTTAACCTGACTGGAATCTTGCAAACTTGGCGTTAGACAGCGCTTTGGTTTGTTTCACTCACCGCCTGACTTTGCTGTTGGGCGGTTTTTATTCCCCTAAATTTTTGCCATTCCTTTGATTTTGACTACGACTAACAACATTTTGAGTTCTTCACTGTTTCAAGACTTTCAACCGTTGGCGGCGATCGCCACAACTCCCGCTGGCCTCAAAAAACTAGCGCCCCTGTGCCAAAGCAACAGCATCGCTCTTTGGATTCCAGACTCTTTAGCTGAACTCGCTCAAGCTCAAAACCTCGGTCTCCAAATTTATTCCGGTTCGCTCAAAAAACAAATTGCTCAGTTGTGGTCGCAGTACCAAGGGTTTGTGTTTTGTCTAGCAACCGGAGCAGTCGTGCGCTTAATTGCGCCTCTGTTGCAGCACAAGTCTACTGATCCAGCCGTGGTAGTAGTAGATGAGGCGGGGCAATTCGTCATCAGTTTATGCAGTGGGCATCAGGGAGGAGCCGATCGCCTCACCCAAGCGATCGCTCTACAACTTAATGCCACCCCAGTCTTAATGGGTGCTGCGAACCGTTTACAACTACCTGGAATTGATGTTTTGGGCGTACCTTTTGGTTGGCAAAAAGGCACCGGAGATTGGACAGGGGTGAGTGCCGCGATCGCTCGCCAAAACTCGGTAGAAGTGATTCAAGCAGCAGGAACAACGCTCTGGCAACAGCACCTACCCTCGGAGCATTCATTTCAATTTCATGAGTCGGAAGAGACTGCTACAGCTCCAATCCAGACAACCACCCCTAAGGCTAGGGTTTGGATTAGTTCATCAAAGCGACAATTACCTACAAACTCCGACATTCCAGAAGTTCAGTGGCATCCCAAAGTTTTATGGGTTGGGATTGGCTGTGAACGAGGCACCTCTCGCCAACTGATTGAAAGCGCCATTCAACAAGTTTGCCAAGCGCATCAGTTAGCAGAGGCCGCGATCGCTGGAGTGGCAACCCTAGACCTGAAAGCCGATGAAGTGGGTTTGGTCGAGCTATGTCGCGATCGCCATTGGCCCCTGCGTTGCTTTTCCGCCGAGCAACTCAAATCAGTGCCAGTGCCGACACCCTCAGAAGTAGTTGCCGCCGAAGTTGGGACTCCCAGCGTGGCCGAAGCTGCCGCATTGGTAGGAGCAGGACTTGTGCCTGCCTCAACGCAAGAAATTGGGCGCTTACAAGAGATGCCCCTCCTAGTAAACAAACAAATTCTTCGCTCAGCAGGTCAACCCGGAGCGGTAACGATCGCGATCGCTCAAGCTGAGCAAGAGTACACAGGCCGTAGCGGAAAGTTGTGGCTGGTCGGCACCGGACCCGGACAACTAGAACAAATTACCCCTGCGGCCCAAACCGCGATCGCTCAAGCAGATGTGGTCATTGGTTATTCGCTGTATGTGGATCTCGTCAAGCCGTTGCTACGTCCAGGACAGATTGTGGAAGCTTTACCGATTACCCAGGAACGCCAACGGGCACAGCGGGCGATCGAACTGGCGAACTGGGGCTTAACCGTCGCCGTGATTTCGTCTGGGGATTCTGGCATTTATGGCATGGCAGGTTTAGTGCTAGAGGAACTGCGCGCCCAAGATTGGGATGGCAAAACGCCAGCAGTGCGAGTCTTTCCGGGAATTACCGCCCTCCAAGCCGCTGCCTCGCGGGTGGGTACTCCCTTGATGCACGATTTCTGCGCTATCAGCCTCAGCGATTTATTAACGCCTTGGCCCGTGATTGAAAAGCGCTTAAATGCTGCGGCTCAAGCGGATTTTGTCACCGCTCTCTATAATCCGCGCTCTAAAACCCGGACTGAGCAGATTGCGATCGCCCAACAAATTTTCTTGCAGCACCGAGAACCCAGTACTCCAGTCGCTTTAGTGCGATCGGCCTACCGCCAAGATGAGCAAATCACACTCACAACTTTAGGCGAATTGTTGGCAGCCCCAGTTGACATGCTGACCACAGTTTTGATTGGCAATGCCAGCACTCGCACCTATGCCGACTGGATGATTACCCCACGTGGCTACTTAGGGTTTACGCCCGAACCAGAGCCTAATCGATCGCCCTAGCAAACCAACCTAAGACGGTCGTGGCGATCGTCAGCACAACAGAACCGAGCAGCGCCGGAATAAAGCCAGTGATGTCAAAACCGGGAGTGAGAGCGGCCACAATCCAAATGGAAAGGGCGTTGACCACAAACAAAAACAACCCCAGCGTCAAAATCGTCAACGGCAAGGTGAAGAACAGCAAAATCGGTCGCACCACAGCATTGACTAAGCCTAGAACCACTGCCGCGATCGCTGCTGCTACAAACCCTGTCAGCACAAAACCGGGGACAAAATAAGCCGTGACCAGCAGCGCTAAGGCTGTCACCAACCAAGTTAAGAGAAATTGGGGCATAAACTCGCCTGAATGCGACTACTCTACTAACTATAGGTTTGACATTGATGTGACCTCGAAATTTTTATGATCTTTCGGTATCTCGCTGCATTTGTATTGGCGTTTCTAGTTTGGAGTTGGCATTTGCCCGCACCCGCGATCGCCAGCAGCCAATATGCCCCACCGCCTTCCTACAGCAATGCAGAGTTACGGGGACGAGATTTTTCTGGTCAGAACTTGCAGGTGGCTGAGTTTTCCAATACCAATCTCACGACTGCTAACTTTGCTAATGCCAACTTGCGGGGTGCGGTATTCAGCGCTTCGGTGATGACGGAAACTAATTTGCAAAACGCCAATTTGAGCAGCGCCATAATGGATCAAGTCACCTTCAAGCGGGCTAGTCTCAAGGACGCGGTTTTAGCAGATGCAATTTTGTTCCGCTCAACCTTTGCGGAAACTGATATTACCGGAGCCGATTTTAGTGATGCCCTGCTAGATAAGGCACAAGTCAATAAATTGTGTGAAAAAGCTAGCGGTGTGAACCCAACCACAGGCACAGCTACTCGCGACTCATTGGGGTGCCCGTAGCATGTGTTAGGCGCAGCCATAACGTATGAATTTACATACCTCAATGCACACAATTTTTTAATCAAGACGGTGCGTGAGGCTAGTGCTCACGGTAGCCTACAAATATTGAGTGATTGACCTAATGCGATCGCCCTAGACGGTGCATTTGGGTAGGATGGATGGCAACTGAATTGGCAGGATAAGGCCCATCTAAGGGAATGGGAGCATAGGGTTTTTTAGGGCCAACAATGACATAGCCTAGATTCGTCAAAAACTCATAAATTGTACGAATACTGTAGGGCTTATTGATAAAAAATCCGGGCAAAGTTTCAAAATAAATGGTGGGGTAGTGAGTCGTCAAAACCGTTTTGCTGCCCAGAAGTACGTCGTACTCCATCCCTTCAACATCAAGCTTAATCACATCTATTTTTGTCAGTGACGCTAAGCTCATCCATTCATCAAGCGGCAACACTTCTACGATTGTTCCTTGGTCGCTATCGCATAACCCACCATTGCCTCGATAGGCTTGATCTTCAAAATAGGAAAGTTGGCATCGCTGTTGGCCCAAACCCAACGGTACAACTTGCACAATATCTTTGAGGCTGGGGTTCAAATCTAGATTGGCTTGGAGTCGCGATCGAATGGTAGGTCCTGGTTCAAAAGCGTAAACCTTGCCTGTTTCAATACAGCTAGCAGCAACTAATGTAATCGCACCACAGTTAGCACCAATATCGAGAAAAATATCATCTTCTCGTAATACCTGTTGCAAGAACCGAGTAGTGGTGAGATCGTAAACTCCTGCCAACCAAACCGATGCCTCAATCGGATAAGTCGTGTCTACCTGCAACTGAAAATTCCCAGCGTAGTTCTTGGCTAAACGGTGCTGGGCTTTTGGTAAAAATCGCACGAATTTTCCGCCACCTCTACCCGTCAATCTGACAAACAACTTAACCAATATTTGGAGTAATTGACTATAGAGGAGTATAAGAATTTGTGGCATTGGAAATCGTGGCGTTGTAGAACCGAGGAAGCCTGTTTGAGCGTCCTTAATTGAGTGACGGTCGTTAGACTCTAAGAGTGGCTGCTTTTGGCGTAATATAGCGGATCGCTACCTTAAAATTTGGCACGCTCATGGTTTCACCGCCCGCCCCTGAATCTTTATCTTCCAACGTTTTAGAAACAATGTCTGCTGATCAGTCAGGAGCTCAGCCAGTGCAGCGAGTCGGGGTCATTGGCGGGGGCCAACTCGCTTGGATGATGGCAGGAGCCTCCAAGAAACTAGGAGTGCAGTTGGTGATTCAAACCCCCCATGCCACTGACCCTGCGGTAGCGATCGCGGCTGATACCATTCTGGCTGCGGTGGCCGACGCTAAAGCGACCGAGGAGTTAGCGGCTCGTTGCGATGTGATTACCTTCGAGAACGAATTTGTTGACTTAGAGGCATTGGCGCAATTGGAAGCTCAAGGCACCCGCTTTCGGCCTCGGCTGACGACTTTAGTGCCGCTGCTAGACAAATATCATCAGCGAGCCTATCTGCGCGATCTGGGCTTGCCAACCCCTGAGTTTCTGGCGTTGGAAAACCAACTTAACTCCACCGATCTAGAACAGTTAGGGTTTCCGCTAGTTCTGAAGGCACGTCGCCACGGGTACGACGGTCAAGGGACATTTATTATTCAAAGCCAAGCAGAGCTAGAAGAGATTTGGCAAAAGTTAGACCACTCTCCCGCCCTACTAGAAGCTTTTGTGCCCTTCGAGCGCGAACTAGCGGTGATTGCTGCCCGGAGTACCAGCGGGGAAGTTGCGGTTTATCCAATTGTGGAAACCCAGCAAGAAAGCCAAGTTTGTCGGCGTGTCCTGGCTCCTGCTGATATTCCTGAGAGCGTACAAGCAGAGGCAGAAGCGATCGCCCGTACTCTGCTCAATAGTTTGCAAGCGGTCGGAGTCTTTGGCATCGAGCTATTTCTCACTGCTGACGGCGGAATTCTGGTGAATGAAATTGCCCCCCGCACCCATAATTCTGGTCACTTCAGCCTGGATGCCTGCGTCACTTCCCAGTTTGAGCAACACCTGCGAGCGGTCTGTGGCCTTGCCTTGGGCAACCCTGGCTTAAGTAGTGATGGAGCGGTGATGGTGAATTTGTTGGGGTACGAGCAATCCCACAGTGACTATTTAGAGAAACGTCAGCAAATCGAGAAAATTCCCCAAGCTCGCGTGCATTGGTATGGCAAAACTGAGTCTCGGCCGGGTCGCAAATTAGGTCATGTCACCGTTTTGCTATCAGCCCAAACCGCCCCCAGAGAGCAGGCTTTGGCGATCGCTCAAGAAGTTGAATCCATTTGGTATAACCGTCAGAGCTTCTAGGTATCTTTGAATTTCGTGGCTTCTAGCCATTTTCTTTAAAACTTGGTCGTTCTGGTCTAAGACCGCTAAAATAGGGGACAGGTTCTACTGCGGCGTTGGTGACTGCCAATAATGTTTTATGATCTATGCTTCGCTAATACGGGAACTGATTTAAGCGTCTAGTGGCAGTAGACCGGGCACGTACTCGGAAACTTAAAACTAGAGCTAAGGTACCCACCTGGATTTATTCCAGGTCAAAAACTGAGGTAAGACGGCGTTGCGGGGAACCCAACTAAATATTTAATAAAAATTCCCTTGTCTCTATAGGCGGGGAATTTTTATTTGCTGCGCTCGCTGCCATAGGGGCAAATCAAATTTGTATCAAGCTTTTCGAAACTGGGGAGCATGAAGCGCTACGATAGTCTAATTCGAATTCACTTCGAGTTTGATTTAAGTAAGCAAGGTTGTCACAGCTTTTGGTCGGTTCAAACTTTCCCGCCAATGTTTTTCAGCTGGACAATGGGTTGACGGTAATTCACCAAGAAATTGCTGCCACGCCTGTTGCCGTCGTAGATGTCTGGGTCCAAGCAGGTGCGATCGCAGAGCCAGAACCTTGGTCTGGGATGGCGCACTTTCTAGAGCACATGATTTTTAAGGGCACCGATCGCCTTGCCCCCGGTCACTTTGACCATGCAATTGAAAGTCGAGGCGGAGTGAGTAATGCCGCTACAAGCCATGATTATGCTCACTACTTCATCACCACCGCTGCTGAACATTTACCCGATACGCTGCCCCACCTAGCAGAATTGGTGCTGCACGCCGCGATTCCCGATGAGGAGTTTGTTCGTGAACGCGATGTGGTGCTAGAAGAGATTCGCCAAGCCTACGACGACCCCGACTGGATTGGCTTCCAAGCACTGATGGAAAGCGTATATCAATGCCACCCCTACGGTCGGTCAGTTTTGGGGACTGAAGCACACCTGCTGCAACAGTCACCGGAAGAGATGCGTCGCTTTCACCACAACCACTACCAACCCGAAAAAATGACTGTGGCGATCGTGGGAGGAATAGACGCAAACGCCGCTGAGGAACTTGTCAATCAAGCCTTTGGTAAATTTAGCGATCGCACCGAATGCCCGATTGGTGAAATTGAAGCAGAACCGCCAATTGTGGGGATTCGCCGCCAAGAATTAGGCTTACCCCGCCTAGAGCAAAGCCGCCTGATGATGGCTTGGATTGGCCCCGGCGTAGACCAACTGCAACATGCCTATGGCCTGGATTTACTGTCGGTTTTATTGGCGGATGGTCGTTCTTCGCGCTTGGTGCGGGAGTTAAGAGAGGAACGCAATTTGGTGCAAGCCATTCAAAGTGGTTTTTCGCTGCAACGGGAGTCTAGCTTATTCACGATTAACGTTTGGTTAGAGGAAGAAAATTTAGAGCGAGTAGAAGCGATTATTTGCGATCGCCTCTCCCAACTTTTAACCACCCCAGTTCGAGATCAAGAACTGTCTCGCTGTAAGCGTTTACTCTGCAACGACTATGCCTTTTCCACCGAAACGCCAGGACAGTTAGCAGGACTCTACGGCTACTACAACACGATCGCCCAAGCTCAGGTTGCCGTCACGTACCCTGAAAGAATCCAAGCCTTCCAGCCGGAGGAACTGCAACATCTCGCCAGCCAATATCTCTCTCCTTACCACTATGCAGCCACTATCTTGCGACCGCTAGACTAGCAGAAGTTAAAACCCAGTCAAACCCAGTTAAATCAGCACAGAAGGATAATTATTGCCCGTGGATCAAAGTGTGACGCCCTTCCTCCAAAATCGCCAAGTTCATCGGGCAGTACTAAAGAACGGCATGGTGGTGTTGGCCGTAGAGAATCCCGCCGCCGACATTATTGCCGCTCGGATCTTCATTCGAGCCGGAAGTATTTGGGAGCGTCCTGAGCAAGCGGGGCTATCTCACCTAGTCGCTTCGGTCTTGACCAAGGGCACCGATCAACTATCTTCCCTAGAAATTGCCGAGCGAGTGGAATCGGTCGGTGCGGGCCTGAGCGCCGATGCTGCCAGTGACTACTTCTTGATGAGTTTGAAGACAGTCTCTAGCGACTTCGTGGAGATGTTGGAGTTGGCAGGGCAATTGTTGCGATCGCCTACCTTCCCCGAACCTGAAGTCGAGCTAGAGCGTCGCCTGACGTTGCAAAGTATTCGCTCTCAGCAAGAACAGCCCTTTGCAGTGGCGATGGAACAACTGCGGCAGGCGATGTATCAAGACCACCCCTACGCCTTGCCTGCGATCGGCACAACCGCTAGCGTTTCGCAACTCCACCGCAGCGACTTACAGCAATATCACCAAACCCACTTCCGCCCCGACAACATCGTCATTAGCTTGGTAGGACGTATTCCACCAGAAGCTGCGATCGCTTGTGTCGAAAAAGTTTTCGGAGATTGGCAAGCGCTAGCCGAGCCTATTCCTGCGCTCACTTTACCCCTAGTACCTGTGAAGCCGCAGCGGGTCGTCACGGCCCAGGAAACGCAGCAATCGATTATCATGTTGGGCTACCTGGCTCCTGCGGCTAAGAGTCAAGCCAGCACGGAGGAAGACGCTCAGGATTATATTGCCTTAAAGCTGCTCAGCACTTATTTAGGCAATGGCCTGTCTAGCCGCCTGTTTGTGGAATTGCGAGAAAAGCGCGGCTTAGCTTACGAAGTTTCGGCCTTCTACCCCACTCGCTTAGGCCAATCGCAGTTTGTCACTTACATGGGAACGGCTCCCGACAATACGGCTACGGCTTTAGAAGGATTGCAGTACGAAGTCCAGCGGCTTTGCGACGCTCCCCTCAGCGAACCAGAGTTACAGACTGCTAAAAATAAATTGTTGGGTCAGTACGCGCTGGGTAAGCAGACCAACTCGCAAATTGCTCAGGTTCTAGGTTGGTATGAGACCTTAGGACTGGGCATTGAGTTTGATGCCCAATTCCAACAAGCGATCGCCGCTGTGACTCCAGAGTTAGCGCAGCAAGCTGCTTGTCGCCACTTTGCCCAGCCTTATATCTCTTTAGTGGGGCCAGCCGCCGCTGTCAATGCGATCGCAGTTCCGGTGCCGCTTTAAAGCCTAACCCTCAGCTTCTTCCCTGCCTAGCTTGCTTCCCCACAGGGAGGGGTGGGAAGGGGAGAACGAGTTGAGGTTGGCCTTATTCTTCGGTGGGAGGTAGAGTTTCTGCGGGCGATCGCTCAGGGATTACTTCAGCTTCTAGCACCTCAGCACTAGTCGTTGCGGCATCAGCAGCCTCAATGTACTGACTGTCAAGCAGAAAATTACCACCTGTAAAGTGGATGCCCCAGTAACCTCCGGGTCGGCGATCCAAGATAGTTCCTTCTTCGCCCAACTGAATCACACTAGGGGGGCGCAGCATCGGCATGGGATCGGCTGTCTTGACATAGGGTGGCATCAACACCACTCGAACGCGATCGCCGACGGTAAATTCTTTAGACATAACTTCTTGTCCTGGTGATTCTCCGATGGGTTAGATTACTCGATCGCCCCGTCCTGAAGCAACTTTGCCAAGCCCACTCCAGTCATCAGCGCCATCAGTAGCCACACTAAGGCTAACCCAACTACTTCGCCTAAAAACAAACCTGTCGCAGCGTGCAACCAGCCTCCCACCACCCAGCCGCTGCCTAGCGCGATCGCCCAAGCTAAGATGCTGACCAAGATCCAAGTCCTGACAGGCGCAAAGCATTGCCGCAACACCAGCCATTGCCCCGCTCCCAGCAACACCCCCATCTTCATGCCATCCACCAGGCCGTGGAACAATCTCAGGAGCGCCGAGTCGGTTTGGGGCACCACCCAGCCCAACGCCCCCAAACGACTAACTCCTAAAATGCTCCAACAGAGCGTACTGGCTAAGATCCACCAGCCTGCCTGGGAACACCAGCGTCGCAGCACCAACCACTGCACCAACCCCATCACCGTGCCTCCGATCGCCCCTTCCAACCCTCCCAGGGCAGCTCTTTCACCGACTTCAATCCAGTAAAGGCTGAGCAAAAATCCTACGACATTGCCCCCCATCCATTGCAGCCAAAAGCGATAGGAAAAGCTTCGCAAAGCCTGGGTCAGCGACATAGCAGGCGGTGAGGGCGGCATCTAGTTCGTTACCCTTGGCGGTTGAGCAGGCGCAACAAATAGGGTTTTGAATCCCTGTCTACGGGTTCGCGGCGACTCTGGCGCAATGTAGCTCCACAAGCTTTCCCAGTAAAAAAAGGAAACGCCATCGAACCCCTGATCGCGCGTGGCTTGCACTTGCTCTTGAATCTGCTGCATGTTCACAGGTCGTCCCCAGGAACCTGTCAAAATCCCCACGGCTACTGGAATCCGTTGACGCGCTAACTGTACTGCGGGTTGCTTGAGTTCCGCCACAAAAGTCGGTAAGCTCTGGCGATAGACTTGCAAAACCAGTTCTTCAATCCATCCCCGTTTCACCCAAGTCTGCCAGTCTTGCAGATAGGTTTTGTAGGAAAATCCTTGAGGGTTAGGGGATAAGGTGATCAAGCAGTAGGGCCGCACCAACTTCACCGCTCGAAAAATTCGCTCCATCAAAGCGGTGATTTTATCTGCTCGCCAGCGCATCCATTCTGGATCTAAAGGGTTACTAGGAGGTGGTGTGCCACGATGTTCTTGCTGGTAAAGCTTGACTGTAAAAGCGTCGTAACCAAAATCTACTGGCAGCCCAAAGTGATCATCGAGCTGGATGCCAGCAACATCATAGTGAGTCGCCACTTCTACAATGAGATCGAGGATGAGTGCTTGCACTTCTGGATGCAGTGGGTTTAGCCAGACTCGACGGATACTAAACTGCTGCCATATTTTCTGCTGAGCTAAGTCTAGCCAAGATGGCGATCGCGACTTTGTAGCATTGGGTAAAGCCAACTGCTCCCAATCTGAGCGAATGGCTGTCGTGCCATCTTGACGGTTGGTGAGCCAATCAGGGTGCTGCTGCACCAGAGCCGAGCTAGCGGGAGCCATAAAGCCATATTCAAACCAAGGAATTATTCTCAGACCTTGCTGGTTTCCCTGCTGAACCATCTCTGCTAAAAGGTCTTTGCCTAAACGCAGACTAGTTAGCATGGGGTCTTGCGATCGCCCAATGCTCCGCCTAAGCACAAAGCTGGGATAGAGCGTATGCCCCCGGTTCCAGACGACGGGGTAGACCGTATTGAAGTGGAGCTGAGATAACTGCTTGAATGCTTGCTGGACTCCTCCAGGCCGAAACAGAACGGCACTTGCGACATTGGTGAGCCAGACTCCACGTAGCTCGGTTAATGCTGGGGCCGCTGGTGGCGTGGGTCGCCGTGCTGGCACGACTAAAAGCACAACCACCAACATCAAAGAGAGTAAGCAGACCAGCCCAGTCTGAAACTTCTTGTCCATCCCCTTGCATTAACCAACTTTCTAGAGTCTAGCTGGCGATCGCTCTAGCAGCTCTAGGTCGTTAGGGAACTTGCCAAATTCTCTCGTGGTATTGAGCAGGCTCAGCATAGGGGTCAACAGCAGGATGATCGTGACCGTGATCATGTCCGTGACCGTGACCGTGACCGTGATCATGTCCATGAGCCTGAGCATGATTATGGCCGTGATCATGACCATGACCGCCACCATTGCCAACAGCCGCTAAGCGAAACTTACACATTTCGCAGTTCATCTGCACTTGGCCGAGCTGAGTTTCAATTTCCCGTTCTCGTAGAATCGAGAAGAGTTGGGGATGCAAGCCCATTTCTGGCAGGCAGGTCATAGAAATGCCGGGATACTGCTCTTGTTGCTGGGCGGTGATGTCGAAAATTTTCTTCATCAGCAACCCGGTAAACAGGAAGTAAGGCAGGACAATGATGCGCTTGGGTTCGTATAGGCGGGCGCGACGGAAACCTTCTTCTAGGCGGGGATGGGTGATGCCAATAAAGCAAGTTTCGACGGTGCTATAGCCGCTGCCTTCCCAGAGAATCCGAGCCATTTTGTACACATCACCGTTGGCATCGGGATCGCTGGCTCCGCGACCAACGAACAGCAGGACGGTATCTTTACGCTCGATGCCTTGGGGGTTCCATTGGGGTTGGTCGAGTTCGGCAAGGCGCGATCGCCACAGGTCTAGAATGCCAGGAGTGATGCCAAAGTGCCGACCATAGTGGAATTTGACTTGGGGATGCCGCTGACGGGCGCGATCGAGTTCGTTGGTGACATCAAATTTGTTATGCCGTGCGGCAAAGAGCAAAATGGGCAAGACGGAAAATTCAGTGTAGCCTTGCTCGACACACTGATCGACGCCTTCTTGAATGGAGGGGGCAGTGAGTTCCAGGAAACAAGGGACAGCAGGGCGGGAGGTATCTAGAGCTTGGTAAGCTGCGGCAAATTCCAGGAAGCTCCGCCGTCCATCTTCATCCCGACTGCCATGTCCAATTAACAGTAAGGGACGCTGCATGGGCAGAGGGGGTAATGGTGCTGTAGGCGCAGCAGCATCGATTGCATTCAACAGGGTTGAATTTGTGTTTAGCATGAGTTGAATCCTCTTTCCCGTGCGACGCAGGAACTGAGTGAAGTGGTAACAGATAGGCGTTCTGGCTGAGGAGAGCTGATACTCTACCAAATCCGAAATTTCAGCTCCATTGACAGCTGCGGCACAGCACCGGACTCGCACCGGATTTTCCCTATCTGGCTACTGTTCACGTGTGCTTCGTTATCTTATCCCATCTGTTCTTGGGGCTGTATGCGGGGGAGGGGGTTGGGGGCGTCGCTGGTGTTGTTTTTGGTTGAGGGCGGTTACATTGACTAAAACCGAGCCTTTGGGGGCGCTTGCCCCCAAACCCCCGCTGAGTGGATGCCCAAGCATGGGTCGATGCCTTTAACGTTTGGGCACTCTCTCATGCTCCAGAGTGGACAGAGTTGGACTGGCAATTGATGGCAAGAGTATCAAATGCACCTCCAGCGGAGGACAAACGTCAGCGCAGGATTTTGCCTGCCTGGTGTCCGTGTATGGGCAAAGAAGTGGGGTGGTGCAGTTAGCCTTGATGTTCAACCGCAGGGAGAGTGAAATTGCGGTGGCGAAGCGCTTGGTGCAAAGTGTCACGGCAGCTCCCACCCTGGCCCAATCCTTGCCTCTCGGCTTCAGCTTGGATGCTTTGCATCTGCAAGTCGGCACTTTAGAACTGCTTGAGTCCCGGCATTGCTCCTATGTCATTGCCCTCAAAGCCAATCAAAAGCAGCTTTACCAACGGGCTCAACGCCTTGTGCAGCAACAGGCTCCTTGGGCTCAAGCGAGTCAGCAAGAAACCCAGCATGGACGTCAGACTCAGCGAAGCATTGGGGTCTATCCCTTCTCGGGTCTTCTCCCCAAGCGTTGGGCTCAAGCAGGTCTGTCGCGACTGCTGTGGGTTCATCGTCGAGGCACTCGCTCAGGCCAAGCGTTTGAGGAAGACCACTTCTACCTCAGCAATGCTCAGCACGAAGCCGTCGTCTTTCTAGAGTGGATTCGCAGCCATTGGCACATCGAGAATGGCCTGCATTGGGTCAAAAATGTCACCTTCAAAGAAGATGACCCACCCCGACGAGGAGGGCAGGCTCCGATTAGTTGGGCTGTCGTTCATTCGTTCCTCATCACGTTAGCTCGTCGCTTAGGGATGCGGACTGTTCCTGATTGCCAACGCGATCTCGCCAATCAAGTCCATGAGGTTTTTTCTTGGCTAACATGAAACCACCCTGCCTCCAAACGAAGCTGAGTGGGAGTGTTTCGAGTCTTTGGTCGTGTTAAAGATTGGCTATTGGTTCGTAGCTCCTCACCCCTCTCTCCTCACCTCCTAACTCTTCTCCCCTTTTCATCCCTCATCCCTCATCCTTCCTATGCTGCGATCGCAACTTGCTTACATTTCATTCGATACGGTGCCTGCACCAAAGGGGGCGGCGGTGCATATTGCGGCTTTTACTCAGGCGTTAGGTGAGGCTTTTGGAGGGGTGGAGTTGGTGACGGTGGCTCCGACTTTGGCGGCTGAGGCGGGGCGGGAGTTGTGGCCCCAGGTGAGGCAATCGGCGTTGCCTGCGGTGGGGGATACTTTGATTCGGCGGGTGTTGGATTTTCGGCTGCGGTTGGGGCAGTGGTGGCAAGGGCAGCGGTTTGAAGTGGTACACGTGCGATCGCCGTTTGAGGGGTTTCCGATCGCGCAGAACAAGGATCGGTTGTGCGATCGCTTGATTTTTGAGGTGAATGGGTTGCCATCAATTGAGCTGAAGTATCGCTATCCGGCGGTGGCTGAGGATGCGGAGTTGATGCAGAAGCTGGTGGCACAGGAGCAGGTTTGTTTGGATGCGGCGGATTTGGTGGTGACGCCAAGTGCGGTGACACAAGCTTATTTGGTGAGTCGAGGGGTGGCCGCCAGCAAAATTCGGGTGATTCCGAATGGGGTGGATTTAGAGATTTTTCGGTATCAAGCCCCTGGCTCAAATTTACCTTTAGAGGCCCCCCTAGCCCCCCAAATTTGGGGGGAACTAGACTCAAAGTCCCCCAGCATAAAGCCCTATCGGGCATCCCAGAAAAGGGGATTTAGGGGGCTAATGTCTCAATCCTCTCACTTTCATTTGCTCTACTTCGGTACGCTGTCGGCTTGGCAGGGGGTGGGTTTGACGATTGAAGCGTTGGCTTTGTACTGTCGAGATTTCCCCGGTCGGCTAACCATTGTGGGGCAGGGACGAGGGGATCAGGCGATCGCCCTGCAAAGGTTGGCGGCGAAGTTGGGGGTGGCCGATCGCGTGCAAATCATCGCGCCTGTTTCTCAAGCAGAATTGGTGGCGCTGATGCACCAAGCGGATGCGATCGCGGCTCCTTTGACGGCGAATGATCGCAATTTGGTGCAGGGCTGTTGTCCACTGAAGGTGTTGGAGGGGATGGCTTCTGGAACGCCTGTAATTGCGAGTGATTTGCCTGTGGTGCGAGAGTTAGGAACTCACGATGAGCATTTGCTGTTGGTGCCACCCGGATCTGCCAAAGCGTTGAAGGATGCGATGCTGAGGTTACGAACGGAGACAGAACTGGGAGGGAGTCTGGCGATCGCGGCTCGACGACGGATTGAAGCGCACTACGCTTGGCAGCAGGCAGGAACGGCTTTGGTTTCGGCCTACGAAGAGATGGGTATTACACTTGTTCCCCCCAAATTTGGGGGGCTAGGGGGGCAAAAACTGCTGTAACCGATCGCAGATGGCTTGAAGTTTAGTTTTTTCTTGGGCTAAGGAGTAGTGAGAGAGGATGCGATCGCGGGCCGCTTGGCCGATGGTTTTTCGGGCTGTAGGTTCTTGGTCTAAGAGTTCTAGGGCGATCGCGCCGAGTTGATGTAACTGAAACCGAGGCAGCAGAAAGCCATTTTTGCCGTGTTCGATGACTTCGGCATTGCCGCCTGCATCACTAGCAATACAACACAGCTCACAGGCCATTGCTTCTAAAAGAGCGTTGGGCATGCCTTCCCACAGGGACGGTTGCAAGTAGAGGTCGCAGAGTTGCAAATGCTGCGCCACGGCTTCTGGACTGGGTAAGTGGCCTGTCACAATGACCCGTTGGGCGTTTTCGGGGTGCTGCATGGCGTAGGTTTGCAACACGGCTTGCTCGGTCGGTCGCACTTCGCCAATAATCAGCAGGCAAGTTGGGCGTTGGGTTCGGACTGTGGTGAGGGCATCGAGGAGAAATTGCTGGCCTTTTTTCTCGCGCAGTTCGCCGGAAAATCCTAAAACGATTTCCTCTGGAGCGATGCCTAGAGTGGCTTTAAGGGCAGCGATCGCCTCTTTGTCCAGTCCTTTATCCAACCCTGTGGGGCGGAATTGTTGAGTATCTACAACGTTAGGCAGTAATAGTGTGTCGTCTCGTCTGCACAAGCGCTGAATTTTTTGGCTTAAGTCTTGGCTCACGGCTGTGACTAAACTGGCTCGCTCTAAAGTCCATTGCAAGCGGGCAAAGTCACCGGGCGGAAACAAGATGCGATCGATGTCATTTCCTCTAGCACTCACTACACTTGGTAGCTGCTGGCCTTCTGCCCACCAAGTTGCTAGAAACCCAGAGGGAAAGACATAATGCCCCCAAACCGCGTCGTAGGCATGAGTTTGGTGCAGCCAATCCAGCACATTCAGGGTGTGTGGCATCGTCATATCCCAGGCGCGGTAGAGACCAATGCGATGCACGCACAATTTCCCGGCGCTAGTTGCGATCGCCTCCGGTGGCAGCACCTCTCCCGGCGGCAAATAGCGGCTCCAGGTCACGACATCCACATCCACACCCAATTGGCAGAGTGTGGCGGTGATGCGACCTGCACTGGTGGCGACTCCCCCCAAATCTGGTGGAAATCGCTCGGTGATGAAGAGAAGATGCTGCAACGGTGAGGTGAACGAAGCTAACTAGGACTCAATTCTGACAGACAAGATTTTATCGTCTTTGCGAATCGCATTCACGACCTCCATATCTTCCGTTTTGCCAAACACAGTGTGCTTGCCATCGAGGTGAGGCTGAGGGGAGTGACAAATAAAGAATTGACTACCACCTGTATCTTTACCTGCGTGAGCCATCGACAGGCTACCTGCTTGGTGCTTGTTGGGGTTGCCAGCCGTTTCGCATTTAATCTTGTACCCTGGGCCTCCAGTTCCTGTGCCTTGAGGACAGCCACCCTGAATCATGAAGTCAGAAATCACGCGGTGGAAGGTCAGACCGTCATAGAACCCCTTATTGGCAAGGTCTACAAAATTTTTCACCGTGTTAGGGGCATCCTGCTCAAACAGCTCTAGGTTGATGGTGCCTTTGGCGGTTTCCATTATGGCGCGAGTCATGGTCTCTCCTTAGTAAGCCGAGATGGCTGATGATGTCTGCCAGCCAATTCATCTCATCCAGCTTAGAACAAAAGTCGCGATCGCTACATTTTGCGCCGCTGCAATGACCGCCAATGCCCCGTTTTCTAACTCAGTCAACCTAAGCAGACTCTGGATTCAGCTTCGCCAACTCCCAGGTGGCATAGGTACCAATTGGACTCCAGATTAGATAAGGAATCAGCAGGGCCGCAGCCGTAGCAGAGACGGGCGCAACCACCGCTGCTAGAATCCAACCTAAAACTGCCCCGGTACCGCCAATATAGGTGCCAATCCTGAGGTTACGCAGCCACAGCGTTAGGGGTTGATAAACAATCGTCACAATTTCTAACAGGAGATAGAACCCCATGAGCCACCAAGTTTTTGAGCTACCTGGGTCTCGCTCCCAAACGTTGTAGGCAGACCAAGCGCCACAGACAAACACGACCGCCCAAATCACTGGAATGGCAGGTTCAAAAGTGAGCCAACTTGGACGACGTAAGCGCCGAAACCACTTCACGTCACGGGGTCGAATCACGCTACCGCCGATCGCCACCAAAAAGGTGACGGCTGCAATCACCATCCAAGACTTGATCATGCTTTTTGCTTCCTCTGGGCCACACGCTGCGCTTTGCCCAAATTAGTTCCGAGGGTTTCTGAGCAAAGATGAATATGAAGCGATTGTGTCAGGCGATCGCATCCGTTGGAATCGACCAGCGGAAAGATTAGTGCGCTGCCTCAGGGTTGAGCCGCATCATTTCTAAAGTCGCGTAGGTACCAATAGGACTCCAAATCAGGTAGGGCAAGAGTAACAGCACTGCCCAACTGGAGATCGGCCAAATACTGCTGGCGAGAAAAACGCCTAGAACCACACCAACGCCACCCAACACAACCCCAACTTTGATGTTTCGCAGTCTTAGGGTGAGGGGAATGTAAGCGACCGTAATCACTTCCAGCAGCAGGTATAGTCCCATCAAGAGCCATGCCTGGAGGCTGCCAGGGCTGTGCTCCCAGACAAAATAGGCCGAAGCAGCGCCACAGCTAAAAACCACTGTCCAAATCACCGGAATTAATGGCTCAAAAAATAACCACAGTGGCCGCTGTAACTCTGCTGCCCATTTTGTATCGCGGGGTCTGATCCAAGCAGCACCCAAAGCAACGAGAAAAGTAATGCCACCAATGACCATCCAGGATTGAATCATCATGCTTATGCTCCTATCCCGAACCGCAGAATAAGTGAGGCGGCTCAGCTTATGTTCATGGTGGCAAGCGACTTCGGCCCTTGAATCAGTCGGGGGTCAGAACCTGCTCCTACCCAACTCAAGGCAGGAGTTTAAATAATGCTTAAACAGTGGCGATCGCTTCTGGCTGCAATCCTTTCTCAGCTAGCCATTGTTGATTGAACAACCGAGACTGATACCGGGAGCCGCTGTCGCACAGAATGGTCACGATGGTATGTCCTGGCCCCATTTGCTTTGCAAGTTCCACTGCCGCAGCCACGTTAATGCCGCTGGAGCCGCCCAAAAATAAGCCTTCCTCTCGCAGCAGGCGATACACCACTTCTACACATTCTTGGTCGTGGATGCGAATGGCATCATCGGCAGGTGCACCTTCCATATTGGCTGTAACACGGCTGTTGCCAATGCCTTCGGTAATAGAACTGCCTTCCGAACTGATTTCGCCTGTTTTCACATAACTATAGAGACCGCTACCCATCGGGTCAGCCAATACTACTCTGATGTTGGGGTTCTTCTCTTTGAGAAACATTCCTACCCCCGCATAAGTGCCACCTGTGCCTGTGGAGGTGATCCAGGCATCAACTTTGCCCTCAGTTTGCGTCCAAATCTCTGGCCCAGTCGTGTGGTAATGAGCCAACCTATTGGCTAAATTATCAAACTGGTTGGCCCAGATCGCATTCTCCATCTCTTCAGCGATACGACCAGAGAGCCTAACGTAATTGTTGGGGTCTTTGTAGGGCACTGCGGGAACGGGACGAACTTCAGCACCTAGGGTTCGTAGCGTGTCAATTTTTTCTTGAGATTGAGTGTCGGGGATGATGATCAGGCATTTGTAACCCTTGGCGTTGCAGATGTGGGCCAAACCAATACCTGTGTTGCCTGCGGTGCCTTCTACCACGGTGCCACCAGGCTTTAGCAACCCTTTCTTTTCAGCATCTTCAATCATGTAGAGTGCGGCTCGATCTTTCACAGAGCCACCGGGATTGAGAAACTCGGCCTTGCCTAAAATTTCGCACCCCGTTTCTTCGCTAAAACTGTGCAACCGAATTAAGGGGGTGTTGCCGACGCTGCCGACAAAGCCATTTTTAATATCCATGCTCAATTTACCTATTGCTTCCCTTTAAAAATTCTGACCTATAGAAGTTACAGATGAATGGTTTGTTGAAAAGCGATCGCCTAATCTCCAACCCACTCTCAACCAGCTAATCCCCAACGATTAAGATGGAATCACCCTGCGATCGCTTTCTCACTATGGCGACTGTTTTACCTGCAACTCAGTTCACTGAAGTTTTCTACCCTAGTTCTGACGGTGAACCCTTGGCAGAAACCTACATTCACCTTTACGCCATTCTGGTCACACTGGAAGTTCTGAAGCAGTATCTAGAGGGCCGACAAGCCACTGTTTTAGCCGATCAGTTTCTCTACTACGCTCAAGGATTTCCGAAATTACGAGTTGCACCGGATGTCATGGTGATTTTTGATGTGGCTCCGGGAGGAAGAGACAACTACAAGATTTGGGAGGAAGGCCAAGTTCCAGCAGTAATTTTTGAAGTTACCTCTCCAGGCACCAAAGAACAGGATCAAGGCTTCAAGAAAACCCTTTACGAACAACTAGAAGTGCAAGAATACTGGCTGTTCGACCCTAGAGGTGAATGGATCGAGGAACAGTTACGCGGGTTTCGGTTGCAACGGGGGCAGTACGAGCCAATTACAGATGGCCGCAGCGAGCCTCTACAGTTGCGTCTGCAAGTCGAAGATCAACTGATTGCCTTCTACCGAGAAGACACCGGAGAAAAGTTGTTAATTCCTGGTGAGTTGAGGCAAGCACTCGAGGCCGAGCAACAAGCACGCCAACAGGCCGAAGCAAGAGCAGAACAAGCAGAATTGCAAGTGCGGCAGTTGCAGGAGAGACTGCGATCGCTCGGCATCGACCCAGAGACCCTAGAGTAACGGTATAGAGCAAAAACAAAATAAGGTGGGCATTGCCCACCCTACAGTTATTCTTTAAACCGCAAGCCGCTTATTTGTCGGGTTGGGGGGTCATCCGCAGATAAGGTCTGATTTCGGTGACACCTTTGGGAAACTTCTGCTTGGCTTCTTCGGTGGGGATAGAAGGTACAACGACTACATCATCGCCATCTTTCCAGTTCACAGGAGTGGCAACGCTGTAGTTATCGGTCAGTTGCAGAGAGTCAATGACTCGCAAAATTTCTTGGAAGTTACGGCCAGTGCTGGGGGGATAGGTGATCGTCAGGCGCAGCTTTCTTTGAGGATCGATCACAAATACGGTGCGAACCGTCAGCTTGGCATTGGCATTGGGGTGGATCATGCCGTACAGATCCGACACCTTCTTGTCGTCGTCAGCCAAGATTGGGTAGTTAACCGTGGTGTTCTGAATTTCGTTGATGTCACCAATCCAGCCTTTGTGGGATTCTGCATCATCAACGCTCAGTGCGATCACTTTAGCATTGCGCTTGTCGAATTCGGGCTTGAGACGAGACACTTCGCCGAGTTCGGTGGTGCAAACTGGCGTGTAGTCAGCAGGGTGAGAGAAGAGAACAACCCAGCTATCGCCAGCCCAGTCGTAAAAATTGATTTCGCCTTCGCTGGATTGCTGCGTAAAGTCGGGAACTACGTCACCAAGTTGGAGAACCATAACCGAGATTTCCTGTGGTCTAAGTATGCGAGTCAGAATCAAATATTCTAACCTGTGATCATGACATAAAACTCCGGTTTTCCGAGCGGAGTTTAGATCTTTTTATGATTTTACTGCGGATGGGTCTGTCTGGGGTTGTCGGCCTAAGGCGATCGCAAAAGACCCTGACACCACTAAAATCGCCCCTACCATCCCTAAAACAGTGAGCTGCTCCGGGGCAATCAAGGTAGGCCAAAAGACAGCGACTCCTAACATGGTGCCAATGGTCACAATGGGCGTTAGCGCCAGCACAGCACTAACTCTAGAGGCTTCCCAATGATCCAACGCCTCGGCAAAGGCACCATAAGCAATCAAAGTATTAAAGGCGCAAAAAAGCAAGGCAACCCAATGAAATGTATCCAATTGCAATAGGGTCTGGGGAGCCGCAACTGGGGTAAATAGAAGCGTCGCCCCACCATAAATCGCCATCATAATCGTGGCGGAAGGCAAAGTTTGTAGCAGTTGCTTCTGGACTAAGGCATAAACCGCCCAAGCGATCGCAGCCAGCACCAACAAACCACTGCCACCTAAATATTGAGCCGAACTGGTGACTAATACCCGCAGTTGCTCATGGAAGAACAGCGAAAATCCTAGCGTGAGCAGCGCCAAACCTGCCCATTGCCGCAACGTATAGCGCTCCTTAAACACCCACAAAGCTCCTAACCCCATCGAAACGGGAGCCAACTGAATCAACACTTGGGCGTTAGCAGGTGAAGTTTGGGCCAGTCCTTGCAGAAACAGTAAGTAGTTAATCGCCAGAAACACAGTGGCGATCGCCAGCAATTTCCACAATCCGGGCGATCGCAGCTTCTCTAACTTGGGCAACTGCTGTCGCCCCCCTAAATACACAGCTAGTAAAACAAAGGAAACCAGAAACCGAAACCAAGTAACGGTGTAAACATCCAATGTTTGCAAAGTCACCATCAGCGCGACGGGTAGGACTCCCCAAAGCAATACGGTCAGCAGAGACAACGCTAAACCTAAGCGCCAGCGCCCCGAACTATGGTGCAGTGGCATAAACCCCCAAGTAAAGACCAGATAAAAACAGATGCGTCCAACGGCACAGGATTTCTAGTCTAGCGATTGCTAAGTTGAGACTTAGGACAGCTCTACTAACCGACACGGCCAGAAGGGGAGATGTCTCAAAAACTTTTACAAACCACTTGTATTTTCCGCGATCGATTGGTAATTAAAACTAATTGATGGCATCAGTACTTCTTATGTTTGACACCTTACTGATTAGCGTATTGCGACTGTTGTATTTCCTGATTCAGCTGATTCAGCCGATTCTGGTACCCATCTGCTTTATCACAGCTTGGGGTCTGATTATCTTAGTTAGCTGGGGCACTTGGTCAGCGGTACGGGATAGTGTGACTAGCGCCAAGAAGATGCATCAAATTCCTTGTGCCAACTGTGAGTTTTTCACGGGGGATTATCACCTCAAATGCACTGTGCATCCCGCCACAGCTCTCTCTGAGGATGCGATCTACTGCCGTGACTACGAACCGACTTCTCAGCCCCTTCCGGTTTCTCATCGGTACTAACTTATTCCCCCAGTACTCTACAATCGTTGCCAGCGATCGCGTGAGAATTAGGGATGCTAGTACGAAAACTCTACGACTGTGAAGACTTTGTGGCAGGCGACAGCACCCTGCTGAGAGAACTGCTCCATCCTGATAAGCAAGCAGTAGATCTGCGCTACAGTCTCGCCCACGCGATCGTTCCAGTTGGAGAAACCTCTACCCCTCACTCTCTCACCACCTCTGAGGTCTATTACATGCTTAGCGGCCAAGGTGAGATGCACATTGGCGACGAAACCCAAATGGTGGAACCGGGAGATGCCGTTTATATTCCCCCGAACGCTAAGCAGTTCATCCGCAACACTGGCAGCGAACCGCTTGTGTTTATCTGCGTTGTCGATCCTGCGTGGCGCAAAGAAGACGAAACAGTCTATGAGGCGTAAGGATTACAGCGCTTCAAACTCCTGCAAACTGCACTAGAAGGTCAAATCAGGGATACTCGGTATCCTGGATCTATGCAGAGAACCTAGGAGCCGTGTGATGGACGTTAAAGCAGCCGTTGCTTTTGAAGCTGGAAAGCCGTTGAGTATTGAAACGGTGCAGCTCGAAGGCCCCCAAGCAGGCGAAGTATTAATAGAAATTAAAGCGACAGGTGTCTGTCACACCGATGCCTTTACGCTTTCTGGCGCTGACCCAGAAGGCTTATTTCCAGCGATTTTGGGGCACGAGGGAGCAGGTGTGGTTGTAGAAGTAGGACCAGGGGTGACTTCAGTAAAACCTGGTGATCATGTGATTCCCCTCTACACTCCCGAATGCCGCAATTGCGAGTATTGCCTCAGCTTCAAAACCAACCTGTGCCAAGCGATTCGTGGTACTCAAGGTCGAGGATTGATGCCCAATGGCACTAGCCGCTTCTCACTCGGCGGCAAGATGATCCATCACTACATGGGCACCTCCACCTTCGCCAACTACACGGTGCTACCTGAGATTGCCGTTGCCAAAATTCGTGAGGATGCCCCCTTCGACAAAGTCTGCTATATCGGCTGCGGTGTCACCACGGGAATTGGTGCCGTTCTCTACACCGCCAAAGTAGAGCCAGGAGCCAATGTCGTAGTGTTTGGCTTGGGTGGCATCGGTCTGAACGTGATCCAAGGTGCCCGCATGGTGGGAGCCAACATGATCATTGGCGTAGACATCAACCCCACGAAACGCGCCTTGGCGGAAAAGTTGGGTATGACCCACTTCGTTAACCCCAAAGAAGTGGAGGGTGACTTGGTAGCTCACCTGGTAGAACTGACCAAAGGCGGAGCAGACTACAGCTTTGAGTGCATTGGCAACGTCAATGTGATGCGGCAAGCTCTAGAGTGCTGCCACAAGGGTTGGGGTGTCAGCGTCATCATCGGCGTGGCAGGGGCAGGCCAAGAAATTAGCACTCGGCCATTTC
Organism: Trichocoleus desertorum NBK24; assembly: GCF_030409055.1. Lineage (GTDB taxonomy): Bacteria > Cyanobacteriota > Cyanobacteriia > FACHB-46 > FACHB-46 > Trichocoleus > Trichocoleus desertorum_B. The sequence goes on along the minus strand of NZ_CP116619.1, from coordinate 3,159,570 downwards.
AACTAGTCACGGGTCGTGTCTGGAAAGGCTCAGCCTTCGGAGGAGCCAGAGGCCGCACCGATGTCCCCAAGATTGTGGATTGGTACATGGACGGCAAAATCAACATTGATGATTTGATTACCAATGTGATGCCAATTGGGCAAATCAACGAAGCCTTTGATCTGATGCATAAAGGTGAAGCGATTCGGACAGTAGTGACGTTCTAATAATTGGCGATCGCGGTTATTGCTGATAAATTATATAGATCTATGAGCAAGAATTTTAGTGATTTTTAGAATTCTATGCTCATAGATTTGAATTAACTTAAGAATCTTATTTTTAGCATTTCTATCATGTACAAGCTGTTGATTTTATCTTTTTTATTAAATGTAGCTTTTTGGATATCTAATTTCTTTTATATCGATAATCTACGTGGGGAATATACTGAGGACAAAGTCGCATTAATTTTAAGCACTTTTACATTCATAGTCTTGCTCTATACTTTTATCGTATTTTTGAAGTCGGGCAAGAAAGCTGATTCAGATAGAATAGCTGGCATTTTAGTTTGTTTCCAAATTCCAGCTATAGCACTATTACCATTCTTTATAGTGGGTTATTTGATATTCTATCCCTCAGGAGAAACTTCTTTTGTCAGCAACTATCTTTCCCCCAAGCAGCAACAGTCAATTACAATCAGAAGCTTTGAAGTTGGCAATGGCACCTGTATTCATAGTGTGTATCTCAATAAACTTATTTTCGAGAAACGGCTAGGAAGTTTTGAACTTGACCCAGGTATTTTTAGTAATTCAAAAATTTGTGATATTAGAAATCGAACTACTGTCGAATGGAAAGATGAAGCAAATTTTGAAGTAAAAGTTGATAACAAAACACAGCTTAGAAGCTCACTCTCTTTGAGCTAAGCCAACTGATAAAACAGTTACTTAAATTGAGATCTGTGCTTGCCATCAATTAAATTTAGGAGTTCCATACGATCGCTCCCTGGCTGCCGCATAGTGCAACAGTTCAACCGTAGCTACCAGGACAGATTGATATTAGAATGCCAGTGCCGTGAACCCCTATTCATGCTATGCCTGCATCTCCTAAACTCATCAATCAATATCGTTGTTTTGATGGCACTGTTGTCTTTTATAGTCATCCTTCTTCCGCTTGCAATAGTGAAATGAAATTCGCGGTGTATCAACCGCCCCAAGCCCAAACAGAACCTGTACCTGTGTTGTATTTCCTCTCTGGGCTAACTTGCACAGAAGAGAACTTCATCACTAAAGCAGGGGCACAACAGTTTGCGGCGAAGTATGGCGTGATGCTCGTGGCACCGGATACAAGTCCCCGCAACACAGGTATTCCTGGTGAAGACGACGATTGGGATTTTGGTAGTGGAGCAGGGTTTTATGTAGATGCTACCCAGGAGCCGTGGAGCCAGCACTACCGCATGTATAGCTACATCACCGAAGAACTGCCAGCGCTGATCGCCGAGCACTTTCCGGTGAAGTCCGATCGCCAGGGTATTTTCGGGCATTCAATGGGCGGACATGGCGCACTAGTTTGTGCGTTGAGGAATCGCGATCGCTACCGTTCCGTTTCTGCCTTTGCGCCGATTGTGGCTCCGATGCGTTGCCCTTGGGGAGAAAAAGCTTTTAGTAATTATTTGGGTGCAAATCAGGAGGATTGGCGAGCTTATGATGCCAGTGAACTAGTCCTTACAGCGAATTGGCAGCGCCCGATTTTGATTGACCAAGGCACCGCCGATAACTTCCTAGACAATCAACTGAAGCCACAGTTATTTGAGCAAGCCTGTGCCCAAGTGGGACAACCCCTCACCTTACGGATGCAGACAGGATACGACCATAGCTACTACTTCATCGCCACATTCATGGAAGACCACATTCGCCATCATGCCGAGGCTTTGTGGGCATAAAAAAAATCCCCAGCGCAAGGCCAGGGATTAAATTCAGGGTGCATCTACCATTCCTTTCTTCTAGGAAGGGGTGGGTAGCTCCGGAAAAAGTTGAGCAACTTTGGTGAAAATGAAGAGAGGAAAGTTGCGATCGCTCCACCTCCTCCCACTGACTAACTTTGCTGTTGAGGCCGCTTAAAGAAAGCAACCATATCCTTAGCGGCATCACTCACCACTGAAACTAACTCCCAGCCTTGCTCACCTAATTCTTTTATGTTTCTCCAGCTACCATTAGCCGCCTGGTAAGACCCGGACGCATTGACATAAACCGTGAGGTATTCAAAACGCTGCATAGTGTTTGGCTCAATCGCAAAATTTCTAGCTGATTCGGAGACGACCTCAATGCAGCGGCTCACTTGGAATCTGCTGCAAATGCTCTAGCATGCCCTTTGCCTAGGCATTATTCGTTATCGTGAATAAAAGTCTGGTACGGCGATAGAGGGCTTGGGAAGCATGAGAAAAGGTCAGCTAACAAAACTTTGGGCCTGGTCACTCGGCATTTTTCTGTGTTTCGCCTCACCTGCTTCGGCCCAAACCGTTTTTAGCCCGATTCAGCAGCAGCGCTTAAGCCCCCAAACTGTCCTCCGACAGCTAGCCGCCGCCGATGTGGTTTACCTAGGCGAAACTCACGATAGCCCAGCAGATCATCGAGCGCAACTCAACATTATTCAAGCGCTCCACCAAAAAAAGCCCCAACTGGCGATCGCGCTAGAAATGTTTCAGCGACCCTATCAACCAGCCCTCGATCGCTATCTTGCAGGCAAAATCACCGAAGCAGAACTACGGCAGCAAAGCCAATTCGATCAACGCTGGGGTTATGACTGGGAATACTACGCCCCCATCTTGCGCTTTGCCAAAGCCAACCGTCTGTCAGTTATTGCCCTCAACACCCCTACAGAAGTTACCCGCAAAGTGGCTCGCCAAGGTTTAGGGAGTCTGACTGCGAGCGATCGCCAATTTATTCCACCCGCCTCAGAGATCCGCACCGATAACAAAGCCTATCGCCAACGCATCCAAAAATTTTACACAGAGATTCACCAAGGCCACAGCTCCAGCAACAACTTCGAGCAATTCTTTCAAGCCCAAGTGCTCTGGGACGAAACGATGGCCGATCGCATCGCCCAATTTGCCACCACTTATCCCAACCACCAAATAGTTGTCCTCGCTGGACAAGGCCACATCATCTACGGAGACAGCATTCCTAGTCGAGTCGCCCGCCGCCTCAAAAACACCCCTAACTTCGTGCAACGCTTAGTCCTACTGAACCCAGAAGACACAAAAAGGGAAAGGCGGGCGATCGCGGATTATTTTTGGAAGGATGAACGATGAGGGATGAAAAGGGAGATGAGAGTGTATTTTAAGTGAAGGAATATTGGGGCGATCGCATTGCTTGAGTGCAGTAGCGGGTAGACCCAGGCGAATGGTATGATGATCAATTCAGTAGTGTCTATTAATGTAAAGCCTGATAGCCGATCGCCCAAAGCCAACAGCTATTAGCTTTAAACTTGTAATTCCCTAGGAGCAAACCCTTCAAGCATGATCAAACTGCGATTGAAGCGATACGGCAAAAAGCGTGAAGTTAGCTACCGGATTGTAGCGATGAACAGCAGCACGCGCCGGGATGGCCGTCCCCTGCAAGAACTGGGTTTCTATAATCCCAGAACTGATGAAGTACGTCTAGAAGTTGACGCGATCGTCAAATGGCTCAAAGAAGGAGCCCAGCCTACCGAAACGGTACGCAGCATTCTGAGAAAAGCCAATGTCTTCGAGCAGGTCAATGCCTGAGGCATCCGGTCGAGAGGGGTTGGGTCACTCAACTCCGCCTCGTTCTGCTAGCCCTAACTATGCTGGGTTGGTGCGCTTTCTAGTTCAACCTTTTCTGGAGTCACCAGAATCCCTCAAAGTAGATTGTGAGATATCCCCTAGCCGACCCAGAATTTGGATTCGGCTAGCTTTTGATAGCTCGGATAAAGGGCGTGTATTTGGTCGCGGTGGGCGCAACATCCAAGCAATCCGAACTGTTTTAGAAGCTTCTGCTCAATCTTCTGGCCAAACGATTTACTTAGACATTTTTGGGGGTGACTTGGTTGGTAGTCGAAATGAAGAATCAGACTCTGAGTCTAGTTCGAACTCTCAACCACCTCGTTCTACACCACCCAAAGCTGCTCCTAAACGCCGGACCCAGTAAAGTATAAATTAGGAACATGGGCAAGGCTGCCGCTTTATGCAAAGTGCGGCTGCTCTTAGAACATAGCCCTACTCTAAGGTACACAGCAAGGAGGTGAGCACAGCAAGTGGCAGAAGTCCGTCTAGGCGAGAATGAATCTATTGAATCAGCGTTAAGACGCTTCAAGAAGAAGATTCAGAAAGCAGGAATTTTATCCGAAGTTAAACGTCGCGAACGCTACGAGAAGCCAAGTCTTCGTCGTAAGCACAAGGCCGAAGCTTCTCGTAAGCGTCGCCCTTAAGTGCATGACCCTTAAGTGCATGAAATATAACTTAAACCCTGATGTAGATAGCAGATGTACGCTTTTACATAGCTTCTACGTAATTTGTTGGGGTAGCACAATATTGAAGTGAGTAGACGCCTGTTAACCAAGATTGGATTCGGTTCAGGCGTCTTTTTGTTATCCTAAAATGCTTTTTTCATAGCGCTTTATGCGCCTAACAAAACAATTAAATGGATTAAATGGATTTGATGCAAATCAAAAAAGTTAGTTCAGGATTAAGAAAGTTAGTTAAGAAACCTCTGTTAGGAGCACTGATATTCGCATGGTAGAGGCTGCATCCATTCAGTTACCCACGGCTGAGAGTGCGATCGCCCTGGCTGGCCTGCAGGAAGAAAATCTTAAAACCTTGGCTCGACAAACCGGAGCGACATTGGTTCTAAGAGGCCAAGAGTTGTTGATTTCTGGAACTGCCACTCAAGTGGAGCTGAGTTGCCAGGTGGTGCGATCGCTAGAAGACCTCTGGAGCAAAGGTAAAGCTATTTCTAGAGCCGATATTCTCACTGCTCGCCAAGCCTTAGACACCCATCGCGAAGATGAGTTCAACGAGATGCGGCATGACGTTCTAGCCCGGACTCGTCGAGGGGAAGACATTCGAGCTAAAACATTTCGGCAGCGGCAGTATATTCAGGCAGTCCGCACCCACGACCTCACCTTCTGTATTGGCCCAGCGGGAACGGGTAAAACCTTTTTAGCGGCGGTGTTAGCGGTACAAGCATTACTTTCTAATCAGTGCGAACGTTTGATTTTGACTCGTCCGGCGGTAGAGGCGGGTGAAAAGTTGGGCTTTTTGCCAGGAGACTTGCAGCAGAAGGTTAACCCTTATTTGCGCCCACTTTACGATGCTTTGTATGAGTTCATTGACCCGGAAAAAATTCCGAATCTCATGGAGCGGGGAGTGATTGAGGTCGCCCCGATCGCCTATATGCGGGGTCGCACCTTGAGCAATGCCTTTGTGATCCTGGATGAAGCCCAAAACACCACACCTGCTCAAATGAAAATGATTTTGACTCGTCTGGGGTTTAAATCGCGCATGGTAGTGACGGGCGACCTAACCCAGACAGACTTGCCCACCCAGCAGACTTCTGGTTTAGCGGTGGCCCAAAAAATCCTGCAACATGTGGAAGGAATTGCCTTCTGCCACTTCTCTCAAGCGGATGTGGTGCGCCACCCTCTAGTTCAGCGGATTGTTGCGGCCTATGAGCAATACGAACAATAGGAGTTTTTGCGATCGCGCCCTTCTGTGGGGTTTCTGTTGCAGCCTCCTGCTCATGCTGTGGCAACCGATCGCCCAAGCAGGCCCACTCAGCGATCGCATCGCCGCTTTTCCGCAGTGGCACGCCCAACCTTCTGTACAAGCGGCTAAAGGAGATCTAGTCTATCCTGATTGGTTGACAGGGACTTGGGATATCACCAGCACCTTAGTGGATTTAGCGGCTCCTTTAGCTCCCGAAGTTGTGACTCCTGGCTTTGAGAGTAACCGTCAGTATTTGCAGCAGCCTATTGGCTTCCGGGTGAAGTTTGGGCCAGCCTTATCTAAGTCAGCAAATTCTCTGATTCCCATGCCTCAATCTAGGAGTTCTAGTGAGGTGGTGGCCGATCGCGCCTTTAATGGCTTGAATATTGCCAAAGCTTATTTGGGCGATCGCGTAGTGTTGGCAGTCAAGATGGACCCCAATTCTCCTAATCGCCAGATCACTTTATTACGAGGCGATCGTCAGTTAGTGTCTGTGGTGACGGGTCGAGCCACAGAAACGCCTGATCCAGATCAATTCATTACGACTGAGGTGTTTCAGCAGCAGTTTCGGGGTGCGCCGCAGCTTTACTTCAACCAAGTCGAAACTACCACTGCCTATCGACGATCTACCTCTGCTGACTCCCCCGCGATCGTAGCTGACCAGATCACAGCCGTTTATCTTTCTCCCCAAGATCCGGAGTACTTTAAGGCGGGGGGTTTAAGCAACACTCGTCCAGTCGCGCTCTATCGTTATCAATTAGAATTCTTTCCGGCTAGCTCAGTTGCTAAGGTTATGGGCACCTCAACGGTAAAGACAGTGCGACGGTTAGCGCTCTCAACATAGAGATTGCCTTGCAAATGCTTTGCCAACTTCTGCACCAATGCTAAGCCTAAGCCAGTGCCACCTTGCTTCCAGGGGTCAGCGCTAGGAACCCGATAGAACTTGTCGAAAATACGCGGCAGCTCGTGGGCTGGAATCTCGGCTCCCGTGTTGATGACTTGAAATTGTACTTGCTTGGCTCTGACTTGGACTTGTAGACAAATGCGATCGCCGGGTGGTGTGTACTTGCAAGCATTATTCAATAGCTCGCCCAGAATCCGTTCTAGACCTAGCATGTCAGAAATAAGAGGGGGTAATTCTGGCTCTATCTCTACTTGCAGAACTTGCTGTCTGGCTCGCGATCGCTCTTCAAACGGCTTGACCAGTTGAGCCACCCAGGAATCAAGATAGATCGTGCTCAAGGTCAGAGACTGCGCCCCAATTTCCAAGCGTTGCAAGTCTAGCAGGTCGTTGATTAAACTAATTTCTCGTTCACATTCATCCTGCAAAATTTTCAGATAGCGCTCGGACTTTTGGGGCTTGTCACTGCTTGGAACTTCTTGATGTAGCGCCAGCTCCAACATGCGGATAGACATCTTCATGTTCGCAACGGGTGTGCGTAATTCGTGAGAGACGGTACTCAGGAAGTCATCTTTGAGTTGGTTCAGTCTCTCTAAAGCTTCGACTTGAGCTTGAGCGGCTTGAAACAGTCGAGCTTGGCGAATGGCGATCGCACACTGATTGGCAATCTGCTCCACTAAGCGGATCTCTTGCTCGGTAAAAATATACTCTTGCCGATGCCGCAACCAAAGATCGCCCAGTACTCCCTGATCGTCTAAGAGCGGACAAGCTAGCATTGCCGCCTGGTCTTGCCGAGAAGACGCCATCATCGAGCAGAATTGGACACATCTCCCTTGTAACAAAGGCTGATAAATTTCTGGGAAAGATTCTAACCGCAAGCGTCGTCCTTGAAAGGCAAAGGTTGAGGTTGTGTACTCATAACAAACATCTGCGGTCTCTCGCTCTAGGTCATAGAGAGCGGCGTTACAGCTATCTGCTTGTAAAACCAATGCCAGTTCTTGGACAGCCGTTTGCAAAATCTGCGCTTCATCCAGGCTATCGCGGACTTTATCAGTAATTCGTTTCAGTACTGCCTCAAAGTTGAGAGCTTGCTGCAACTGCTGCATCCGCTCTTGAACTTGATGTTCCAGATTGGAGTTTAGTTGCTGAACCTGTCGATATAGCTGCGACTGCTGAATCGCGATCGCTAACTGAGCCGCCAACTGTTTTAGTAAATCAATTTCTAGAGATTGCCATTCATGGGGTGAAGCGCAATGGTGAACCACCAATAACCCCCAAAGATCCTCACCTTGCAAAATTGGGATGACTAAATCGGCTCGAATTTGAAACTGCTCTAGCAAATTGAGGCAGAAAGGCTCTAGGGGAACCGCATAAATATCTGTCAGCGAGGACACTTGACCTGCTCGGTATAGCTGCATCAAGGGTGCTTCCAAGGGGGGGATAACCATGCCTTGGAGAGGAGCCCACTCTGGGGAGACCGACTCTACAACAACTTTTCCCCGCAAATCAGCTTGAAATTCATAGATGATCACTCGATCGCTTTGCAAAAACTGCCGCACCTCAGCAACCGCTGTGTTGAGGATCTCTTCGAGGTTGAGGGACTGTCGTAAGCGCTGAGCGATCGCCCCAATTAAGCGCTCGCGCTCTGTCTGCTGCTGCAAGGCTAATTCGGTCTGCTTCCGCTCAGTCACATCCATGTTGGTGCCCAGCATCCGAATGACCTTGCCCTCAGCGTCAAAGACTGGCTTGCCTGTTCCAGCAATCCAGTGAATTGAGCCATCTGCCCAGATCACCCGAAACTCGTGAGCATAATCTTGTTTCATCTCCAAAGCTGTGCTGATGGCCTTAGCAAGTGGTTCGCGATCGCCGGGATGCACCAATTCTAGAAACGCTTCGTAGCTTTGGCCAAAGGTGCCTGGGGTTACCCCTAGTAACTGCTCAGTTTTGCTAGACCAAGTCACAGCGCTAGTTTGCAGATCCCAATCCCAAATGCCCGCTTGAGACGCATCTAGGGCCAAACGCAATTGCTCCTCACTTTGCTGTAGAGCCGATTCTGCTCGTTGACGCTCGGCTTCGTGGCGCTTAGCTTCGCTGATATCGCGTTCTATTTTCGAGAAGCCCCGCAGTTTTCCAGCTTCATTCCATAAAGAAGTAATCAAAACATGCGCCCAAAATTGCGAACCATCTTTGCGGACTTGCCACCCTTCTTCCTCAAAGCGTTCTTGGGCGATCGCGGTTTCCAAAACTCGTTGTGGTTTGCCTCGGGCAACATCTTCAGGCGGATAAAACCGGGAGAAGTCCTGTCCAAGAATTTCCTCAGCTCGATACCCCTGAATGCGCTCGGCTCCACCATTCCAAGTCACCACATAGCCTTGAGCATCTAAGAGATAAATGGCGTAGTCTTTGACTCCATCCACTAAAAGCCGATATTGCTCCTCGCTAGAGCGCAAAGCCCGTACACTTTCTTCACTGCGTCTACGCGATCGGTGCAGCACTTCATTGACCCAACTCAAGCCAATTCCAGCCGTTAAAAACAGTGCTAATAGAATGAGGTTTCCCAGCTCCAGTCCCTCTATATCCTTAGAGTCTAGCCAGAAGTGATGAATGATTCCGGCGCTCAAGCCAGTCGATAGTAAACCGGGCCGCAGACCACCATACCAGGCACTGAATAGTACAGCTAAGATAAATGGCAAGAACGGTGACGCATTACCCAGGAGCGGATTGAGTAGTAATCGCACTACGGTTGCAGCGACAACCACTAATACGGCAACGCCATATCGTAACCATCGGAAGCGCCTTACAGCCCATCCGTTTTTAGAGTTCATAGTTGGGATGAACCAGATAATCGGAACTGGATAGCTGGCTTAGAGGCCAGAACAAATCAAGGAGGCTCACTAAAATCACAATATAAATCTATGTTTAACGGGGAAAAACAGCCGTAGCTGAGTTCAGGAAGAATTGACTTTTCTACCCCAGCCAGCCAACTTTATGGGTAAGCCTAGGTCAAAGTCTTCTCTAGCGACTGTTTGATATTGGTGATCTATTTGTTATGACTTCAGTATGCCCACCTAGAGATAGCAGATGCTAGATTCTGACAGTATTTTAATAGAGCATCTCATTGTGCTTGGTATTCCACATATTGTTTTAGCTCGCGGGCCATTCGCTTCAAGCCCTGCTGCTCGTCAGCCCGAATAAAGGGCCAAAATATGCGAGCCAACCACCCTGCGAAGGTTTCTCGATGAATATACTTAGTGCGACCTTGATCAATTTCCTGAAGTTCGAACACATGCTCGTTTTGCAGACCTGGGATCGCTGAGAACCAGGTTAAGCAAACTTCTGGCTGCATCAAAGTGATTAAAGGTTCAAATTCGGTTTCTTCTTCACCAGAAATCCGTCGTAGAGAAAGTAAAACTTCTTGACCCTGCTTGAAGGGGCGTGACGCATCACAGTCGTACAAAAAAGTATTCCAGTACATCCACTGTTCTTTTTGCACGAGTGCTTGCCACACTTTCTGTTTGGGGGCATCAATTTCGATTTCAGTGTAGAGGCTCGGCATAGCTGCAATTCAGACCTGTCAGTGCAACTCGGTACAATTGTGGGTTTGGAATTTCTCTAAGCTGAGACAAACCACAACTATTTTGCCCCTCCTACTCCATCTAACTACGTTTTTGAGCTAGCAGAGGAAACGACAGCATCATGGTGAACTTAACTCCCAATCCTAGTTTTAGTCTAACGATTCGTTTTCAACTGCCTAATCGGGCTGGCATGTTGGCCAGTGTCACTCAGGCGATCGCCTTAGCGGGTGGCAATTTGGGTCACATTGATTTGATTGAACAAACCCGTCAATTTTCTGTGCGCGATATTAGCGTGGATGCAGCCAGCACCGAACATGCCGAAACCATTGTGCAAGTGGTTAAAGATTTGCCAGAGATCAAGGTAGTTAACGTTTACGATCGCACCTTCAACCTGCATCGAGGCGGCAAAATCCGGGTGGAGAGCAAAATTTCGCTCAAAAACCAGGGAGACTTAGCGATGGCCTATACCCCCGGCGTCGGTCGGATTTGTCATGCGATCGCCCAAGATCCTGAGCAAGCTTATAACTTAACCATCAAGCAAAACACGATTGCTGTGGTGACGGATGGCAGTGCGGTTTTAGGGTTAGGAAATCTTGGCCCTGCTGCTGCCCTACCTGTGATGGAAGGCAAAGCGATGCTGTTTAAGGAATTTGCTGGCATTGACGCTTTCCCTATCTGCTTAGCGACCCAAGATACCGATGCGATCGTCGAAACCGTAAAAAATATTGCCCCGGTATTTGGCGGCATTAATTTAGAGGATATTTCTGCCCCACGCTGCTTTGAAATTGAAGATCGTCTGCGGCGCGAACTGGATATTCCGGTGTTTCATGACGATCAGCATGGCACTGCCATTGTGACTTTGGCAGCCCTCACCAATGCCCTGAAGTTAGTCCACAAGCCTCTAGATCAGGTACGGATTGTGATCAACGGCGCGGGGGCAGCAGGTGTGGCGATCGCGCGTCTCTTGGGGAAAGCAGGAGCCACCACCATCCAGATGTGCGACTCCAGAGGTATCCTGTGCCGCGATCGCACCGACTTAACCGCAGAGAAACTAGAATTTGCCATTGCTCAAAGCGGCACCTTAGCCGATGCTTTAGTCGGGGCAGATGTCTTTTTAGGGGTCAGTGCTCCCGGAGTTTTAACGCCTGAAATGGTGCGATCGATGGCGATCGATCCGATTGTGTTTGCGATGGCAAATCCCATTCCAGAAATTCAACCTGAATTAGTGGTTAATGATGTAGCGGTGATGGCGACAGGTCGGAGCGACTACCCCAACCAAATCAATAATGTTTTGGCATTTCCTGGCATTTTCCGAGGAGCGCTAGATTGTCGCGCTGCTGCCTTGACGACCAGTATGTATCTCGAAGCCGCCGCCGCGATCGCCTCGCTGATCAAGCCCTCTGACTTAGACCGGGAACATATTATTCCATCTGTATTTGATGAACGAGTTGCCACCGCAGTCGCAGCAGCAGTGCAAAGGGCCGCTCGTCAAGATGGGGTCGCTCAAAGTTAGAGCTAAGGCTTGCCTAATCCTCTTCAAAGCGGAGTTTTTGGAGAATTTGGGTGCGCTTTTCTCGCCACCATTCATCGGTCATATAGGCGAGTTCATCACTCTCTAGAGTTTCAGATAACAGAGTTTCCAATTGTTTTTGGTTCACTCGTTGTTGATCTTGTTGGATCAAGTGCTGAATGTACTCGCTACTAGTGTTGTAGCCCCCGAAAGTCACTTGTTCTTGGACAAATTGACGAATTGATTCTGAAAGTGAGATGTTAAGTGTAGCCATCAGCCATTACCTCCATGTGCTTCGCCATCAGAGTTGTGGCAAGAGTTGTTAAGGGATTTGATTAATCAATGTTGTTTTATTTTTCCTGACCCCTGCTGATCCTTCCTCTCTCTTGAGGTTGTACTTCCTCTACCTTTAGAGGTGTCACGTTACAGCTCAACTTTACTGAAGGTTGTTGCAAATCCTTAGCGCCATTGAACTACAGGGAAATACTGCTGAGTTTGGTGTATGCCTTTTGGCTAAGGCGCGATCGCCCGTCAATCAGGAAATATTGTTGAGAATCTCACTTCACCTGCGCCCAGGCAGTAAAATTCTGGCGTCTATTGCAGCTTCATCTTGCTTGGCTGAACTTAGTCTTTAAAACCCAGTCCTCAAAAGCAATTTTTTAGCCACGATTTCTGCCCTATAGGAACTACCGAGTCATGCTAGATCCAGTCGCAACCCTCAGCATCTTTCAAAGGCAACCACAACCTCAACGCTTCTCAACCGATCAAGTAATTTTTGAAATCGGGCAACCCGCCGAACTCATGTACGGCATTCTTTCCGGGACAGTTGGCTTACTCATCAATAACCGAGTGATAGAAACCTTAGAGCGAGGCGAAGTTTTTGGTGTAGGCGCATTGATCGGAGCCAAAACCAGAACCTATACCGCTGTAGCTGAAACCGAGTGTGAACTGGCCTTTCTAGATCAAAAAAGGTTTCTCTTCGCGGTTCAAGAAACGCCTATTTTTGCTTTGGAGGTGATGAAGAGCTATTCGGAAAGATTGAGCCGCTTGGTCAAGCTCCTTTAATCGACGTGGCTTGCATCAGGCAATTAACTGGGGCAGTAGGCTTAGGCGGGCTAATCTTGGGGCTAGGAGTCTAGGATAGAAGAGCCGTTTTGGGCGTAGATGATTGTCAGTTTCTAGGCGTGTGCTCGTTTGTCAAAACAAAAGCTGTCGGAGACAGGGCGCTCCTAAAGTTTTAGCTGCATTGCAAACTCAAGCCGTGACTGAGGTGCAAGTTGAAGCTAGTAGTTGTCTCGGACAATGTGGCAACGGCCCGATGCTGCTCGTCTTGCCAGAAGAAGTTTGGTATTGCCGAGTTCACCCAGAGGAAGTGGGAGCGATCGCTGAGCGTCACCTCCGACAAGGACAACCTGTTAAAGGGATGCTCTATCGCAAATTTCACCCTACTACCTAAAAACCAAAATTCTAGCGACAAAATAATAGAGACGTGGCGATCGCACGTCTCTACTTAAACTACTTAAACAAGTTATTTCTAAATCTTCCTAAACATTAGAAACTGGAAGTTTTACCTGTTTCAGCTTGGGTGGGGATAGGTTGAACGTCACTGTAGCCCATGTTGGCAGCAATTTCTCGGAAGAAAGAAATTTGATGCTCAAAACCTAGGTGTTCGGTTTGAGAAAGTAGGTTGTTTATGCCCTCAGTCGCGTTGTAATCTCCGGGTAAATCAACCACTGTCTCGCCCATTGCTTGTGCCCAAGCGAACCAAACCATCAGTTGATTGTTTTCTTTTAAGGAGCCATAAGCACGGGAGTATTCTGTATCTTCGCGATTCACAATTTGGCGCATAATTGCCAGTTGTTCATCATCCGATAATTCGTAGAAGTCGCCCATTAATTTAGGGGCTAAATTCGGCTCGGTGGCAGCAGGAGCGGCAGGGGTAATGGAGTCACCCATCTTCTCGTAAACGTAGTAGAAATAAGCTAATTTCTCATCCGTTCCAAACTTGTCAAATGCTTCAACTGCTTTTCTAGTATCTTCATTTAGAAGTTGGGATCTACCGCTTTCATGATCAGAAGACATAAACTTTTCTCCTAGAGAATATTAAGCTACTCCAGGTTAGAGTTATCACAATTTTGAAAGTGGGATCGCCCCTCAGGAGGCGGAGTTTGAGAAAACTAACTTACCCCACCGAATCTCTCTACGGGGGGAGGTTGAGAATCTATCCTGGGGGGTTGAGGAAAGAACAGTCCGCTTTGTTACAGTCAGGGCATGAAGTTAAAAAACGAAAGTTAGGAGTTCAATATGGCTGACGCAACTACCGATTTAACCCCAGGTGAAGGTCAAAATTTTGATGCCATGCAAGCGACAGAAGAGATTTCTGGTGGTGAACAAAAAGCTCCTAAAGTAAATGTAGATGCAGACTACGAAGCGTCTAAAGAATATAGCGTCAGCGATGTTGATCGCACCAACCAAGGCGCAGAAGCGGCATCTGCTGCCACAGCACCCGAACATGAACTTCATGCAGCAGCAGAAACCAAATTTGAAGCTGAACCCACGGGTGATCCCGGTGACTTCCGGGCAATGGCTCAAGATTTACGCCCTGACGCAGCGAATGCTGGCGATAGCCACGATTTAATGGAAAAGGCGATCGAGAAAGGACAGCCTGGTCAATCCTAAAAGTCTGTTGAATTGGTGCCAGCGAGGCAAAAAGCTTCTTTTTCTAAGAAGGTTATACTTACCCCTTATCTAACTCTAAGCTAATCCTCTATAACTAAACCAAACCCAATATTTGTAGGCTGGAATTTATAAGTGTAATTCCAGCTTTTTTGTGCTTAAAAATAGTAGTTTTAGGTGAGGTAGGAAGTCATTAATTCAGAGAGTTGATTCAATCGAGCGATCGCTAATGAACCATTAATGAATCGCTAATTGACGACTAATTTTGGCTCATCTACTTTTCCAGGAGATTTTAGCAAGGCCCAGAGCTGTTCATCAGTAAAATCGGGAATGACTAGCATCGCGCCTAAATCGTAAAGCACTTGGGGATTGTGAGTAGAAGCAATGCCAACGGTGGGAATTCCGGCGGCAACCGCAGAGCGAATCCCTGAGGGAGAATCTTCAAAGGCGATCGCGGCTTCAGGAGCTACACCCAGTCGCTCTAAGGCAATGTTGTAAGGGGCAGGATCGGGTTTTCCTACGCCAATTTCATCCGAGATCACTACTGTCTGGAAATGAGCGTTTAAGTTCAGCGTTTCCAACATAAAGTAGGCGTTTTCGGGCGGTGCATTCGTCACGACTGCTAGGGGTAATTGCTGTTGCTGTGCCCAATCTAGAATTTGAGTCAGCCCCGCTAAAGCCGTAATTTCCTGCGTGGCTAATTCTCGGAACCGCGCTTCTTTGGCATCAGCCAATTGTTGCCCTGCCTCCACAGACAAATTTGGCAGAATCTCTTCGATGATTACTGGGTTGGTCTTGCCGCTAATCTGGGTTTTGTAAAATATCTCGTCAATCTCTAGGCCGTGTTCGCTGAGATGTTCTTGCCAAGCGCGGAAGTGAATGGGATCGGTGTTGGTGAGGGTACCATCCAAGTCAAATAAAATTGCTGCCAACATGATATGAGGAGTTAAGGGACATCGAGCGAAGAAAATCAACCCGCTTCCCTAGTAGGATACCGAAACAAAGCTTTACCTTTTCAACACTCCAGCAAGTTCTGCCATGTCATGACGGGATACGAAATTGAAACGGAGCGGTTGCATCTCCGACTCCTCGCGATCGCTGACTTGGAAGCTCACCATCGGCAAATCACGGCCAACCCCTACGTAATGAAAACCTTGCCCTCAGCGAAACCCCTGACTTGGGAACGAGGCCAAGCTGTTTTGACCAACTTTATAGAACACTGGCAATATCATGGCTTTGGGCTGTGGGCGCTAGTGGAAAAGCAGCAAGGGGAACTGATTGGGCATTGTGGTTTGCAGTGGTTACAAAACACGTCCGAAGTAGAGTTGGCTTACGCGATCGCCCCCGAATATTGGAATAAGGGATTCACCACCGAAGCTGCTAGAGCGAGTGTGCGGTTCGGCTTTGAAACGCTGCAACTCCAACGCATTGTCGCGATCGCCCTCACCCATAACATCGCCTCGCAACGAGTGATGCAAAAAGCAGGGCTGAAGTACGAGAAACAAGCCCACTTTTACAATCTTGAGGTGGCTTACTACTCCCTCAACCGCGAAGATTACCAACTCGATAATTCGTTTTATTTACTAAGAGATGTAGGTTAGAGGCTTTGGGATTATGGCAATCTGATGTAGCTAGGCGATCGCAAACTTAACCCCGTAAGCCTCCAGCAAATCACAGGTGTCGTGGTCGTTAAGGTTGGTGTCGCTGAGTTCTAAGTTGTAGAAATCCACAAAATCAGCGTCGAAGTAGGGGCCAGCGTGCCAGGTGCCCAGGTGAAGCTTGACAAAGCAGTTGCCCGGAATTCGGAAGGCAGCAAGTTGGTCTAAGTTAGGGTGAGACGTGAGTGAAGGTGGCGCTACAGCCAGCAACCATTCCTTGCCTTCGAGTGAACCTAAGCATTGCGTACATTGCACGTGCCGAGTGATTGTGCGAAACTTTCGGCCCTTACTATGCAGCCGCATGATGTAGAAGCGAGGTATCCCGCGATCGAGCACCAGTTGAGCGTCTTCCGAGTCAAATAGCTTGCCATCGGCACTGGCAGCAATCACTTGGCCGTAGGGTTGAAAGGTTTCTGATGTAATCGGCTGTGTAGGTAATGGCTTGGAGATAAATGTTCGCATGGCCGAACCTCGATTTCTTTTAACTGCGGGGCGATCGCTTTAGGGTTAGGTTTTAGACTACCTGGATTTTTGCCGCTAGAGGCTAATTTTAAGTTTTAAGTTAGGACTGCTGGGTGCGGGCGATCGCTAGTTGCAGTTGTCGCAGATGCCAAATGGCTGAGCTTAATCGGCAGTGTAATTTCAAAGGTGGTTCCCTGCCCGATCTCTGAGTGACAAGCCAACTGGCCGTGATGTTTTTCTTCTACAATCTGGCGGCTGATCGAGAGTCCTAGTCCAGTACCGACACCACGGGGTTTGGTGGTAAAGAACGCCTCAAAAATTTTGTGCTGAGTTTCAGTGCTGATGCCAGGGCCATTATCTTGAAAGCGGACGATGACCGAATGAGAGTCGGTTTGTTCGGTGCTGATAATCAGTTGTTTGGGACTGGTTGCGTCAGTTTGCTCTTCTAAGGCATCGATCGCATTACTCAGCAGATTCATGAAGACTTGGTAGAGGAGACCACTGTAACCCTCAATGTTCGGTACGGTTCCGTAATTGCGTGTGACCGTAATTCCTTTTTTGATGCGGCTCCCCAGAATTAACAGCGTGCTGTCGAGGCAAGCATGTAAATCAACCGTATGCACTTCGGCCTCATCTAAGCGAGAAAAGTTTTTCAGGCTTAAGACAATTTGCCGCACCCGATCAGACCCCATCTTCATTGATTGCAATAGCTTGGGCAGATCTTCTTGCAAAAACTCTAAGTCTATCTCCTCCGCTTGAGCTTGCACAGTTTGAGGCGGCTGCGGTACTTCACGCCTATAGGTGTCGATCAGCGCCAACAGATCATTGACATAGGTGTTGGCGTACTCCAGGTTGCCGTAGATAAAGTTAACTGGATTGTTGATTTCGTGGGCAACTCCTGCCACCATGCGGCCCAAACTCGACATTTTCTCACTTTGAATCAGTTGGGCTGCTTGCATCTGCTGCTGTTGCAAGGCCGCTATCTGCTGTTCTTCTAACAGCATCTTCACTTTTTGCGTGAGCTGATTGAAGGAAGCAGCGAGAATGCCAATTTCATCTTCAGTGGTGACAGGCGCTTGAAGGTCGAAGTCAGAAGTTTCAACAGTCCGCTGTGCTACCGCTGTCACCCCTTTAATAGGTTTAGTAATGGCACGGCTGGTATAGAAGGCCAACAACCCCCCAATCAAACTGGATAGAAGAATACTGACACCAATAATTTCAATGCGGAGGGTTTCCCAGGCAATCAGAGTCGCCTTCGCCTGACTTGCTTCTTCGTAAGAAACGTTGATGATGTCAACTAGATCGTCGGAGATACCATCAAACTGTAGGGCGATCGCACTATTGGTAAAGCTCAAAAGCTGTTGCTGTAAAGCTTGAAGCTGTGTTGGTGAGACATTGGCCTGATTTGTAGGTTCCAGTAGTTGATTGGCACGTTGAAAATAAGCCTCTGGCACCCCGGAATAAGTCTTTAATAGCTGGGGAATCCCTTCTTGGTGGTTATCAGCGTGATATTCAAACTGCTGAGCATGAGTTTCTACACTAGCCCAGAGCCGATTGATTTCATCGGCATGAACCAAAAAGTGCTCATATTCATCCCGCAATGAAGACAAATCTTCTGTTAAAGGAATAAATTGTTGTTGGTGGGTCCGAGCTTGGAGGATACTGGCTTGTAAGCGGTGGAGCAACCGAACTTCTTCTTCGACTCGATTGTGGCGTTCTAAAGCAGCATGATGGAAGCGATCGCCGATGACAAAGCCTACGGTTGTGCCGACTACAGCCACCCCCAACGCGATCGCATACCCATAGCTAATTTTCTGACCAATGCTTAGACGGCAGCTGATTCTTCTAAACCATCCCTGCTTCACTACCATCGACGGTAAAGTTGGAGGCTGTGCTGCCAACTGAGATGGTTTAGGTTCAAGCTCGGAGTTCATAAGTCGTGCTCTGGGCCACAGGTCTGACAGGATAGGGGTCTGGAACTGAGCTGATGCAGCTATTAGTTCAAACGTATGGAATTAAAATGGGGGACTGGCTTAGCTCCCCTCAATTCTACATACCTTAGTTCTTCAGTCAGGTGAATGGTTAAACGGAAATTCCTAGGCTGGTTCACTCAACTTTTAACTTATTACGACTGAGCGCGATCGCAGAACTTGCCCCTTTCAGGCTTGAATCAATAGATTTGGCTGTGGCACTTCAGGCAATTTTTGGTTTTGCGTCACTTCCACATAAATATGCTCTAACCGCACGGGCTGACGGGCAATTGAGTCGAGGGGAATGCCATCAAAGTGGGCGAGAATTTCTTTCAGTTCCAAAGCTTGTGGCAACCAGAAAGCAAGATCTCTGCCGTAACGACGCTTAGTAAAACCGAGTTGTTCGGCTCGTGCGATCGCCAATTCCTCTTCTGGCGTTTGCACCAACACAATTTCTTGCGCCGGAATCAATTGCCTTAGCTCGCTTAAGCTGCCTTCAGCCAACAAGCGCCCTTGCTTCAGAATGCCGATGCGCTGACAAAGCCGCTCCGCCTCATCTAGCAGATGCGTGGTCAGTAGTACTGTGATGCCTTGCGCCTGTAACTGCCGAATCAAGTCCCAAATTTCGTAGCGGGCTTCAATATCCAATCCGGTAGTGGGTTCGTCCAGTACGACTAATTTCGGTTGATGAACTAAGGCGATCGCCATACTCAACCGCCGCTGCATCCCACCGCTCAAGGTTTCGGCAGGGCTTTTAGCGCGATCGGCCAGACCTACTGCGGCCAAACAATGCTGCACTCGCTGCGATCGCATTTTGCCTGACAAGCCATAAATCTGAGCAAAAAACTTGAGATTTTCCTCACAAGTCAAGCTCTTGTACAGCAAACTTTCCTGGGGAGCCACTCCAAGCAATGGCTTCGTTGCTTCCGAAACGAGTTGACCACTAATGCGAATTGTGCCGCTGTCGGCTCGGAGCAAGTTGCAAAGAATATTGATCGTTGTGGTCTTGCCAGCACCGTTAGGACCAAGCAAGCCGTAGATTTCTCCGGGGCGGATATGCAAACTCAAGTCTTGTAGCACCTGCCGCTGACCGTATTGTTTGGCGAGGTTTTCAATTTGCAACACTGACGTTAGAGTCTCCTTTCCATTTGCAACATGCGTTGGTAGGAGAGCCATCCTGCCACCACCATAACTCCTGCACAAATCACCAGCACGCGAAAGTGAGGCGCGATCGCCTCTAAGCCTTTGCCATCCGCTGCCACCCCAAACAACGCCTCATTCATGTGGTAAATCGGATTAAATTGGGCGATATCTAGCAATACTTGGGGGAAAAAGCTGATGGGGATAAAGGCACCGCCCAGAATCAGGAGAGGTACCCCAAAGGCAGACACCAAGGCATTTACATCTTCTGTCCGGCGGGCAAACTGAGTTCCAAGGCAAAACCCGCCCCCTACATAAGTCATGATGCTAAGTAGAATAATTAGCCCACCCAACCACAGCGAACCTTGAAACTGCGCTCCTGCAAAAGCCGCCACCAGGTAGACCAGCAGAGTTTGCCCCAGGCCGATTAAGCTATACGCCAAAAAAATGCCCAGGAAATAAGAGATGCCACTGAGAGGAGAAATAGCCAAACGCTTGAGGGTTTGTTGTTCTCGTTCGGCAACAACGGTGGCAATGCTTCCGCCTAAACAGCTAAAAAACAAAGCAGCGCCGACCAGTGTGAGAGGAGCAGCCGCTTCAAAAGCCTGAGCGTTAGAGAGTTGGGTGCGTTCCGCTAAAATTAAACCGTTGATCAACAGAATCGAAACTGGAAAGATACTCCAGCAGATTAAGCTACGTTGTCGCCGTACCAGTTCCAGCACAATTCGCTGTGCAATTGCCAGTGTCTCTCGCCAATACTTCATGAATAATTAGCTCTTTTCAAGAATTTTTAGCTGCTCTCTTCAGTCCAACAACCTTTTTTCAGTCTGTCGTTTGAAGCCCTGAAGTGAGCCGAAGTTTAGAGACAGAAGGCTCCTCACAAGAAATCAATTAGTTCAGAATTTCAACCTAGGCAGAAGTAAATCAGCGATCGCTAGCTCTGTCGCAAGCTCTATCTCTAGATGTATGACTCGACTGTTATAACAAACACGGAGTCTCTATACAAAAGTTTATATACAGGTAGGGTGGATACGCAATCTATTTGACTGATTCCTACAGATATTCTCACAGACGCAAATTGCCCCATATTGTTCATAAGTGGGACTGAAGCGAGGGTTATGACGGCTGCAAGTTTTTTAACGAAGCGCGATCGCCTAAGCGTCTCCTTGCACCAGGATTCTCAGCAGAGTCCAGATCAGCGAACCCACTGTAGAAACAAAGACGAACAGCATTAACAAAGCTAAAACTGAAAATGGCGAAAACAGGGCCACCAGTAACAAGCCCAACACCAAAACTGTCACTATTGAGTTTCTTTGCATGGTCATTACGCCGACTAAGTTACTTTCTCAGCGTAAGCAGCTAGAGCGATCGCGACCTCTAACGTTGGTCACACCTTCTCGTACCGCGACCCAATTAAGCAGCTAACGAGTTTGCAAGTTCTGGGAGCTGAGGCATTTTGCTTCTCAAGCCTACCCATATACAGTATTCGGCCCGCATACAAGTGACACAAACGTGGCTTCCCTGCTCTGCCAACTTAACGGCCAAACCAAATGCTCTCTGTCGATCCCTAGTACCGCACTTTTCGACTAGGCGGTACAGTTCTTTCCCCGAACACATACCATCCTGAAGTTCGTTGTCGTACCAGAACTTGAAGGGATGTACTAGCTCATGAGAGAGCACTAGAGGAAGCATGATCTACCCCCAAAAACATTAACTTTATTCTTATTTAATATTTACAATCCTGCTGTGCTCCAAGACACAAATAACTGTTAAGCGTGCATCACTTCTACTTATTTCTACCGATCTCTGTGCTTATGACTTGATCTAGCCTCCATTAGCTGTAGTGAGGGATTCAAGCTAACCTGGCACACTGGCTTCCGCAAGTAAGGATTCAGAACAGGTAATATTTCTTACTTGTTCCTCAATGGCGATCGCGGGAACTGCCTGCCGTCTAGATATTCTGTACAACTCGATAACAACTTTGCGCTGAGCGATCGTTAACCCTGTCAGTTCCTTGCCCCAGAAGCGTTCTAGCTCCGATCTACTAATACCTTCGCTGGAGTCATCAGCATCTAGCAACATAATGATCGCTTAAAACCCAACTACACACTCACACTAACAAACTTGTCCGTACTACTAAGGTTTAAGCCTAAGTATGTAAAAAAAAGATTTAGTTCGTAAAAATGTACACCAAACGCTGCATCAGTTGAAACTGCTGCTGTAAGTTTTTTTGTGACATCTCTAGATGTGCTGAATCCCCACCAGCATTTCTCCGCAGGTGTCGATCAATACACCCTCGTTATAACGCCAGACCGATTTTACTTCCTTAACCAGCAGAAGCGGGTCAACAAGATTCGGTCACGTAAATTGGTGGCGATCGCTCCATACCCAGCCGTTATCTGCGTGCCAGTCATCAAAAGCCCAGCTTATCAATCAGTTCAGATAATTATGATGATGGACTTTAGTAGAGCATGGCAGTTGCAGCAATTTTAAGCATAGACTTAAAAATATGGTTTAAGGCGAAAGCATAGATTTCTGTCTTCTGTTCAACATCAATGTCAGGTTTGAGCGACCCAGTCTGTCTCCTTGAGACACTCCCCATTCCTAGGTGATATTTCTGACAGGTGTTTCCGTAGCGACGGGTACTCGCCCGCTACCGCCACACACATTCGATCAGCATGGAGCGGACACAATGAATAAGTTTGACCCAACTAAACTGCGGACCAAGTTTGACAACACCAGCGAAGGCTGGCTAGTACAGATATATAGCGGAGATCGTCGCCTGCTCTGTGTGCTCGAGTCGTCTCACGCCTGGGCTTTTTTGTTGGGCTGTGGGTTCGGTCTCCTACTGGCGGTGGGGTGGTTTAACCTCGCCAGTTACAGTTCGTCCACGACTTATGAGCCAGCAACAACTCCCCCCGAAATGTCGATTGATTAGCTCAGCCATTGCTAGAAGAGTGGTGCCCACGCAACTCCTATTCCCGATTTGGTTGGCCCCATACCGTCCTCTGGTAAAAACAAACAGACGCTGATCGGTTCGGCTGGACAGGTAGGATGGAGCAGGTCAGTCCCCTGCAGAGCGAGCCACAATAACTTTGACAAATCCGCCAGGGCGTTCACCTCAGCCACAGGCATGTTGTACAGGTTGAGCCAATGCGCGTTGGTTCAAATCTTGCAGCGGTGCGACATCGGCAATCTTATTGCCAAACACAAATAAACTCTAGAGCTATCTCAGATCGGTCAGGGGACAGGTCGCGGATGCGGTTATTGCCTAGGGCAAGACACCAAAGCTGATCAAGGTCTGCGAGGGGGAAAGCTTGGTGATCTGGTTGTTAAACGCTGCAAATGACACCAGGTTGTCGAGCTCGACTAGGGGTGACAGATCGGAGATGCAATTGTTGTAAATCGACAGCGTATCCAGTTCCGTGAGCGCAGTGATAGGAGACAAACCCGCAATGTCGTTGTCGTACAGCGACAAGGTTTTGGGATTCGTGAGGGTTGCAGCGCTTGCAGATTAGCGATGTTGCTGTTGTTTAGAAATAGATATTCCAGATTAGTGAGCGACTGTAGAGGGTGATGTCTTTAATGTCGTTGACGACTAGAGACACCTAGGTGACCTGGGTGAAGGCAGACAAGGGACTTAAAAGAAAAACTTATGATTTGAATTTGATATTGCGTTTCAAATCCATGTTGTAGAGCGCAAAAATCTGTGAATTTCACGATAGAGTTGAGTGCATAGAGATTCAAGTCTTGATAGAGAAAAGTCTATGAAGAGTACTGCGAGACAGCAATACCTTCCAGCCCCGTTGGAAGAGCGGCCACCTCTGAACACCCTGCCGACATGTTCTCGCGTAATACCTGTGCTGTAGGCGTGTAGCGCTGCACCATTACTCTTTAACGCTCACTTATCACAATAATCACTCCTCGTTAGAGGAGGCGGAAGGAGGCATTTGTGGATTTCTTGTCCTTGTTCTTAATAGACTTCGTTAAGCAGTTGCAGTCCCCAACACTCAGCTTTCTGATTGGTGGTATGGTCATTGCCGCCCTTGGTAGCGAATTGGTAATTCCAGAGGCGATTACTCAGATCATCGTCTTCATGCTGCTCATGAAAATCGGTCTGACCGGTGGTCAGGCGATCCGCAATTCCAACCTAACGGAGATGGTGTTACCCGTAGCGTTTGCTATAGCAATAGGGATTCTTATTGTATTCATCGCGCGCTATACATTGGCCAAGCTGCCGAAGGTCAAAACCGTAGATGCGATTGCGACCGGGGGACTGTTTGGTGCTGTGAGTGGCTCTACTATGGCCGCCGCCCTGACGGTACTGGAGGGACAAAACATCCAATACGAGGCATGGGCTGGCGCACTTTATCCCTTCATGGATATCCCAGCCCTCGTAACGGCGATTGTGGTGGCTAACATTTATCTCAACAAGAAGAAGCGTAAGGCGGATGAGCATCTCAGCACCGCAGGAGAATATACCAGTACCGCAGGCGCGGCTTTCAGTACCGCAGGCGCATCTCTCCCCGCAGGCACGGCTTTCAGTACCACAGGCGATTATCCTAGTCCCGCAGGTGATTATCCCAGCAGCCGCCGAGAGTATCGCAACCAGAAGTCTTCCGCAGATAATCGGGTCAAGATATGGCCGATCGTGAAGGAAAGCCTCCAGGGACCTGCTCTATCGGCAATGTTGCTCGGTCTTGCTCTTGGCATACTCGCCCAGCCGGAAAGTGTCTATAAAAGCTTCTACGACCCTCTCTTCCGCGGCTTGCTTTCGATCTTGATGCTGGTCATGGGTATGGAGGCTTGGTCAAGACTTGGCGAACTGCGCAAGGTAGCCCAGTGGTACGTCGTGTATAGCGTAGTGGCACCGCTATTGCATGGGTTCATCGCCTTCGGTCTCGGTATGATTGCCCACTACACCACAGGATTCAGCCTTGGTGGTGTAGTGGTTCTGGCCGTCATCGCCGCCTCCAGTTCAGACATCTCAGGCCCACCCACGTTGCGAGCCGGGATTCCGTCGGCCAATCCCTCCGCCTACATCGGGGCCTCCACAGCAATCGGTACACCCGTTGCGATCGGCTTGTGTATACCGCTCTTCCTCGGGCTTGCCCAGGCGATCGGCGGCATCGGCGGCGGCTAATCCCAGACGGGTCGCGGTCTGTCGGCGCTCCTTTGACTCGGCAGACCAAGCAACTCAATATATTAATAAGACCAATCAATATACATAGGTAAGGAGGTAACCAACATGGCTAAGCCAGCCAAAAAGCTTGTCATCGTCACGGAAAAGATTCTGCTGAAAAAGATCGCCAGTATCATCGATGAATCCGGAGCGACTGGTTATACGGTGGTGGAAACTGGCGGTAAAGGCAGTCGCAACGTGCGCTCGTCGGGGCAACCCAGCGTTTCTGACACCAATGCGAATATAAAATTCGAGGTGCTCACCCCGGATCGGGATATGGCCGAGAATATTGCGGATCAGGTCGCAATAAAGTTTTTCCTCGATTTTGCGGGCATGATCTATATCTGTGACGCGGAGGTACTGTACGGGCACAGTTTCTGTGGACCAGACGGCTGTTGAATCGAAACGACGCAGACCTAAAAAGCCGGGGCATGACCCCGGTTTTTTAGTAGCCATATTTCTTGCCTACAAGACTTGGGTCTCAGTTGCAGTCCCTAACGCTCGGCTTTCTGATCGGTGGTATGGTCATTGCCGCCTTATATACCCTCATAGGTGTCGCTCAAAAACACCACTTTGACTCGACGTTGGCTGATGATGTTGTTCTTGACCGTAAATGTCTTTTACCACTGTAATACTGCTTGCGCTCAGCTTTGTCCTTGGGGCGGTTGATGCGCCGTTCGGTACCATCAATGATGAACTTTAACCCTGGACACCCCGCCAGCACGCCTTCTAATCGATGGGGTTCTCGCTCCGGTAACTGCTGCTCGTAGCCTAACAGTTGAGATGCTGCTGCTCCACATACCCTTGCCATGCCTGCTCAAAACTGATTAAAAGCTGCTCGAATTCAGCGACTGTTAACCCAGTCAAGCTTTGTAGCACTCGGGGTTTGTTTTGAACGATGGGCGTAGGACAGCATCTTTGCCTCCAGGCTACTCAACCCTATCTCCTATGACTCCAGCTTAAACTTATTTCCGATAAAGTCTGTTATGGCGATCGCCGTACGAATAAGCGTCCAAATAGCTTAGAGGCGTTGTCACTAGAGAAACCTTTCATAGTCAATCCATAGTCACAGCTTAGAAGGAACTGCTCCGAGACAGTCAGATGAGTCTCAAAGTAGTTCTACAGTCTCTAGATCTGTATTGTGTATAAGGCTTAAGAAGCCGATGGCGGGATTTGAACCCGCGACCGCTCGATTACGAATCGAGTGCTCTACCACTGAGCCACATCGGCGCGAACAATTGATCAGTATAGCAGGCTCCCTGCTGACCTGCATACTTCACTTTCAAGCAGATTAACATGATTTTAATTGTGCCAAGATCAGTTGGTTTAAGCCAGAACCAAAGCCAAACCAAGAAGAATGAGAGAGCCTACTTCTAAGACACCTACCACTCCAACCAAAAATCCTCAAAAACTGAGTCCAGAAAAATATGCGCGATTAAGAGCTGAACTCAAAACTCCTTATAAGGGGGTCAGGCAGTTTATCTACATCACTTTTGGAGCCTCTGGTGCGATCGGAGCCTTTCTCTTCCTAATGCAACTTCTAGCAGGGCGAGAAGTAGAAGCAGCCCTACCCAACTTAGGGGTTCAACTAGTTGTTGTGGCCCTGATGGTTTGGTTGTACCGCCTAGAGCAACGAACGAGGCGAAAACCTTAAGCTCTCACCCCGGAGGGAATGATTTAAGATTTTCCATCCTTCAAATTTTTGAACAATACCCTGATCCAGGAATTAAGGCAGATAGATTTCATAAGCGTTTCATCAACTAAAGTTTACAAATCACAAGGAATGGAAATGCAAAGAAAACATTACGAAATCAAGATTTCCTGAAAATCTCTGCCAAACTGAAGATGTTGAAATGGGGTCAGCCGAGATAAAGACCCTAAACATAAATCCCCGTGAATAAATGTATAAAGCGCCAGTTCTGATGATTAGAGTTGGCGCTTTATACTTGCAATCTCGTTTTTTAATAATTTACGGTTGAGAACCAGTAACTACATAGGGCGAAGTAATAGGCTCGACTCTTCCAGAATTGACTAATGCTTGATAGACAAAAGCTGCCACTTCGGCGCGAGTTGCTTCCCGATTGGGGTTAAGTTGATTGAGAGTTGGGTAGTTGATGACAATATTACGTTGAGTTGCGGCTGTCACAGGGGCGATCGCGTAGTTAGGGATTTGCGCTGCATCTGCGTAGTAACGAGTCAGAGCCGTGGTATTCGTGGCACTGTATCCCAGACCATTGGCTAAGGAAACCAAAACTTGCACTCTCGGAATTTGCTGATCCGGTAAGAATACACCACCTGGATATCCTGCCAGAAACCCACCCCGGTAAGCAGTTTGTATCGCTTGATAGCCCCAGAAACTTTGACCGACATCCACAAAGTTCATCGCAGAACGCTGGGCGGTGGGGTTAAACGCTTTGTTGATAATGGCCGCGAACTGAGCCCGGGTCACGGGAGCCGAAGGACGATAGGTGCCATCAGGGAAGCCACTAATAATATTCTGAGAAGCTAAAGCTCCGATAAAAGCTTGTGCCCAGTGACCTTGCACATCAGGAAACTGCGAGGTCGTGGGTCCGTTCCCTGGCACGTTGGCTGCAACAAAATCTACAGGCCCAGAGATGCGCTGTGGGTTAATTTGATTGCCGACAGCCACAATGGTGTTGCTACGGGTGGCATTATACAGATCGTAGCGACCATTATTCTGAATGGTGTTATTGCCAGGATTTTCTGCTGTTCCTAGATCCGGTTGGGCATTGGTAATTGCGACTACACCATCTCTCGTGTTGCTCTCAATCACGTTTTTACGCAGCATCGGACGAGCAGAGTCAGAGACTATGATGCCATCGGTGTTCTGAATCACTTGGTTGCTCTCTACAGTTGGCGCAGAGGTGCCGCCAATGGCAATCCCAAAGCCTGTGCTTTGAAACAAGTTGTCTCGAATCTCACCTTGAGCGGCACGAGCTAGAGAAATACCATTCCCTTTGTTTTGGGTAAAGACGTTATCGGCAATGGTAGGAGCCCCAGTGCCTGTGACAAAAATCCCATCTCGTAAGCTGTTAGAGAAGGTGTTATTTCTAATTGTCGGATTGGTAGACTCCACCCAAAGTGCAGTGCCGCGAGAACTGGGATTGGTAACTGTCAGGCCCCGAACTTCACTGTTTTTGTCTGCTCGAATCGTGACGTTCTGAGAAGCAAAGGTAGGACTGACGTAAGGACCACTGCCAATTACCAAGACTGTTTGCCCTTTATTGGCTTCATCTCCTCGCAAGATGACACCTGGCTTAACGACGAGGGGAAAAACTTCCCCGGTATCTTTGGTATAGCTGCCCGGTGCCAGTTGAACTACAGTGTTAGACTTTGCTTGTTGTAAGGCGTAAGTGATACTGCGATACGGGGCTCCTTCACTACTGCCAGCACCACTGCCATCCGTTCCTAAAGCAGGGTTGACATAGAGAACTGCAGCTCCGGCAGGAATCTGGGCAACTTGCTGCGCTGTTGGAGAAATATGGTTGGAAGGTTGGGCGTCGTTGGCTCCGGCAGGTAAGATCGCTGTACCTCCCACCCAAAGGAATAAAGCAGTAAGGCCAATCTGGAAGGAGGCGATCGCTTTGGGGGTGGTATCCATTTTATGAGTAGTGGGTTGCTGAATCCGAGAACCCTGATATGTCATCATTGTCGCTCTCAAAAGATATCGATATGGGGTGAGGCAAGGAGCACGATTAAATTTAACTCTATTAATCAGTTCACACTAGTTAATAAAGTTTTAAGAGACAATAATGCGTTCTGGAACTTGCCAGTTGCCTCTAACTCCTATCAAAAGATACCTATAAGTTAAGGGGTTTCCCCAAAATCTTAGGATTAAAATCGGTCTATTGCCCTAAACGACAAGTTAGCCACCGCTGGGGTTCCCTGCTTTTCTAATACTTTTGGTGGCGAATTAATCTTAATAGCTCGTGGAGAATTTTTACTGATTAGGTTGCTTCATAGCTTAGAAACGATCCTACAAAAATGAAAGTGAGGGTTTCAAGTCAGCATGAGTTCTATTTTTGAGTTGATTGAATCAACAGACTTGTATTACAAAATCTAGAATTTTCGTAATAGAAACTGCAACAACTGAGCCTCTACTTCGTCATTTTGTGTAGAAGCATTTACATATACGCATTTACATAACCAGGATTTCTCATGAACTCACTCACTTCAAAATTGCGACAGGCGCTGGCAGTGACTCTCACCGCTGGCATATTACTGAGTAGCTCTAGCGCGATCGCAGCAGAGCAAGTAGTACTGAAATATAAGATTTTAAGAGAAAAAATTTCTGTCCAAGAATTAACGAGGCTGACGGAAACAGGTGTTCCCTCCCCTGCTTTAGCGTCTTACTTGAAGTTAGCCGGAAAAAATCCAGAAGATATTCGTCAGCCTTTAACTGAGGAAGTCAGAGTCAATCCCTTACTGCTAGACCGAACTTTAAACAGTTGGATAGGCAATGCTGTGCTCGATCAAATGAGCCAGGCGATCCATACACCGTCTAATCGGGCAAACCGCCAAGCCCTCCGAGCAGCGATTACTCTCTCTGCTACCCCAGACGGCAAGTTAACACTGATGGAAGTACTGCAAAATTATCCTACTCAAGAAGTCGAAGTTGAAGGCGATCGCCTAGTGGCAGCCTACCGTCAACTGAGTGATTTGAGTGGTCGCCTCGAAAACTTGCTAAATCGAGGCCGCTTTTTCTAAGCATTCAGTAAGCTAATGTTTCCAGGGTTTCACGCAGGTAACGCTGAACTCGATGATCTAGGCTCAGAGTGTCTAGATTTTCATCTGTTTTGCCTTCTAGCTGCCAACGCTGAAAGCCAGAGCTAGTCGCGATCGCCTGCTTGAGATGGGTCCAAATTTCTAGATCTGGAGAAAGACTACTAGAAGCGGCTGAAGTTGAACGGGGTGGGTCACCAAAGGAAAATGCAGAATTAGCCATAAGTACCTCAAAAAAAGCAATAAACACAGCAGGACTCGGACGCAGAAAAATTTGAGAGTTGCCCTTTTTCTAGGATAGCGAAGTCATCTCGTAGCGGTGTGCTACAAACAACACTATTACTCAGGGATTGAGGGTGTTAAATATCATTTACTTCTGTAGTATTAGCGTCGGAAGTAGTAGGCTCTGGGGAAGCCTCTGTCAAAGGCATAGCAGTGGTTAATCTGCCTGCCGCGATCGCCTGCCCTTGAGACTGAGTTTCTGGAACAACAGGGGGCAAAATCTGGTTCACCTGGATGCCAGGAGCGGTAAAGTCTCGTTGAATTTTTTCAGTTGGATAAGGCTCAGTTGCCGCAAATTCAGCATCACTCAGCAATAAAACCCGAGCCACACTGACTGGTACTTGCAAGAACAAGTTACAACCCAAAAAGGCGATCGCGGCTAGCAGTAAACCCGCGACTCGCCAGGTCGCTGGGAATGGAGCGACGCTAGCCGCTACAGGCGCGACTCGATAGAGTTGCCACAAGACCCCTACCAAGAATACGGGTGTAACCGCAGCCAGTACTCGACCTTCCTGCATCTTAAACAAGCTGAGAATGCGGCGCTGATCCACAGTTAATTTTTCTAGTTTCAGCGCAAACACCATAAGACTGAAAATGTTGAACGGACGGAACAGTTGCATCCACAGCAGAGGAGCAATGCCAATTACCGCAACCAAGCCAACTTCCACCCCAGCAGGCAGGATGGGATCTCCGACGGCAAATCCCAGTAGGCAAAGTTCCAGCAAGATAGGCAAGACTGCCGCTCCAGCAGCATGAACCCACAAATAAGGCTCTGACCAAAAAGAGCGCATAGCAGTTAGCTGAAATAGTGATAATCCAGCCTCAGTATAAGGGAGAGATTCCCCAATCTCGATAAACTATAAAAAATGAGAGGAAAGGTATAAACGCTTTCCTCTCATTCAGTTAAACTTGCGATTCAGTTAGATAGAGTCGTAATTTCCTTAACAGAATCTACAACTCTACTAGTTCAAGTTTTAGTTAGCCGACAAGGTCCGGCGCTTCGTCGCCATCCGGAAGGTTTCAATGATGTCCCCTTCGACCCAGTTATGAAAAGTACTCATGCCAACACCGCATTCGTAGCCAGCATTGACTTCCTTGGCATCTTCCTTCATCCGCTTGAGCGAGTCTAGGATACCCTCATGAATGACGCTGTTGCCTCGGTGAACTCGCGCATTACAGTTACGAATTGCCTTGCCGGAGAGGACATAGCAACCTGCAACTGCACCTCTGCCAACGGGGAAGACAGCCCGAACTTCCACCTGACCCAGTGGTTCTTCCACCATTTCTGGTTCTAGGAGACCTTCCATCGCCCCTTGGATATCATCCAAGAGCTTGTAGATGATGTTGTACTCACGAATATCAACACCTGCTGCGTCAGCAGCTTGTCTCGCACCGCTCGCCAGAGTGGTATTGAACCCAATAATCACGGCAGCACTAGCTGAGGCTAAGTCAACGTCAGTCTCTGTAACCTCTCCTGGTGCCGATAACAGCACCCGAACCTGTACTTCATTTTGAGGCAGTTGTTGCAGCGAGCCAAGAATTGCTTCTACTGACCCTTGCACATCCGCCTTCAGAATCAGGTTGAGTTCCTTCAGCTCGCCTTCTTGAGCTTTAGCGGACAAGGAGTTGAGCGTAATCCGACGAGCACCGAGGGCTTGCTGCTGTAGACGAGATTGACGTTGCTGATCGGTCTTGGCCGAAGCCACCGCTCTTGCTTCTTTCTCATCTTGGAAGACTTCAAAGTCATCACCCGCAGCAGGAACGTCTCCTAGACCTAGGATTTCTACCGCAAAAGATGGCCCCGCTGCCTCGACTCGCTGCCCACGATCGTCTACCATTGCCCGGACTTTACCTAGGGCTGAACCTGCAACAATGGTGTCTCCCACCCGGAGGGTACCATTCTGAATCAGCATGGAAGCAACCGGACCGCGAGCTTTATCGAGGTGGGCTTCGATGACTGTTCCTTTAGCCGAGCGATCTGGGTTCGCATAGAGATCTTCTACCTCTGACACCAGCAGAATCATTTCTAGCAAGGTATCTAGGTTTTCCCCTTTAATGGCGCTGACCGGAACCATGATGGTGTCACCACCATATTCTTCAGGTACCAGGTCGTAGTTCATCAACTCATTCTTGACGCGATCGAGCTGAGCGCCCTCTTTGTCAATCTTGTTGATGGCGACAATAATTGGGACTTCTGCCGCTTTAGCGTGGCTGATAGCTTCAATGGTTTGGGGACGAACGCCGTCATCCGCAGCAACGACCAGAATGGCAATGTCAGTGACTCTAGCACCACGAGCCCGCATCGCCGTAAAGGCTTCGTGACCCGGTGTATCCAGGAACACTACCTGTTGCATCTTACCTTCATGGGTAACATCAACATGGTAGGCACCAATGTGTTGGGTAATGCCGCCCGCTTCTCCCTGAGCCACTTTGGTTTTGCGGATGGAGTCGAGCAAGGTAGTTTTCCCGTGGTCTACGTGACCCATGATCGTGACTACTGGAGGACGCCGCTGCAACAGTTCCAAATCTGATGCATCCAGCATCTCGGTAACTTTCCGAGCTTCTGCCTCCTTCTCTGCCATCTCGACTTCGATTTCCATTTCTTGAGCGATCATGCTCGCAGTCGGAACATCAAGGGTTTGGTTGATGTTGGCAGCAATGCCTTTGAAGAACAGGGCTCTGATGATTTCTGTTTCTGGTACTGCCAAAAGTGAGGCTAACTCTTGTACCGTTAGTCCGGTTGTCAGAGTAATTTTGGTGGGACGCTCGACTTTGGCTTCTTGCTCGCGGCGATCGCGGCGATCGCGATGGCTTGACTTTCTGCTCTTCGGTGCGGTTGGAGCAGCAGCAATGGGTCTAGCTTGGCCTGGACGAGACTTAGGCTTAGCGGGACGTGCCAGAGAGAGGCTCACTTGAACAGGAGCATCCTCGTCCTCATCCAGTTCCTCTTCACCATCAATGTCGAGGTCTTCAATTTCAATGTCCTCGTCATCCAGCACAGGCTGTGACCGACGCTTAGCTTTAGGGCCAGCCTTAGCCTTCGCATTTTCTGCGTTTTCCTCTTCTTCCTCTTCCCAACTCTTACCTTTCTTCAAGTTGCGAGGTAAGGTGGGACGGCGAAGCTCATCAATGGGGCCTCCGCCAGCAGGTGCTTGTGAGCGTTCTACTTGTAGACCGGCTCCAGAGCGATCGCCAGATCCACCTGGCTGACCTTCACGGGGCTGAGTCGGACGAACAGGTCTAGCAGGGCTAGCGGGACGCCTCAGCTCAGTCACAGGCTGAGGACGGCGCTCATCATTATCTCCGCCTCCTACAGCCGGACGCTCCCGCCGTTCTGGAGCATCGGCACGTCTTTCCGGACTTTGCCCAACTCTAGATTCGGTAGGGCGACCCGACGACGGAGTCTCACCCTCAGGACGCTCAGGGCGATCGCGTTTTAAGACAATCCGATTGGCAGGATTGCTTGGACCCCGATTTGTCGTCGGAGCTGCTGGTCTAGAGGGTGGTGCCACCAATTGTGGCTGAATGCTAGGTTGATGACTCGCCCTTGCTCTAGGAGCCGTTTCTTCCGTGGGACTAGGGGAACGTTTAACTTGAGGTTTATCAGTCTCACCCACAGATGGAGCCGATGGGGTCAGTTCAACAACAGGCTCGGAAGCAGGAATAGAAA
This sequence comes from Trichocoleus desertorum NBK24, assembly GCF_030409055.1. GTDB lineage: Bacteria > Cyanobacteriota > Cyanobacteriia > FACHB-46 > FACHB-46 > Trichocoleus > Trichocoleus desertorum_B. Next base: position 3,126,103 of record NZ_CP116619.1, on the reverse strand, counting down.
CAGGAGCAGCACTTTCAGGTGCGGAACGAGTCGGGCGACTGGGTGCCGCTGGCTTAACAGGAGTTTGCAAGGGTTGATTGGTAGGAGGTTGAGGAGTAGGTTTTGTCGCTTGAGGAATTGCTTCATTCCCATTGTCAGCGAGCTGTTGATTGGGACTAATCGCTTTGGGTCTGCGAATTTCTAAAATCTGCGGCTTCCGACCCGCCGCTTGGGCAGCCTCTCTAGCTTGGGCACCCGCACTGTGGCTGGCTGAAGCTGGCTTTGGAGGAGAGGAGTGGCTGGCTGTATATTTTTCAGCGGCAGCACGGATGCGCTCAGCCTCATCTTCTGTGATCGTGCTGCTATGGCTCTTAACTGAAATATTTAGCTGTTCGCAAACGGCTAGTATATCCCTGTTATCCAAATTTAGTTCCTTTGATAGCTCGTAAATTCTAACTTTGCCGTTATTCATCCACTCTTCCCTCTTGAATGTGTTACATAGTGGCCTACTGTTTTGCAAACTAACTACAAGTGGTTGATCTGCTGACGTATATTGAAATATTAAACGTCGTTTCCCTTTTTAACTTTAAACGAGAAAAGCTGCACTCTGCTGCGGGAGTGTTTTTCCGAAGACAAACGGCTATTTATAGCCTGTAAACAGCTTGCTAGTTTAAAATCTTGCATGAATCTTGTAGGTTTGCAGGCCGTTGAGGTTGGCACTTTAGTGCCGCTTTTCTGGGCAACCTCGTCAACCTGTGAGTACTGGTTTTGAATAATCCTCGCCTGGTGTTAACTTTCCCCAACCAAACTCAGCAGGTAGATTACAACCTGCGTTTGGTGATCACCTAGCTGCTGACAAGGATTTTTTACCCTTGCCTTTTGATTATCAATTCCAGAATATACCGTCATTACGCTCCTACAAGCTCAACGTTACATGTAAATCCTAGTCGGAGAGTGGGGATTTGCCACTTCCCCATTCTAGAGCGCGATTTAGTTTTAGTCCATTGACTTATTCAGCTTTTGCCAAACGCTGCTCTAAGGTTTGGTATAACTCAGCTGGTATAGAGGCTTTCAGCGATCGCCCCAGTCGATTTTTTTTCTGAGCCGCTTGCAAGCACTGAACCTCAGGACATAGGTAAGCAGAACGCCCCATGCCCTGATCCAATTGTACTGTTTGTGATGGATGCACCCGCACAATGCGCCAGAAATCTTCTTTAGGAGCAACTTTACGACAACTAGCACATCGACGATAGTTAGGCTTCATCGGGTTACTGATCAGTTATTGCTTCAGCAGGGAAATCATTTCTGGCTCGCAAGACACTTACTCGCTGACAGAATCAGAATCAATTGCATCTGCGGCAGGAGCCTCCAAATTCTCTTCCTCGTCAGCAGTGGCTTCTACGGGATCTTCCTCGTAGTCCTCGTCTAGATACTCTTCATCTTCATAGTCTTCCTCATACTCGGTCGCCTTATACTGTCGCCGAGCTTCTTCTAGAGCTTCAATCTTGCGATTTTCGGCTTCGTAGTCATACTTAGCAATGTCTTTAATGTCAATTTTCCAGCCTGTCAGACGAGCGGCCAAACGCACGTTTTGACCTTCCTTACCAATCGCGAGACTGAGTTGATCTTCTGCTACGAGAATGTGGGCTTGGCGTTCTTCGGGATCAACAAGGCGCACCTCATCCACTCGTGCAGGACTCAAAGCATTGGCAATGTAAGTGGCGGGATCAGGTGACCAACGGATGACATCAATCTTTTCACCACGTAGCTCGTTCACGACCACCTGAATGCGGGAACCTCTAGCTCCAATGCAAGCTCCTACCGGATCAACATCGCGCTCCAAGGTGTCTACCGCAATTTTGGTACGAGGACCGACATAGCGAGAAGGTGGATTAGCTTCTCTAGCCACTGCCACAATGCGTACCACTTCATCTTCGATTTCTGGGACTTCATTGGCAAACAGATACACTACCAAACCCGCATCGGCTCTGGAAACCAGCAATTGTGGCCCCCGATGGGAACCTTCAGAAACTCGCTTCAGATAAACCTTGAATGTGGCGTTGGCTCGGTAGTTGTCGTTTGGTAGTTGCTCTCGTTTGGGCAGTTCGGCTTCTACCTCTGGTTGGCCAAAGCTGCTGCTGACTGACATGATGACAGATTGGCGCTCGAAGCGTAGTACCCTGGCTTGCAGTACGGTGCTCTCTAAATCTTGGAACTCTTCTTGTACCAGCTTGCGCTGTTGGTCTCGCAGTTTTTGGGCCAATACTTGCTTGGTTTGAATGGCAGCCATCCGACCAAATTCTCCTTGGTCCGGGGTGACATCCAAAATCACGGTGTCGCCCAGTTGGGCTTCTGCGGCCACTTCTTGGACTTCTTCTAGGGCAATCTGGTGGTCTGAATTGCTAACTTCCTCCACAATCGCTTTGGTAGAAAGCACTCGGAAGCCTTCTTCTTCGGTGTCAAGTTCTACTTCAAAGTTGTCGAAGTATTCCTCATCAAAATTGACGTGGTCGAGGCGCTGAGTCCGTCGATAGCGCTCATAGCCTTTTAAGAGAGCTTCGCGCAAGGCAGCCTGTACAGCATGCTTGGGCAAGTTGCGCTCCTGGCTAATACTGTCGATCATGACTTTGAGTCCAGGCAGAGGAACCATTGACATATTAGTAACACCTCCAGAGTTGTGAATTAAATGCAGTCGTAGGCTATGAGTTGATTAGCGCTATTTTGCTAGTTTGGCTTGCGTCTAAGGCCATCATGAGTAGTGAGTACTAGCGACGCTCATCGAGTTGCACTCTCGTAATCAAAGCTTGAGGAATGGCGATCGCTCGCCCTTTTTGGTTGATGTAGACAGCCGTGTCATCGCGCCGCACCAGTAGTCCTTGCCACTCTTTTTTCCCTTCGTAAGGTTCTGAAGTGCTAACAATCACCGCAAACCCTTTAAATGAAATGAATTCGCGATCGCTGGTGAGTGACCGAGAAATCCCAGGGCTAGACACTTCCAAAACATAGGCATCAGGAATCACATTCGCTTCATCTAGAGCCGCTTCTAAGGCTCGACTCATCCGTTCGCAGTCTTCCAGCCCGGTGTCTTCTTGGAGATTGCGGATGTCTACGCGCAAAACAGGAGGGCTTTGGTTTGTGTGAAATACAGCCGCAACCACGTCTAATCCCAAAGTTTCGCCAACGGGTGTTGCAATCTCGATAATTTGTGGGATCAAAGGGTGAGCCATTGTCTTACCTCCTCTGCCGACGTCCAATGATTATTCCGGCTGGCCCTACATCCAAATTTTGTAGAGTTTGACTATGAGTGATGTCTTAGAGCTACAAGGTTGTCTGCTTTGATGAAATCTCAAATTTGGAGAGACTCGTCATAGGCCCTGACCATAAAACAGCGGCCCTAGCAATAAAAAAAGTGGGTAACGACCCACTCCCCATGAAATAGCTACTTCCACGAAATCACCGTACGGACTTGGAAAGCCCCAAGCCCACATGATTATAGTTTAGCGCACCCCATTTGGAATAGGCAGAGGGGTGTAGATCCATCTCCAGAAGGTAGCTTCAAAAAGGTACTTCTTAGGCAGGTGGGTCGGCTCAATCACCCAAATGCTAACGCTTTTAACCTTATTTTTTCACGATTTGGTGGAGCTGATGAGTTTGCTCTATCACACCCTCTATGTCCTCCGCTGAAAGCTGCTGAATATAGTTCACCTTGACTTCTTCTAAGAGGTCAAAGAGTAGCTTCTGGATTTTGTGCAGATTCTGCTGGCTTTGCATTTCCGACCCTAAGGCTTCGGCAAAATGTTGTACGAGTTGACTAGAGAGTTGGGCTCCTACAGGATCTTCTAAAGCACCAACCAAAGCTTGATAGGCAGTCTGAGTCACATTGGCAACGACTTGGTCTGCGAGTTGAGTTGGCAGATCCCGCACCCCCGGCACTTGTTGTAAACCTTGATAGATGGGGAGTTGCCGTAATCCACTTTCGATACTGTGCCGCAGAATGGCCTCCAGGTCAGGTTGGATTTTGGGCAGTACATCATACACAACCAGTTTGACGAGGAGGGTGGCGATCGCTTCTACCTCATTGACGTTGTTGAGGTCAATGTAACCACGGGTACTGGGTGAACGAAATAGCCACCGTGTCAGTTCACCGCGCTGAATCGACCCTTGCACTTGATTAATCACGCGGATCACGACAACCTCGGTTAAGTCTTCAGCGAAGTTGGCCACAAAACCACGGTTGATTTGAGCGATAACAAAGTCTAGGTCAACCAGTTTGGCTTGATGCAGCCGGATTGTCACTGGAATAATCCGCAGCAATCGCCAAGCAGGGAACCAAAACCCAAAAGGCAACCACAGAAACACGTCATACCAGCGCCATAACATGGCATCGAGCCAACTAACACCTTTATGGCGACGACTAATATAAAAAGTCCGAGCGAAGAATTCCACGCAGAAAATCATCGCGAAAGGCAAATCAATGCGCCAAAAATAACTAACAAACCCCCCAGTTTCTCCTAAGGGCCGAAAATAGTTGGTTGCAATTAAGGGGCGAATTCCTTGATTGAAGAAATCAATTTCGCTGCGCCATCCCGCCTGTAGTAGATGGTCTTGGCTCCAAAATCGATTGAAAGACTCGCGAGAAGAAACTTGTCGGCGTTGCCCATAGATATGCTCCCGCATCCGATTTTTGATTCTCTCCAGAGTGCCGCTTTTGTCAGCGATCTCGAAGGGATCGCCATCGATCATCTCGGTGCTAAGACTCCGCAACTGCGCTAGATAAGGCTCCACTTCAGGTGAACTGATGCCCGTCTTCTCGACTTGCGCTTCTAAATCAGCTACAGCTTGCAAGTAGTTTTGGGTATCTCGGTGGGGTTCAATCCCTTTCACCGGATCGTATAGCTGGGTTAAGTTTCCGGCTGAAGGAATCAGGCGTGGTAACCGCAATAAGTAGAAATCTCGCAGCGATACATAGCTCACATCAAATAGCACCAGCAACAAATTTGCTGACGCTAAGATTGCCATCACTCGTTCAAACCAGAGGTTGCGACGAACGGCTGAGCGACGTCTGGCTATTTTTTGTAGTGATGACATGACAACACAACTTGAATTAACTTCCCCCTGAGTATGGAAGCCAATACAAAATTTCGCAATCGATGTTTAAGTCCCGTTACGGAATGGGTTGGTCGGCGGGAGAGTCGGCCCAGATGGGTAGTTGATTGACCACCTGTAGCGTTAGGTCAACATACTTAATCTGCCCTGCCTTTTGGGCTGGAGCTGGCTGGGCGATCGCCTCGCCAAAGTAGCCTTTGGGTCCGTCATGGTCGTGCGGCCCGGTGTCATGGACACTGTAGCGGCCTTGCCATTGAGCTTGGTGAAACGGAGAACCGACTGTCCAAGGCCAACGCGAGGGAAATACAACCTGGCCGATGTCCTCAACCCAGTCTCGCTCACCTTGCAGGTGATACACTCGCTCCGCTGCCTCAAAGCCATCAGTGCCTGAAAAAACGCCACCTACCGAAACCACTAAAATCTTTGTGTCTAGCCATTGGTTCAGATACTCAGCCGCGCCTAGAGAAACCTGGGTACCCCCACTGGTACTAATCAAAATTATTTTGATGGATTGCTGGGCTGCGGTCTCAACCGGATGAATCGCATTCATGCGATCAATGATGGCAGTGGCAATACCCTGGTTATATAAGGGGCCATAACGATCGTCAGCCGAGATCGCAAAGCGCCACAGGTTGCGAATTTTAATTAAAACATCGGCTGCACCTAACCAACCGTCGGCATTGTTGGCAAAGCGCCACAAAGGGGCTAGGGGCCGTCGTCCACCCAAGCTTTCGTTGGCCGCAGAATAAGGAAACACATCTCGTACGGTGACGCAATCTGGATGATCTTGCTCTAGCTGATTGAGAAAATATTCTTCTCCAGGCGTGAGCTGGTTGGCAGAAAAGTCTCCCACCCCAGTCAAAAAGACGATGTAGCAGTAAATGGGCTGGCTGGAGGCCACTTGATCGCGATCGCCCGGAAGCGATCGCTTCGTTGAGCCTTTCCTTAAACCTAAGCTCTCAGCGCCTTCATTTAACCACCAGACCAAAGTACCTACAGGTGAAACGGTACCCCAGACTAGCAAGATAATACCCGCCAAGGTCAGCAGTTTTAGACTGCCACCTCTTAGCCACAGAAGAATACGGCCCGCGAAGTTGAACATGAACTGATTTTGTAGCGTATTTTACTTAAGGCTGTCATCCGTCTTCAGCCATAGGCATCCATTGTGGCTGAAAAAGTTTGAGTGGCCGGGAGTGGCAAAATTGTGAGTGAACAAGTGAGTGACAACCCGTGAGTAGCGACAAAAGTGAGCACCAACCTGTGAGTAGTAAAGACTCCAAAGCAACGTTAATTCAAACTCTCTGGAATGCGATCGCTTTGAATGCTGAGTTTTACGAAAATGCGCTCAACACTTCTAGGAATCGCAGTATTGCTCGTGCGATCGTGATTTTGGCCGTCTTGTCTCACATGCTAGGAAGTGCAGTCATTCTGATCACCAACCGAGCCTCAGTGACCATCCTGGGTTTAGCTCTAGTGATTGACGGTCTAGCTGTAGGGGCAGGATACTACTTTTGGACTGCGACAATTTGGAAAATTGGGCAGTGGCTACGCTCTAGCCAACCCACTTACCGTGAATTGCTGATCCCAATCGGATTTGCCTACGCACCGCAAGCTCTAAACTTTCTGACCCTAATTCCATTGTTAGGATCGCCCATCGAATTTGCTTTGGCACTCTGGAGCTTGCTCACGGTTATCTTGGCAGTACGTCAAGGTCTAGACATTGGCTTACGCTGGGCAGGGTTAATTTGTTTGGTCGGCTGGCCCCTGGTTCAAATCGCCATTCGGGCCGTCCAAACCTTCGAGCTATTTCTAGTGAATTTAACAAGTCAAGCTTAGTCTTGCCGCGAGGAAATACCTCGTCTTCATCCTGAGGTGCCCATGCAGCAATCCTTCCAGCTTTTAGATTGAGAGTTCTTAACTTCAATCTAGATTGAATCAACTCAAAACTTCCAGCCAAACCTAAACTAAAAAGTGGCTTTGATAAATGCGTTAGCATCTCTCTAATGTCAGTCAGATCACAGTAAGACTCATGGAGCAACCCACTTTATCAACCGAGGTGATTCTCACCCACCCACATCAAACCATTGGCAATGTTCAGCTCGACTGGTCTCCTCAGCCTGGTTCTTACTTGGATTTAGACGGCAAAACCTACGCTGTTTTAGAGCGCCATCATCGCTATCAGCTCAGAGCAGGCCGCTATCAGTTGCATAAGATCGCGCTGTACGTCCAATCAGCGACCCGCCCTATAGAAAGAAGTTTAGTGGCAGGACGTTGGATTCTGGGAGATGGGAGTTGTCGCTTCAACGCTCATTCAGAATTGATTCGTTGCGCGGTCAATCCAGACGGGCCTTGTGACTCTTGCCATCATTACGAACAGTCGGTTTAGCGTCAAAACTCTTGGCCGTTGCCTAACACTTCCCCCACTTCCAAGCGAGTGCCATTGGCAAAATCCCAGCCTGATTGCGATCGCTTTCCTGCCAGCTTCACCTCTCGCAGCAGTAATAAGCCATCACCCGTTTGCACAATTGGCCCCAATCCTTTAGCAATGTGAATCACGGAGCCAAGGGAAAGTTGACTAGCAACTAGCTCTGACCAGTCTGCTTCCAAAGTTCGGAATTCGGTGGGCAGCAAGTCCCAATAGGCAGGCCCTAAGGGCAGGGTTGACTCAATTTTGAGCACTGTGTCCCGAAACATAGCCACACAGTTAGGAAAGAAACCGCGAATTTGGTTATGCAGAGCGATCGCCGATCGCGACCAATCTAACCAATAGTCTTGCTTTTGAATCAACGGAGCATAAGTTGCAGTTGCCGCATCTTGAGGCATTGGTTGCACTTCTCGCCGCTCTAACTTCAACAGCGTATCTACTAACAAATCTGCGCTCAGCTCCGCTAACCGAGTCGCTAGGTCTTGGACTGTCTCTAGCAACCCAATTGAAGTCGTCGCCTTCAGTAGCATCGGCCCTGTATCCATGCCCGCATCCATCAGCATGGTGGTAATGCCTGTCTCGGTTTCACCGTGGTAGAGGCACCACTGAATCGGGGCAGCACCTCGATATTGCGGCAAGATGGAACCATGCCCGTTAATACATCCCAGCTTAGGCATATCCAAAATCTGCTGAGAGAGAATTTGCCCATAAGCTACCACGACAAAAGCATCGGCTTGTAGAGCTGCTAGTTGCTCCAACGTTTCAGAATCCTTCTTGATCCGCTGGGGTTGCCAAACGGGTATTTGGTGCGCCAAAGCCACTGTTTTAACAGGTGAAGCAGTCAGTTGATTACCCCGCCCGCGACGTTTATCGGGTTGGCTAACCACTGCTACTACCTCAAACTCAGGATGATTGAGCAGCTTCTCCAAACTGGGAACCGCAAATTGGGGCGTACCGAAGAAAACAACTCTCATGCTTTGTGGCAAATTATTTGGAACCCACACTTTATCGAGGATCAATCACGATTTCAATCCGCCGATTCCGCTGACGGTTGGCCGCGCTATTGTTTTCTGCAAGAGGGTAGGCTGACCCATAACCAATCACGACCCAGTGATAATCGTTGCCTAGAGTACTGGCTAGATATTGCTGCACCATTTGTGCCCGCTGAAAAGCCAACTCTGGAATTGCTTCTGGCTGACCTGCATCATCGGTATGAGCCGCAACCTGTACCGAGGCACCGGGATAATTGCGCAGATCTCCAACAATGCTGTCAAGCAAGTTGCGTGTCTCTGGGCTAAAACCTACTTGACCTGCTCTGAATAGCAGATCGGTGGGTAGAGTCACTGTTAAACGATCTGCGGGATAGGCTACAGGGCTGTTAATCGCATTAGCCACTGGAGCGATCGCCGGAGTCGCGGTTGGGATAGGAGCAGGACTCGGTGGGGCTGTACCAGAAGCTGTGGCTAACTGTTGGGTCAAAATAGCCAAACGGTTTTCTAGAGGTTCTACAGCTCGGTTCGTGCCTAGCTGGGTTTCCAAAGCGCTCAGGCGATCGCTCACACTTTGAACCGTAGTTTGCAATTGAGTGACCTCTGCCTCAATCTGCTGTTGTTGAGCAGTGGTGAGGGGTGGGAGCGGACTGACAGCAACAGTAGGGCTAGGGTCAACCGTTGTAGTATCGGCCTGAGGGGAAACTCTAGGTCGGGTCCAAGATTGGGGTAGCCGCTTGATCTGAATCACCCAGGCGCTAGATTGACGCAAGGCTCTTTCGAACAGAGGCGGTTCTGGATTAGGGGCAGGGTAGAAGGTCGCCGCTACAACTCCTCCCAGCCAAGCAAATCCCCCTCCCACTAGTAGCAGCAGGAGCCGAAACATAAACACTAAGAGCGGCCAATTTTGCTTGGGTGGCCTAATTGTAGGAGAGCTGGCTTTGGAAACTGGAGTCACGCTGACTAATCAATACTTAAAGACGATTCAATTGTGATGCTATCTCAACTCTGGGAAGCAATTGAGCAAATTGAAGTTTCTTATGGAGTTTTCGCGATTGAACTAAGAAAAGTTGCGGCGAGTGAAAACTTTGATGAACTATGAAACTTCCACTGTCTCTGATTGCTATACAGAAGAGTTAGTAAGGATTGGCCCTAACTAACAGGCGTTGGGATAGATAGTCAATAGAGTCTGGACGGGACCGCAGTCCCATCTCTGAACCAAGCAAGCGTTTCAGGAAAAACGTCTCACGAAACACCCGCTTACTGATAGCCGCGCCAGGGGCTTACTTGCAGCACCCCATTGGGCTTAAATACCACTCTAAAAGGGGCTAATGAAGCTTGATTAGCTGAGTTATTCTGAGCAGGGGCAGTATTAGACTTGAGTAAGGTGGGCAAGGGCGTATCTTCTACGTAGTCAGACCCAGGCTGATTAATCGGCTCATAATTCGCGATCGAGCCATCCGGTGCGACATTCACTCGGTAGACCAACTCCCGCTCAAAATCAGGCCTCTCTTTCCAATTTCTGTCAATTTGGTCGTAGAGCTTACCCGTCAGATCTTCAATGGCTGATGAGTCAGTGATTTCTGAGGTAGGGCTAGGCGCTGCTGTGTAACCTCCCCACGGACTCACTTGCAACACCCCATTGGGTCGGAAGACAACTCGGAACTGACCAATCGGCTCCTGAGACAACCTACCACCATTAGCCGGAATGTAGAGGAGGTCAAGCAAAGGAGTTTGCTCAGCCGCTCCAGTAGGCGTATTCTCAGCTTCTCTGTAACCCAGGATAGCCCCATCTTGGGCAACACTAACTCGATATACTAGCTCTTGATCGAACTCTGGTTCTTGCTTCCAAGATTGGTCGATCTGGTCGTATACCTTTTTGCTCAAACTATCGAGTTGAGTCGGATCGGTAATCTCCGGCGCAGCAGCTAGAGCAGCTTGCACGTTCTCTAGGTCAGGCTGACTTGTAGTCGTAGGGCTAGGTATTGGGGAGGCTGTTGGCGAAGTAGTAGGAGACTCAGTGGGGCTGGTTTGTACCGCTGCGGCTGTCTGAGGAGAGGGGCTAGCCGTTCCGGTCGGTGAGGGGGTCTGAGACTGACTCGTGTTCGGCTGAGCCGTCGGATCTTCAGGCTTTTGAACTTGAGGAATAGGAATAAAGAAAAGAGCCACAGCAGCTAGAGCCAAACCAGATACACCGATAGCAGCAGGCACTACTCGCTCAGCGGTCATTTGACGGGCGGCTGTATAGCGCTTCGAAACGGGTGCTAGCTGTAGGGTCAAGTCGGGCAAGGTTTGGGCGTCAGCAAAAAATTGATCTACTGCATCTACTAGATCAAATAGCTGTACCGTATTGAGATCGATCTGGGTAGCAGAGGCTGTCTCTCTAGCCGATTCTTCCGAAGGTTGCACAATCAAACGATGCTGATTGCGGTCTAACTCCTGTAGTTGAATAGCTGGGGAGGATACAGGTAGGTGGATGCCGCTAAGAAATTCTTGCGCGTAGCGACTCACGGCTACCACTAAAGCCACAAAGAAGTCGCGTCCGCCAGATATGGGTTGCTCTCGCCCCAAAATTCGGCACTCGGCATTAATCAAAATCGACATTAAAGGCCGCAACTCAGTGGGATTAGTGGAGGCGGTCGGATCGCTTAATCCTTCTAAAACCAGCGTGCAGTTGGGCAAGCTGTACTGACGTTGAATCGTCATTCTACCTCTCCATCAAACAAACTGATCCAAAACCGTTGCATGCCAAAGGTGCCCGTACAAAATAGTAATTTGCCTAGCAGACTCAGCGCTAATTCGTTCAATTTCTCGTCGGAGCTGTAGGCCAAAACTCCAGCTCGTCGTGGGTTCATTCGGGCGCGGAAGTGAGCGCGGAAGCGTTCAAGGTAGTCATACAGGCGGAAGTGATGCTCTACCGAAAGCTGCTTCTCTGTGAGTTGCCGATGGGCTAACAATAGCTGACGAATTACTACAGTGAGACGACGAGCTAAGTGACAGGCGATCGCGACGAGGGCCTTGGCTTCTACTAAGCTCAGAGGCTGGCGCTGGCTATAACGACGAAGGGGGTTAGTGCTGCGTATGCGCCACAAAGCGACCCGATTCTTAATAATCCCCTGGAGTTCCAACTCCTTTGCCACTGACAAAATCGCTTCAGAGCCCCCTAAGTCCAGCGCTTCAATTGCCAAAAGCATTAGGTCAATTTCTAAGCGAGCTCGACGGGGACAAACGCCAGCGCTTAAGTCTGGATCGGGTAGATTCTCCAAGAATAAAGGAGCTGACGGGGCGGATAGACTCGTTGACGGCATTACGCTCACAGACACATTCATTCCAGCTTGCTAGACCTTAGGGGGTGAGATATCAGCAGCAACCTACCGATAGTTTAGAACTTTGCACTCAGAGCATCGGGGATCTGCCAATTTCTATCATTCCCCAACTCTACTTAGATTATTCGAACCCAGCGAATAACAACTCCAAATGTTTAGAATCAACCAAAACTTTACAAACTTTCATTGTACGATTTCTGAGGCAACTGAGCTGAATGATTGACGCTCCAAAAAGCTTATTCAAGCGATCGCAGCCAATTTCAGGTTCAATTAAACAATAGTTGCCGACTGCACCCTCAATTCTTACTCGCAATTTTATGGATCTGAAATCCCTCATTCGTGAGATTCCCGATTTTCCTAAACCAGGAATTCTGTTCCGAGATATTACAACCTTACTGCGCGATCCAGAAGGGCTGCGTTACACCATTGATACCCTAGCGGATAAGTGTAGCGATCTCAGGGCAGACTATGTCGTTGGCATGGAATCGCGGGGATTTATTTTTGGCGCTCCTCTTGCTTACAAACTGGGAGCTGGTTTTATCCCCGTCCGCAAGCCTGGTAAGTTGCCTGGGCCAGTTCACAGTATTGAGTATGAACTAGAGTACGGCATGGATCGCTTAGAAGTGCATCAAGATGCCTTTCAGTCGGGCTGTCGGATTTTGATCGTAGACGATTTGATTGCGACCGGGGGCACTGCTGAGGCAACCGCTAAATTGGTGCAACAATCAGGCTGTCACCTTGTAGGCTTTGGATTTATCATCGAGCTACGGGACTTAAAGGGCCGTGAGCGGTTACCAGAAGTTCCAATCGTGACCTTGGTTGACTATTAATACTGGCTTGAATGACTCTTTCTGATCGTAGCGGGCTGGACTCTTTTGGGCATCGGGTAATCTCCTCAGTTACCAGCGAAACCTTTGTCTATGTGGTGAAGCGACTATTACAGGCACTGCTGACTTTATTGCTGGCGTCTGCCTTGAGTTTCGCGATTATTCAACTGGCACCTGGGGATTACCTCGATACTTTGCGGCAGAATCCCAAAATTTCGCCGGAGAGAATTCAAGAGCTACAGCAACAGTTTGGCCTCGATAAGCCAATGCTGGAACAATACGGGCGCTGGCTTTGGCAAATCCTCAAGCCTCATGTGGTTAAGGTGGGGCCGATTCCTCTAATTTTGCCTCAAGGGAATTTTGGCACTAGCTTTGTCTATCAGCGATCGGTGGCGGCTCTATTGTGGGAGCGAGTCGGCAATACGCTGTTGTTGGCGATCGCTTCATTGGTAATTACTTGGGCGATCGCGATTCCCTTGGGCATCGTTAGCGCTGTGAACCAAAACCGGACAGCAGATCGAGTGCTACAAGTCATCAGCTACATCGGTCAAGGATTTCCCAGTTTCATCACGGCGCTGCTGTTGCTAATTTTGGCCCAAAATACCTCGCCGCTCTTTCCTGTGGGAGATATGACCAGCATCAACCATGATGACCTCTCCCCCATTGGCAAAATCTTGGATGTGGGTTGGCACATGATTTTGCCTACTCTAGCTCTCAGCGTCACTAGCTTTGCAGGCTTACAACGCATTATGCGGGGAGAGTTGCTGGATGTTTTGCGGCAGGATTACATTCAGACGGCGCGAGCTAAGGGCTTGCCAGAAAACAAAGTCATTTATGTGCATGCCCTACGCAATGCGATTAACCCTTTAATTACGCTGCTAGGGTTTGAATTTGCGGGGCTTCTGAGTGGTGCTTTTATTGCAGAATTTTTCTTTAACTGGCCTGGGTTAGGTCGATTAATTTTGCAAGCGGTGATTGCTCAAGATCTGTATGTGGTGATGGCTAGCTTGATGATGGGAGCAGTCATGTTAATCGTTGGCAATCTGTTAGCCGATTTACTGCTCAAAGCTGTTGATCCGCGCATTCGTTTAGAAAACTTAAAGTAACAAGCGCCAGCACCTTGTTACCAAAGCACCTACCCACGTAGGCCAACCTAGTAAATATTTCTTTTGGATATTTCTTTCGGATATTTCCTCCTGAGGTGACTATGCTTTCTCAGGTTTACTACATCATTCGCTCCAGACTAGATGGCAATTACCTAACTGCTAATTTTAGTCAAGGCTCTAGTGCTACCAAGGCTAGTTATTTGTTGATGTTTCGTGAGGATTTCGAGGCTTTGAGTTATCTGAATACTCATGCCTCTGACCTCCGCGATCGCTTTGCCGTGGAATCTATTCCTGGCACTCAGATCGCTGGTTTAATGAAGCGCTGGGGTTTTGCAGGAGTTGGTATCGTCAAAGACCCACTCTTACCTCAGGTAGAGTTTCTATCTTCGGTATCGTAACAGTTAGGTTCTCAAGCGATTGTAGCCCCTTGAGTTGAATTTATTTCTCCAGAATCTATCCGGGTATAGATGCAGCGGAGTCACAAATTCCAGCAAATTAAGGGCAGGTCATTCAGGAAGTTACTCACAAAATTCCTGCTTAACAACACATAATAACTGTTACCCGGAGAAGCTCTATATGCAATCTATTCGCATCAACTTATCTGCTCTTCTACGCCCTGTGCGCTTTTTAGTAATTGCTTTTACTTGTGCCTTACTGTTGGTAACCCAAGCGGCTCCTGCTTTTGCCGCTTCTTCTATGTATTCGGGCAGCAGCAGCCCCACCAAAGGTGAAGCTCAGCTCAAAGGTATTGAAGAGAAATCTTACCAAGCTATCGAAGCACAAGATCCTTATGGACTAGAAAAGCAGGAAGTTGAAACCCAAGGCAAGGGCTTGAATGCGGCTCAGGGTGACGCTGACATTGACAAAATGTATCGCCCTTCCAACTCTCAAGATGCACCCCCCTCTGTTGAGCAAACCATCAAGAAGAACCTTGAAAAGCTTCAAGGTAAATAATTTGAGTTGCTAGGAGTTCCTGAAACTCAACTATTATCCCTGCTCACATTCTTTCAGCTCATCTCACCTCTGTTTTAGAGGCTCCCAAAATAAAGCTCCGGGGTAGGTTCTTGCAACCTGCCCTTGTTTTTTATACAAAAACTTAGAAGAGTGAGGGATCAGCTACCCCCTTGTCTTTATTAATTTAATTTTTGAAGTTCTTAATAAGCGGGTGGCGAGAATCGAACTCGCATCAATAGCTTGGAAGGCTATGGTTTTACCACTAAACTACACCCGCGATTGAATTTTGCTTGATTGCTATTGCAATATCACTTTGTAATCGAGCCTAGACTAGGATAGCACGATTACCGAAAATTTCAAGCTTAAAAGTTTGTTCAATTAACTGAATTGATCGTGACCTGCACATTCAAATTGCTGGAGACAGGAGAGTTGACATCGTTTAAGCGATTAGAGGCTGGGCTAAATTCCCAAGTGGCGATCGCACATTTGGCTAATTGGTCAAAGGATTCACTTCCACTAGGCGTCATGACCACGGTAGCCTCGTCTAAAACACGCCCCTGCTCATCAATTGCAATTCTCAGTTCTACAGACTGGCCAAAATAACGAACACTTTCGGGAGCGAGTGGGCAGCCAGCACCCAAAGCATCCGAGAGAAAAGTTTGGTTGGTGCGTGTGGGTGCAGCAAGTTGATCGGGAATATCTCCTACGCCTGTAGGTGCACTAACGCTTAAGCTAGCTTGAAACTCAGCAGGGACTGAATTTTGATCAACAGATACCTGACCAATCGGCTCGCCTACCTCTTCATTAGCTGGGGCCGTAGGGGCTGGAGAGACAGGATCGGATGCAGTTTCGGTTTCCGATCCTGTACCGTTGCCAGGATTTGCGGACGGATCTTCGTTGCCTTGCGGATCTGTTGTCTGCTCAGGCTCTGCTGGTAAAGTCCCAGAATCTTCTGGGGGCTGTTCAGGTAGAGTGTTGGGTTCTGTAGGTGGAAGACTATTGTCTAGGGGCGCTGGTGCCTGGTTATTGGTATCTGCTAGTGGAACCTCGCCATTATCCTGAACCGTTTCAGGGCTGGGCTCAGGGCTAGGTAAGACGGGGGGAGTAAATGGTAAAGATGGTTGGGGGATTATAGGCGATGGCTGAAGCGGCTGTAACTCTTGCGGTGATGGACTAGGGGATGGAATAACAGGTGACGGTGCTGAAGCGTCTAGAGATTCAGAAAGGACGGAAGTGACTCCAGGCTCCGGAACAGAAGCCTCATCACTAGCTTGAGTAGGCTCGGCAGGTGTAGGGTCTTGAGCAGATGTAGCAGTTAGAGAAGAGGCTAGGTCATCAGGGGTGGCTGTCTCAGGAGCCAGATCAATTAACTCGATAGGAACAGAACTTGCTGCTGACGATTGGGCGATCGCCGCCTGGAGCGACCACCACCGTAAAGTCAACGCCAAGAGCAAGTGCAGCAGCACTGACCCTGAGATCGTCATCCACCAAAGACGGGGTGGATCAACGTGGCGACGCCAATTAGCAGACTCTGTTTGAGGAGTGGAATCAATAAATCGTGTCATTGGCAAACTTCAAACAAGCCCGCGAAATTCGGCTAATTTCCCAGTAGGGTATACAAATTCTAACGATTCCTCATGCCAGCTCGCTTTTTGAGATAATCGGAGCAAAGCTGAGAAATTTGCAATGCGGTTACAAGATATTTGTAATGGAACTGCTACCTTAACCTTGAAACAGGTTGCCCAGGATGCGGATTTAGTGAAGCAGATCCAAGTCCGATTGCGTGACTTACAAATGCCCATTGGTGAACCAGATGGTCACTGTGGTGCTTTAACTTCTGCGGCGATCGCCCGTTTTTGTCAAGCATTTAACGCGGCGAATGACGACCTCACTCCAGAGATTGCTAAGCAGTTAATTCAAGCAAAAACAATTCCTGATTGTAATCCTTTGCTGGAGATGCTGGCCCCAAGGCAAGTCGCTGATATTCTAGACTGCCCTCTGGGTGACGTGCAGAATTACTTACCAGGGGTTTTGCAAGCATTCCAGCAGCAGCGGTTGCTCAACCGCCCAACCTTAATTGCCGCGATCGCCACCATCGGAGTAGAGACTGGAGGTTTCCGTCCAATTCACGAGTGGGGCGGCAACGATTATTTCACGGAAAGGTACGAGAACCGAGAAGACTTGGGCAACATCTATCCAGGCGATGGAGCCCGCTACCACGGACGTGGTTTTGTACAAATCACGGGACGAGCGAACTATCGAGAATATGGTCAAAAGCTAGGGTGCCCACTAGAAGACAATCCAGATCTGGCACTTGACCCCAAGATTGCTGCCGAAATTTTAGCTTTGTATTTTTACGATCGCGAAGTTGATGCAGCCGTCCAGAAGCAGGATTGGGAACAAGTTAGACGCGCCGTTAATGGTGGCCTTAACGGTTGGGACGAGTTTATTCACTTTGTCAAACAAGCGCAAAAAATGCTGTAACAGCACGTTGCCACTTTCGTCTAAGTCTGCGGCTTTTGAATGCTCCTACGACTACCCTTCTGTTTTGAGGGCAAAAGTCAATACCGTTTCATCCACTCCTTTCAGCTTGAGCGGGCTGAATTTAGTGATTTCTTCTTCATCCAAATAGTCTGCTACTGCTGCCGAAACCAGAATGCAGTTAGGCTCTGCTGCCTCTTGGATGCGCGAAGCAATGTTGACACTAGGGCCAATCGCTGTATAGTCAGCGCGGTCAGCACTGCCAAACATGCCCACGACTGCGGTTCCTTGATGGATGCCACAGCGGAACTGGACTTGGTTGATGCCTTGCTCCTGCCAGCGCTGGTTGAGGTCGTTGAGTGAGCGGTACATCTGTCGAGCCGCCGCGATCGCCCGCCGCACCTGTTCGTTGGGGGTTAGTTCTTCAGGAGCCCCAAACAAGGCCAGAATCGCATCTCCCATAAACTTATCCACCGTACCCCCATTGTCAAAAATGGCCTGAGTCATTTCCGCTAGGTACTCATTGAGCAATTCTGCTACACGGCGCGATCGCAAAGTATTCGAAAGTTGGGTAAAGCCAATAATGTCGCTAAATAAGACCGTTATGAGACGCGGCTCAGGTCGGAGATCCAAGGACAAATCTCCTGCTGCGGCTTTTTTCACCATTGATGGTGGCAAGAAACGCCGTAGAACAGATTCTGTTAAGTAGGTATTCAGCTCAGCGACTCGACGCTCATTCGCCTTCAGAGCTAGTAAGTTCCGCACTTCTGCCAACAGCTCTCGGTCATTGAAGGGTTTAGATAAGTACGCATCTGCACCCCGCTCTGCTCCTTCAATCCGGGTATCTTCATCAACTTTTGCAGTTAACAGAATAATTGGCGTACCCCTTAAAGCCTCGGATGCCCGCAGCATTTGGATCATGTCGAGTCCAGAAACCAGCGGCATCATCAGATCCGTCACAATCAAGTCTGGGTGGTGAGTTTGAGCAGCATTAAAGCCTTCACCCCCGTTACGAGCAGTCAGCACTTGATAACCTGCTTGCCGCAAGACTCTAGAGACATAAGTACGTAGATCCGGGTTGTCATCTACAACCAGAACCTTACTGGTTCTAGCTACTGTCTCGGCAGCAGTTTTGTCCTGTCCTTGTCCTGCGATTTTGTCAGCAACAACCTCCAGTCCCACGAGTCCTGCTTCCAGCGTGGGCAGCGCTTGCTCATCTTTTTCATAAATTTCAGCTTCGATGTCAGCCAGTTCTACAGCAGCACGGCTCATTTGAGCTTCTGTAGGAACTTCAATGACTTGCTCGGCTGGCAAGTGCGCTAGACCTGTCTGCAACCACACGGTAAAAGTCGTGCCTTCGCCATACACAGACTCGACCGAAATTTGGCCTCCGTGCAGCTCCACTAGTTCTTTCACCAAGGCAAGACCCAAACCGCTTCCTTCATAGCTGCGATTCGCAGAACCCTCAGCTTGCCGGAAACGCTCGAATAAGTGCGGAATTTGGTCGGTACGAATGCCGATTCCTGTATCTTTTACTTTCAATAGGCAGTGGTCGCCAGCCAACTGCATGGATACTGTGATCCTGCCACTAGCTGCCGTGAACTTCATGGCATTGGACAAGAGGTTGTAGAGTACCTTGTCAAATTTCTCAAGATCAAGATAAACCGCAGGACAATCTTGCAGTTCTGTGAACAGCGTAATTTCTTTTTTGTCGCAGTATGGCCGAAAGGACTCAACGACCTGACTCACAAACTCGGTCAAGTCACAGGGACGGAAACTGGGTTGCATTCGCCCAGCATCCAGTCGTTGTAAATCTAGCAATTGATTGACCAGTCGGAGAAGACGGCGCGAATTACGCAAAGCAATGACGGCTTGATCGTAAGCTAGCCCCTCTTTCTGAGCGACTGCCGACTCCAAAGGACCAATCGTTAGCGTGAGTGGAGTCCGGAACTCGTGGGAAATATTCTGAAAGAATTCAGTTTTTTGGTGGTCTAGCTCTATAAGCTGCTCAGCTTGCTGGCGAGTTTTTTGGTAAAGACGAGATTGTTGTACCGCGATCGCGGCTTGGGCAGCTACGGCTTGAGCCAATTCAATTTCTGAAACTTGCCAACGGCGTGGGTGACGTACTTGTCGCAGAGAAATGCTGCCAATAATTTTGCCATCAGACAGCAAAGGAACGACCAGCAGGGCGCGGGCAGGCGATCGCAAAGGTAAATCTGCCACATTCAGCTCTGGATGCTGGCCTAAATCTTCAATTGCTACAGGCTTCTGAGTTAACAGCAGATGCTGTAACACCGGATTTCCTCTAATCGGCACCCGTGACTGGGGTAAATGACGTAAATGTACTCCCCCATCCTCTAATCTATCCAGCGCTGACCCGCTCCGGCGGGAGCTACTGGAGCTAGTTGTATGAGTGGTTAGTGGCGGTGTCAGTTCAAACGGTAAATGGGAGTTACTAGACTGTCCTTGCCCTACCCCAGTTGTAGAGCTGGGCAACAAGGTAGTTAGTTCTCCTACCGTCTCATTCGTGGACTCGGTAGAATCGTGTAGACCCACACACTGGACATACTCATCATCCTCTGTCCACAGGGAAAGAGCACAGCCATCCACATGGAGTGCTTGGCCCAACTGCTGAGTAATAGCAGCAAAAATATCTTGCGGATCTAAACTAGAGCGAATGGCTGCGGTGATTGTATTGACCAACGCCTCACGTTGAGCCAAGGCTCGAACTTGTTCATAGGCACGGGCTTGGGACAAAGCTAAGGCTGCCTGATCCGCTACCACAATCACTAATTGAATCTCGTCATCTTGCCAAACTCGTGGCTCCCCAGTTTGATGCAATGCCAGAACTGCCATCAACTCCTGACGGCAGATTAAGGGCACCACTAAACTAGAACGAATATTGGCAGCGGTATAAATTTGTTGACGCAGCTTCAAGTCTGGAATATCAACCTCATCTTCCTTTAGCGTTGCTACGTCATCAAGAAGTTTGACCTCATGAGTTTTCCAGACAGTCTGAGCCAGGTGACTCCAATCGTTAGCTGCGCTGTTATCTCCATCAGACAAGACAGGAAATCGCTTTGCCTCGCCCGACATAGATAGCTCGGATGAGTGATTCGAGTTGGCTCCGTGAGGGGAACGAGCCGCATAAACAAACCACTCATCCTCCATGCGATCGTCTTGAAACGGCCGTAGGACACAGCAACTCACTTCAAACATTTGCCCCATCGTATCGACAATCGTTTGCATGATTTGTCGATAGTTCAGAGCGCTGCGAATTGTGTTTGTAACGGCATTCAGTAAAGACTCTTGCCGCAGTGTCCGACACAACTCTCGCGTGCGAGCTTTCAGTACATTGTGAGTGTCAACCGCCTGACGCACAACACCTTTAAGTTCTTCATCATCCCAGGGCTTGGTGACGTATTTGAAGACTTTGCCAGAGTTAATGGCTTCGACCAAGTCTTCGACGTCGGTATACCCTGTCAGAATGATCCGAATAATATCCGGGTACTGCGTAGCCGTGAGACTAAGGAACTCTGTCCCACTCATTAAGGGCATGCGCTGGTCTGAGATGATGACAGCGATATCACCTTCATTAGCTAGGATATCCAGCGCCACAGGTGCACTTTCGGCTCTGAGTACCTTGAACTCTCGGTGGAAAGTTCGGTAGAGCAAATCCAAGTTATCTGGCTCGTCATCAACCACCAGAATTTTGGGTTTACTGGTATCTGGGGATTTCATGCACCGCTCTCCTGCTGCAGAGGCAGTTGATTCAACAATCGTTGCACTGGATATAAGTTGCTGGAACTGGAGAGACTGAGTTGTGCTAGGTGAATAGCTTGCCTGAACACTGCATTAATTAAATTAATTAATCTAACTAATCGATTAGCCCCAAGTTGCTGCACTACAGTTAGGGCCGTAATCCGTAGTTCTTTGCCCCAAACTCCTAGTAGAGTCCGAAGGCTTAAGAACTGCTGATGACATGCCTTGACAGGCAACAGAGTAGAGGGCTGCGCAACAAAATTTGTTTGCAGTCTGCTACTAGTCCTTAAAACAAAAGGCGTGACGACCGTCGCAGTATTCAAAGACAAGAAAATCCGGTTGCTAATCTGTACTGATCTACTAATTCCGTCTGAAACAGTACTCCTCAGAAAAAATTGTGACAATTTTAGGGAGGAAACCTCGATCAGGATGGCTAGTAAGCTAATGCCCTGCGGTACAACTTGTGTAATCAGAGCTGAGTTCCTTTTCAGGCAGCTGAAGTTAAGGTGCCCAGTCTTATCTAGGATGTAGCGAGGGTTAGCTCAAGGTTGATGCACTCCTCATACAATCCTAATACAGTTCTAATGTTGCGAAAGTTAACAAGCCGTGCTAGATGACCGTAAACCTTAGTCAGCGTTCCCAATTCTGAGCCTGGTTTTGCCCGGATTTAAGATCGGGGTATTTAAGGGTTAGGGGTGGTGTAATGCTTAAATTAGTTCCTAGCAGTGTTAACTCTAACTTCATCTCGACAAATCATTTACGATCTTTACGGGCTATGTATCCTGAAAACAGTGAGTTTTCCTTTTTATTCCTCAATGTCTGATGAGCAAACCTCTCCGGGACGATTACTAGATTCGCCCGACTTCAGCATTCGGGTTGCTCAGTTAACAGACTTGACTGGTCTGACTGACATCCTGGCCGATAGTTTTCATTCTCAGGCGGGGCTAAGACACTGGCTGTACCCGTTGCTGCGTCTGGGCATATATGAAGATTTACGCAATCGATTGCGAGCGACCACTCCCAATTATGCTTGTTTGGTCGCTGTGCATACTACGCTCAGAGCGGAGCGGTCTGATTCGGACTCAGCAGACGATTTAATTGGTACCGTAGAGATGGCGTTGCGTCACCCTCATGTCTTTCAGTTTCATCAGGCCAAATATCTTTATCTTTCCAATTTGGCTGTTCGGGCAGAACATCGTCGGCAAGGTGTGGCATATCACCTCTTGACGGCTTGTGAGAGCATTGCTTTAAGCTGGGGCTTTCAAGATATTTATCTGCATGTTTTGGAAAATAATTATCAAGCTAGACGGCTTTATCTCAAAACAGGGTACAAACTACAACAAGCCGATCCGAGTTGGAGTGCTTGGTTACTGAGGCAACCACGACGCCTCCTGCTACACAAGCATCTCTCGCCTGCTGCCACGAGGCGAACTACACCTGTTTAAGTAATAAATGCTTATTAGGAATCTAAGGATTAAAACTCTTTGAAACTATACATAATTGGCAGAAACGGCAAAAATGGCAAGGATGGTTGGCGATCGCCTATTCTTCAAATAACTTTCTAACTCAAATAAAGAATTGCTCGTTTTCTCCTGAAACTATAGCTATCAAAGTGAAGTGTGATTTATTTATATGATTCAGTCATATCTAGCAACTTTAGAGGTGGTCAACCTAGATTTACTTAAACCAATCAAATTCAACAAAGTTAGATTTTTTACTACAAATGATTCGAGCTTATAAAGCAACTTCATCTATTCTTGATTTGTATTCTCTTAGTCTTCATACACACTTTAAACTTCAAACTAGTTGAATGGCTTTTCTACACGATTTATTCCTTGGTCTAGGTTGGGCTAGGGTTGATTCGTGCCATAGAATAAGGGTGTGAAGCCAGCATTTGACTCCTAAATGCAAACCACACAAAAGTAACGTCAAGTTATGGCAGACCTGGCTCGATTGCTTCCAATCAAATTAATGTACTTGGTGTACTTTAAGGTTAGGTTTGTTAGCCTGTGCTGGGTTCGGGTGCATGCCCACAGGAAGCCATTAGGAGTAGGTCTCGATGGATAGCGAAAGCCAGCAGCGCTATCAGACTGCCTCTTTCGAGGTCAATATTCCAATTAGCCGCACCTGTGTTATAGGCAAATACACAGAAGCTCAAAACTTTCAAAGGATGAATATTCCAGATCCCAGCGCTTGTGGAGCTGTTGTTGAGCACCCAAATTCACCTGAACTTATTACTCAGCTAAACAGCGGACAGTTGTTGATGGTGAATAGCCGCCGCAGAAACGGCCTAGTTATTTACAAGCAGTTTCATGCGGAATTCGCTGGGCCTGGCGCAGCAGTAGGTGGTTTCTTTGATATGGATTGTGTCAAGGCTATTCCAGTCGGAGATTTGTCTCTTGTAGAACCCGACACTCATGAGGAGCGACAAAAAGCTTATTTAATTCGCCGCCAGTGGATTCGACTCACTCAACAATTCACCGACAATGCCGTGCCATTGCAGCGGGCACAAATGATCTTGAATCAGTTTGAGAACTATTTTGATCCAGCTACAGTTGCCCAGCTACCAGATGAAGCATTTGCACTTTTAGTCGGGGTATTACCGCAGACGATTCGCAGTATGCGTCAAAGTTCTACTAATCTCAATCCCAAAACTCGACGCTGAGAATTGGTGTAGGTGTGACAGATGGATGTGACAGAGAAGCCAGTGTTTTTCAGAGTAACTTATTCGGTCTTCAGCTTGTTACTGGGTGAGCGGTGGGCTGGTAATTGGCAAAAGGCTTGTATAGCAGTCCAAATGCGATCGCTGGCATTGGTCAAGGCGTGGTCGCTGTCTAGCTCGATGACTTCCACCCAAGGACGTGGGGCAGAAAACTGTCGGCTGGATTGAATTGGAATTACGTCATCAGCTCGGCCATGCAGCACTAAAGTGGGAATGCAGCGTTGCAGTTGAGCTTCTGGATATTGGGTGGCGTCGAGGATGAAGTTGTAGCTGAGGGGTAGCGATCGCCCTTCACCATAGTGGTACACCGACAAATACTGCTCAGTTTGCCAACGCTCTACTTGCTCTTCGCCTAGGTGGGGTAGCCAATGATCCAAAAATTGAAATGCTGGTGCCAGTAAGACTAAGCGTTGAATCTGGGTCTGGTGCTGGGCAGCCCAGGCAGCAGTTAAGCCTCCAAAACTAGAGCCAATTAAAGTGACAGGTGTAGCGTCAGCCGGAAGTAGCGCCAAAACCTGTTGTAATTGTCTGGTGAGGGTTAGGTGAGTAAAGTCTGGGTGGTTTAGGTCGGGGATTGTGAGCTTAATGCCTAACGATTGAAAGCGATCGCGGAGATCTTGGGCTTTCGCAGAACGAGGGCTAGAGGCAAAGCCATGCAAGTAAATGTAATGGGAGCAATGAGGCGCTGAAGCAGTCATGCGGACAAGCGAGAACAAAGGAAGAACTGGAACTGGCTTAGCGAAACTTCACGAACAAAAGTCTGACCTTAGCCAGACATCTGATCCAGACAACAGTATGGCAAAATCCCACGTCTGCTAGAGACAAATTTCAGTCAAACATTGCAGAATGAGGCGGCAATCCGTTGCAGAGCAATCAATTAGTTGAGCGATCGCCTGGAACCTGTACATTCTGACTGGAGTTGGTCATGTCTTACCCCCGTCCTCTTGTGGAACAAGTCGTTCTGATTACCGGAGCCTCTACAGGAATTGGTGCGGCTTTGGCCCGCGTGTTAGCCACAAAGTTTTTTGGCATTCGGCTGGTACTCGCGGCCCGGAGTGCTGAAAGGTTGGAAGCGGTGGCTACAGAATGCCGTAAAGCTGGAGCTGAGGTCTTGGCGGTTCCAACTGATATTGCTCAAATTGAACAAGCACAGGCACTTGCCCAAACGGCGATCGATAAGTTTGGGCGGGTAGATGCCTTGGTGAATAATGCTGGCTACGGACAGATGGGGCCACTGGAGTTGGTGCCTGTCCCTGCTACTCGTCGCCAGTTTGAAGTCAATTTGCTTGGCCCTCTAGCCTTAACTCAGACTTTGATTCCGTTCATGCGACATCAAGGTGGGGGGCGCATCATCAACATTAGTTCGCTCGGCGGTCGATTGGCGTTTCCCTTTGGCGGACTCTACAGCGCCTCTAAGTTTGCCTTAGAAGGATTGAGCGATGCTCTCCGGATGGAACTGGAGCCATTCAATATTCAAGTTAGTGTGGTAGAACCTGGCCCGGTCAGTACTGACTTTTTTGGCGTGGTGGCAACGGCGGTCGAGGAGGCAGTTCCCGATCCGCAAAGTACACCTTACCGTGCGGCCTTCGAGAAGCTGGAAAAGCTAGAGCAACAAACGAGTAGTCGTGCTTGGAGTGCAGAACGAGTGGCTGACGTGATCATTCGACCCCTCAGCGATCGCCGTCCTCGGCCTCGTTACTTGGCAGCTACTGGCGGGGGAGCCTTGCTGTTTCTCATGACCAAACTGTTGCCGACTCGGGCCGTCGATAAATTCTGGCAGCGTTTCTATGGCATTGACCGTGTTGCCCAAGACTGGCAGAGTCGCCAGAAATAAGCGAAACTAGCCTTTACCGAGCTGTGTGAAGTAACGAGTCTGCCAGCTCCAGCTCCAACCCAAGTTACTTCACCATTTTTAGTGTTTTTCTCCACCGATTACAGGCATTCTCGGCTCTCATGGATTTGCTAGAGTACCAAGCGAAGGAATTATTTCGGGAGATGGGCATCCCTGTGCTGTCCTCCCAACGGATTGACCACCCCAAGGATCTGAAGGGCCTAAAAATTCCTTATCCTGTTGTGCTCAAGTCGCAAGTGCGGGCTGGCGGACGAGGCAAAGCTGGGGGCATCAAGTTCGTGGAAAACACCATTGATGCGATCGCGGCGGCCCAAACCATCTTTAACCTGCCCATCATGGGGGAGTACCCCGAAGTTTTGCTAGCAGAAGCAAAATATGACGCCAATCAAGAATTTTATTTAGCTGTTGCCATTGACCCCTCGGCTCGCCGTCCGGTGCTGTTGGGATCGCAGCATGGTGGGGTGCAACTGGAAGCATCCCTGGAAAAAATGCAGCAGGTCATGGTCGATCAAGAATTCTCGCCGTTCTATGCTCGGCGTTTAGCGCTGAAGATGGGACTGGAGGGAGGACTCATTCAATCGATTAGTACAGTGGTCGAGAAAATGTACCAACTGTTTGCCCAGAAAGATTTGGATTTGGTAGAAATCAATCCACTGGGGATCAGCATTAAAGGCGAGGTCATGGCACTAGATGGCAAAGTCACGGCCAATGATGATGCCCTAAATCGCCATCCAGATCTGGCTCAGCTCGCCGTCAAGCGCAGCCAACGAATGAAAGAAACAGCGGTTCAGTCAGTAGGTCAGTACCGTCGCTTTGCTAAGTTGCCATTCTTGATTGAAATGGAAGGCAATATTGGCATTCTCTGCAATGGCGCAGGGCTGACCATGACGACTCTAGACTTGGTGCATCAGGCTGGAGGAAAGCCTGCCAATTTACTCAACATTGGTCGGGATTTTTATAGCGATCGCATGCCCGCCGCTTTACCAGAACGAATTGAGCAAGGGCTAGAGCTGATTCTACGAGACAAAAGTGCCAGAGTGGTTTTGGTGAATCTCTTAGGCAATATTGTTTCCTGTGATGAAATTGCTCAAACTATTACAAC
This sequence comes from Trichocoleus desertorum NBK24, assembly GCF_030409055.1. Taxonomy (GTDB): domain Bacteria; phylum Cyanobacteriota; class Cyanobacteriia; order FACHB-46; family FACHB-46; genus Trichocoleus; species Trichocoleus desertorum_B. Next base: position 3,099,472 of record NZ_CP116619.1, on the reverse strand, counting down.
CTACATACAGAACAAAAATCGGGTTGGTCGGATGCCACGGTTGATTGTGCGTTTGGTAGGACCAGATTTTGAAGCCGCGAAAGAACGATTTGCCGCCCAACAAATTACTCTCACAGAGAGCTTAGACGAAGCGATCGCTCAGGTTGTCGCATTAGCTAGGTCCAATGCCAAACAGGCCTAGCTCTCCTTGCCTACTTTCTGTTTGTCTAATTTCTGACCGAATGAAGCGACTAGTCTTGCGACCCCATACAATCAAAGTAGATCAGCACTCAGAGCGGGTGCTGCCTTGGGGATCAGCTTCGTTCCGGTAGGTAGAGAGATATGAACTTTAATCCAGACAGCAAAGTCCTGGTTCAAGGCATTACAGAACCCCTAGGAAAGCTTTACGCCCCTCTAATGAAGGCTTACGGCACCAACATTGTGGCGGGGATCAGCCCTGGGCATGGAGGACAGCAACTCGAAGACATCCCCATTTTTAACATGGTGGAGCAAGCACTACCCACCGTGGGGCCAGTGGATACCACCATTTTGTTTGTCTCCCCTTACCTAATCCTAGACGCAGCCCTAGAGGCGATCGCCGCTGGCATTCGACAAATCATTATCGTGACGGAGGGAATGCCACCCCTAGATATGGTGCATCTGACTCGCAAGGCAGAAGCAACGGATACTCTGATCGTGGGGCCAAATTGCCCCGGCATTATTGTGCCAGGACAGAAAGTGTTGTTAGGAACCCATCCTGCCAAGTTTTACACTCCTGGCCCGGTTGGCCTGATCAGTCGCAGCGGCACTCTCACCTACGAAATTGCTTTAGAACTGACCCGATCGGGTTTAGGCCAATCCATCGGGGTAGGCATTGGCGGAGATACGATCGTTGGCTCCTCCTTTCCCCAGTGGCTGCAAAGTTTGGACGAGGACGACACTACAGAAGTGATTGTCTTGGTAGGAGAAATTGGGGGAGACAGCGAAGAAGTGGCCGCTCGCTATGTGGCGGAAGTGATCGACAAGCCTGTCATTGCTTACCTAGCTGGTCGCACTGTGCCGAAAGGCAAGCACATGGGCCATGCGGGAGCGATTATTGCAGCTCAAGTGGCTGAGTTGGGCACCGAAATTGGTACAGCTGAGAGTAAGATTGCCGCCTTTAAGCGGGCCAATATTCCTGTTGCAGAGCGCCCTTCTCAAATTCCAGCTTTGGTGAAAAAGGCACTCCGCTAAAGAGCGATTCCAGCTAAACTCGGTTGGCTAAGCGGGGGCGATCGCTGAGCAAAGCCTGGGAAGCCGATGCCCCAATTTGCCGCACTTGTCGGGTTAAACGCAAACTCAGTAAGCTTGCGACACTTAACTGGCCGAGCCAACTTAGGACGATTTCATGAGCAGAGGCAGCAGGAACTGCAACACTAGGAAACGCTGAGAATAGCCACAGCCCAGCCGCTTGGTCAGGTTCGATCGACAAAATTGCCAACACTAAAACGGGTAGCACAATAACAGCGCTAATCGTGGTGAAAGCCCATAAACCTCGCTTGGAACTGGGCATCAGCAGCAGGAGCTGCGCTAACACCGCGTAGAGAGCCAGCATGCTAAAGTTCAGTGCCAGTCCTGCGATCGCTTGATCTTGGTTGTCACTGGAGGGCCAAGACAAGATCCAAGCCAGCAAAGGTACAGACGCGATGGTAAGGTTAGCGGCGATCGCCAAAACGGCAGGACTTTTCTCACTCCCCAGCAACTCAGAGATAAGAGCCGCAGACCAAAGTTGACGACTAGCAGCTCGCTCACGCCGATACCTGGCCCAATCCTGAACTGTTTGGCGATGCGGCAACAAAGCAGCAATCAAGCCCAGAAAGAAAACTAGGTTTAGAATCATCAAAGTATTGAAGTTCTGAGATAGCGCTTGTAGCAGATGTCGATAGGGTTCTGCTGGTTGACCCACAGGCGCATACTCTGGAGACAGACTTTGTGTCGCTTTATAAGCTTGCAAGGCCAAGCCTAAAACGAAGCCTTCAAAGCAAATTGTTAAGCCATAACTTTGGTACTTACTCCATAGCGAAATATGGGGATTGCGGAAGCGCCGCTGTAAGGCTTGCCAAGCCCAAAAACTCCACAATCCATAATTCAAAACAGTAAAGCCAAGGACATTGAGCCAGTTAGAACTAATGGACAGGCCAAACCATTCCAAAGTTTGGAAGCTTTCTTGATACCAATCAGCCGTACTCAGAAGCTCTACAGGCAACATCCGAGCCAGCACCAAGCAAGGCGTGAGCATGGTCAGCAAATCTACAGCAGAGTGATCAACGCTCCGACTCACGGAAACAATTAGTGAAAAGAGCAAGACCCCGCTGCCTAACCAAGGCTGGAAACCTCCTAAGCCCGTGCTGATTAGCCCAAACAGCAAGGCAATGCTATGGAAGCAAAGACAGCTACCTAAGATCGCCCCATAAAAACCGAAGATTAAAGCTAGAGAAATCCCAGAGGCATGGCCCAACCAGAGATGCAGAGGTACTGCGAGTAACGCTGCCCCATAAAGCAAAATTGGCACGCCTAACATCTTGCCGACTAAGAGGCTAGAAGCTGACTGAGGCGTTAGGCGCAGGAAATTGAGCGTACCTCGGCGCTCTTCTCGGTCTAGGTCACTGACCAAAAGATAAGTACCAACGACTGGTAGCATCACCATGCCGATCAAGCTCAAGCCGATAAAGGCATCTAAAAACCAAAGCGGCCAATTGATCAGGGTGTGCCCCAGAGCATCGGTCAAGCAAGTAAGGGAGTAATCTGGCCCAGAACCCGTGCAGTACTTGTGGCTAGAAGGTAGCGCTGGAAGTTGCCCCCAGTAATACATGAGAAAAATCAGTTGTGCCCCGACCGAAATCATGATCGCGAGTACTAGATTGCGGAAAGTCAAGCGGCCTTTAATTTCTCGAAATAGTTGTGGGTTCCAATCCCCCAGACGGTTCAACCCAACTTGAAGCATGGCAGTTCTTTCCAGTAAGAGGAGCTAATAACAAGAGCCAAAGTTTAGAGCGATCGCTAATCTGCACCCTGCGGTCTCACCCGGAAAGCGGTATCTCTTCCAGTGAGCAAAGCTTTTGTCTCAGATGCACCGAGTCGTCCCAGTTTTTGCGTGAAGCGGAAGGTCAGTAGCCCCAGCAACCCCAATTGCCCTAGCAAACTTAAAGCGATCGCTGTCTTAGAAACCTCTTCTAAAACGAGCCACAGCAAAGGCGAAAACAGCATCAATTCTTTGCCCTGGTTCGGCTCTCCTTGCGCTACCAAAACCAAGATCAGAGGTGGCAATACAGCAGCGCCACCAATCGCCGTAGCCACTTGCAAAACCTGTTGGCGTGACTTGGCTAAAGTGGCAAACTGAGCGATCGCGGCATAAATCGCCAGTAGGGTAAAACTGAGAAGCAAGCCCATCAGCAATTGAAATTTGGCTGCCTCATCAGCCACTACAAGTAGCCAAGTACCCAGTAATGCAACCACAAAGCTGAAATTGAGGAACATTGCCACCAGCGCTGGGCTTTTGTCACCCCAAACCAAATCTGCGATTAAAGCACGTCGCGTTCCGCCTGAAGCCGCAGTGTTCATTGAGTGGCGATAGCGTGCCCAATCTAGTAAGGCTTGCCGCTGAGGTGAGAGGAGTACCATTAAGACCCCAAACCAGATCAAGTTAGCAAGACAGACGCAGAGTAAAACTCCAAACCAGTCAGATGTCGCGTTGAGAGAACCAGAAATTTGGACTAAAAATCCCAACATGAATAGCTCTAGATGAGCCGTCATGAAATAGCTGTGGCGCTTACTTAGCAACGCTGATGTCGGAGAACAAAAACAGCGGTTTAAGATGTGCCAAACCCAATAGATTGCTAGCCCAGCGTTGAGCAAGGTAAAGCCATGCGCGATCGCCAAATTTTCACTAATAGGTAAGAAAAACCATCGCATATCAAAGAATTCACTAGGGTCCATCTGCCCTTGCAGAAAAAACCTCCAGACCGTTAGCTGATTCCAACTGATGTAAATTGGCAAAAACGCCACCCCTACAAAGAAGGTCGCGAACAAGGTCGTGGCATTACCGAAAGCATTGACTGTACTTGTTGAAAATCTCCCCAGAAAGGCAGATAACGACGCCAAGCTGAAGACCAAGGCACAAGCAACTCCCAAAAGGCCATAGAAACTGAGGAGAAAACCGGGAGGAACTTGAGAGGCGATCGTAGACCAAATATGCAGCGGCACCAGCAAAGCCGCACCGAGGTACAACAAAATTGGCACCCCCAACAATTTACCCAGCAAAATACTTTGGCTCGTTTGTGGGCTTAAACGAATAAAATTCAACGTACCCCGCCGTTCTTCCTGCTCCAAATCTGTCATCAGCATTACAGTGCCCGGAACCAGTAGCAGCAAGGGTAGCAGCCAATTGAGCATCCGGAATACACCGACTGGGTCACTATCCTCGCTAGATAGCACGCTGCCCAGCAAAAACTGCACTAGCAGGGCTGCAAAACCCACAAACAAGACACTCCGCCACTTTAAGCGGCCTTTCAGTTCTCGAAATAGTTGTGGGTTCCAATCACCCACTCTATCCAACCATTTAGCTGTCATTGTCATTAATCTCTGTTCTCCTTTCATCCTTTCCTTCGGAACGCTTCGCGAACATCCTTCCTCCCGCATCCTTTTTAAGACGCCTGCTTGTGCCCCAATTTGAGAAAAATTGTTTCTAGGTCTTCCTGCGTGCAATGAAATTCAGTTAAAGAAATTCCGGCAGCTACGAGCGATCGCAATAACACTGCACTTTCTTCCGGGCCACCTGAAAATTGCACTCGTACTTGTTGAGTTCCAGGGACGACATCCCAGCCTTCTACGGAAGTGTGGTTTTTCAACTCCGCCTGCAATGCCTCCAAGCTGCCCAGCGTTGCCAGCACAATCTGTTGCCGACTGAGGCGACGATATAGGTCTTTGAGAGAAGCACTTTCGACCAAATAGCCTAGCTCCATAATTCCAACCGACGTACAAAGCTCGGCTAAGTCGCTGAGGACGTGTGACGAAATCAAAATTGTCATACCCGCTTCGCGCAAAACCTTAATGATTTCGCGAAACTGCATCCGCGCAATCGGATCAAGACCCGATACAGGCTCATCTAGCAGCAGCAGAATCGGTTCATGGATGATGGTGCGGGCTAGGCTGAGCCGCTGTTTCATGCCACGAGACAAAGTGGCGATCGCGCTGTTTCTCTTGTGGCTGAGTTGCACCAGTTCCAAGACATCATGCAGGCGTCGAGTCCGCCGGGGGTCTCGCAAACGGTAAAGCCGCGCAAAATAGTCGAGGTAGTCCCAAACTGTTAAGTCATCGTAGAGCGGAAAGTCATCTGGCAAGTAGCCCAGACGTTGCTTTAAGTTGGGGTTGCTGTGGTCTCGCAGTAGGCGATCGCCATTGATAAAAATTTCGCCTGTAGTAGGTTCTTCTGCTGCCGCCAACATGCGAATTAGTGTGGTTTTTCCAGCGCCATTCGGCCCAATCAGGCCATAGACTTCCCCTATTTCAACTTCTAAATCTAAATCGTGGACGGCAATGTGACGGTCAAACTGCTTAGTCAACCCACGAGTCCGAATCGCCAGTTCTTTTGCCATAGATGTGCCATAGGTGCTGAGGAGCGATGCAAGTTACCCGCAAGGCTAGCCTTTCGCCTATAGCTTTGGCATCTGGTTTATAGAATTGAAACAACTGGCACAATTGACTGCTTAGCAATGGGTTGTTAAAGCAGTATTTCTACGCAGAGGAAATATAGAGTGAATGCCAACCGTAGGTCTATGAACGCGCAACCGCTGTTGCGTCCAGATTGGGTTCTAGATTGACTTCCAGATTAGGCTGCTCAACCACACCATCTTTAAGGGCTTCACGAAACTCGCGCCAGTCTTGCTCTACTTGCTGACTATACTGTCGGGCGTAATCCATCACTGTGGTGGGCCAGGTTTGTTGTTGGGCAAAATCAATCAGCTCATCTGCGATCGCCGAGCCTTGCCGCCCTCCACTCCGCAGTTGTCCCCAAGCCACCACCTCGCCCATGGTTACGACTACTTTTTCTAATCGCTTCAGCCTGCCGCGATTGGCCTCCAAATTGACTCGGTTTTCAAAGGGTTGGAGTTCGGTTAAAACAAAAGATTTATCACCCTGCACCACCGTCCTGAGAAGAGCGGGTGAGCTTGCTTGCACTCGTTGATGGACTGAGACAATCCGCTCCGCCTCATTGTGCCATTGGGGTTGCGGTGCTGTTAAATAAGGCTGCAAGGCAGAAGCTTGAGCTTGCTTGAGATCCAGCAAGTAATTGTCATCGGGGGAGCCATGACCGACGACGAGCAAGATGTAGCGCTCTATGCCCAAACTGCCTGTACCCGCTGCTCGTTGGGCCACATCCAGCAGCTTAAAAAACTTGGGTTTAGCTTGCTGCACCCTAAATTTCTCGATTAAAGCAGTAATTTTCTTGCGCTCAGCGCTAGCAATTGGCAAGGCTCGTTTGCCATCTAAACGAATGCGGCGGGTGCTGCCCTTAATTTCGGTGCGGCTGTTCAGAAAATCTTGGCGTTTGCGCTGCCTTAACTGATTCAGCAACTCCTGCACTAAACCAGTCGCCGTCCCCCGCTCTACCCAACCTGCTTTACCAAACAGCAGCGCTTGCTTATAACTAGTCAAAAAACAATTAGCCAGAGCGATCGCCTCTGTTTCGCCCAGGCCCAAGGCATTGGCACCGACAAAGATGCTGGTGAGAAACCGCGCCAAGTCCCAAGTACAGGGAGCAAGCACTGCTTCATCAAAATCGTTGAGGTCGAAATAAGTTAAACGGTTGTCACCCTTGAACGTGCCAAAGTTTTCTAGGTGCAGATCCCCACAAATCCAACTTAAAGGGGATTGATTGAGATCGGTAGCGCTCGGCCAATCTTGATAAAACAAATGACAAGTGCCCCGCAAAAAGGCAAACGGATTGCGTTGCATCGTTTTATATTTGCGGTGCAGCAGTTGCGGATTGCGGCCTTGATTAAATTGTTGAATGCGCTCAACCAGAGGGGTACGGGTCATAGGCGATCGCTGTGAGGCATTGCCGTACTCTACAGCCACATCCTAACGACAAATCAGGAGAAAACCTAAAACAAAAACAAAAAGTTTGGGTTTGCTCAAAAGCTAATTGGCTCCAAAAACTGCAATTAGAACTCTGCCATAAGTAAGGTTCCGCATGGGTTCTACGCATGTTTGGATGCATGACTTATCCCCTGCGAAAGAGGGTTAAGTTAAGAATCTTCGATAGGTTGAAGTCGTCATATTTTCGCAACAAAAATCAGTTTTTTCAAAGGAGATTGAAGTGAGTTTATTTCAGCAAGTTCGCAAAGTTTTGATTGCCGTCGTCCTGGGGCTAGTGATTACCTTAGCCAATGTGATGAGCGCTCAACCCAGCTGGGCCGCTGCCAGCCAAAGCAACGAACTGGGTGAAGAGGTGACAGGATTTGTGCAAAGCCTCCAGGGCAAAACTCAAGAAATCAAAGGCAATTTGACTGGCGATCGCGAAGACCAAATTCGCGGCAAGGTTCGGCAAGCTGAAGGTAACATCCGCTTGAGCCAACCCAATTCTGATGTAGCTGCTAAAACTCAAAAAGCAGAGCAAGATATTCGTGCCCGCCAAGCTCGTCCCGAATCCGCAGGCAACCTGCACAATGCGGTGCAGTAATCGCTCATTCGGTTCATTCTGAATTTGATCACTCTGAATTTGATCATCCTGAATTTGACCTTGCCCCGTAAGGACTAGTACTGACCCTAGTTTTTGCGGGTTTTCTGTTTTTGTGCAGTCTATTGGTTGGTGCCCTTGCCAGGTATGATAAATACCCTGTGAGTACTTCCACCGTTCCCTTTGAGTTGACTTATGGCACAGCAGTACCGAATTACCCTTCTACCTGGCGATGGCATCGGCCCTGAAATCATGGCGGTGTCGGTAGACGTGCTGAAAGTTGTAGGCCAGCAGCTCAATCTAGAATTTAATTTTCAATCGGCTTTGATTGGCGGGGCCGCGATCGATGCCACAGGCGCACCCCTGCCGCCAGAAACCTTAGAAACTTGTCGCAATAGCGATGCCGTCCTACTCGCTGCGATTGGGGGTTACAAGTGGGATACGTTACCTCGAAACTTGCGACCCGAAACTGGATTACTCGGACTACGGGCAGGTCTAGAACTCTTTGCCAACTTGCGTCCTGCTAAGATTTTGCCCCAGTTAATTGATGCTTCTAGCCTCAAGCGTGAAGTTGTAGAAGGCATCGACATCATGGTAGTACGAGAGCTGACAGGCGGCGTTTATTTCGGTCAACCCAAAGGTATTTTTGCCACAGAATCTGGCGAGAAGCGTGGCGTCAATACAATGGCCTACACCGAGTCAGAAATCGATCGCATCGCCAAGGTAGCCTTTGAAACCGCCCAGAAGCGGGGCAAAAAACTGTGTTCCGTCGATAAAGCCAATGTGCTAGATGTTTCGCAGTTGTGGCGCGATCGCGTGACCCAGTTGGCGGCTGAATATGCCGATGTAGAACTGTCCCATATGTACGTGGACAACGCGGCGATGCAGTTAGTCCGCTGGCCCAAACAATTCGACACCATTGTGACTAGCAATTTGTTTGGCGATATTCTTTCCGACGCTGCTGCCATGTTGACAGGTAGTATCGGCATGCTGCCCTCTGCCAGTTTGGGCGCTTCTGGGCCTGGGGTGTATGAACCAGTTCATGGTTCGGCTCCAGACATTGCGGGCCAAGACAAAGCCAACCCGATCGCCCAAGTTTTGAGTGCAGCTATGATGCTACGCTACGGATTGAATCAACCTGTAGCAGCCGATCGCATTGAACAAGCTGTAATGCAGGTGCTCGACCAAGACTACCGCACCGGAGACATTATGTCTGAAGGCAAAACTCTAGTAGGCTGCCGGAAGATGGGGGATGTTTTGATCGAAGCACTTGAAAGGGCTGAGTAGGGGATTCAGAGGTAGCGGTTGGAGCGTAGTGATTCGCTAATTTTGCTCTAACCCTTGCTGTAATCACCTAGATCGACTAAAGTCGAGCGTAAAAATTAGGGATAGGTTTGTGGTGTACGTTTCCCAACAACGACCCGAAAATAGGATAGAAGATGTGGAATTTCCCGTCTTTTTAGACCCGGCAGTAGTCAGAGCCGCACGGCAGATTTATCGTACTTACTACGAAGTTCATCCTGAGCTGACTCAACCTCCTTTAGGCGTCGCGATCGATCGCTACACTCATCGGGGCAAACTAATTTTCTCTGGCAGGCCCGTTTTGCTTCCCCAAGAGTGTTTCGTGCCCTTCAATCAAATTGAGTCAGAACTTTATTAGTGCTGAATGAGTGCTGGTAGCTTGGAGTCACTAGAGCATTGAGTGCCCTAATGTCAGTCACCTGACCATAACCCGTTCGGCCAATACTGCCAAACTAAAGCCTTGGTTATGGATACTCTGTTTACCGTTCTCACCGCTTTGATTGCCTTTACACTCGGTGCATCTATCGGCAGCTTTCTAAATGTTGTCGTCTATCGCTTACCCGCAGGCTTATCTGTTCTTTGGCCGCCTTCACGCTGTCCCCAGTGTTCACACCGCCTAGGTAAGCAAGATAACGTTCCGGTTCTAGGCTGGCTGTGGCTACGCGGACGTTGCCGTTACTGCAAAAGCCCTATCTCTCCCCGGTACCCCTTGGTAGAAGCCGCAACGGGTGCTCTTTTCGTGCTGGTTTTTCTAATTTTTGGTTTTTCCGTCCAAACTTTGGGCTATTGGACCTTTGTGAGTTGGCTGCTAGCCTTATCCCTAATTGACTTGGATACCATGACCCTGCCAGAACCGCTGACTCGATCCGGTTTGTTGGTGGGGCTAGGTTTCCAAGTTGCGGTTGGCTCAGTTCTGAGCTTTAGCGTGGCTCCAGTCATCAATCAGCTAATGGTAGGGGTGGTAGGTGCCGTTGTGGGGCTGTGGTTACTCAACCTCATTACTCTAGCTGGGTCGATCGCGCTGGGCCAAGAAGCGATGGGAGCGGGCGATGCCAAACTCGCTGCCATGATGGGCGCTTGGCTGGGTTGGAAATATTTTTTGCTGGCGGGATTTTTGGCTTGTGCAGTGGGTGCTTTTGTGGGGGGTGGAGCGATGGCGTTTGGCTGGCTGGGACGGCGTCAACAAATGCCTTTTGGCCCTTTTCTAGCGTTAGGGGCCTTGATTGCAGCATTATGGGGTGAAGCCATTATCTCAGGCTATTTGCAGCTATTTTTTCCGGCTCTATAAGTAGCGATCGTCTATAAGCACTAAACTCTACACTTTCTTGATCTTTTGATAAAATTCCCACATTTTTGATACAATCCCTCCGTGTCTTGGATCACATTACGGACAACGAGTACCCGTTGGGAAGCAGAAATTATGCAGCAGGTTCTAGCTGCTCATCAAATTCCAGCGCGGGTGCTTGATTTGGGTGTTGCGCCTTATCTAGGGCTGGGAAGTCCTGCTGCCTTACAAGTGCGTGCCGAAGACCAATGGACAGCCTTACTCCTCATTAGTCCCGTGGAGGAAGAGCACACAGAGGGATAATAAAAGCGGGTGAAACAAATTCACATAAACTCGTTAGCAACTCACTAGCAGATTTTTCGGTCTACAGGAATTCCTGTGCCAGAATTTTTGCTGGGGTATCAAAATAGTTTTGATCAAAGCTGGCTAGGCCATTAAGCCTGAAATTCAGGATTTTGCCTGCTTAAGGCTGATGGGAATAGAAATAACAAAATAAAAGGAATCAATCACTTTCATGTCTCTATTTGATTGGTTTGCAAATCGACGAAAGGCAGAGCCGACCAGCAAGGAACGGCAAGAACGAGAAATTGCGGATGGGCTATGGACTAAGTGTGAGTCGTGCGGTGCTCTGACTTACACCAAAGACCTACGGGCGAATCAAATGGTTTGCTTAGAGTGCAACCACCACATTCGCGTCTTCAGCGACGAGCGCATCCGCCAACTCATTGATGCCAATACTTGGCTACCCTTAGACACGGCCATTCGTCCGATTGACCCGCTGAAGTTTCGCGATCGCAAGGGCTACGGCGATCGCATCCGAGAAATGCAGGACAAAACGGGCTTGCCAGACGGTGTCCAAACAGGGCTAGGCCAACTGGAAGGCTTGCCCGTCGCCCTAGGAGTCATGGACTTCCGCTTTATGGGTGGCAGCATGGGTTCCGTGGTGGGGGAGAAATTTACCCGCCTGATTGAACGAGCGACTCGTGAGCGGTTGCCAGTTATGCTCGTATGCGCCTCTGGCGGAGCCAGGATGCAAGAAGGCATGCTCAGCTTGATGCAGATGGCTAAAATCTCTGGTGCCTTAGAACGGCATCGAGAAGCGCGGCTCCTTTACATCCCCATCTTGACCCATCCGACTACAGGCGGGGTGACTGCAAGCTTTGCCATGCTTGGCGACATTATTTTGGCAGAGCCGAAAGCCACCATTGGTTTCGCGGGCAGACGAGTAGTTGAGCAAACGCTGCGAGAGAAACTCCCCGATAATTTCCAAACCGCTGAATATTTGCTGGAACATGGCTTTGTAGACGCGATCGTGCCCCGAACCCAGCTCAAGAAAACCCTGGCGCAACTGATTCGGCTACACCAACCTGCCCCCGCTGCTTCACACTTTGTGCATTTACCCGAAGCTGTTTCCCTCAGTTCTGCAAATCCCTTGTGAAACTCAGCGGGCAGTTCTCTTGGGAAAGGGACCCCTCAGTGGCATGATATTGATATTAGAAAGGCTCAATCCTGACCTTTGCAGGACACTTCCAGGGCTAGTTTTGGGCCTTGACATGAGGGTGGGCTCCTAAAAATACGGAGCAATGGGTTGAGCCAACCTGTGTTGAGGATGAATATCTGCTAACTGAGCCACATTAAGGAGAACCATGCTTAAAAGATACATCTGGCTTGCTGTGGCCACTGTATTTTTCGCCTTCCAAACCTTTATCGGCAGTGCTAATGCAGCTGAACTAGATGCAGCGCTCCGCACTGTCCCAAGTAGCGAAGGTCAAAATGTTGTTTTGAGCTTAAAGCAAGTTCAAGAAGGAAAACGCTTATTTAACTATGCTTGTGGCCAATGTCACGTAGGTGGCGGCACCAAGACTGACCCTAACGTAGGTCTTGAGCCGGAGGCTCTGGCTCTAGCAACTCCACCTCGTACCAATATCGAGGCACTGGTGGATTACATGCACAATCCCACCACCTACGACGGGGCTGAATCTATTGCGGAGCTGCACCCTAGCACTCAGAGCACGGATATCTTCCCCAAGATGAGAAACCTGACCGAGGATGACCTCGTGGCGATCGCGGGTCATATTCTCTTACAACCCAAGATCGTCGGCCAAAAATGGGGCGGTGGCAAAATCTACTATTAAAGCCTGTCCCGTCTAGGAGACAGTCGTTGGCAGAAACGCAGACCTCTCCCTTGAGGCCCACTTATCCCCAACGATAGTGACCTCAAGAGTTTCTGCCATCTGCTGAATCGCTGGCTTACTCGCTACCAGGTTGTCGCCGTCATGCTAGGTCTACGCTTTTCAGTTCGCCCTTTACTCGCAATTTTGGTAGTTTGGCTAGGCATCATTTTGTTGGCTAGCCCCGCTCAAGCCGCTGTAGATCCTTACGTCTCTCAGTATTTGCGGGTTACTGAGCCTGTTGCGCTCGATCTAGATGAGAGTCAAAGTCGTTTGTTTGCACCAGACGACTTTGGGGCGGGTAAACGTTTATTTGAAAACAATTGTAAGAACTGTCATTTGGGCGGCGCGACTCTACCCAATCCGTCGGTGTCTTTATCGCTAGCTGCTTTGCAGGGAGCAGTTCCCCAGCGAGACAACATCAATAATTTGGTTGATTATTTACGTCAACCAATGACCTATGATGGCACCGAGGAAAATTATGTCTGTCGCCAGGTGCCAGAGAGCTGGCTACCTCAGGAGCAGGTGGAAAAACTTGCTGCTTTTATTCTCAGAGCGGCTCAAAAAGCACCTGGTTGGGGTATCAGTGACTTCTGAACTAAAATTCAAACGCTTTGCGAATTTGCAAGCAGTTATACCAGATGTCTGTCCTCACTAAAAAACGCCTTGTAGAAGCGTAGAATAGTCTAAGCAAGGCGTTCTTGTTGTTTGCTGTGTATTGATTGAGTAGAGGAGAACTGTGTTGAGAAAGCTATTGTCTATCGTCTTGGTAGCGATCGCAATGTTTGCTGTTGGTTTTGGTCGTCCTGCCCTCGCAGGTGATGCAGCGAATGGTGCCAAGGTGTTCAGTGCTAACTGTGCTGCCTGCCATATGGGCGGCAACAACGTCATTATGGCTAATAAGACCCTGAAGAAGGACGCTTTGGCCCAATTTGGCATGAACTCCGTTGAAGCCATCACCAACCAAGTGAAAAATGGTAAGAATGCCATGCCCGCTTTTGGTGGCCGTCTCAGCGATGCGCAAATTGATGATGTGGCAACTTACGTTCTAGAACAATCTGAAAAGGGTTGGTAAGCTTCTAGCGAACCGACAAACTCAACTTACAAAGCTATTTTCCATAGATTGAGTTATTTAGTTTTTGCAAGAACCCCTCCATTTGATGAGGGGTTTTTTAATGGTCAGTTTAATGCCCGGTTTAATGCCTAGTTTGTAACGAAATCTGTCTAGAGGTCAGCAGACAGCCCTAAGCAAATCAGTTATCTTCCAGCTAGTAGATGCTCAGGAAAAGCGCCTGTGGTTCCTCTTCGTGATGACAACCCGACTATAATCACGCCCTACGTTACCTACGCCCTTATTGTTGCGAATATTTTAGTTTTTATCCTTGAGTTGAGTTTCGCTCCAGGGCAGTTAGAAGGGTTTTTCTATACCTGGGCCGTCGTTCCTAGGCAGTTAACCGCTAGCTTTGCGGGTGAAGCAATTACTGCTGGACCACCGGAATGGCTCACTTTGTTCAGTTCACAGTTTCTGCATGGTGGCTTTCTCCATATTGCAGGTAACATGCTGTTTCTTTGGATCTTTGGTAACAACGTTGAAGATCGCTTAGGCCATATCAAATATTTAATTTTTTATCTAGCTTGCGGAGCTTTGGCAGCTTTAACTCAGTGGTTTTTCTCCCCTAATTCTGCTATTCCTTCGCTGGGAGCAAGTGGGGCGATCGCCGGGGTGATGGGAGCCTATATTCTGAAGTATCCTAAAGCCTCAGTTCTGACTTTGCTGCCTCTGGGCTTCTTTATTACTACCGTCCGCATTCCCGCTTTCTTCTTCTTGGGTTGGTGGTTTGTCCAGCAAGCCTTTTATGGAGCAGCCAGCCTCAATGCCCCAGCCAACATTGGCATGGAAGGAGGCGGCGTTGCTTACTGGGCTCATGCGGGTGGTTTTGTGTTCGGAGCTATTTTAGGGCCTTTACTCGGACTCTTTTCCTCCGATCCCGAAGCCAAAGCTCTGTAAATCGTTCTCTCCCAAACAGGTTGTCTAACCGCTGAAATTTTGTAGACATACAACTTCAGCGGTTTTTTATGGTTCACTTTGCTAGCACGGAGTTTAGAGGGCTTAATCTACGGGTTGTAGGAGCCAAAAACCACTGTAGGTCATGCCCGAATCATCGGGTTGGACGAGCAAGAAGTGTAGACCTTGAGACGCTTGTTTTCGTTGCTCATAAGCTTGAGCGGCAGTTTTTACCTCTGGATCTTCAAAGGTGGCTAGTACCCAGCGATCGGCTAAACCAGCTTCTAAAATCAGGCCGTCTGGACTGCCAGCCATGTAGTTTAAGGCAACTGGACGAACTTGCTGTAACCATTGAGCCAGCTTCATTGAGCGGCGACCCGCGTCAATAATCACCCCAGGCACAGGCAAATCGGAAGCCAGCCCTAAACTGAGGGGTAAGAGAATTTCTGGCATTTCCAAAATTGGGATTGGCCGATCTTGAAAAGCTTCTACCAGTTGACCTGCGGCGATCGCAGCAAACCGCCACTGTTCTCCTTGAATGTTCTCAGCGATGGGGGTCGGGGGTGGCTTGTCTAGCTCTAGGGGTGAATAAGGCTGCTGACCATAGTTGCTGGGTTGAGAATACTGCTGGGCTTTCTCTCGCAATAGCTGCTTTAAGGCAAAGGTGCGGCGCGTTGGCTCCACCGCTATTCCTAGCTCTTTCCCTGCTAGTTCCAGTAGACCTAGAGCTTGGGGCCGAAAAACTTGCAAGCGTTCTGGCGAGGGCTGCGACTCGGCTGCTTTTTGTAGTTGCGCCACGACCCAAGTAGCATTGGCGTCTGGTTGAGGACACAGGGCACTAAATTCCCAATTTCGGGTGCGATCGCAAAGCAACAACTCCCACAGGGGATGCCCCTGCTCATCCTGCAAAGGACGACGATAAAAATCAGCTTCCCAAATCGGCATACGTATCTAACTTTAGTTTTGTCAAAAGACAAACAAGCTGCTGAGACTGCCAGCTTGCATATTCGCTACTCCAGGCTATCAGTTCGATGGGGGGCCACAGCAACTGCAAACCCAGCCAAAAAAGCTGCCGCAAATCGGTAAATGATCTACGGCAGCGATAGACAGTCTGAATGGATGGTTCAATCAACCATCTGTGGTTTCGTCGCTACAACCCTGAGGCTAAAGCGCTGCCATGACTGGCTCTACATTGGCAGTTGCTCCAGGAGCATACATTTGTCTCACATAGTCAGCCACCATGCGATCGGTGTTGAAAGCGGGGGAGTTGGTTTTGATAGATGCCTTCATTTTCTGAATCCAACCGTTGGGAATGCCATTGGCATCTTGGTCGTAGTAGAGGGGAACAATTTCCTCAGTCAAGAGCCGATACAGCGATTCAGAATCGATGCGGTCTTGCAGTTCTTGGTCACTGGTATTGGCATCTTCGCCGATCGCCCAACCATTTAGACCTTTGCCATCGGGGCCAGCTTGGTAGCCTTCGCACCACCAACCATCTAGCACACTACAGTTAAGGCCACCATTAAAGCAGACCTTTTGACCGCTGGTTCCCGATGCTTCTAAGGGGCGACGTGGGTTGTTCAGCCACACATCTACGCCTTGAATCAGCTTTTGAGCGGTGTAAATGTCGTAGTCTTCAATGAACGCAACGCGGTCGCGAATAGCAGAATGGCGGCACCACTCCATCAAGCGCTGAATAATCCGCTTGCCTTCCTCATCCGCAGGGTGAGCTTTACCCGCAAAGATAATTTGCACCGGGCGATCGGAACTGCCAAAGATTTGCAAAGCCAACTCGGCATTCCGGAGTAGCAGAGCCCCCCGCTTGTAGGGGCTAAAGCGACGAGCAAAGCCGATGGTGAGAATTTTGGGATCGAGCAAATGGTCGGCAGCATGGATATGATCTCCATCTTCCCCACGTCCCTGCCGCGATGCCTTCACCTTGAAGCGGGTATGAGCCACTAGGCGCTCTTTGAGGATTTGGTGGCGCGACCACAGTTCCTCGTTAGGAATTTTGTCTACCCCTGCCCACATTTCAGGATCAACGACCCGTGCAGACCAGTTCTCGCCGAGATATTGCGTATACAAATCGCTGAGCAAGGGAGCAGTCCAGGTGCGGGCATGCACACCATTCGTAATGTGGCTAATCGGCACTTTATCTTCTGGACGGTCTGGATACAAAATGCTCCACATCTTGCGAGACACTTGACCATGCAGGGCGCTGACGCCATTCGCACCCCGACACAAACGCAAGGCCAAGACAGTCATGCCAAACGGCTCCCAAGGATCGCCTAAGCGACGGGCACCCAGAGAAATAAACTGCTCACGGGACAACCCTAGCTCTGGCCAGAACTGGGCAAAGTAGGAGTCCATCAGATCGGCGGAGAAAACGTCGTGACCTGCGGGTACGGGCGTATGGGTGGTGAACACACAGCGATCGCGCACCGAGGCTTCAATATCGTAGAAAGATTTGCCCGTTTGCTTTACTTCCAATCGCGACAGCTCTAGCAAGCAGAACGCTGCGTGACCCTCATTGAGGTGATAGACCGTGGGCTGAATCCCTAAAGCTTGTAGCGCTCTAACACCGCCGATCCCTAATACGACTTCCTGGGCAATCCGGGTTTCTTGGTTGCCGCCGTACAGGTGCCCGGTCAACCAGCGATCGATGGGGTCATTATCTTCTCGGTCTGTGTCTAGCAGGTAGAGCCTGACTCGCCCCACTTGCACCAGCCAGATTTGCACCTTGACCATGCGTTGGCGAATTTGCAACTCAATGGTGATGGGTTCTCCCTCAGCATTCGTCACAAGTTCGAGCGGCATCTGCTCAAAAGGATTGTCTGTGTAGTAATCCTCTTGCCAGCCATTGCGGTTTAGACGTTGGTGAAAATAACCTTGACGGTAGAGCAACCCAACCCCCACCATCGGCACTCCTAGGTCAGAGGCAGATTTGAGGTGATCTCCCGCCAAAATACCTAGACCGCCCGAATAGACCGGAAGCGATTCGTGAATGCCAAACTCAGCGCAGAAATAAGCCACAGGATGCTCTTGTGACAACTGGGGCGCGACTCGGTTGGCCCAAGTGTCTTTTTCTCGCATGTAACGGTCAAATTGCGTGGCTAGACCTTGCAAGCGCTTGAGATACAGGGGGTCTTCCGCTAACTGGGTTAAGCGTTCGTAAGAAGCGGACTCTAGCAAAGCGACCGGATTATGCCCGGAGCGCTGCCACTCATCAGGATTGATATTTTGAAACAAAGAGACATGACCATTGGCCCAGCTCCACCAGTAGTTGTAAGCCAGATCTGCTAGTCGTTTCAGTGGAAGGGGCAGCTTCGCACTCAGCTTAGCAGCAGGCTTCATAGCAGCAGTATTCGTCATAGGATTTAAGGCTCTCGCTCTTCACTAAAATCTCGGCTCAGACTGATCCAACGGCATCACTCCGGATTGAGTCTGAATCAGGGGTCCAACGTGCTTAGCAACATTCGATTGACGACTGGACAAATTACAAATCTCTTCGAATCAGCTCTGTACAAGCAACGTAACGCAACGGGACTGGGTTCTAGCTTGACAGGTGTTGAGAAGCTTAGGGGTAATTTTTCATACTCTCTAAAGCTTCGTCATTAAAGTTGTAGATAAAGCCAAAGAATTTTGTCGTCTCATGAAGTTTTGCAAGCCATCTCATCCTTAATTTAAGGAGTTGTAAAGCACAGCAGTTGACGCAGTTGATTTCAGAGCACGCGATCGCGTCCCTCCAGCGGTTAGCATTAATGAGCATCCTCAAGTCGCTCCTGTTACCTGTTCTCCTATGAACCCTGTCCTGACTCAATTCGGCGCTCAAATGTCCCAGCTCACTGGGGTGCGGGCAATTATGAAAGATATCATTGAAACCCTACGAGCGGGCAATGGTCAGGAATTCATCAATTTGAGTGCTGGAAATCCGGTGATCTTGCCAGAGGTGGAGCAACTATGGCGAAATTGCACGGCGGAACTACTCAGCAGCAATGAGTATGGAGAAGTAGTTTGTCGTTATGGTTCTAGCCAAGGCTATCAACCCCTGATTGAAGCGATTCGACAGGATTTTAGTCAGCGTTACGGACTCACTTTGAGCGATCGCAATATTTTAATTACACCCGGAAGCCAAGCCCTCTATTTCTATGCGGCTAATGCTCTGGGCGGCTACACTACCAGCGGCGATCTCAAACAAATCGTGTTGCCTCTTAGCCCCGACTACACAGGCTATGGCGGTGTCACCTTGATCCCGGAAGCTTTGGTTGCTTACAAACCTGCGCTAGATATAGATGAGCAGGCACACCGCTTCAAGTATCGCCCCGATTTCAGCCAACTGGAAATTAATGAAAGCACTGGATTTGTGCTGTTTTCACGGCCTTGCAACCCCACCGGGAACGTTTTAACTGACGAAGAGGTGCAAAAAATTGCGGCATTGGCAACGCCTCACAACATCCCCATCTTGATCGACTCAGCCTATGCGCCTCCCTTTCCTGCCTTAAACTTTACTGAGATGACGCCTGTCTTCGGGGACAATATCGTTCACTGCATGAGCTTGTCTAAAGCAGGATTGCCAGGAGAACGGGTGGGAGTTGCGATCGGTGATGAGAAAGTGATTCAAGTTTTAGAGTGCTTTCAGACGAACTTGTGTATTCACTCGTCTCGTTATGGTCAAGCGATCGCGGCGCAGGCGATCGCCTCTGGAGCACTCGCTGAGATTTCTACTCAAGTCATTCGTCCTTATTACCAAGAGAAATTCACCGTCGTCGAAACCAGCCTCGATCAAGCCATGCCCCAAGACATTCCTTGGTTTCTCCATCGGGGTGAAGGCGCTATTTTTGCTTGGCTGTGGCTAAAAGATTTACCCATCACCGATTGGGAGTTCTATCAACAACTCAAGCAGGTGGGTGTGATTGTCGTACCGGGTAGCTCATTCTTTCCAGGTTTAAGCGAAGATTGGCCCCACAAACAGCAGTGCGTCCGGATTAGCCTCACCGCTAGCAACGAGGAAATTGCGATCGGAATGCAGCGCTTAGCCAAAGTGGTGGCAGAAGTTTATCAATTGACCGCCGTCAGTGAGGGAGTTTCCTGAGTCATGATCCGTGAGAAAAAGATGTCTGAGCGCCGCAAAACCAAAACTCCCTCGACCCATTCCCCTGCCCCAAACTCAGCGATCGTGCCTGAAGGTTGGCTAGAAATCGGCAAAATTGTGTCTGCCCAGGGCTTAAAAGGCGAGGTGCGAGTTTACCCAAATTCCGACTTTCCAGAGCGCTTTGAGGAACCAGGAACCCGTTGGCTCCTGCCTCTAAATGCCACTGAACCCCAACCAATCGAATTGGTGAAGGGTCGCTACTTGCATGGCAAAGGAATGTATGTTCTGCAATTGGGCGATGTTAGCGATCGCGACCATGCTGAAGCCCTCAAAGGCTGTAAGCTTCTAGTTCCAGAAGGCGATCGCCCGCAACTAGAAGAAGGTGAATTTCATGTCATCGACTTGATCGGGTTAGAAGTATTTGATCAAGCGACGCAAACTCTACTAGGCACAGTCACCGATGTGATTCCTGCTGGCAACGATCTGCTAGAAGTGAAGCTGACAGAGCCAAAAAATCCTAAGCAGCCCACGGTTTTAGTGCCCTTTGTCAACGAGATCGTACCTGTCGTAGATTTGGCGGCGAGGAGAGTTGAAATCACTCCCCCACTGGGTTTAATCGAGCAAGTAAGGCCGCTAAACCAAGGGTAATAAAATTTCAAATTCTGTCCCGACTCCAGGTTGCGATCGCACTTCAAACTTGCCACCGTGTCTCGCAGTCACAATTTGATAGCTCACAGACAAACTCGTTTCTTTCGCCGCTCGTCTCTCAACCGAAAACGACTCTAGAATCTGCTGATACCGCTCTGGCGAGAGACCTAAGCCATTATCCGCAATCCGCACTGAAACCCAGCGAGTGCCAGAGGCAGCCGTCACCGATCTGGCTGGGCAGACTTGGGTCGTAATCTCAATGCGGGGTTTTTGGGGTGGAGCGAGAATGCCTTGACTGCCAAATTCGATCGCTAGCTCTTGCCGAATTGCTTGATCGATTAAAGCATCAGCTGCATTCGTCAAAACATTCATAAATACTTGGCTGAGCTGCCCCGCAAAACAAGACACTGGAGGCAACTGACCGTAATTTCTAATAATGCTGATTTCTCCAGTTAAACGACTTTTTAGCAATAGCAAAATGCTATCGAGGCACTCATGCAAATCAGCAGGTTTAGGGTAAACCTCATCAATATGACAAAAGTTTTGCAGGCTGGTCGCCAACTTAGATAACCGTTCTGCACCAGAGCGGATACTAGCAATAGTTTGGGGCAGATCTTGTTTGAGATAATCCAGCTCCAAATCTGCCTGCAAATCAAGAATTTCTTCAGGTACTCCTGGCAAATAAGTTTCGTAAGCAGTAATCAACTCTAGCAAGTTCTGGCTATAGCTAGAAACGTGAGTTAAATTTCCCCAAATGAAACTAACTGGATCTAAAATTTCATGAGCAATGCCATCAACTAAGCGACCCAAACTAGCCATCTTTTCAGTTTGAATCATTTGGGCTTGAGCCCTTTCGTACCTCACCTGAGTTTCAATGCCCCGAATTTGCCAATAGGCAATATTTAATTCGTGCATATTCAGCAGGTGATAAGTTCCTGGCTCTGTACAAACCACAATCGGTTCACCTAGTAGCTCGCGCGATCGCCGTAGTGCTTGCTGGGCCGCCGTCACAATCAAGGTATCTGCGGGTAGAGCAAGAGACTGAGTTCTGGCATAACTGTAGAGAACCCTCAAGGGTTGTTTCAGAAATAACTCTAATCCCTGAGGACGCAGCAAATACTCTAAAAATTGCTGTCGAGATATCATGCCGACAAACTCACCCTGCTCCAGCAAAATAGCGCCTGGTAATAGGGGATACTTCTCGAAGAACTGAGCCAGTTCTGCGCCTGAACAGCTAATGTCAACTTGAAAGTTGTAGAGCCGTAAATCTTGTAGCGATGACTCTACACCCAAGGCCAATCCATTCCCTTCAGATAGAGATGGCGGCATAATATGAGGACTGGATTGATTTAGCACAGGCACCCAACTCTCTAAAACACCTAAAGAAGGTCGATTGAAAACAGCAAGCTCTCAACTAGAAACTGCTAGACAAAAACTTTCAGCTCTCGTCAGGTTTCTTAAGCACCACTAGCTGAGTCAGATTAGTCTGTAGAGTAACTTGACTGAGGCAGTGTCGGCTTCCGTCTTCCAATATAGGTGTTGTAGGATTGCGAATCGTCCGCACAATTATCAAGGTAGGCTGAGCTGTATTGCCAGTTTTTTGATTTATTCCGTAATTTCTGATAGTGCCATTTTGGCTTCAACTCGCTAACTTTCTGAAAGTTGGGCCACAGCGACAGGCACAGGCTGGGCAGAGACAATCGGCAGTCGAACTTCAAACTCAGTCCCAATTCCAGGTTGCGATCGCAAGTTTAATTGGCCTTGATGCTTTTCAGTCACAATCTGATGGCTAATTGCCAGCCCTAAACCAGTTCCTTGACCCATTGGTTTAGTGGTAAAAAATGTTTCAAAGATTTTTGTCTGGATTCCCGCTGGAATTCCCGAACCATTATCTGCAATTTGAATCACGATCCAAGCGTCAGCGGTAGGGGATGCTGGAGCTTCAGAAGTACAAATAGTTGTGGTGATTTTGATTTGAGGTTGCCATTGGTTCAGGACAACTTTCTGTTGACTTAAAAATCGATTTGATTTCTGCTCAGCTGCATGATTGGCTGTTTTCTCGCTTAAGGCATCAATGGCATTACTAATCAGATTCATAAACACTTGGCTGAGTTGCCCAGGATAACAATTTACTAGCGGTAAATCCCCGTAATCCTTCACAATCTCAATCCCATATTTGAGACGATTGCCCAGAATCAGCAAAGTGTTATCGAGACATTCATGAATGTCTGCGGGCCGAAGCTTTGCTTCATCCATATAGGAAAAGCTACGCAAACCACTCACAATCTTTTTGAGGCGCTCTGCCCCCATCCGCATGCTATCAATCACTTGAGGAAAATCTTTGAGTAAAAACTCAAATTCAATCTCTTCTTTGAGCGCTTTAACCTCAGCAGAGGTCTCGGTTATTTCCTGCTCATATTTCAATAAGACTTGAATTAGATCTTGACTGTATCTTGATAAATGGCCTAAATTTCCCCAAATAAAATTTACTGGGTTCAAAATTTCATGCGCGACTCCTGCAACCATACGGCCCAAACTAGCCATTTTCTCGGTCTGCATTAATTGGGCTTTGGTTTGCTCTCGTAATAGCTGAGTCGTCAGTTCATGAATTTTGGCTTGAGCGACTAGTAATTGATGAATATCTAGCAAGTGGTAGGTTGAAGATCCTAGTTTTACTACAACGGGTTCGTAGACTAATTCTGGCGATCGCCCCAGTGATTGCCGAGCCGCAGCCACAATTGAGGTATCACCTGGCAAAATTAATGGCTCACTTTTAGCAAAGTTATATAGAACTTTCAGAGGCCGTTTGGAAAACAGTTCCACTCCATACAGGCGGCTCATTTGCTCTAAAAACTTGCGACGCGAGATCGTTCCGATCAGTTGATCTCTGTTAACTAAAAGAACACCAGGTAATAACGGGTTTTCTTCAAATACATGAGAAACTTCTGCGCCGAGGCAATCAGAATCTACCTGAAAGTCATAAAGGTGCAACTCTTGTATAGTGGATTCCAAAGACAAAGTTGGTGCTGTTAGATTCAAGGAGGATTCAGTCATTACATTCATTGATCAATACATCAACAGAGCTGCGATTCAATTCAATCAAGCACCCAACTGAGTATTATCTATTTTGCATGACAGGACTGCTGCTATAAATCCAAAAAAGATAACCTTGAATTAATCTAAAGTTAACCTCTAAACCTTTTAATTGCTCTTAAACAAACACATTGTCAAATAATTTGCATTACCAAATAATCATCAAATAGTTTTGTGATAGTTTTGACAGCCATAAACAACTCTTCTGAGGAGGGCAAAATGATCGCAGATTTTTTACCCTCCCCTAATGGGTTAAGTGGGTCACTCAATGTTCGGACACTTCACTACTCGACTCAAAGCTTGCCAGAACCAAAACCAGGATTGACCGACTCAACCGTTCAGTGCAATCTAATCCTGGGATTCAGCTTCGGGTTCTAAAGCAACAGATACTGCTTCTGAAGATGCCTCACCTATACTATCTGGCGGCAAGTTCACCAAAAGCGCTTGTAGCTTCATCCGATGAATGTAAGGCCAGCCGCCTTCAGCTTCTATATCTCGCAGCAATGCATAGAGAGCTTGACGGTTGGTGGGTAATGAAGCTTGAAAAAAATTGTCACTAATTTCTCGGTGCAGGCTCTCTAGTAGCCGCAAGAGGGCTAAGAGAGTAAGACAGTCACCTTCATGGCTCTGAGCCGAGGCTCTTACTACTTGAGCGATCGCTTGAAACTCCAGATTTAGATTTTTCACCCGATCGGACACCATCTGATTATTGTCATCCATCACCACGTAATCCTTGTTGGGCTAAGCGCTAAATCAACAGCAATTGGGTTAACCCAACTTTACAAGAGTCTTTAAGTGAATCTGAATCAGAATTTACGGCGAAAAAACCAGTCAGGCTTGCTTCGAGCAAAATTGCCCGTTCCGATCCCCACAAGGACAAACCCATGTAATTTGCTTGCCACCTATAGCAAAAGGCGATCCAAGGACGTGTAAAATGCTGTATTAGGTCTTGGCCGGACCATTCCGGAAATCATAAGAATCCAGCTAAACCTGGCAGTGGTTCAAAATTCTCCCTGGTGGTTGCGGCAGCACGCCCAAAACAGAGTGCAGGCGTTTTTAAAGTGTGGCCGTTTTGCCTCAGGTTGGTTGCGGGCCATCACCCTACTCGCTTGAGTACCTGAAGCCCAAATTTTAGATTGCCCTGGCAGGGATTTATAACATTGGTATTGAGGTTGACTATGAGGTATCGTGCTTTAATCGTTTCACTCCTAGCCTTGTGCTTGGGTGTGCTGACTGCTTGTAGCAGTGGGCCAAGTAATACTGTGAACCGAGATTTGCTCACTTACGAGCAGATTAGAGGAACTGGTTTGGCAAACACTTGTCCCCAACTCGATGAGACCGCTCGTGGTTCCATCACGGTGGATACTAGCAAGTCTTACACCCTGAACGGCTTGTGCTTGCAGCCCATCGACTTCTTTGTGAAGGAAGAAAGTGTTAGCAAGCGTTCTCAAGCTTCTTTCAAGCCTGCGAAGCTAGTGACTCGTCAAACTTCTTCTATCGAAGCTGTAAATGGCGCACTACAGCCTAATTCAGATGGCAGCTTCACCTTTAAGGAAGAAGATGGTCTCGACTTCCAAGCCATCACCGTGCAACTGGCTGGTGGTGAGCGGGTGCCTTTCCTATTTACTATCAAAGACTTGGTGGCTCAAACCCAACCTGGTTTGAATGGTGTGATCAACACCTCTACCGACTTTGAAGGTAAGTTCAAAGTCCCCTCCTATCGGACCTCCAACTTCTTGGACCCCAAAGGTCGCGGTCTGGCTACAGGATATGACAACGCCGTTGCCCTCCCAGCTCAAGCGGATAGTGCTGAACTAACACGCGAAAACGTGAAAAGCTTTAATGTGGGTCAAGGTCAGATTTCTCTCCAAGTCGCTAAGGTTGACAACACGACTGGTGAAATTGCTGGCACCTTTGAAAGTGAGCAGCCTTCGGAAACTGACATGGGTTCTCGTGAGCCTTTAGAAGTCAGAATTCGGGGTATTTTCTACGCTCGTCTGGAGCCAGGTCAAGCTTAAGGTGGCGATCGCGGTAGCAACACTACTGCGACTAGCTTGACTAGTTATCTGACGGTAACTTGACAAGCTATCAGACACCCCAAAAGCGGCTAGCTAAAATGTTGAGCTAACACTGTTGAGCACTGTTGAGCACTGTTGAGCTAACACTAATAGAGATAAGAGGGGTATTTCACCCCTCTTTTGCTATGTAAGTTTCTATGTAAGTGGGTGCTATGTAATCGGGAGAAAATGCATGCGGTACTCACTCTTGAGCCAATTTCAAGGTGTACTGGTAGGCGCAGCCATCGGAGAACTGTTAGGAGTGTGTTGGGCCACTCAAGTCACCCCAGCAGACCCGCTCAACTCCACAGCACCTCCACTACCTTTGAATTGCCCGGAGCAATGGTCTCATCTGTTAACCTCTGCCCCAGTTCGAGAGAAACTCAGCGTCTCTGAGCCAAGATGGGGCCGCTTAGTCGTGCTGGGTGCTCAAAGTTTAGTACGGCGAGGAGATCTGGATTTCGCAGATTGGCAGCCTCGCCAACCCAATCCTCAGGGAACTGCTGATCTGGGAACGCTAAGAGCAAGCCTGGGGGAAAGTTTGGGAGCAAGTGAGCTGGCGATCGCTAGCCTGCCGATCGCGCTGTTCTTTCATGAAGATGAAGCTAAGCTTTATCAGAACCTAGAACGGCTGAGCCAGGAAGGTGTACCTAAACCCAGCTCAATTCTGCCGAGCTTTATGATTAGTTTGGCGATCGCGCAAGCTCTGCAAAACCAGTTTCATCCCCAGCGCTCAATTCCCCAAATGATTGCGGCCATAACTCGCTTAGAAACGAGATTAGGTCGCCCTGTGGCCGAGGCAAACTCCTTAGCAATCTTGATGCAGCAATTGGCTCAAGTACAAACTTTGCTAGAGCAGCAGGCCAGCTTAGAACGAGTGCGATCGCAGCTATGCCAATCTCAACAAGCGCTACAGGCCACCTCCACACTTCACGAACTACAAGCGATCATGGCAGCTCTTTATTGTTGCCTTGCCACCCCCAACGACTGGCGTCTCGCAGTTTTACGCTCGCTACAGATGCAAATTGCGCCAGCCTTAGTCGCAACTTTGACGGGTGCTATATCGGGAGCAGCCAACAGCCTAGCTGGAATTCCTGTGGAATGGCGCTTAGCCCTCGATCACCCCGACTCTGGTTCTACACTGAAATCACTTTGGCAAGTGGTGGAGTTTGAAGCAGAGATAATGGAGTTAGGTTCCGCCTTGCTAGCTACCTGGTCGGGCACCTATGATACACAAAAGTTTCCAGTTAAGCGCTACCACGTCCCAGCGATCGCCGCTCCCCGTGTGATTCGCCCCCGCTAATGTCCATGCATGTCTTACCGTCCGCAATATTAATCACTACATCAAGTCACTACATCAATTGTGATGGTCCTTCCCTCACCCTCTGATATTGACCAGGTAGCATGGATGAATAACTAAGCGGGTGCTGCCACGATTTTTTTGGACAGCCTTTAACGATGGAACCCACCTCATGTACACAACAGATTTTTTACCGCCTCGCCTGCATTTCTCTTCACACTGTCGCTTGTAGAACCCAATCGCTATGAGAGCGCTTCAGTTTTTGATGCGGCGGGCTGAGCGGTTGTGTAAACGCTATCGAACCCACTGGTGGCGTGTGTACGTGGCGGACGCCTCGCGTAAAACCTTTGGTCATGCCCTGAGCCAGAGTTGGAATCGTCAGCCTTTAACTAGTCCGGCAGTTGGCTTGCGATCGCAAAACCTGCGCCAATACAGACCCCCCACGATGGTAATTGTGGCTGTGCTTTCTCTAACCAGCACCATTGGTTACCGCTTCTATAACGAACCCAAACTCGATGTGGGAACTGCGGCTCCTCAAACGATCCGGGCTCCCCAAAATGCCAGCATAGAAGACCCCAAAACCACCGAAGAAAAGCGCCGAGAAGCGCGTACTGGAGCAGTTCCAGTATTAATGCTCGATTTAGCTGTCAATCAGCGGGTGCAAGAGACTTTAGCTCAGGCACTGAAGCGAGGAACCGAGCTGCGGCGGATGGCTGGAACGTTTCCGGTTGCCCCTACTTACAACCTATCCCTACCCACCCAACTTTATCTGCGCGAGGCTGAGGAATGGGAGTGGCGAACCATTTTAGGAGCCGTGGAAACACCTGCCACCCCTAACTCAGCGTTAGGCAGTAGCACTGACCCGGAGCTGAAGGCTTGGTTGAAGTTTGATGCCCCTCCCCTTAATGCAGCTCAACAGCAAGCGATCGCAGAACTACGTAGTTATCGCCAAGCCATATCCGCCCAGGACTTTGCTGTCTTAGTGGAAGTAATTTCTAAAACTCGTTGGAGCTACCCGATGGCGCTAGCCGCGTTGTCAGATACCACAACCTCCGACTCGGAAATACTTTACGACGCCACTTTATTTAACTTATCGGACGCCGAGTGGGAGGCGACCCAAACCCAGATTCGGCAAGCAACAGCGCGAATTCTAGCTCAGGGTATTTCACCAGGTTTGCCGAAAAGCATTCTGAGAAATGCGATTAAGGTGCAGATGCGGGAAGCTGTCTCCGAATCAGCGATGGCGATCGCCCTCAACCTTTTACCCAAAGTCCTAGAACCCAACTTAGTCCGTGACCCTGAGCAAACAAAACTCCGCGCCGAACAAGCCGCCCAAGAAGTCAGACCTGTGCTGGTGACCATTCAGCAAGGTGAAGTTATTGTTCAAGAAAGCCAACTCATTACTCAAGCCGATTTTGTCTTACTAGATCACTTTGGTCTCAGCCGCCGAGAAATCAACTGGCTAGGGTTGCTGGGCTTTGGCGGGCTAATGAGCGGTGCAGTTGGCGTGATCTGGGTGGTAGAGCGGCGATTTCATCCAGGACTGCGACATCGAGACCATCTCCTCCTGCTAGTTTTGACCTTAAGTGCCCCGCTGCTAGGAATTTTTGGCGTTTCTTCCACGAGCCTTCCGGCCATTGGCTTGTTAGTCGGTAGCTTTTATGGCTCTGCCTTGAGCGTGGCAGTGGTTGGCTTGCTCGCAGTCATAGCGCCATTTGGATTGGAAGTGAGTTGGAGCCACTGGCTAGCCAGCGCCATTGGGGGGCTATTGGGAGGGTTGATTGCAGGACGATTGCGATCGCGCGAAGAACTAGCCCTCTTGGGCGGAATGGTGGGCCTCACTCAAGGAGTTGCCTATCTGATCCTGACCTTGATTCTGAACGCAGCTTCTGGCCCCGTCTGGTATCTCGTCCTTAGTGGAGCGATGCTACATGGCTTGACAGGCGTAGCTTGGAGCGTCGTAGCGCTAGGACTCAGTCCCTACTTAGAACACTTGTTTGATCTCGTCACTCCCATCCGTCTAGCAGAACTCTCTAACCCCAATCGCCCCCTCTTAAAGCGCTTAGCCTCCGATGCGCCGGGAACTTTCCAGCACACACTCTTTGTCGCGACCCTAGCCGAAGCTGCGGCCAGAGCCTTGAGCTGCAACGTGGAACTCGTGCGGGCTGGCACCTTGTATCACGACATCGGCAAAATGCACGACCCTCTGGGTTTCATTGAGAACCAAATGGGCGGCCCCAATAAGCACGACGCGATCGACGACCCCTGGAAAAGTGCCCAACTAATCAAAAAGCATGTGAGCGCAGGGTTGGTCATGGCTCGTAAATGCCGCTTACCGAAAGCGATTCAAGCTTTTATTCCAGAACATCAGGGCACAATGCTAATTGCCTACTTCTATCACCAAGCCCAGCAACAAGAGAAACAAGGCTCGGAGCGCGTGGTAGATGAGGGTGATTTCCGCTATGACGGCCCCGTACCCCAATCTCGCGAAACGGGTATTGTGATGCTGGCAGACTCCTGTGAAGCCGCTCTGCGATCGCTCAAAGACGCTACTCCAGAAGAAGCGTTCTCCATGATCAACAAAATCTTGCGAGCCAGATGGCAAGACAACCAGCTAGTTGATTCTGGCCTCAGCCGAGAAGAAATGACCCAAATTGCCGAAGTCTTTGTCCAAGTTTGGCAACAATTCAATCACCAACGCATCGCCTACCCCAAAGCGGTCTTATCGGCAAAGTAACAAAGAAATTTGCACTCTCTTTGTTACACCTTCTAAGTAAGTAAAGTTAGGTTAAATACCTACGTATATTTATCTTCAGTATTAATTGGGGGATTGACTGGGGGAGCTTGGGTATATTTACGACTTATTTCTGACTTTAATCTGACTTATTCTGAGAGCTGAAGTCCTTACACAGAGTTAAATTTAACAAAGAGCAAATTTCACAAAGCGAGCACAGTGGTACTAGCTCAGAAGTGCGAAACTGCATAGCTGGTTATTACATAAACTCTGTATGAATTTACTTGTAAGACTTGCTTAGCAATAGCAAAATTGTGCAAGTATAATCCCTTAAGCCTCTAGCACCAGAAAGTGATATCTAGCACATCAAGTTAAGCTTTGCGAAGCTTCAATGTCTAGGAACCACTCAGAAGAGTGAAAGGTTGAGTAGGAATACGGTAGATCTGGAGATAACGAGGTAGGTGTTTCTGCAAAAAACGGCTCATTCAATACGCCAACAGCCGTACCCCTAGAAAGATATAGTTCGCATTTCGGAACTAGAGCTATCTAACTGTAACGAACTAACAAGTTCTACTTTCGCATGCCCTAAGAGTGCAGCTTTTGAAAATAAGCTGGCTCAGATTTTTGTGCCCAATTTTATCCCAAAATCTTCACCAAGGAATTTCTGAAGGAGCTAACCAATCATGGCAGACCCAAAGGCGATCGCTCAAAGTCTTCAAAATATCGAAACCCTACTCAATAACTTGAAGGTTCCTTTCGGAGATGATCCTCAAGATAATGATGATAACTTTTCTAAATTATTCAATACCATCCAGACTGCAAGCTCAGGCTTAGGGTCCACTTCTGACGAGAAATTAATTCGTGAAACGCTTAGAACTCTCGACAATAGCTTAGATAACACTTTTGGGCAGCGGGACTACATCAATCCTGACTTTATTAACGGCCTAAGCAACGATCCCATTTTCGACTTTACAAAATCACTTAAAACTAATTTTGGACAAGGTTTGCCAGCCCTCCATTCAGAGTTCAACTTGAATTGGTCTTTAACTAATTCTGCTCAGGTATCTACTAGCTTCAAAAAGATTCAATTAGATCTTGGCTCTTATTTTGACGACCTGATTGTTCCCTTTTTAAAGCCAGTTAGCGATATATTACGACCCTTTGAGCCAATTCGAAAGGCGCTAACCACTAATATTCCTGGACTAGATGACTTTGGAATCAAGATTAATCTTCTCAGTCTCGCAAGTACGACTGGTCTCACTCAGGGAAAAGAATACAGCAGAGAGTTAATAGATGCAATTAGTAAATTTTCAGAAGTTTTAGATACTGTCAATCAAGCTCAAGCACTCGTCAAAAATCTAGGGGAAAGTCGTTTTATTGATTTAGGGGAATTTAGTCTTTCAGCCAATAGTGAAATAATCAATCCTTTACCCTTCTCAACCACTCCAATCACTCAAGCAGTAAATAAGGTACCGGATTTTTTCTCAAAAATTAAATCTGTTACTGGAGATCGGTTCCACTTGCCATTTCTTGCGCAATCCACTCCTGCATTTAATCTCTTAATCGGCAAGCCTGATGTCAAACTCATCGAATATACTTTTCCAGGAATGACTGCTGGCTTCAAGTACGAACAGGAAGTGCCTATTCCTATTCCTCTGCCTATTCCTGTTGTTGCTAAGTTCGGAGGAGAAGCTAATTTTTCCAGCCCCGGTTTAACTATTGGATATGACTCCTTTGGCATCATTAGCAACAACCCAATTAATGGATTCTATTTAGATGGTAGTAAACCTATTTTTGAACTACGAGCAGGATTGATAGCGGGTGTATCTGCTGGTGTCAAGAAAATTGCTTATGCGGAGGGTAATGTCGATATCACTGGAGACATTAATTTCTTCTTGCCAGAAAGGTCTTCCCAAGTACGCTACACAGAGCTATCAAACGTCTTCACTAGTGGCAAGTTCAACACTACAGGAGAGGTTACAGCAGGCTTAAAATTACACGCAGAGCATATCACGCTGAATCCAATCAAGGGGTTGTGGGGAGTTTTTACAGGCGACTTTAAAGAACTAGTCGACACATACGACTACGCATCACCTAGAATTTCTGTCTTCAAATTCGGCGATAGCGGTTCAACTGATTCTGCTCAAGTTAAGCCGAATCTGGCTACCTACGATTCGACTACTCATGAATTGCGCCTCAATATGGGTAGCTCCGAAGCTAGAAGCAGGCGGAATGTTAATCAAGGGGAAATCAATGAGAAGTTTGATGTTTCCCTAGAGCTAGTAGTCTCCGCTTTCGGGCAGCAAGACTCTCCATACAAAAATGTCAGCAAAATTTTGGCCTTTGGTGATACAGGCAATGACGTTATCTCAATTGGAGCCAATGTAGAAACAGAACTGCATGGCGGCAAGGGAGATGACACACTTCATGGTGGATTTCAGAGTGACTATTTATATGGGGATGATGATAACGACACTCTCATTGGTGATGATGGAGATGATTATTTATATGGGAGTGTAGGAAAAGATTACCTATACGGCGACGATGGCAACGACAAGTTGTGGGGTGGAGCTGATAATGATTTCCTGAACGGTGGAGTTGGTGATGATAACCTCTACGGTGAGGAAGGTGATGACATCCTGTATGGCGGAAAAGGCATCGATACTCTGTATGGTGGAGACAAAGCAGACCGTTTGTACGGTGATGAAGGTCAGGATTATCTATTTGGGGGACAAGGTAATGATGAGCTTTCGGGTGGGCTTGGTGACGATCTTTTAAGTGGTGATGAAGATCATGACGTTTTGGATGGTGGTGAAGGAAATGACGCTCTCAAGGGGGGCCAGGGTGATGATGAGTTGATTGGCGGCTACCGAATAATAGCTGAGCCAGTTCTTGATAAAGATGGTAAACCAGTTCTTGACCAAGCAGGTCGAATTGTGTACCAAGAACCGATAAGGCTAGGCGATGATTTCGGAGTAGACAATCTTCAAGGTGACAGTGGCAACGATACGTTGAGAGGTGGGGCAGGTGATGACATCCTGGATGGCGGGGCTGATAATGACCTTCTGCTAGGCGAGAGGGGAAATGACTGGCTTGATGGAGGAAGTGAAGTTGATACTGTTAGCTACGCCAACTCTTCGCAAGGCACGATCGCTAACATAGACGAAAGCAAGAGTTACAGCAACGCCGCTTACTTCGCTGACCTTGAACCTTCTTTCGTAGTCGCCGTAAGTACCGCCGCAGATGGTTTTGGTGACACTGATACGCTACGCAACCTGGAAAATATCATCGGCTCTGCTTTTGCTGACATCTTGATTGGCAACAGCCTCAACAACACTCTTCAAGGCTTGGCTGGCGATGATCTGTTCATCGGTAATGCTGGCAATGACACCTTCTATGGTGGAGCAGATGTTGATACCGTCAGCTATCGTCGCGATTCGAAGGCTGTCACTGTCAATCTAACCCTTAACCAAGCGACTGATGGCTTCGGCAACACCGACCAAATCTTTGAAGTCGAAAACATCATCGGTTCCGCCTTCAAAGACACCCTGACTGGTGACAGTAGCAACAACACCATTCTGGGTGGCAAAGGCGAAGACACCATTGATGGCGGTGCAGGAAACGATCGCATCTTCGGTGAAGATGACAACGATCGCATCTTCGGCGGTATCGGCGATGACTACCTGGTTGGTGGAAGTGGCACAGGCTGGCCTTCCGACATACTGGATGGTGGCATTGGTAACGACACGGCTTCCTACATCACCGCTAATTCGGCAGTCGCTGCCAGCCTTGCTGAACGCACCGGATGGATGGGTGATGCAATGGGCGATCAGTTTATTTCAATCGAAAACCTGGAAGGCTCATCCTTCAATGACTTCCTCGTAGGTGACAATGGCGCGAATGTCCTGAGTGGCTTGGCAGGCAACGACACCCTAGAAGGACGTGCAGGCGATGACACCCTTGATGGTGGCGCTGGCAACGACACCCTCTGGGGCAACGATGGTGATGATGTGCTCAAGGGTGGCGACGACAACGATACTCTGGTAGGCGACCTCGGCAACGATGTCCTAGAAGGTGGTGAGGGTAGCGACCGCCTAGAAGGTGGCCTAGGTGATGACTGGCTAGATGGCGGCGAAGGTGACAATCGCCTGGATGCTGGCGAAGGCAACAATACTGTCAAGTCAGGCCAGGGGAATGACATTATCTACACTGGGCCTGGTAATGATCTGATCAATGCGGGTGATGGTGAAAACCAAGTTTATGCAGGCGAGGGCAAAAACCAAATCACCACAGGTAGTGGCAATGACATCATCTATGGAGGTGCCAGGGCCGATATCATTAACGCCGGAGATGGTAACAACCAAATTTTCGCGGCTGAAGGCAATAACGTTATTCAAACTGGCAATGGCAACAATCGTATTCAAGCACGAGGTGGTGACGATTTAATCTATGCTGGCGCAGGAGACGACTGGATACAAACAGGCGATGGCAACGACTTGATTTATGCTGCTGAGGGTAGTAACTACATCGATGCAGGCGCTGGCAACAACACCATCTACAGCGGCAGTGGCAACGACTTGTTTGTCCTATTAAGAGGTTCAGGATTTCATACCATTGCACAATTTGAGGTGAGTAAAGACTTATTGGGGCTAAGTGGAGGATTAACCTTTGGGCAATTATCGATTACCCAGGTCACGAGTGGTCAAGAGTTCTTGACTCAAGTCAGTGTTGCTGGCACCAGTGACATTTTGGCAAACCTGAAGTGGGTTCAAGCCAGTGCAATTACTAGCGCCTCGTTTACCACAGTCGCTTAGAAATAAACGCAAGGGCTGAGGAGTTAAATAAACTTTCAGCCCTTCATCCCACTCCCCGCCTCAGTCGGCACAATATAGTGCTGCATCACCAAAAAGAAAAGCAAAATTGGCGCGATCGAAATTACAGAACCCGCCGCAATCAATCGCCAATCTAGCGAAAACGTCCCTGCTAGCGTCGCAACCCCCAGTGGCAACGTGTAATATTCTGGGCGATCGAGCACAATCAGAGGCCAGAGAAAGTCGCTCCAAGATCCAATAAACACAAAAATTGCCAAAGTTACCAACGCCGGACGCACCGAGGGCAACATTACGTGCCACCACAAACCTAGCTCGGAGCAGCCATCCATTCGAGCTGCTTCTTCCAGTTCTTTAGGGACACTCTGGAACGCTTGCCGT
This sequence comes from Trichocoleus desertorum NBK24, assembly GCF_030409055.1. Lineage (GTDB taxonomy): Bacteria > Cyanobacteriota > Cyanobacteriia > FACHB-46 > FACHB-46 > Trichocoleus > Trichocoleus desertorum_B. The sequence goes on along the minus strand of NZ_CP116619.1, from coordinate 3,064,879 downwards.
AATAAGAAAATGCCGAATGCTGAGGCGATCGCAGGAAAGATGAGCCCCAAGTAGGTATTTCGTAGTCCCAACTGCACGGTCAAAATATACAGCGGAATCATCACAATTTGAAAAGGAATCATGATCGTTGAGATGACCAACGTAAAAATCGCATCTCGACCGCGAAAATTGAGCCGCGCTAATGGATAAGCCGCCAGCGAACAGAACAGCAAGTTCAGAGTGACGGTGAGAATAGCTACTAAGGTGCTGTTAAACAAATAGCGACCAAAGGGATTAGTTTGCCAAACTTGAACAAAATTTTGCCAAGTTGGTTGGCTGGGCCACAATTGCGGCGGAAATTGAAAGATGTTCTCGGTTGGAGACTTGAGCGAGGTGCTAACGAGCCACATCAACGGAAACAGCATTACTAGCGCGATCGCCCCTAACAAGCTGTACATGCCAACTCGTTGCAATAAAGACTGCCGCTTGGAACTATTCATATTATCTAGTCTTATTTAGTTGCAACTACGGCAATATTCCAAGCAAACCGTTTCATGAGGGGTAACTTTTTCAAACTTCGATCTACGTTCTCCAACTTTAAATAAGTTGGTCGCAAACGCTGATGTTCTAAGATGATTTTTTTCCAATATCGTTCTTTATTAGGATCTACTTTTTCTACCAAATAAAATCGCAGAAAAATCCAAAGAGTGGCTAACCAAAAGGTGTCATATTCTGTTTTTGCAAAGATAGATTGGACAAAGGTAGCAATATTAATATCTAGAGGAGCTTCGTCTTCAGTTCGTACTTTAGTAGCAATGCGGCGATAGACGTTAATGACTGGATTGTGCTTTAAGGGGTCCCAAAAACAAGCTTTACCACCGGGCTTTAGGACTCGATACATTTCCCGAATCACGGCCTTGGGTTGGGGAATATGGTGCAACAAATTAGAGGCGTAGACAATATCAAAGGTGTTGTCAGGAAACTCTATTTCCATTGCATTAATGGTGCGACCTTCTACTGCGACATGGTTGGCTGTGGCTAGCTTCAGCGTGACTTCCACCATGCCTGGGGAGTAATCGGCAGCAACACAACGCGCCCCTTTAGTGGCAAAGTAAACGCTATTTTCTCCCGCGCCACAGCCGAGATCTAGCAAGTATTTGCCTTTGACATCTCCTAAGTGCTTAAGGATGAAACGGTTCTCTGGAGCGGTGCAGGCTTCAAAGTAATCCCGCACGTGAATGCCTTCGATATCAATGGCAGCAGCCCAGAGATCATGGAATTCGCGTTCGCGCTTGAGGAGATCGTCTTGCATTGCAGTTGTACTGAGGGGAATCTCAGCATTATGCCAAGTTGGAGATTGTTGCGGCAATCTTATTGGGGGTTGGCTGTTAGGTTGAGGGATTTGGGCACCGAGCCGCCGAGCCTTGAGGGCACCTGCCCTCAAACTCCCGCTGAGGGACGGTTGCGTCCCCCAGACCCCCTCCAAACGAGTTTAAGTGTGGGTGTTTCGAGGCTTAAGGCTGTGAGCGATCGGCTCTTAACTCTTGACTCCTGACTCCTAACCCCTCTTACCTAACCCCTTCCTCCTTCCTACACTTCTGCCCCTATTCTCTCGGCATGAGGAACATTGGTGGGGGCACTAATGGCGGCGTAGAGGCGGTTGAGGGCGTTGACGTAGGCTTGGGCGGAGGCCACGATGATGTCGGTGTTGGCGGCTCGACCGGAGAAAACGCGATCGCCGTGACGCAATCGAATCGTGACTTCACCGATCGCATCAATTCCAGCGGTGACGGATTGGACGGAGAATTCAATCAGTTCGTTGGGTACGTTGACGACGCGGTTGATGGCTCGGTATACGGCGTCAACGGGGCCAGTGCCGATCGCGGCATCGGTGAGTTCTTCGCCTTCGGGGGTGCGGAGGCTAACGGTAGCGGTAGGGCGGGCGCGATCGCCACAAGAAACCTGCACTAGTTCTAGTCGGAATAGTTCAGGAGCCTGTTGAATTTCGTCGTTGACGATGGCTTCCAAATCCCAATCCGAGATTTCTTTCTTTTTATCTGCCAATTCTTTGAAGCGAATAAAGGCTTTATTTAGTTCTTGGTCTGACAGCTCAAAGCCCAGTTCTTTTAAGCGGGTGCGGAAGGCGTTGCGGCCTGAGTGCTTGCCTAAAACAATTTGGTTGTCGGTTAGTCCAATGGACTGGGCATCCATAATTTCGTAGGTGAGCTTGTTCTTCAGCACCCCATCTTGATGGATACCAGACTCATGGGCGAAGGCGTTGGCACCGACGATCGCTTTGTTGGGCTGCACCAACATGCCCGTCAAGTTAGAAACCAAGCGGGAAGTTTTGTAGATCTGGCGGGTGTCGATATTGGTTAGGGATGCTTCTGAGTCAGCAGGACGACCGAGGAAGGGGTTAAAGTACTGCCGCCGCACATGCAACGCCATCACCAATTCTTCTAGGGCGGCATTACCAGCTCGCTCGCCAATCCCGTTAATGGTGCATTCTAGCTGGCGGGCTCCGTGTTTCACGGCTTCGAGGAAGTTAGCGACGGCTAAGCCAAGGTCATTGTGGCCATGCACCGAAATAATGGCTTGGTCAATGTTGGGGACGTTTTCTTTGATGCCACGAATCAAAGCGCCAAATTCGCTGGGCACGGTGTAACCCACGGTGTCTGGAATATTGATGGTGGTGGCACCTGCCGCGATCGCCCGCTCTAGCACTTGGTAGAGAAACTCTGGATCAGAGCGACCTGCATCCTCCGGCGAGAACTCCACATCATCGATCAAGGATTTGGCGTAGGCGACCATTTCTTCGGCGATCGCCAGCACTTCAGAGCGAGACTTCTTTAGTTTGTGCTTGAGGTGAATATCTGAGGTGGCAATAAAAGTGTGAATCCGACCATGAGCCGCTGGTTTGAGGGCTTCTGCTGCGGTCTGAATATCCTGACGAGTGGCTCTAGCCAAACCACAAATTACTGGGCCTTGTTCGGTTCCTACAGTCTGGGCGATTTTTTGAACCGCTTCAAAGTCTCCAGGGCTGGCAAAGGGAAATCCTGCTTCGATGACATCAACTCCCAGACGAGCCAGTTGTCGGGCGATGGTCAGCTTCTCATCCACGTTCAGCGTGGCACCGGGCGACTGCTCACCATCACGCAAGGTCGTATCGAAAATGATAATCCGGTCTGGTTGGGGTTGAATTTTCATAGCAGATTTAGCCAACTTGAGTGCAAGTGGACAAGACTGTTCTTATTCTAAGGAGCCTAGTTGACGTTTAAGGTACAACTTTTAGAACTGAGAATCGAATTTTTCAATTTTGGGCCGAATATCGTTGAGGTCAATATAGCGATCGGTGGCGTTTCGGAGTTCGCGGGCAATCATGCCTTCTGTAGAGACCACTGTGATGTGAGTGCTCTTAGAGCGGAGTAGTTCGATCGCTCGCTCGAAGTCTCCATCTCCACTAAACAACACGACGCGATCGTACTGCTCAACGGTATTGAACATATCAATCACAATCTCTATATCTAGATTGGCTTTTTGCGAGTAACGACCCGAATTATCGTCGTAATACTCTTTCAGAATTTTGGTACGGACGGTATAACCTAAACTAATCAGAGCATCGCGAAAGCCGCGTTGGTCTTGAGGATCTTTGATTCCGGTATACCAAAAAGCATTTACCAATACGATATCTGGATCATTTGTAAAATGCTCCAAAACCCGTCTTGGGTCAAAAAACCAACCATTTTTTTGTTGAGCATAGAACATATTGTTCCCGTCCACAAAAATAGATAGACGGTTCATTGAGCAAGGCATAGAAGCTTAGACCTAATAAAAATTAGAGAATTAATTTGGAAATTATGGGCTATGTCTACTTGTCTATATAGGTTGACTACTAGGCAATGGTAGTGAGCCCACATTAGAGCGTTTGCTTGTGGATAGAGGCTAGCTGCCTACGTAATTTATATCTAGTCAGTTCTCTATTAGTGGCTATTTCCTATTGGCTCTACCTCTACCAAACGAGATAAAGTTTAGCCATTCTAAAGTATGTTTATGAGGGTGCATAATTTCGACTTGTAGGTTATTTAATGTAAGTGTACAGACTATAACTCTATAGGTTGTTAGGAGTTCATCTACATAGAGGCTGGTTTATATAAAACCCTAGCTTCCTTAGGGAACCAAGGCTACCAGGCGGCAATCATTATAAAGACTTGCTCTCTATAAGGTTTCTATGGAAAGCATTAGAAACTCTCTCACAGTCTTAGCGTTAGATATGTGCTTTAGATATGTTCCTAATTCTAGCTCTATAGCCCGTTCCGCTAGCGTTACCTGTTTTTACTAGAATTCTACGCTTTCGTCGAATATTTCGTCGAATACGTGTAAAACAAGCAAGAGAACCACGACTCTATAGGCACAGTATTACATAAAGATAGCCTGTACTATTAATCAGGGTTTGCTAAGTTGGTTAGAAAAGTACGTCGTCAAGGTGCAGCAGATCTCAGGGCTTCTAGATACTTTTTCTAAGATTGTGATTCTAAGTATCGTGAGTATTGTTAGTCCCTTTGAAAAGAACTCCAAGCACTGCCTTTTAGACGAGTGACAATGCCATCAGTCTCTGGGTGACACCAGCTAAATCACTGAGACAAGCCATGCCAAAAGATCAAACTCTGCTGTCCTTCCAGAAAAATATCGCTACTACAGTTCGGCCCCTCGTCACTGAAAAGCTAACAAAGCCTGCAAAGCGCTTTTTGAATCTCCCCAACTTGGGGCATATTCTGACTGGAGTTTGGGCAGCAGCAGCAGCGATCGCAACTGCCACGAATATTCCACTGGGTCAAATCATGGAGCGGCAAGCACAGACACTCTTTTTTGAGCTGCGTGGCCCTGTTGCGGCACCGAGTGACATTGTAATTCTGGCGATCGATGATGAGTCGATGTCTCAAGGTCAGTTCTACCGAGCCGACCCAGAGAAGTATAAGTCTCTCGAAGCCCTACAGACTTGGCCCTGGAAGCGCTCCGCCTATGCTGAAGTCATTGACAAACTCATGGCTGCTGGAGCCCGCTCCGTCGCTTTGGATATTGAATTTTCCACACCGAGCAGTTATGGTGCCGCAGACGATGAGCAACTGCGCCAGAGCTTACAACGCTATCCAGGTCGCGTTACTCTAGCGGTCAAGTATGAGGACATCGTTAATGATCAAGGCATTACTGCCCAGTTGAGTCCTCTCTATCCGCCTTTCCGCACCAATCCTCTCTCGGTCGGTTCCATTAATTTCTTAATAGAACCCAATAACAAGGTGCATCGTTTAGGCCACCAGTTCTCACAACTCTTATCGCAAGAACCCGATTTTGGTAGCGGACTACCGCAAAATATTCCAGATTTCGCTGAGGCGACGCTCAAGGCAGCCCAAGTCAAATTTGGTGGTTCCCAGGGGGACCATATTTTCTTCTATGGTCCCGCAGGCACCTTCAAGCAGATTCCCTTTTGGCATGTGCTTGATCCAACCTACTGGAATAACTACCTGAAATCAGACCAAGATTTTTCGTTCAAGAATAAGATCGTGCTGATTGGCTCAACGGCAACCATCTTGCAAGATTTTTTGCCAACGCCCTTTTCTGCTAACTGGCTCCACTCTCAAGCCATGCCAGGGGTAGAAATTCATGCGAATGCGATCGCGACTTTAATGGAAGATCGGGCGATCGCAGAGGCTATCCCCGATCGCTCTTTACAAGGGATCTTGTGCTTAGTAGGTGTCATGGGTGCGGGTCTGCTATTAAGCTCCCCTAAGCGACCTTGGCTGCGCTGGCTGCTGATCATTAGCACTCCCTTGGCTTGGGGAGGCGCTAGTTATCTCATCTTTTCTTCTGGTGGGCTGATTTTACCAACTGCATTACCCGTCAGCGCGATCGCTTTAAGTGGACTGTCCCACGCATTTTCTCGCTCTACCATTGAGCACTTCAAGAAGCTACGGCTACGGCGTGCCCTCAGAAGCTATGCCGCATCCCCCCTCGTCCAAGAAATTATCAGCCAAAGTCACCAAGAGGATTTGCAAGATATCCTGCAAGAGCGAGAACGAGCCATTATAGGCACCAAGCTGGGTGGTCGTTATGTGGTTGTAAGAGTGTTAGGGTCTGGTGGCTTTGGCGAAACTTACATTGCTCAAGATACTCAACGTCCCGGCAACCCTCAGTGTGTGGTGAAGCGGCTGAAAACTGTGAGTAATAACCTTAACCTTCTACAACTCGCCAGGAAACTATTTCAACGAGAAGCAGAAACCCTAGAACGCCTCGGCAAGCACGACCAAATTCCGCAACTCCTCGCCTACTTTGAGGATAACGAAGAATTTTACCTAGTTCAAGAATTTATTCCAGGTCGTCCTTTAAGCCATGAACTCACTCTGGGTCGGCAACTACCAGAAAACCAAGTCATTGAGCTACTCAAAGATTTGTTGCATGTTCTCGATTTTGTCCATAGTGAAGGAGTGATTCATAGAGACATCAAGCCTAGCAACATCATTCGGCGGCAATCAGACGGCAAGTTAGTTCTGATCGACTTTGGAGCTGTGAAAGAAATTCCCCAGCTTGCTGAAGATGATAAACAAACCAGTCTCACAGTCGGCATTGGCACACAAGGGTATATGCCTAATGAGCAGTATGCTGGCAACCCACGCTGCAATAGTGATTTGTATGCCCTAGGAATCACAGCGATTCAAGCCCTAACAGGAATTCCGCCTAGCCAACTGAAGGAAAACCAGGAGACTGGAGAGGTGCTATGGCGGCATAGAACTGAAGTTAGCCACGAACTGGCAACTATCTTGAGTAACCTAGTGCGATATCACTTCAAACAGCGCTATCAGTCTGTAAAAGAAGTCTTAGAAGCACTTCAAAAACTTACCACTCATAGCTCGACTGGTGGCGCTTCATTAAGTGGAGCTGAGCTTTCTCACTTAGCCGCTGATATCGTTCTTTCTAGCGATACGTTAGCACCTACAGATGCAGCATTTTCTACGGTTGCTTGGCCCAACACGGTGGAGGCAGAAACAGAATCCACGGAGCTAAACAACCCCGTGGATACCTAAGACAATAGACAAACGCTAATTTACCTGTTTAATGGGGCTCGACCCGGAAAATTCCCACCATTGGCTCTACCAGGGAAGTTACCGCCAGTTGCACCACCACCAGGGAAGTTACCTCCGGTTGCGCCACCACCAGGGAACCCACCTCCGGTTGCTGGGCCACCATTAGGTGGTTGATCGGTAACTGAAGGCGCATCCACTGGAGGGGTTGGAGGCGCATCCACTGGAGGGGTTGGAGGCACATCCACTGGGGTTGGAGGCACATCCACTGGAGGGGTTGGAGGCACATCCACTGGAGGGGTTGGAGGCACATCCACTGGAGGGGTTGGAGGCACATCCACTGGGGTTGGAGGCACATCCACTGGAGGGGTTGGAGAGACTGGAGGCCCAGGTGGATTGCTGGGGCCAGGAGTGGTTGGGGGAATCGGTGGTAAAGATAAATCAATGGGCACAACTGAGCCACCTGGCAAAGGCTCAATCATTATAGGTGGACCCGGATTCTGGGTTGGTGGTTGAGGAGCAGGAGCAGGAGCAGGAGGTCTTCCTGGCTCTTGAGCTGCCGGGGGCACTACAGGAGTTGCAGGTACTGTTGGTTGCGTGATAACGGGGACAACAGGAACCTGAGGAGCAGGAGCAGGAGGTCTTCCTGGCTCTTGAGCTGCCGGAGGCACTACAGGAGTTGCAGGTACTGTTGGTTGCGTGATAACGGGGACAACAGGAACCTGAGGAGCAGGAACAGGAGGTCTTCCTGGCTCTTGAGCTGCTGGAGGCACTACAGGAGTTGCAGGTACTGTTGGTTGCGTGACAACGGGGACAACAGGAACCTGAGGAGCAGGAACAGGAGGTCTTCCTGGCTCTTGAGCCGCCGGAGGCACTACAGGAGTTGCAGGTACTGTTGGCTGAGAAGGGTTAGACGTTGGTGCTGGAACTACTGGTGCAGTGGGTGTAGAAGCTGCTGGAGCGGGCGGAGAAAGTGGACTAACAGTTGGCCCGCTGGGGGCTTGACTGGGGGGTTGACCTTGAGCAGCGGTGGCTGGCCCAGAGGCTGGTTGGGTAGCAGGTGGTGTAACCCCAGTAACAGGCATCCCTCCAGCAGAACTCTCGTTTTCCTGTGAAGATGCTGGGGTTTGTTCAGACTGCACTTCCCCGGCTTCTACGACTCGACGCACATCTAACGGATTGAAAACTCTGTCGAGGTTGTTAACGGGGAAGTCGGCTGAGTCAGAGGGTAAGCGAACAAACGCTGGGTTCTCTACTACATTTGCTTCCTTAAAAGGAGACTGATCCTGCAAAGCTTCCACTGTCTCAGCTCGAACTGCCGCGATCGCCTCATCAGAGGGAGTCGTAGAATCTTTTTGGGTTAGGTTCAGCCCTTTAACCAGATCACTGGTTTCATAAAAGGTGTTGAGGTCAAAGTCATAGATATTTTCAATCCGGTTCTTGACCACAACTGCTAGCTGTCCAGCTCGTAAGCCCTGACTTTGGGAACCGTCCCGGTTGTAGATCACCATCGGTCCCTGTGGGTTATTAGTCAGTGCCCCCACTAGAGTGGTATCGGTCTCAGGAATATACCTCACAAACAAGGCTGACCCCTTAATTCCCGCAGCCGCGTTAGGAGTTCGAACCCCTGTGGGGCCACGCCCCGGTGGAATCAGAAGCAGCATCGTACCGTTGGAGAGCTGGAATGTCCGTGCGTTGGGTACGAAACGAAAAACGGCTTGCTCACCGACACGAGCTAAAGAACCATCATTAAAGCGCAACTCTGCGAGAGAAGCACGAGCTGTTGATAATGCATCACCAGGCGCGATCGCGTCAGAAACCTGGGCCGACCGGACGGGTCGGTTTTTTTGCATTAAGCGCACACGATTACGAAGTGCCTGAATGACAGCACGGGTTAGAGGAGTTTGAGCGTTAGCAGGTTGTGCCAAGCTCCCAATACTCACACCCGACAGCATCAGAGCAAGGAACAGAGCTAATTTTCGAGACATAAGCAGTTCCTGGCGGTGCAACATCAAAATTTCATATGTAAATTTTCTGGTTTCCGTATATTCCCGGAAGTAAATATACGTATGCTTCTAGGTTTGAATCTATTGACGAAAATCTTCGTCTGTTCTTTACTAACCAGGATGAACAAATCAACCGGATTGCGTCTACTCTTCTAACTCATTCTTAAAATTTAAGGATGAATTAACTGATCCATTCAGGCGACGGGCAATGGGCTGTAGTAGTTCCCTGAAACAAAAAAATTAAAAGATTTTGAGCTGAAGACCCTGACTTCAATCTCTCATACCACCATAGCAACAAATGGAGAATTGCTTCTACGATGGGTTCTGATTGGCTTCCCAGTAAATATACGGTATCTAATGTGCGAGTTCATCAACTCTTGTTCAATCAAAAACGCTTCAAGCTCTGGCAAGTTCTGAGCCTATGGATTGGCATTTCTGGCAGTGCAACTTGTGCTACCGCAGCTACAGCCGAAATTCCGGAACCCTCGTTGAAACCAACAGTCAATCCAGTTGTTTTGCAGCATCCGCAGTTAACACAGACCGATACTAACTTAGGCTCTGCTCAGGCTTCTGTATCCTTGGATGTAAGCTTGAGCAGACCGACGGTTGAAACTGAGATTTTGTGGTCAGAGCTGAGTTCCACCCCAGATCTCGATCATCAGGCGTTAGTCAGTCAGGCTACCGTTAATCAATCTTGGGTTGCTCCCTCGAATGCGATCCAGCTCTCTCAACTAACTGAGCTAGACGAGCCGCCGTCTGAGGTGGAGTTGCAATTAGAGCAAGAGCGTAGTCTGGAGAGAATTCTGGTCGATCCAGAGCTTGGCAACTTACGCCTACAAAAACCTACCAGCCAACCACCAGCAGACTCAGCAGTCCCCTCAGAACCCTCTGCCAGTGAATCGAGTCCGCCCACCTTTGAGACAAGCCAGCAAGCTACCGACCCAGAACTAGGCAATTTACGTTTACAAGAATCCTTAGAAAGTCGAGAAGAACAGCTTGATCCAGAACTGGGCACGCTCCGGATACGGCAGCAACCTGTACAGGCTAGTCGCTCTCAGCCAACGGTCTACTTGCAAGGTCGAGTTGATTTTTTCCAGAGCGACAATATTTTTTCGGGGGTTGACCCGATCAACGACAGCTTGATACGGACTGGGCTCAGCTTGTGGGCAGCCCCAGCCATTGGGCCGAAAACTTACTTCATTGGCTCTATCAATGGCAATTTGATTAAATATGCCACCCAGGATGACTTTGACTATAACGAGTTACGAATTGGAGCTTCTATTTACCAACAGCTCACTCCCAAAATGTATGGGGAAGTGGGCTTGAGTAATCAACAGCTATTTACGGCAGGGGGAGGCGATCGCTTCTTAAATGACAACTCGATTCGTCTAGGCTTGGGCCGTCGGGACTCGCTTGGCCGCGCCGTAACACTCGATAGCTTCTACCAACTACGCTATAGCTTTGCCGACCCCAGCGATCGCAGCCGAGTCATCAATACATTAGGGGCATCTCTGAATTACAACCCGACGGTTAAAGTGCAGACAGGGTTGGACTATCAGTACGTCCTATCGAGCTTTACGGAACAGGGACGGGAAGATAACTATCACCAACTGCTGGCACGTCTAAGTTATGACTTGTCGCGCAACAGCCGCATTACGCTATTCGGAGGCTTCGGCTTTGGCAACTCTTCTAACCGCAATATAAATTTTGATAGCTCTATTGTGGGTGTCAGCTTATCTGTCAATTTACCTTTGTTCTAACTCCACTCCACAGAAACACTTTCATCCCTCATCCTTTCTGCTGCCCTCTAGGAACGCCAAAGGTGTACATCCTTCCTGTTTCATCCTTCATCCCTCAGCCTTCCTTCTTCTAAATAAGAACACCAGTCACTCCAACTGCCAGCGTAGAGTTTGCCTTGATCAATGCCTGCGAGTTCTAGCGACAGTAAATTGACGCAGGCTGTCACACCAGAGCCGCAGTAAACCAAAATTTCTTCGGCTGAAGCTACTTCAGTCCAGCGATCGCGCTGCTCGGCTACAGGTCGCAAATAGCCTTGTTCGTTGGTGACTTCTTGCCAGGGGTAATTTACTGCACCGGGAATATGGCCCGCCACTGGGTCAATCGGTTCACGTTCCCCTCGGTAGCGATCGCCTTCGCGCGAATCCACCAAAATCACATTTGGAACATCTTTACGAGCTTTGACAACATTAATATCAACAACTTGCTCAGGCTGCGGCTGTGGGGCAAAGTTGCCTGCTTGAGGTGTTGGCACCTCGGCGGTGACAGGATAGTCTGCCGCTTGCCACGCTGTAAAACCGCCATCCAAAACTGCGACATGGCTGTGCCCGAAGTAGCGCAGTAGCCACCAAAGGCGAGAGGCAAAAGCTAAGCGGGAGTCATCGTAAGCCACGACCAAAGTTGGCCCATTTAGATCGGAATTAACCCCAATCGCTCGTAACTTGGCAGCAAACTCTTCTGGATCTGGGAGTGGGTGCCGTCCACCGTGTTGTTTCACCGGACTCGACAAGTCGCGATTGAGATCTAGATAGTAAGCGCCGGGAATGTGGCTAGTTTGGTACTGTTGCTGTCCCAGCTCAGGTTGCATCAGCGCAAAGCGACAATCTACAACCACGACTTGCGGATCGTTGAGATGGTCGTGAAGCCACGCAGCGGATATAACAGGATGGGACGCCATAGGACTAAACAGATGAGAAGTAGTTGCCCCTGTAGTCTTACCCTGTATGAGCCGCAAAATTCAACTTGATCGAAGTTTTCTGGTCAGAACTTACATCGCCATATTTCTATTTGCCCTAGTCATAGGGGGAACTGTAGTCTGGGCAATTGGTGGCGGAGACAAATCCCCTGCTTACCCAACCGTGCTGAATGTAGCTGTTCTTGTCGGCTTGGCGATCGCGGCTGTCATTCTAGCTCCTACAATTTACTACCGCTGTCCGATCTGTAAGCGCAAACTTCCTAGAGCCTTGGCACCAAAGTCTGAGATTCACTATTACTGTGGTGCTTGCGATATCGAATGGGATTTGGGTTTTCGTCAGGGTAATCGCTCTTGAAGACATTACCTCACCGCAGTCCCGGAGACAGCCGTAGCCGTTAAGCGTTGGTAGCGAGCAATTTTGAGCTGAGATTCGGTTTGCTGGAGCGCTACTTGCCAAACTTGATAACCGCGTGGATTTAAGTGCAACCCATCAGTGGTCAAGGCTCGATTCAGGTGATCTTGGGTGTCAGTGAAATAGGGGTACAGATCTAGAAAACTTACTTTTTCTTGTTGGGCGATCGCGGCAATGCGCTGATTCAAGCTACGAATTCGACTGCTGGGAATTGCAGCATAGCGAGTCGGCAAAATGGACTGCACCACAACCTCAGCTCCAGGATGCTTCTGATGGAGCTGTCGCATAATTTGGCGTAAGTTATTCAGAACAAGTTGGTCGCTATGGCCTCGACGCAGATCATTAATGCCAGCCATCACATAAATGGTGTCAGGGCGAGTTTGAGCAAACGCCGAAAGTCTTTGAAGAATACCGCCTGTGGTGTCACCCGAAATCCCCTGATTCAGCCACAGTTGACCTTCTGGCAAACGTTGCGAAGGAAACCAAAGGCTAAGTGAGTCTCCCACAACGACCGAAAGGCGATTGTCTCCTTGGCCTCGTGCGACAGCTCTGGCTTCTAGCGCTAGCAGTTGCTTCCACTGGGTGTAGCTGGGTTTGGCCTGTGCTTGAGACCAAGCTGAGTAAAAGCTATCACTGGCAAGGCGAGTGTAAAGGGTGCCTGCTCTTAGCGCTTCTAGTCTTTGGCGATAAAGTTGGTTCCCCGATTGCGGAGCCAAAGCTTGAGCCTGCGGTATATCGGTGAAGTTAGGAATCAAAGCGGGACTAACTTTAGCCACCTGCCTACTGTCCTGCTGGTCATTCAGAAGAGAGTCGATCAGGTTGTCTTCTTGAGCGCGAATTTCGGTCGCAAATTGTTGGCTAGGTGCGATCGCTCCCATCTGAGCCGCTCCCACCTGAGCCGCCCCTATCTGAGTTGCAAGTTGAGGCTGACATCCGGGTTGGCTAAATTCCGGGGCACCAAATTCAACTCCGGTGGTGACTTGGGGTGAAGCTAAAGCAACCGTTTGAGCTTTGGCTAAATCGTCTGCTCCAAATAGGTAGCCAAGCTGAGGTATTTCTGGTGCTGCGGTTTTGGCTAACTGGCTCTTCACTAAGACATCAGCAACCAACAGACAAAGATCGCCCATAAAATAACTCCATCACACCTTCCCTTACCTTTGACAGAGAAAAGTGGATGGAGTCAGGAAATTTCAGGAACGATTTATTTCAACCAAGGGGTTTGAGAGAACAACTCTGCCAAATCCTCAAGGGTTGCCACAGTACCCTAGACCAATCGGAAGATGAAGGGATAGCGGAATGCGTGGTCAGTATTGCTCAGCGAAGTCGTGATCGCCCAAATCGCCAATCCCCAATGAGCCAGGAAGTAGAAAGGCACTAAGAGCAAGCCGATCAAAATCCAGGAGAGAACGCCGATAATTACTCCCCACAGCCAAATATTAATGTGAAAGTTAATGGCTTCCTTGGCGTTTTCCTTCACCACGGGGTCATCAGAAGCAAACAAAATCGCGATCGGCACACCAATCGATACCAAAGCAGCGCTAAAAAAGATCGAAGCATGCGCTACTGCCGATAATAATTTCCGCTTATCCGTGTCGTACATCCTAAGTTTCTCCCTCACGGAGTTAAGGTTTTTGCGATTGCGTTTTTGCGATCGCAATGGGGGCAATTGCTTTAATCATACCTAGCCAATCTTTGCCTGAAAGTATGCCATAGATAGGGAAATCCGGCCGCTTTTGGTGGGTATCTCCTCATCCTCAAGCAGGAATGGGTTTCCGCAGGCGTAGCTTTTGTCGCTATCATCAAGTTTAAAGGCAACGTTGAATTTAGCAATTTAGCGTTGATGAGTTGCTTTACAGATTTACCCAGTCAGGTTTCGGCATGTCCACTGATTCCCTTGCCCTTGACCAATCGGCTCAAGACAAATCGCTTCAAGTTGAGTTGGAGACAGAGATTGAACGTCGTCGCAATTTTGCGATTATCTCTCACCCAGACGCGGGCAAAACCACTCTAACCGAGAAGCTATTGCTGTATGGAGGTGCGATTCACGAGGCGGGAGCGGTCAAGGCCCGACGTGCCCAGCGCAAGGCCACCTCAGACTGGATGGAAATGGAGCAACAGCGGGGAATTTCGATCACCTCGACCGTGTTGCAGTTTGCTTACAAAGACTGTCACATCAACCTGCTGGACACGCCGGGACACCAAGACTTTAGTGAAGACACCTATCGCACCTTAGCCGCCGCTGACAATGCCGTGATGTTAGTCGATGCAGCCAAAGGTTTGGAACCGCAGACTCGTAAGCTGTTTGAAGTTTGTAAGCTGCGAGCGCTGCCTATTTTTACCTTTATCAACAAGCTCGATCGCCCTGGACGTGAACCGCTGGAACTGCTGGATGAAATTGAGCAAGAACTAGGCTTGCAAACCTATGCGGTCAACTGGCCGATTGGCATGGGCGATCGCTTTAGAGGCGTGTTTGATCGACGGGAGCAAAAAATTCACCTATTCGAGCGCAGTGCTCACGGTAGCCGAGAGGCAAGTGTAACAACTGTAGATTTGGGCGACCCCCGAATTGAGGAGCTACTAGAACAAGAACTCTACTACCAGCTCAAAGAAGATCTAGAAGTGATTGAGGGGGTAGGGCCAGAGCTAGATCTAGAGCTGGTACACCAAGGCAAAATGACGCCCGTGTTCTTTGGCAGCGCCATGACCAACTTTGGGGTGGAGCCGTTCTTGAATGCTTTCTTGGACTATGCCCTCAAGCCTGGGCCTCATCACAGTACGGTGGGTGAGGTGGAGCCTACCTATCCAGAGTTTTCAGGTTTTGTCTTCAAGCTGCAAGCCAACATGGACCCCAGACACCGCGATCGCATCGCTTTTGTGCGGGTGTGCTCTGGCAAGTTTGAAAAAGATATGACCGTGAACCATGCTCGTTCGGGTAAAACCGTGCGCTTGTCTCGTCCCCAAAAGCTGTTTGCTCAAGAACGCGAATCGATCGATGCCGCTTACCCCGGC
The DNA here is from genome assembly GCF_030409055.1 of Trichocoleus desertorum NBK24. GTDB lineage: Bacteria > Cyanobacteriota > Cyanobacteriia > FACHB-46 > FACHB-46 > Trichocoleus > Trichocoleus desertorum_B. Next base: position 3,049,687 of record NZ_CP116619.1, on the reverse strand, counting down.
GATGTAATCGGTCTTAACAACCCTGGAGCGTTCGCGATCGGGGACACCATTTATCTGGGTCAAAAGCTAGAGTACGAAGGGATTCCTTGTTTCTCACCCGAACTCTTTGCTTACCTCAAGAACCCCAACCCCTCCAAATTTAAGCAGTTCCACAAAGGTGTGTCGGAGCTGCGGGAAGAAGGAGCGGTGCAGATCATGTTCTCGGCAGATGAAGCCAAGCGTGACCCGATCTTGGCAGCCGTTGGGCAACTGCAATTTGAAGTAGTACAGTTCCGGTTGCAAAACGAATACAACGTGGAAACCCAGATAGAACTGCTACCTTACAGCGTGGCTCGTTGGGTGACAGGTGGCTGGGACGCTTTGCAAAAAGTGGGTCGCTTGTTTAATACCGTCACGGTGAAAGATTCTTGGGGCCGTCCTGTGCTGCTCTTCCGTAACGAGTGGAACTGCCAGCAAGTCGAAGGCGAGCACCCGGAGTTAAAATTGAGCACGATCGCTCCCGTAGTTTCTGGGCAAGAACCCATCTCCACTTGATGCTATGTTGGAGCGGATTATGGCAGCAGTATCTGTATGTCTAGTTCCGACTCCTCCGCATCTTACCAACCCTCTACTAACACGCTCAAAGCAGGCTTAACCGCCTTAAAGCAGGGAGATTACTCCACCGCCATTTCCCTGCTAGAACCTTGTGCTAATTTTTCTCCTGATCAAGTCACAATCCCTCAGCCTACTACCCCAACGAGTTTGCAAGCGCAGATTGGGTTGGTGACGGCTTATGAGCGTCAAGGGTTGACTGAGCAAGCGATCGCCCTCTGCCAGTCCTTGACTCAAACACCTAATGCTCAAGCTAAAGCCTGGGCAGAGAAAACATTAGCGACTTTTGTTCAACGTTATCCACAGTTTTTGTCTGCTGGGGAGCCATCTAGCTCAACACCAGACCAAGCTGCACCCTCCATCCTGAATGCGAGTGATGCTGGCTTTGTCCCCCTGGATGCCACCTCCCCTCGCAAAACGGCTCGAACTGGTAAGTTGCGATCGCGGCCTGCCTCGGTAGGACAAGGGCGATCGCCTCAGCCTAGTGCCGCTCCTACCTCTCCACCAACGGCAGAAGTGGCTCAGGAAGTCGAGCTGTTAGAAAGTACTAATCCAGCTTTAACGGCGGCAGCAGAAACATCAACAGAGCCTCATGAGTGGAAACAAGCAGGTCGGGCGCAAAAGTGGCAACCCCTCAGTAAACTAAAACTCACCCGTTTTTGGCTCTTGCAAGCAGGTAGCGCGATCGCCTTTTTCGCCTTCGCCTTGTTTGTCCTACGGTTCTCTATGCGAGCTACCAATTGGCTATTGGTTAAGCTACCGTTTGTCCAGCCAATTCAACTGCTCTACCGCAATCCAACTGTCATTTTCATCCTCGGAGTGGGGCTGATGCTAGCCTTGCTACCTTGGCTAATGGACGCGCTACTCAAGTTTTTATATGGCTTGCAGCCCCTCTCGACCGCTACCCTAGCTACGTATAGCCCAGAAGCCACCAAAGTCCTGAATCGCCTACCTCGACAAAAGAAGATTGCAACTCCTGCTTTGCGACTTTTGCCCACTGCCGCACCGATCGCTCTCACCTATGGCTCCTTGCCCCGATTTGCCCGCATTGTTGTCAGTCAAGGGCTGCTAGAACAACTGGCAGACGACGAAATTGCGGCCCTCTATGCTGGCGAAATTGCTCACATTGCCCATTGGGATTTTGCTGTGATGTCCTGGGCAGTGATGCTCCTGCAAATTCCCTACACCTTGTACTGGCAAGTAGCTACCTGGGGCGATCGCTTGGAAGCTCGGAGAAAGCAAGCGCAGCGTCAGAACAAAGCCTTGTTTTACCTCTTCACGGTACTGGTCTACATCATTGCTGCCTTTTCCAGCCTCAACTATGGCGTCTATTGGCTACTCCGCTGGCCGCTATTGTGGCTGTCCCGTCAGCGTCTCTACTACAGCGATCGCTTAGCCGCTGAGTTTACAGGCAACCCCAACGGCCTTACCAGAGCTTTACTCAAAACCGCGATCGGGGTGGCGCAAGATGTGCAACAGCAACAACAGACCAGTTATGTTCTCGAAGGCTTCAACTTCCTAGCACCTCTCGATTACAAAACTGCGCTGACAGTCGGTAGCTTCTACCCCGCTGTTTCCTTTGAGGCGCTTCTAGAGTGGGACCGCAGCAACCCCTACCGCCATTGGCTCAATTTCAACCAATCCCATCCTTTATTAGGCGATCGCCTGCAACTCCTCAGTTCTTACGCTCGTCACTGGCGACTGGACTCTGAGCTAAACTTTGCCAATTCCAGTCAAGTCTCCACTCCTAAACTAACGGGGCGGCAATGGCTAGCTCGCTATGGACAACGCCTAGCCCTCCAAGGTGCTCCGTTCTGGGGCCTTGTACTCGGAGTCGCGATCGGACTGGGGATTTGGTTAATTGCTGCGATCGGTGAGTTCTTGGGCTTTTGGAATCTATTTTGGTTGGTAGGGGATTGGGCTGTTCTCATTGGTTGTGTACCGTTGGGATTAAGCTTAGGGATTTTTGTTCGCATCAATCCGTTCTTTCCAGACATTACTCCCGTTACTCTCCGAGCCACATCTCCACTCCCAACACTGGTCACTAACTCTGCCCTGATTCCTATTGACAGCAAACCTGTGCAACTCCAAGGCAACCTAGTGGGGCGGACAGGACTAGCTAATTGGCTCAGCCAAAGCTTGATTCTGCAAACCGACACGGGGTTAGTACCGCTTCATCACACTTCAGTCCTAGGGCCGCTGGGGGCATTTTGGGCGTTTTGGGCGCGATCGCCACAGCCTCGTGACTTGGTTCATCAAGCCGTAACTGCTAAAGGTTGGTTCCATCGTGGCGCTACCCCTTGGATTGATCTAGAAACCCTACGAACCCTTGGGGGTAAAACTAGTTCTAGTAACCATCCACTTTGGTCTACTCTGCTGGCTGGGATAGCCGCCTGTGTCGGTACTTATATCCTGTTATTTATTGGTGGATACTAGTAACATTTACTTATTGATTTTTTTGCTGTCATCTGAACCCATGTAAAGAAAAGTTGTAGTAATTTCGAAAATTATGTTACATTTCTTTACAGAGAGATTTGATTTACCGAAGACGTGGCTCAGCCCTTAACAATGGCAGTTTTTACAGTAAAACCGTCTTGGTGTCAGGTTTTCTTCCTCCCAACACAGCAAGCTCGACCAGCCGTAGCCATCGGCTGGTTTTTATTGCAACAGTCTAGAAACATACGTTCGTGTTGCGTCAATCTATTGGTATATTCAAAGCTTGCTTCGCCGCTCTACCGACAAAGATCTGGCTCAAGTCTGAAACTTACGATTTTACCTAGCTGCGTATCTAAGGCCGTGATACCTTAATGAATGGCATAGAAATCCTGGAAAGCAGTTTAAACAGAAAATACTCGAACATAGGCCTCCAGTGATTATTAAAAACCCACAACCATGATGAAGTTCAACTTGCTCTTTTTGGGAGTGCAAAGCATTGGATGAAGGGTACTGGACAGCTTCTTTGAGGCGAGAGCTGTGTTTTCGATGTTAGCGAGGGGAGTATAAGGCGTAGCTATTAGTAGAGTCGTCTATCAGGGCAATCTCTCGCCAACTGCGTGAGGTTAATGCTTTCAAGCAAGTTTATCTGAACCGATGTCTGGAGGTATCTTTCATGTCTATTCGTCTATATGTGGGCAACTTACCAAAAGAAGTGGAGCGTCAAGAGCTAGCAGCAGTATTTGCTGAAGCGGGTGATTCTGTTTCTACCAAGGTTATCACTGACCGCAAAACAGGCAAATGTCGTGGTTTTGGTTTTGTGACTGTCAAAACCGATGAGCAAGCCGATGAAATTATTGAAAAATACAACGGCTTCATGCTCAAGGACTGTGCTCTAAAAATTGAGAAAGCACTGCCTCGTGCCAAAGGTAAGGGCGAAGAACAGGGTGAAGAAAGCAGTAGCGATGTTAGCCCTAGCGCTCCCCCCACCGCTAGCCGTCGCAGCAAGGGTAATAGCGGCAGCAACAATAAATCTCGGAGAGTGGCGGCTACCACCTCAACCGATAGTGATGCTGTCCAACCTGATCCACGCTGGGCTCAAGAGCTAGAAAAGTTAAAGCAACTTTTGGCGGCTCAAGCCACTAACTAAAGCCGCGTGCGGCAGCCATCTATCTCACAGCCATCGTGTTCAGGATTAAGGACAGGTGAGATTTACGAATCACCCGTCACAACTAAAAAGCTACCGAAGCTAAAGCTGGGAAGTCCTAGTTTTTGCTTCGGTAGTTGTGTTGTATTTAGGCAATGACTAAGGCAGTTGTTGCTTGAGCTGACTCATCTGAGTTGAGTCAAGGGTGACTTGTACTACCACTTTTTGGCGATCGTCTCGCAGTGTTATTAAGTAGTCATCTCCGCTGGGGGCTACTTGCCATTGGGGATTTTTCATAGTCACTGTCTGAAAAGCAACTTGCGGCAACTCGACTCGAATCACCACTTCTTTTTGCGACTGCGGGAAAATGTAGAGCTGCTGATGCAATTGGTCTAATTCCAGTTTATGGACTGTGGTACTACGCTCTTGAGATGAATCCGGTTTTTGCCAATAGAGAGTGATGCCACGAATGGCAGGATTCACGACCAAAAATTTTTCGTCAAAGCGCTGCGGTTCCCAGTTGAGATCCATTGCCTCCGCAGTTGTAGGCATCAACCGTTGTTGCCAAAGAATCTCTTTGCCATTAAGGTTTTGCCACCATTGGCTAATCGTGGCAAAGTGATTACTGTTTTCAGGGCTATTGCTGCCATATTGCCAAACGCTTCTTAGTTCCATGATCGGCTCCTCGCTGCAAGGGGTGAAGCAATTTCTAGAGAAATCGCTGTTCACTAGTCTGTTTCCAGTGTAAGAAAGTCGATGGACTTACCTCTGGTTTACAACTCTGTTTATGTTGCGCCTTTGCCCGCAGGTCACCGCTTTCCGATGGCAAAGTTTAAGTTGCTGTACGACAGGCTGCTGGCTGATGGGGTAGCGCATCTAGAACAATTTTTTACCCCAGAGCGGCCTACCCAAACAATCCTTGAACTCGTCCATACTCCAAATTATGTTCAAGCGTATTGTGATGGCACCCTAGACCCTAAGGCCCAACGGCGAATTGGCTTGCCTTGGAGTCCAGCTTTAGTCGATCGCACCTGTACTGCAGTTGGAGGCACGATTCTCACGGCACAGTTAGCTCTACAACAGGGACTTGCTTGCAATACGGCAGGAGGAACTCACCACGCATTTCCCAGTTATGGTTCTGGATTCTGCATCTTTAATGATTTGGCGATCGCGGCTCGGGCTTTGCAAAAGCTGGGTTTGGTTGAGAAAGTTTTGATCGTTGATTTAGATGTGCATCAAGGCGATGGTACAGCCTTAATCTTTCAGAATGATCCGAGCGTCTTCACGTTCTCGATGCACTGCGAAGTTAACTTTCCAGGCACCAAGCAGACCAGTGATTTGGATGTGCCTTTGCCTGTCGGGATGGAAGACGATGCCTATCTGCAAACTTTAGCTGCCTATTTACCCGATTTACTGAGTGAAGTTCATCCAGATTTAGTCCTCTATGATGCGGGTGTTGATCCGCATTTGGGCGATCGCTTAGGCAAACTGGCGCTCACCGATACAGGCTTATTTCGGCGAGAAATGCAAGTCTTGAGTACCTGTGTGGCGGCAGGTTATCCAGTGGCTTGCGTCATTGGAGGTGGCTATGCTGATGATCTCGACGCTTTAGTGTATCGGCACTCATTGCTGCATCGTGCCGCGAGTGATGTGTATCGGCAATACCGACTATGACTGGTTAGCCTAGCCATACAAAAATTTTCACTTTCCGCGACTCTATCCAAGAGACAAGGGCACTACGCCACCTTAGAGCTAGGAAGTGGGTTTGTTGACTGTACGGGTGCAGCCTTTTTTCGGAGGTAGTAAAAGGGGCTGAGTAAGCTACCTATAAAAAACTCCAGCTCACAGGCAGCAATTAAATCTGTTTTGACACGCTGGCGATACTTGAGTAAATGCAAGACAGCCCTGCGGGAATTTCCTAGAAAGGTTCTAGTCATGATCCAAGGCTTCTGCTCATCAGCAGTGAAGATCAGGCGTAGCTCACAGGTCGCAAGTCCACACCCTCTGGCTAGCTCAGTTAAATAGGGCTTTTCTAGCCGCCAATGCGGAATTTGGTGGTAGGTTTGCATGGCAGGGTTGTACCAAATTTCCCAACCCGCTTTGTGGAGATACAGCAGGGGTTCATAATCATCCCCTTGAACCATGCAGCCTCGAACCTTACCGCTCAAAGCAGGGCGTAAAGGGACATGCTCAAGCCAAGCTTGTCGCCTTACTACGAGGGAAGCCGCTGGGGGCAAACTGATGCGCTCTGGTTCGTACAGATTTGGCTCTGAACCTCGTTGCCGAATGGCAAGAAACGCCTGAATTTTCTCGAAATTAGCGGGGGGCTCTACCTCATAATCGCCATAGATCTGCCCGCCGTAAGCTCCTGCCTGGGGATGAGTTTGAGCAAACTCATAGGCAGCTGCAAGCCACTCGGCGGTTGGTAGATTGTCATCATCCAAAAAGCCAACCAGCTCACCCTCTGCTTCCCGAATGGCCCGCTGTCGTGCAAAAGCGGCACCCTGTTCAGGTTCAAAGCAATATTTGAGAGGATAGGGGTAAGGCCAATTTTCTTGATGCTTTTGTACCACAGCGGCGGTGTCATCGGTGCTGTTATTGTCAACAATGAGGATCTCCCACTGAATCGATTCAGCGGCAGTTTGCGATCGCAAGCGCTCTAGAATCAGCGGCAGGCGATCGGCACCGTTGTAGGTCGGAATTGCGATCGTTACATGCATAGGGAAATTAGAACTTACGCCCTCTTAGTTTCTCAGGGTTTTCTTCCAGTGGTAAAAAGGACTCACCAAACTGTGGCGGAATAACTCCATTTCGCAAGTAGCTACCAGATCTTGAGGGATAACTGCTCTATACCTCAGCCAGTGCCGAAGGATTTTGCGTATATCGTTCAGGATATAGGCTACCGTTGCAAGTGGACGCTGCCAGGGTCTGACACTCAGCATGCGCGTGTAGTAGCGGCTCAGACCAATTCCTCGAAACATTGCTAGCAGATAATCTCGCTCAAACCGCCAGTGGGGAATTTTGTGGTGCATTTCCATGTCTGGGTTGTACCAAATTTCCCAGCCTGCATTCTGAATATGCAAGAGGAGTTCTAGATCTTCACCCGGTTCGCTGACAGCGATCGCTTGCCCCTGGGACTCACCGACTCTCCCTTTTAAGGTGAAATTCTGAGGCGCGTAGCGGCTCCAAACACTTCTTCGCACCACCAAGCCTGCTGAGGGCGGCAACAGCTTTTTGCCAGGATCGTACAGTAAGGGCTGGGGACCGCGTTCAGTAATCGCTAAAAAACCAGCAATCCTTCGGAAGTTTTGAGGAGGCTCGACTTCGAAGTCACCGTGAATTTGACTCGCGTAAGCTCCTGCCTTAGGGTGAGTTTGAGCAAAGGCATAGGCTGCTGCCACCCAATCCTGGGCTGGAAGATTGTCATCATCCAAAAAACCAATCAGCTCGCTTTCTGCTTCTTGCACTGCTCGTTGCCTTGCATAAGCAGATCCTTGGCGACCTTCGAACACGTACCGGATGGGATACTGATCAGGCCAATCTGCTTGGAAGGTGCGAATAACCTCAGCAGTCTGGTCTGTACTGTTATTGTCAACCAGAAGAATTTCCCAGCGGAAATGCTCTGTATTCACCTGCGATCGCAAACGCTCCAACAACTCAGGTAGGCGGTGCTCACCGTTGTATGTGGGGATGGCAACTGTGAATTCGGGCGAGAGGGGCTTAGAGGTAAGAATAGGGCTGCTACCGTGGAATGTCTGAGAGGAGGACATTGGAGAGTAGGGCATCTGAGTCCAGAGTTGAAGTGAGTAAGGTATCTTTCTGAATCAAGTGGCCTTGCGTAACACTGGCAAAAGGGCCTTGAAGCACTTAACTGTTGCAATAGAGCAACTAGAGTAAACCTCACCGTTGCAGCTTGCCTTGTTCTCGATGTGTACCGCACTCTAGGCTAGGATTGAGCGCAATATTCTTAATAGCTTTTATGAGTTAAGCTTGTCGTTTAAAGATTTGGCAACTTTAGTCAACAGCTTAATCGGGCCGTTATTAATCTGCGCAAAATTCCATCAGTGCTAATAGGAATTTCGCCTAACGATTAAGTTTTAGTAAATAGTTATAGTTGGTGTTATGAAGCCACCAACTTGGCCAACAATCGGTGTTGCTGAGCGATCGCTATACTTTATGGCGGAGTCTCTCCGACTTCGGCCATTATATTAAAGTCCAACATGGGTGCAAATAGATAAATGCTGCCCCGATTAGCGTAGCGATATGCCTGCAATCGGTGATTTTGCTTCACTACTAAACTCCCCAGTGACATTTTTATCAATAGCTGGTTCATTAACTGCTTAATGCTTTCGCCTTTTTTCGTAGCAGAAGCCATAAATCTTTATAAAACAGTCAAGCTCCAACATTGTCACTTTTTCAAGCCAGTCTATCGCATCTAGCTTAAGAGTGATTCATTAAAAACATTTACATGAATCATCAGAGCTTCATGAAATAGCAGCAAAGTTTGGGGAATTTCACGGAGTCGCTTAACGCCCTAAGAGCTTGTCCCGCAGGTGCTTGATGCGATCGCGATACTTAGCCGCTTCTTCAAACTCTAATTTTTTTGCTGCTTCCTTCATCTGAGCTTCTAGCTGACTAATGAGCTGCGGAATGTTCTCTAGCGGCAAATCACTCGCTTGCTCATACACTTGCTCTAGTTCTTGAGCATTTAAACGGCGGGACACTTCCAAAAATGACAAAATGGCATTGCTAGATTTTTTGATAATTGGCTGTGGGGTCAAGCCGTGCTTGGTGTTGTACTCCATTTGTACAGCCCGCCGCCGCTCGGTTTCGCTGATAGCCTTGGCCATGCTATCAGTCAGATTATCTGCATAGAGAATGGCTTGGCCTCGGATATGACGCGCTGCTCGACCAATGGTTTGAATCAGCGATCGCGCCGCCCGTAAGAAACCTTCTTTATCTGCATCTAAAATTGCCACCAGCGAAACTTCTGGCAGATCTAACCCTTCGCGCAGCAAATTAACCCCAATCAATACATCAAAGGTGCCTTCGCGTAACTCTTGCAGAATCTCAATCCGTTCGATCGAGTGAATTTCTGAGTGTAGGTAACGAACCCGAACTTGGCGCTCTTGTAAGTACTCCGTTAAGTCTTCAGCCATGCGCTTCGTCAGTGTCGTAATCAACACCCGTTCCTGAAGCTGCACCCGTTCCTGAATTTCGCCAAACAAATCATCAATCTGGCCCGTGGTAGGACGGACGAAAATTTCGGGATCGAGCACCGCTGTCGGTCGAATTACCTGCTCTACCACTCGATCTGCAGAAATTCCTAGTTCCCAGTCTCCAGGCGTAGCAGAGACAAAAATGCACTGTTTTGCCTTGCCCCAAAACTCCTCAGACTTGAGGGGGCGGTTGTCAGCCGCACTGGGTAGACGAAATCCATGCTCAATCAACACCTGTTTGCGAGACTGGTCGCCGTTATACATGCCCCGAATCTGAGGCACCGTGACGTGGGATTCATCGACGACTAGAAGCCAATCTTCGGGGAAGTAGTCGATCAAGCACTCGGGTGGATCTCCCGCTTGTCGTCCGGCTAGATGGCGCGAGTAGTTTTCCACGCCGTTGCAGTAGCCCACCTCCCGTAGCAATTCCAGGTCATAGCGAGTGCGTTGCTCTAGGCGTTGGGCTTCTAGCAGCTTGTTGTTTTGCTCTAAAATTTCCAGGCGATCGCGCAACTCTTGTTCAATCGCGTTGCAGGCTTCCTCTAGACGGTCTTCGGGGGTGACAAAGTGGCGAGCTGGGTAGATATTCACCCCTTCCATGCTTTGCAGCGTTGTGCCAGTCACGGGATCGATGTAGCGAATCGCGTCGATCTCGTCGCCAAAGAACTCCACCCGAATAATACGGTCTTCGTAAGCAGGGCCAATTTCCAGCACGTCCCCTTTGACTCGGAAACGACCGCGTCCCATTTCCAGGTCGTTGCGAGAATACTGCACAGACGCTAAATCTCGCAGAATTTGTCGCTGATTGGCTTCCATCCCCACGCGCAGGGGCACCGCTGCATTCAGATATTCGGAGGGAATGCCTAAGCCGTAAATACAGCTAATAGAAGCGACCACAATCACATCGCGCCGCTCAAACAGCGATCGCGTGGCTGAGTGCCGCAGCATATCAATTTCTTCGTTGATCGAAGCTGTCTTTTCAATATAAGTATCGGTCACCGGAATATAAGCTTCCGGTTGATAGTAGTCGTAATAACTGATGAAATATTCGACCGCGTTGTTGGGGAAGAACTCTCGCAACTCATTGCAAAGCTGAGCAGCCAAGGTTTTGTTATGAGCCAAAACCAGGGTCGGTTTGCCCACCTTCTCAATCACAGAGGCAACTGTAAAGGTTTTGCCCGTACCTGTGGCCCCTAGCAACGTTTGAAACCGCTCACCCGACTGGAGGCTCTGGGTAAGTTGTTGAATGGCCTTAGGTTGATCCCCGGTGGGTTGAAAGGGAGCGTGAATTTGGAATTGCGCCATAATCTCAACTCAATAACAGCCCAAAGCGACTAAATCTTCAACCTGGGTGTCCAGCTACTCAAACAAGTAACGCGACTAACCGTTTTGTCTGAGTGGAAACCGACTAGACACTCCTATAGTGTAACGATTTTAAGTAGTACATTTGGTCATCTACAGCACGTCGAGGAGCGCGATCGCCATCCTAGAAATTACAAAGCCAGATCACGCTTCCAAAGGCTGTATAACTTATACGCCATGCGATCGCAAAACGGGTTACTACTCCGACTCAACCCATTTGTCGTAGAAGAAACCAGACAACACCGACGAGTCAATGTTTTATTTCGCAAACAACTAAAAACGATGCCTAACCTAAACTCACTCGACTTTTGATTTGATGTATAACCTAGTAATAAATTTTACATTTTCTACTTGTATTTATTGAAATTCAATCATCTAGATTACTCACTTACATAAAGTAATGTTTAGCGATAGTAACCCTTGGAGATTAAATCGAAAGAGGCAGCCCACCTTAGCAGCAATGCACCTTCTGACAGATGGTTTTAACCGTAGTAGTCGCTACATTTGAACTTATCAGGTGAGAGGGAAACCTTGATTAACCTGAGAATTTAATCTGAAATTTTGGAATTACGGAGCGCATAAAATGAGTGCAGAAGATAGAGCTAAAGCTGCTGGCAAAAACATCGAAGGAAAAGCTCAAGAAGCTTGGGGTAATGTAACTGGAGATCCTAAGGATCAAGCCCAGGGACAAGCTAAGCAAGTTGAGTCTCAAGCACAGCACGCCAAAGAAGATATCAAAGACAATATCAAGAAAGCCGTTGACTAGTCATCATTTGTTCTAGCTTGAGCAATGGGTAGCCTTCGAGCTACCCAGATGTCTATTTTTTAAGTCTTCTGTATTTGAGTTAGTTGCCACTAATTACAACAAGCGATATTCACTTTAAAGGTCTCAGCCGTTTCAAAAAATATTGTTTTTAACTGACTCAAATTTAGTTGATATCTACAATAAGCTCAGAAACTACTAAGCGCTTCTAAGAAGTAGGAAGTCACAGTAGTTCAAATCAGTTCAAATCATTAGTTATTTTGGGAGGAGACCTTTCGTGAATTTACTTCAACACAGCCGTAAATTTTTCACGGCTTTAGCTTTGGTTTTGGTGCTTACCATCACGACTGCTTGTGGTGGCCCATCCTCAACCACTCAAGCTGTAAACCAGCCAACTCAAATTGAGAATCGAGCAGGCTATAGCCAACTGGAACGGGGTAATACAGCCGCAGGCGGCAATTATGGTAACTGGGTTGTACAGACAGCTCGTGGCCTAATTCAAGACGCCTATGTACGGGACAACAACAAACTAGGGGTAGTCATTTCCCCTCAAGTCAAGCCTAACGAAGTGCGGCCCTTAGCCAAGTCTTTGGTACAAGGATTCCGGCAGAGCGCACCCAATCGTGATTTAACGGTCTTGATGTATGCCCCAGACAAACAATTAATTTTGACCGCTCGCTACGATTCTGGCTCTAAGCAAGTTGAGTACCAGTAGACTACAGAATGAGCTACCACTTCTTCAAGGAGTGGGAATCAAATCGCTTTTTACAACTTCAGATTACAACTTCAGACATCTTTAAAGACTCTGGTGACAAATAGGAGATTAATACTGTGACTAGCAGCGAAGAATATAAGCGTCAAATCATGAACGATTTGGCTCATGGCAGTACCGAGCAACTCGACGACAACTCCTCTTTGGAGAACTATCAAAGTTTTGACGATTTTGCTCAACGTTCTTCTAAAGATGAGCGTCGTCACTTATTTGGTCGTTCCTTCCATCCAGAGAAGATTTCCTCTGCTCAAATGGAGCCTGAGTTACAGAAAGCGATCGCCCAAATCAAGCCAAATGAAAGGGATGATGTAGCTCGTGAGTTCTTCAAGCACTTCAAAGAACGTGGGTTGAGCGATCGCGCTTTGGAACAGCAGTTGGGTCTGTCTACTCATCACGCTAGCCGCATGAATGCGGATGATGTGACCAAGCTAGCAAGCTTTGCTTATCACAATCATCCTGATCTCTTCCGCGACGTGTTGGCTGAGCAACCAGGCATCGTTAAGTTCTTTAGCAATCCTATGGTGGGTGCTGCGTTTGGATTGGTTGCCGCCAAATGGCTATCTAACCGCAACAAATAGTCTAGTAGTTGGCTTTCGCAATCAGCGTAATTCAAGCCAAGGTTAACTTAAAAAACACCTTCACTTGAATTAGGCTCATTCATTAGACAGTTCAAACTGGATAAATTTTTCAACCCAAAGGTACCTACAATTAACTACCTTTGGGTTTTTAATTGTTTGATAGTGCCCATAAAAAAGCAAGCCACTAGAAATTAGTAGCTTGCCATTGATTATCTAAACAAAATTTTTAGGTAGCTGTGAGATTAGACAGTTGCTAACTCAGGACGCTTGCTGTTGCGAATCCCTTCGATCGCTGTTGAATAATCGGGTGCGTTGAAAACCGCAGAACCAGCCACGATCGCGTTAGCACCCGCTTCTAGGACTTGCCAAGTGTTGTTCGCTTTGAGGCCACCATCTACTTCAATCCAAGGGTCGAGACCCCGCTCATCACAGATTTGACGCAGCTTGCGAATCTTGGGGAGCACCGCAGGAATGAAGCTTTGGCCACCAAAACCAGGGTTGACACTCATAATCAAAATGAGGTCGCAAACTTCCAGGACGTAGTCGATCAACTCTAATGGGGTAGAGGGATTGAGTACGACACCCGCTTTCTTTCCGAGTTCTCTAATTTGACAGAGGGTACGATGCAGGTGAGGAGAAGCATTGTGCTCGCAATGCACAGAGATGATATCGGCTCCAGCTTTAGCAAAACCTTCGACATATTTTTCTGGTTCCACAATCATCAGGTGGACATCCAGAGGCTTTTGAGTCACGGGGCGAATCGCTTCTACAATCAGCGGGCCAATCGTAATGTTAGGAACAAAGCGACCGTCCATAACATCTACGTGAATCCAGTCTGCTCCTGCGGCATCTACGGCGCGAATTTCGTCTCCCAAACGGCTAAAGTCGGCTGATAGGATGGATGGAGCGATAACTATCTGTTTCTCGGATTGCAGCTGCGTCATGGTGAACGAATTTCTCCCGTGTCCTCTGTCGTATCCAGTTTAACAAAATGTTTAAAAAAATATGTAATCAGAAGGTTGTCGTTTGATTTCTAAATCCCCCTTAGTTTGTAAAGATTTCGTGGAGGAGAGATCGTGGCTCAGCCCTGGATGTTGAACAGCTTAGCAGGGCTATGGGGGGGACTCAGTATTACCGTTCTGCCTGCTTCCTTCCAAGGCACTGCTCCCTCACTGGGCGAGTTAGGCATTGATGCTTATCGGCTCCAAGCTCCCCCCTACAACCTCACTGGCAACAAGATTGCAATCGGACAGGTAGAAATTGGTCGTCCAGGCAAATTTGGGGTGGACAAGGCAGTTTCTCAAAGCTGGGCGATCGCGCTCTTGCGAGTATTCTTCCGCGATGGTCCTGCTAAAGGCAATGCCCACGTTGATAGCCATGCCCAAAACGTGGCGAGCATTATGGTCAGTGCCGATCCCGCGATGCGAGGCATAGCCCCCCAAGCGCGACTGTATTCGTCTGCTGTTGGTTTACTGAATCGCAATGGTCAGGCGGAAGAGTGTTTGTCAGCTCAGCACATTGCGCAGCAAAATGGGGGAGATATCCGAGCGATTAATTTCAGCTTTGGTGAGTCGCTTCGGCAGGATCCTAGACCTAGAGCCCGACTCGATGGGAATGCACTTCTAACTCTCTGTCTAGACTGGTCTACTCGGGTTCATGATGTTTTGTATGTGGTAGCAGGCAACCAGGGAAAAGGAGGCATTTCCATTCCCACCGATAACTTTAATGGGATCAATGTGGCTTTTACCCGCCGTGTAACCAGTAGTGGGCCTTTTGCTCAGATAGATGCGGCCAACTTAGGGGACGAGCTAATTTCTGGAGCGGAGGGGCGATCGCTGGGCCTAGAGAGCAATGTTGGGCCTCGTCGCGCGATTAGCTTAGCGGCACCTGGCAGTAATATCGTGGCGCTCAACCCAGATGGCAAAACCACCAGAGTGACGGGTACGAGTTTTGCAGCTCCCCATGCCACAGCCAGTGTGGCCTTACTACAAGAGTTTGGGGATAACGCCATGCGACGCAGCAGCAATCCGTGGGGATTGGACGCTCGGCGGCATGAAGTCATGAAAGCGGTTTTGCTCAACTCGGCAGATAAAGTTCAAGACCGAGGGGATGGTTGGTCTCTGGGTATGAGCCGCACAATTTTTGACCGAAACCAGCAAGACTGGTTTACATCGGATGCCTACCGCGATCGCACCATTCCTCTCAACCGTCAGATGGGAACAGGACAACTCAATACATTCCGGGCTTACCAACAATTTCAACCAGGGCAATGGAACCCGACAGCACCAGTACCGCCCATCGGCTGGGATTACCGAAGCGTAGCGACCGACTCGCCCAAGGGTTCCTTTCAGGACTATGTGCTAGCGCAGCCCTTACAGCAAGGTAGCTTTGTATCTGTGACCTTAGCCTGGAATCGCTTCGTAGAGTTGCAGGATCAAAACCGCAATGGTGAGTATGACATCAACGAGAGCTTTCGCGATCGCGGCTTGAATAATCTAGATCTCTATTTGATGCGGGCTGAGGATGATGATCCAGCCGACAGCATTTGGGCTTCGGTCAGTGAAGTTGATAGTGTTGAGCACATTTTTCACCCAGTTCCCACCACGGGTCGATATAAAATTCGGGTTCTGTATCGCCAACAGGTCAATCAAGCGACTCAACCCTATGCTCTAGCCTGGTGGACGGTTCCAGCGCGTTAAGACTCCATGTAACTCCATGTAATAGATGTTGCGAAAAAGGTAACTACCCTCTGCTTTAATCCTGACCTGACTAATCTAGGAGAGGAAAGTTTCTCATCCCTAAACCCTACTGCCCCATGAAATTACGGTCATTGCAACGGGTTGGTACGCTCAGCGCTAGTACCTTATTACTTTTTGGTTTGCTAGGGAGTTGGCAGTTTGCGACCACAGAGACAGCAATGGCGCGGCCCCAATCCTCAGCCCCAGCACGCCCCAGCCCTAAAACTGCAATGTCACCAGGCGCGATTAACCCCAAGCTCGTGACTGCCAACACCCGCTTTGGGTTGAAGCTATTTGCCCAAGCCCTGAAAGCTGACGCTGGCAAGAATGTTTTCATCTCCCCCTCTAGCGTCGCGATCGCCTTAGCCATGACTTACAACGGAGCCAAAGGCGAAACGCAGCAAGCGATGGCGAAAGCATTGGAACTGCAAGGATTAAGCTTGGCAGATGTGAATCAAAGCAATGCCGCTCTGATTTCAGGATTGCAAAAGGCAGATCCAGCCGTGGAAGTGGCGATCGCCAACTCGTTGTGGACTCGAAGAGGCGCAAGGCTCCAGCGGGAGTTTTTGCAGCGTAACCAACAGTTTTACAAAGCCCAGATCACAGAACTTGATTTCACCAAACCTCAGGCAGTTAGCCAGATCAACGGCTGGGTCAAAGAGAAGACCCGTGGCAAGATTAACCAAATTGTGGATCGAGTCCAACCAAATTTGGCGTTGTTACTGCTGAATGCGGTCTACTTCAAAGGCAAGTGGAGCGAGGCCTTCGATGCAGCCGATACGGTAGCCCGTCCCTTTACGCTGGCGAATGGCACGCGCAAACAGCATCCCATGATGACCCAGACGGGAAAATATGACTACTACGAAACCGACAAATTTCAAGCGGTGAGTTTGCCCTACGGGGAAGGGCGCTTTAGTCTGTATCTGTTTGTGCCCAAATCTCAATCAAATTTGTCTTCTTTTTACCGAGACTTGACCGCAGCCAATTGGGAGCAGTGGATGAACAAGTTCCAAAATCGGCCAGGTTCGATTCAAGTTCCCAAGTTCAAGCTAGAGTACGACCTCAATCTCAATAATGCTTTGAAGGCATTGGGCATGGGTGTGGCCTTTGAGGGGGGACGCGCAGATTTTTCGGGGATGGGGGCAGGAAACTTGGCGATCGATCAAGTCCGCCATAAAACATTTGTGGAAGTCAATGAAGTGGGGACTGAGGCAGCGGCGGCAACTTCGGTAGAAATGATCGTCACCTCGGCTCAATTTCCACCAACGCCCTTCAAATTCGTAGCCGATCGCCCCTTCTTTGGCGCAATTCGAGACAACGAAACGGGCAACTTGCTGTTTATGGGCTCAATCACCAATCCCCAGACCTAGATCCGAGCTTGAACAATCCCTAGGAGTTGGGCAACTCTTGGGGCGTTGCGTCTTCGGGCGGGTGAATCGGTGCTGTCTCTACGATCGTCCGAGGAGGGGTGATAGAGCCTTCCGCTGCAAAGTTGGGGGTGACTGCGTGCGCTAAGTTGGGCGATCGCAAGGCCATCAAAGCAGTTTTGATCACCACTGCGGTTGGAACAGCCACAATCACACCAAGTAGCCCACCCACACGAGCTCCAGCCAAAATCGAAATTAGTACCCAGACTGGATTTAGCCCCGTCACACTGCTTAAAATTCTAGGCGCAATCAAGTTTTCCAAAATTTGTTGCACAATCACCGAGGCTAGCAAAACTCGCAGCCCCAACCACACGTTTTGCAAAGTCACCAACAGCGTCACTAAAGCAATCCCTACAGTGCCACCAAAAGGCACCAAAGCCATGAAACCAATGGTGAGGCCGAACAACAAGCCAAACGGCACCTTGAGCCACAAAAACGTAGGAATGAGGGCCGAAGCCATGCAGGTGGCAAGAATTAACTGCCCGATGAAGAAGTTTTGAAAACTGAGGCGCAGCGTTTGGGTAAAAGGCTGACGAGCAGGGGTGGGTAGCCACTCCACTAAGCTAAACCAGAGGCGATCGCTGTGTTGCAGCAAGTAAAACGACAACACAATGGTCAGCAAGCCATCCAGCAAACTCGTCACGGTAATCACAGCCAAGTTGAGCGCTTGTCCTGCGATCGCCTGCAATTGTCCCTTCAAGCGATCGTTGATTTGCACCACCAACGCATCGAAATTCACAGGCAGGTTCAACGTTTCCGCCCGCTCATTCAACATCAGCAGTTGCCGTCGCCCTGAATCAATCCATTCCGGTAAGCGGCTGACCAATTGTTGGGCTTGGCTGAACACCAAAGGCACTAGGGTCACACCTAAAGCTAGCAAGACCGACAGCGCTAACAGAAAGACCAAAATTGCTGCTTGTTGCCGTTGTGCACCATGCCGCTCTAGCCAACCGACTGGGTAGTTGAGGAGGAACGCGATCAAAGACGCGCCGACCAAAATCACAATTAGCGAATGGAAATACGCGAACATCAACGACAGCGCCCAAGCGTTCAGCACGAGTAGCGGTGCTGCTAGGGCGATCGCCAAGAAGCGAGGAAATGGCTTGAGCGATTGCCACCAATTCAAAAGCCGACGAGCTTGCGTAGGCCGATGGACAGATGCGGATGCGTCAGATTGAGTTTTCAGTGGAAACCTATCGTTGGACACGGTGGTCAAGCCCAATCTACAAAATAAACTTTAGCAAGAGTATTATGAAAAACTAAGATTCTTCGCTAGACAGAGCTAGCCTCCTGCGACCTGGCTCTACATTCAATGTAAGAGAATTAATTGCTAAAAAAAGCTATCCCAGGTTTGAGAGGCGAAGAATTTAGACATGTGTGGACGATTTACTCAGAGCCAATCTGCCACAACCCTTGCGGCTACCTTTCAGCTATCCGTAGTCCCCGACTTGCCACCCCGATACAATATCGCTCCGACCCAACCAGTGACGGCGGTGCTTGCTACCACAGAGTCAGCCTCTAACCAGACCTCCGAAGAGGCACCCGACCGGACAGAACGGCAAATGCGACAGCTCCGTTGGGGCTTGATTCCCAGTTGGGCCAAAGACATGAAGATGGGAGCCAAGATGATTAATGCTCGCGCCGAAACTGTGGCGGAGAAACCTGCCTTCAGGTCTGCATTTCGGCAAAGGCGCTGCCTGATTGTGGCTGATGGGTTCTACGAATGGCAGCGTCTAGAGGGGAAAAAGCAACCCTTTTACTTTCGGTTCCTAAACCAACAACCGTTCGCCTTCGCAGGGCTGTGGGAGCATTGGCAAAGCCCAGAGGGTGAAAGCATTGATTCCTGCACGATTCTGACGACCCAAGCCAATGAATTACTCAGCACAATTCACGATCGCATGCCAGTGATTTTGCCACCTAGCAGCTATGACTTGTGGCTCGATCCCGCCGTACGCCAGCTAGAGCCGTTGCAACCTTTGCTTCAGCCGTATCCAGCAGAAACGATGACTGCTTACCCCGTCAGCACCAAGGTTAATAGCCCAGCCTATGATCATGCCGAATGTATCAACAGTCTCTAAGTTGTTGCAAAGCAGTTCTGACTTGGCGATATTCCAGGTCTAGGCGTGGCAGCAAAACCACTGCTTCTTCCAGTGTTTCCTGACCGCCAATGGCTTCTAGCTCTTGGCAAAGCTCAGCTAAAGACATGGCCCCTACGATAGTACTGATCGATTTCAAGGTCCGGGCCGCTTGGTGAAGAGGGGCTGCGTCTCGATTGGCGACGGCTAGGGCGATCGCTCGTACTAACTCAGAGGCTTCCGCCAAATAACTATCAATTGTTTCTTGCAGCATATTGGCAGATTGACCTGCATTCATCTGCTTCAGAGATTGTAATGACTCTAAATCAATTACATTTTCTAAGGATGCTACACCAGCCCCAGGCCAGCTCTGCGCCACGCTCACCGGGCATTCCCGCAACACCCGTATGAGTTCTTCAACGCGAATCGGCTTGCTGATATAGTCATCCATACCCACTTGCAGACAAACTTCTCGATCGCCCTGCATAGCGTTGGCAGTCATCGCCACAATGTGAGGGCGTTCAGTCGCAGAGCGTTCCCGGCAAATCTTTTGGGTCGCAGTTAAACCATCCATTTCGGGCATCTGCATGTCCATCAAAACCAGATCGTAAGTTTGACGATCTAAGGCCGCTAGTACTTCCAAGCCATTGCCCGCCACATCCGCTCGATATCCCATGCGTTGGAGCAGATGTAGGGCGACTTTTTGATTCACCACATTGTCTTCTGCCAACAGAACCCGTAACGGATGCTGGGTTGCCAGCCAAGGTATTTCCGCTTTAGCCGCAGTAACTCGCAGTGGCGCTGAAGCTAATCCTGAATCGGTGCCCCAGATCTGCATCAATAGTTCGTAGAACTGCGATTGCTTAATCGGTTTAGGCAGAAATGCAGCCACCTTGATATTTTGTAGTTGAGTCTGCTCCTCTAACTGGCCCACAGCGATCAATACAATCAGAGGCAAGGCTTGGCAGTGCGGTTGTTGGCGGATCGTCGCTGCGAGCGTCAGACCATTGCTGCCAGGAATTTGTGGATCAAGAATCACTAAATCGAAAGCGCACCCTGGTTGGAGCTGATGGAGAGCCTCTTGACTGGTACTGACAGCTTGAGCTGTGACTCCCCACATTTGGGCTTGCTGCACCAAAATTTGGCGATTAGTGGCGTTGCTTTCTACGATCAGCAAACGTTTCCCAACAAACTGGGGCGATCGCATAGGGAAGCCATTTTCTCTAGTGGTCGCAGATGCCTCAGCCAAAATTGAGAAATAGAAGGTAGAGCCTGCCCCCACTTCGCTTTCCACCCAAATGCGGCCTCCCATCATCTCGCTTAAACGTTGGCTGATGGCGAGTCCTAACCCCGTCCCTCCATACTGGCGACTGGTAGAGGCATCAATTTGGCTAAAGGGATGGAACAGACGGTGCAGGCGATCGCCCGGAATCCCAATCCCCGTATCTTTTACCGCGATCCGAATTACATATTTTGGTGTCGTAGAACTTTGGGAGGGATGGGTGGTGGATAACTTGCGGGCCGTTACAGAAATGACCACTTCTCCTGCTGGCGTGAATTTAATGGCATTGCCGAGCAAATTCACTAGAATCTGCCGCATTCGAGTGATATCACCGACAATTTCGGCAGGAACCTGCGGGTCCATCACATAAGCTACTTGTAGCCCTTTTTCTGCGGCTTTCGGGGACAGCAAATCTAGCACCCCCTCAATGCAGGTACAAAGATGAAAGGGTTGTTGCTCTAGCTCTAGCTTGCCAGATTCGATTTTGGAGAAGTCTAAAATGTCATTGATGATGGTTAAGAGCGCTTCTCCGCTATTGCGAATTGTCTCTACAAAATCTCGCTGTTGAGCGCCCAGCCCCGTATCGAGCAAAAGCCCGGTCATGCCAATTACCGCATTCATCGGCGTGCGGATTTCGTGACTGACGGTTGCTAAGAATTCGCTCTTGGTTTGGTTGGCACTTTCAGCAGTTCGCCTTGCCTGTTCTAAGGCTTCGTTCTGCTCAGTCAGCTTTTGGCGTTGATGCTGTTCCTGCTCTAATAAATGGGCTTGAGCCAGGGCAATGCCTACCTGAACTGCCACTGACTCTAGGAGTTCCAATTCGTCAGGAGTCCAGGTGCGGCATTGGTCGCACTGATACAAGCTGATCACGCCATTCGGTTCTCCTTGGTAGGAAGTACGAACCGTCAATAAAGATTTAAGGTCTAAGGCATCAAAGATGAAGTGATAGGGTTCTAACAGTGGATCGGCATAGACATTGGTATAGGCGATCGCTCGATCTGCCATCAAGATATTTGACACCAAGGCATTATTCACTGCCGAAATGTCCATGACTTCAGCCCGGTTGACTAAGTCAAAGCTCGGTTCAGCATATTGGGCCACCAAGCTAATGCAAGGAGTGGGCGCGGTCGAATAGGTACGAATAACGCAACGATTCACCCTAAAAACTTGACCAATTTGGGCCACTGCCGTCTGAAAAACCTGCGACGCATCCAAACTTTGGCGAATTTCTTCGGTGATTTTCTTCAGCAAAAGAGTTCGCTGAAACTGCTGTTGCAAACTCATCTCTGCTTGATGGCGTTCTTGGGCAAGCGCGATCGCGGCGGCGGCGGCCCGCAACAAATCAATCTCTGAGGTTTCCCAGGCTCGCGCTTCGACACAGTTGTCAAAACCAATAAAGCCACAAAATCGCGTATTAGCAATAAAGGGCAAAACCAGAATTGACAAAATCCCTTGAGGCTCCAGAATCACTTGTTCAGATTCAGGAAAATCGGCCACGATGCCAGCTACAATCTCGCCTTGGGCCAACTTCTGCGCCCAACGAGGGAAAAAGTCGGCGTAGGAAAGATTTTGTAAATCTGGATTATCAATTTCTGGTTGAATTCCGGCGGCACACCACTCAGCTCGCTGGCTCATCAACAGTTGGGTGCTGTCTGCACAACCATTGGCGTAGTGATTTTCAAATATATAAACTCGGCTAGCTCCTGAAACGTGGCCCAAGATTTGCAGAATTTGAGTGTAGTCATGCCAGCCCCCACTACAAACCAAGAGTTGCTGCTGAACTTCAACCAAAGCGGCTAGATACTGCTCTCGTTTGGCGATCGCGGCTTGGGCTGCAAGTCGTGCCTCTAGCTCAGCCGTTTGCATGCCTAATTCAGTTGCCAAGATTCCCGGTGGTGGAGCAGACCAGGGTGTATCCGTAGAGAAACGCGACGTGCGTTTTACCTTGCGGACTAACAGCAAGGCGAGGCCGAAGTTGCAACCTACTAGCAAAAGGTTAACGCTGAAAAGAAGTTCGCTCAGCATCTGTTAAAACCTCTTAGGAGCAGAAGTAGAATTGACAGGGCTTGCAGTAGATGCCTTGCAGAGAAGTCATGAATGCAACTGGAAAAATTGGAAGAGTACCTATGGTAGGCAGTATTCCCCATCTTCAGTTGGGAACTGAGTTAGCAAGTGGAATTTTTCCACAGTTGTTAGCCTAGGAGAAAAGATTGCCTTGGCCTGTATGAGCTGGGTTTGTCTGGAGAACCAGTGATCGTCTGTTTCTAGGGCTTCGCGTTCTAGAGCTTCGCGATCGCACTTCACTGCTTAAACCATACAAATTTTGCTAGCGCAGGTTGTCTTTCTGAGGAGATGATTATTAGTGAACCGTGAGCGCCTTATCCCTGGCCCAGGACAAGAATCAGTCTGGGACTACCCTCGTCCCCCCCGTCTAGAAGACTCACCCAAACATATCCAGGTAGTCTTCAATGGAGTCATCATTGCAGATACCCATCAAGCCAAGCGAGTTCTAGAAACCAGCCATCCCCCTGTTTATTATCTGCCCCCCGCTGATATTCAGTCCGACTATCTCATCCCCTTGGCCCAAACTTCGTGGTGCGAATGGAAAGGGCGGGCAGGCTACTACACCGTGGCAGTAGGCGATCGCCAAGCTCCCAATGCGGCTTGGTTTTACCCAGACCCAACCCCTGCTTTTGAGTCAATTAAGGACTATGTAGCGTTTTACCCCCACCTGATGGAAGCCTGCTACGTCAATGGTGAGCTAGTCCAGCCCCAACCAGGAAACTTTTACGGCGGTTGGATCACCTCCGATATTGTGGGGCCTTTCAAGGGTGCATCCGGGACTTGGGGTTGGTAAGCATGAGAGACATTGACCCCTTAGAAAACCCAGACCTGAAACGATTACAGATATTTTTCTACCTGATCCCAGTGGTTGGTTTCTTCCCTGCTATCTGGACCCTGTACCGCAATGAAGGGGGTCGCCCCAGAAAAGCGCTTAGCCGATTGGTCGTAACCCTCGCTCTAGGATGGCTATTTGGGTATATCTTATTAGGCACTGGAGCGCAAACTTCAGAATCTCTCACTCTCCCTTTGCTATTGATGAGCAGCTTGCTCACCTCTGGCTATTTTTTGGTCAATATCTGGTTGATGGTGCGTTTGTGGCAGCGTAAACCCTTGCGTTTACCTGGAGTCAGTCATCTGAGCGATCGCCTGCCGTAGGTAGGAATCTATCTTCAGAGACGCTGCAAATCTCTCTTATGTTTGAACGCGAAGAGGAATTCTCTTTGCTAGATCTGAAGAGGGGGCATCGGCTTTCCAGTTTTGGCGCAGAATCCAGGGAATACTGTTAACATGCTGCTGTGAACTGGACAGAGGCTAGGAAACTCTTGGCCTGCCAACTCTAGATTGGCTGACCTATCTCGGTGCCAGCCAGGTGGGAACGGAATCGGGTGCAGAGGTTTCCCAGTAACTCCAGTAGCTTCAGTTATCTTTGCCTTAGTGTGTGTTGAGGAAGCCAGTGTCAACCCAAAAGATTCCTTACCAGCGATCGCTGCCGAAACGTTCTGCTCAACCCGTGTCCAAGAAACCTAAGAAATCCAGTAATACTCGTCTAATTTGGCTATTGTTTAGCCTCACTGGGGTTGCGATGTTATCGGCAACGGCTGGAGCTTTGCTGGCTGTGTCTCTGGCAACCACACCTTTAATGCAGAGCAAGCTCAGCCCAGAAGAAGCGGCTGTGTTTGGTCAAGGCGAAAGCATTTCCAGTAATCCTAACTTCCGCTTACCCCAGCTCACACGTCCCGTTAGCATTCTGCTGTTAGGTGCAAAGGTGCTCTCGACGGATGTTGCCAACCCGCCTGCTAACGCCCGTGACTTGGGTTATCACGCGACCCTCAACTCTTTTGAAGGTCTAACCGACACCATGCTGTTGATTCGGTTTGACCCAGATACCAAAAAGCTGGCAGTACTATCTATTCCCCGTGACACCCGCGCCTATGTAGAAGGCTACGGGGTGACGAAAATCAATGAAGCGAACTACTACGGAGGCCCCGCCCTCAGCGCCAAAGCGACTAGTGAGCTACTAGATGGGGTGGGCATCGATCGCTATGTCCGCGTCAACGTTCAAGGCATTGAAAAACTAATCGATGCTTTGGGTGGGGTCACGGTCTACATCCCCAATGACATGAAGTACCAAGATGACAGCCAGCACCTCTACATCAATCTCAAAGCTGGCAAACATCACTTAAATGGCAACCAAGCTCTGCAATTTCTGCGATTCCGCTACGACGAGAATGGCGATATTGGCCGCATTCAACGCCAACAAATGCTGATGCGGGCCTTGATGGAGCAAGCTCTCAACCCCACCACCCTGGCTCGTGTTCCCAAAATTCTGTCTGTGATTCAATCGCATCTCGACACCAATCTGAGCGTTGAGGAACTCGTGGCTTTGGTCGGATTTGCTACGCAGACAAACCGCTCTAATGTGCAAATGTTGATGGTTCCGGGAGACTTTAGTGGTCCGGGTGAATACGAAGCGAGTTATTGGATTCCTGACCACGATCGCATTCAATCCATCATGGCGCAGCACTTTAATCTCGGTGGAGGCAGCGCTCTACCCACAAATCCTGCTTATCTTCGCGTGGCCATTCAAGACAGCACTCGTGAGTCTGCCGCTACCGAAGGACTGATGAATGCGCTCACCGAAGCGGGCTACTCCAATGTTTCAGTCAATAACCCTTGGAGTGAGCCTTTGAATGTGACTCGGATTGTGGCGCAACAAGGAGATGCAGAAAGCGCTGAAGCCTTACGACAAGTCTTAGGCGTGGGTGAAGTCCGAATTGAAAGTACAGGGGCTATACAATCGGATGTCACCATTCAAATCGGCAAAGACTGGCTCCGCCAAAACAGCCGCTAAGAAACAGCTTCCGCTGAGTGAGTCGTCGCTTTTGCCAAAATCCACTCCTGCAAGATCGGATTCACTCGCTCTGGGGCTTCATCTTGCGGGCAGTGTCCCAACCCTTCGAGGGGGATAAACTGCTCTACCTGAGGAAACTTGGCAAACTCCTGACCCAAAGCGATCGGCTCCCAAGGATCTTCGGTACCCCAGAGAATAATGGCAGGACACGGTAAGACGGGTAGTAAGTCCTCTGGCAATGGCCCTTGAGAGTAGCGAGTAAAGGCCAAGAAGACTGCCGCCGCTCCTGTATCTACGGTGGGAGCCATCAATAAATCCACTAGTTCATCCGAAACTGCGGCTGGGTCTCGATACGCTTGTAACAAAATTTTTCGCACCACTTTCCGTTGGGCGAGGCGGCTAAAAAAGAACTGTCCAATCCAGCTCACACCCAGTAGACGCTGGAGCACTGGGGCACCCACTCGCCGATGCCAAGGCAATTCCAACCGCTTGCAATCGTGCAGCAGACGTAAGGAACAGTTGAGTAAAGCGACTCCTAAAGCGATCGTGGGTCGATCCACCGCTGCTTGCATCGCCACAATGCAACCAATCGAGTTCCCGACCAGGAAAGCAGGGCCACCCACAACTTCTTGGCAGAAATCGGCGACTTGTTGGCCCCAGGTTTCCATCGTGTACTCGATTTGCTCCCCAGGCTCCAAGGGGCCAGGTTTCGGTTTCGCCGAAGCGCCAAAGCCAATTAAGTCTAGGGCGTAGACGCGACAGGTGGTGGCTAGAGCAGGAATATTCTTGCGCCAGTGTCCCCAGGAGGCGCCAAAGCCATGTACCAGAACCACGGCAGGGCCGCGATCGCCTTGGGTATGGTAGGAAATCGGAAATCCCTGCCAGTTCCAGGTCAAGGCAGTGAGATCAGAGCGGGGCACGGCTGAGGTATTAGAAGCGGGGGGCATCATGGAATTTCTAAAAAACTACTGACAAAACTGCATAAGCTTCGATCTTTATTGTGGCAACAAGCCAGTAGGAATGCGCGGTAATGGCTAGAACATGGGCTGGAGTACCAAGACAACCCCAAGTTTTGGGAACACTAGCAGCAAAAAGCCAGGGAATTTAGGGAATTTGAAGATGCCGCCAAGACCCATCCGCCCCAGTATTACCCCAAAGATCAGCACAATGCCCCGTCAGCAAACTGAAGCGACGGTCTATCTGGATGTCTATAAGCTGGTAGTAGAGCGAAAACGGCTGCAAGAGGAACAGCAAAAAATTGAGCAACGCAGTCAGCAAATCAATCAGCGAATGACCCAACTGGATCAACAAATTGCGGCGTTAGAAACAACTTTGCAGCAAATGCGGTCAGGGATAGTTCCAGAGGCCCGACCTCTCTCCCCGACTGCCTCCGGTCAGCCAGAAACTTTCGACATGCTGTTCTTAGAATATTAATTGCCCTGTGAAACATTTTCCGGCGAAGCTTTACGTTCTCTGGCTTGGTATTTTGTTGCCCCTGCTAGGTTGCAATTCAGTCCCTCCACAAACATCATCTAGTCCCTCGGCAAGTGTTGCTGCTAGTCCCAGTGCTACAGCTACATCTAGCCCCAGCGATCGCCCTACCCCGACTCAGCCGCCTACCTCAGCCCAAACGATTTCTGCAAAAGGCATTGGGGCGGCTCAATTTGGCATGACGCTAGGAGGAGTAAAGCAAGCATTGGGGCCAGAAACGTCGTTCAAAGTTGAGTCACCCTACATGGTTGACCTTGATGCGATCGCGGTGCAGCAAGGGGGAAAAGCCCTGTTTTACATCCTTTATCCAGCAAATACCCAACTAGCGGATACAGATAAGTTTGAGATTTTAGTCACAGATAATCCTCAGTTTCAAACGGCTGAGGGCGTTGGCCCTGGCATGCCACTCAAACAGGCTGAAACCATTTATGGTCAGGCAGCGCTGTCTTACCATATGGCCAACGAATCGAGAGAGTACGTAAAGTTCGCCCAACAACCCGCTGACAGGATTCATTTCCGCCCTCAGACCCAAGATAAAGCTGGGTTTGCAGGCATCTACTCTTCACCCGCTCAGGAATACAACGAGACTCAAGAGTTTGCACCAGATGCCGCGATTAAGACGGTAGAAGTTCTTTGCTCAGCTCAGAATTGTTTAGAACCTTAGTTCTGAAATACTTCAACCGAGAACATCTCAGTTAAGGTGCGTAGATAAGGTAGGAAGAGGGCTAGTTGGTCTGGGGCTAGGCGATCGTGCATTTCCCAGCCCAACGTTTGCAGCATGTCTTGCACCAGCTTCCAGCTCACGTTCAAGCGGGGGTAGAGCATGACACAAAGCGGGAAGAGTTCTTGCTGCACTGAGCGAATGCTGTCTTCCAAAATGCACAGGCAGAGGTATACCTGGAACATTTCTACATCGCGGATGCTAGAAACTCGAACGGATGCTGAGTTGAGCAAACCGCTATAGCTTTCATAACCCGGATTCGATCGCCCAACTTGGTTGCAAACCGCATGAGCAATTTTGGTGCTCACAGGCAATAGAGCCTGCACTGCTGCCAAGACGGGGGAGTCGAGGTCATGCTCTGCCGCTGCTTTGTAAGCGTCCCGCAGGGGCATGTACATGTGGTCATCCATGACCTTGAAGTAAGGCTCTAGCAGCGATCGCTCTGTTGGCGGCAGCTTTTCTAGCAACATTTTGCCAGTGTAGTGAAACTGCATGCTGACAAAACCGATGGCGCGTGGATCTTGAGCTGTATATTTGCGACGCACTCGGCCAAAGTCATTTCCCACTACCACTGATAACCGCCGGGGAGTGATGCGCTCAGCGTAAGCATCTAATGACTTTTTGAACAAGTTGTGAGCATCTGCCGCGATTTGCCAGGGGTCGATCAAGCTGGGGTCAATATCGTGGCGCTCCATTTCTTCGGAGAGCAACGTTTCTGTGGTGGACCAAGCCTGAGCACTGGCTAAAGTCAACTGCTTCAATAGTTTGCTGGCAGTGAGAGTTCGCCCCTCTTTGGAATTGATCGCCGCCAGGTTGTCACTCGTTTTCAGTTGCTCTGTCGTTTCTTTAGAACTGACGGCAACGACGTATTTCCTGGCCCAAATGGCTGCTAAGGAATGAACTTTGGATTCTGGCACGGCTCCCCTGGAACCTGGACTTGGTGCTGCAATCCGTTGCAGCTGAGACGGCAATGCCATAGACGGTTGCTCTTTAGCCGCAGTAGATGCCAGGGAATGAGTCATTACCAAATCCACAATTATCAACAGGGTTTTTGAAGCTAGAAATCAAAACTTGATTATCTAAATGGGTGGCTGCGTAATCCAGCACTAGCGGTTCCGGGAGGAAGTACGCAGATATTTACGATCTTTCTGAGAAATACTCTATTGGACATCAAGTATCCTGTATTTTTGCTGAAAAGTAAAACAGGCTGTTGAGAATCTTCAATTTAGTTAAGGTTAACTGGGGTCTCAATTCACTCTACAGTCAGAAATCAGCCCTTACAAGCACTATTTATGAGAAAAAGTCACCTTCCTTAAGGTATAAATTATAGCAACAGCACCTCACTCTACTTACATAAAATCGCCCAAGCGCAAGTTATGTCTGTCAATAGGAGCAGGTAATGCTAGCGCAGATTGCTACACCCTGAACCGAAAGGTTCTTGTACTATTGAGGGTGAATTAAGCAAAGTGGCAACTATGAGTGCAGGCAGCAATTCGAAAGCGATTAAGTTTGGTACGGATGGATGGCGAGGGATCATTGCTGACGACTTTACCTTTGCTAATGTGCGGCGGGTAACACGCGCGATCGCCAGCTATCTCAAAACCGCTTATTCTCAAGATCGACCCGTTTTAATTGGCTATGACACTCGCTTCCTAGCAGATCAGTTTGCGCAAACGGCTGCTGAAGTGTTGGCAGAGTTAGGTTGGACTGTCAAAGTTGTGGACCGGGACTGCCCAACGCCTGTCATTGCCTATAATGCTCGTCACCTAAACTCAGCCGGAGCGCTCATGTTCACGGCGAGTCACAATCCTGCTCCCTACTGCGGGATTAAGTACATTCCTGACTATGCGGGTCCTGCAACGACCGAAATTACAGATACGATTGTCGCCAATATTGAAGGCGCGAGTGATGCCCCTGCATCGACTAAAAACGGCGATCGCATTTCTACCTTTGACCCGAAGCCAGAGTATTTACAGTTCATCTACACGCTTTTAGATGTCGAGCGGATTCGCAGCGCTAAGCTCAAAGTTAAGTATGACGCGCTCTACTCCACGTCACGGGGTTACTTAGATGAAGTGCTGATGCACTGTGGCTGCGAAATAGAAGCGTTCCACACTTACAGAGATGTGCTGTTTGGTGGGGGCATGCCTGAGCCAAAGGGTGAGCAGCTAGAAGAATTGGTGGCAGCCGTAAAGCGCGATCACGCGGATCTGGGCTTAGCGACGGATGGAGATAGCGATCGCTTTGGCATTGTGGATGAGCAAGGCAATGTCTTGACGCCCAACACGGTGCTGCTATTGCTGGCTCGCCATTTAGTGCAGAACAAGGGCAAAAGTGGGGCAATTGTGCGGACTGTAGCCACCACTCATTTGCTGGATAACTTTGCCGCTAAATATGGCTTGGAAATTCACGAAACGGCGGTCGGCTTTAAATATGTCGGTCAGAAGATGCGGGAAACCACTGTCTTGATCGGGGGTGAGGAGTCGGGTGGTCTTAGCATCATCGACCACATCCCTGAAAAAGATGGGGTTTTGGCAGACATGCTGGTGGCGGAGGCGATCGCTTATGCAGGTAAGCCTTTGAGCCAGTTGGTAACTGAGGTAATCGCCGAGGCAGGTGGTCCCCTTTACAACAAGCGTCTCGACTTGCACTTAGAAAACCCGCACAAGGAAGCGGTATTGGAATCTTTTACTAAGAATCCACCGTCGGAAGTGGCAGGGATTAAGGTGAAGGAAGTAGGTCGCAAGGATGGCATTAAGCTTTACCTAGAAGATGGTAGCTGGGTGTTGCTACGTCCCTCTGGAACTGAGCCGTTGATGCGGGTTTATATGGAGACAAATTCTCCTGAGAAGGAAACCCAAATTGCTCAGCATATGGATCGGGTGATTCATCAGATTCAACCTGTGGGTGTTTAGGTTAAATGCTTGGGGGCACTCGCCCCCAAACCCCCGCTGAGGGACGGCTGCGTCCCCCAGACCCCCTCCAGAGGTAACTTTGCTGCCTTGGCTGCCTTGAGTAAACCACCTCGGTCTTCTAATTTCTCGCTCTTCACTTCTTCCTCCCTCATCCTTCCCCTCACTCCTCACCCCTCTCCTCTAACAATGGTTCCTCTCCTCACCTCACTAATCCTCACTGCCTGGGTGATGGCGATCGCCATTATTTCGGTGCAGAATTTTGCGCCTGTTTCTTTTGAGTTTCTGCTGTTTAAGTCAGTGGAGATTCCGTTTGGGATTGTGCTGGCTTTTAGTGTGGGTCTGGGTGTGGTTGGCATGGCTTTGGTGCAGCTACTCTGGGGTTTGAGCAACTCTATGCAGGGTGCTTCTGCGGCTCCAAGGGATGGGGGCGGCAACGCTCAAAGCGATGATAGCTGGTCGGAAGATTGGTAATTTTTGGCTGAGGTTTATTCGATGCGGAAGTTGATGGGTAGACGGACATAAACGCCGAGGGGGTCGTTGAAGGCTTTTAAGGTGGACAGGTCTTGTTGCATCTTGAGAAATTCGGCGGTGAAGGGATCGGTTTTTTCAATCGCTTTTTCGCCAGCTTGGGCTGCTGGATCACCTACCAGTTTCTTGAGAATTCGTTCTTCGAAGGTACGGGTTTTAGGATATTCCTCTAGTTTCCAGTCATCGCCCAATTTGGCTCGCTTGGCGGCATCTTCGACAGCAGCATTGAGACCCCCGATCGCATCGACTAAGCCGAGTTGTTTGGCGGATGTGCCTGACCACACTCGTCCTTGGGCTAGGGTTGCTACTTTTTGTTTGGGCAGTTTGCGAGATTCGGCAACTTTGGTGATAAAGCGATCATAGATTCGATCGACGACGCGCTGATGTACGGCTAATTCTTGAGGGGTTCTAGGGCGCGTAATGCCTTCACTATCGGCAAAGCGGGCAGTCTTGACGACATCCCAAGTAATGCCTTGAGTGTTCGCTAATTTTTGCACGTTAGGCAGCAGACCAAACACCCCAATCGAGCCAGTGATGGTGTTGGGTTCAGCGAAGATTTGATCGGCATAGGTAGAGATCCAGTAACCACCCGACGCTGCAACATCTCCCATCGAAACCACGATGGGTTTGGCTTTCTTGATCAGCACTACTTCTCGCTGAATTACTTCGGAAGCGGTGACACTCCCACCGGGGCTATTGACCCGCAGCACTACTGCTTTGACATCATCATTGAGCCGCAGTTCTCGCAGTTGTCTGGCTAAGCGATCGCCTCCGACTGAGCTAGGGCCACCAATGCCTTCTACAATGTCGCCTTCGGCATAAACCACTGCCACTTGGTTGCTAGAAGCTTTCTTGGTGTCCTCGACGGTTCTGGCATAGGTCGGCAAGCTAATCTGGCGAAAGGAGCGATCGTCTTCGTCGCTGTCTGTCATTTGCTTCAGGTCAGCTACTACTTCGTCGAAGTAAGCAACTTTATCGACTAAGCGTCGCTGTAAGGCTTCCTCGGCGAGCAAAATGCCTTGGCTATCCGCGATCGCTTGGATTTGCTGAGGCTTGAGTTTGCGATCCTTGCTGACGGTGGCAGAAAACTCGCTCCACAAGTCTCCTAGTAGTTTGGCTGTTTGTTCACGGCTAGCAGGGCTTTGTTTAGTGAGGAGAAAGGGTTCTACCGCCGACTTGTATTTGCCAACTCTCGTGACCTGAACACCAATGCCATATTTTTGCAAGGCTCCGGTGTAAAAAGTGGGCTGAGAACTAAAACCATTTAGTTCCATCGAGCCGAACGGGTTGAGCGCTATGGTATTCGCGATCGAGCTTAGATAGTACTCTCGCTCACTCCACTCTGTGTCATAGGCAATGATCTTTTTGCCCTTAGCCCGAAACCGCTCTAGTGCTTCCCGTACTTCTTTTAAAGTCGCTAAACCGGAACTACTGCTGGAATTGCCATTGCTATACAAATAAAGCGCGATGACGCGATCATCTTTAGCGGCTCGATCAATCGTTTGCAGGACGGTCTGTAAGGAAATGGACTCAGTACTGTCATTCGAGAGCGCTTCACTAATCGCCTGACTGGTACTCGTGGCGGGCTTGGAATCTGTAATGTTAAGAGATAAATCAAATGTCAGAACGGACTTGTTTCTCACCTGAGGGCCAGAGTCAACCGACGCAGCAGCAATGAACAGAAAAATGAGTCCCCCTACTCCCAAGCTGCAAAAGAGGATGAGTCCTGCCAAACTAGCGAAGGTGTATTTGAGAAAGTCACGCATTGAGAGAATTCCTGGCAAAAGTGAATAGCGCCTCGGCAAGCATCATTCTTTAAGAAGAAATCAACTCAGTCAAGCTTTAGCTAGGTGCCTAAAACATTCCTCTATGCTAATTGCTCTCTCAGGAAGCCGCCGCTCTTTCAGCATGCCCAAACTCAGGTTGAAAGGTGAGTTACGCCTTTAATTCCAAAGCTTGCGATCGCCTGAGCGCTTCGATAGTGGGGTTGCCTGTACAGAAAAGCACCGTTTCGATCTCGGCAATCAGCACCTCGGCCAGTTCCGCCAAAGCTGTTTCTGACTCACAAGCCGCCTGCAAAAAAGGTTGGGCCAAACCTGCCAAATCTGCACCTAAGGCGATCGCTTTAGCCACTTCTAAGCCATCGCGCAAACCACCGGAAGCGATCAGAGGAATGGTAGGGGCGATCGCCCGGATGGTGGTGATGCATTCTGCGGTGGGCAAACCCCACTCGGCAAAAGTCGCCCCTAAACGTCGTTGTTTGGCATCTGTAGCCCGTTCACTCTCCACTTTGGCCCAGGAAGTCCCGCCTGCACCTGCCACATCGATGGCTTGCACTCCAGCCTCAATCAGCTTTTGCGCCATTGTGGCCGAGATGCCATTGCCCACTTCTTTGGCGATCACGGGGACGGGCAATTTCTGGCAAAGCGTGGCAATTTTAGCAAGTAAGCCTCGGAAGTTAGTGTCGCCTTTGGTCTGCACACACTCTTGCAGCGGATTCAGGTGCAGAATCAGAGCATCGGCTTCTAGCCAATCAATCACCCGCAAACATTGGTCGAGACCGTAGCTGTAGTTCAGTTGCACCGCGCCCAGGTTCGCGAATAGCAAAATATCGGGGGCGAGCGATCGCACATTAAAAGTCGGCGCAACTTCTGGGTTCTCCACCGCAACCCGCTGGGAACCAACCCCCATCGCGATTTTGTAGTGCTGCGCGACGGTGGCTAAGCGATAATTAATCGTTTTGGCTAGCTCTGTGCCGCCTGTCATGGAGGAAATCAGCAAGGGAGCCGCCAGTGGTTTACCCAGAAATTGAGTCGTGAGGTTAATCTCGCTGCGGTCAATCTCTGGCAAACAGCAATGGGTAAAGCGATAGCGCTCTAGTCCATTTGTTGCCTGATGGCATTGCACATTTTCATCCAAACAGATACGGATGTGATCTGCTTTGCGGGATTGGGTTTCGGTGGGGGACGTGAGGGGCGCGTTCACAGTTCACAAGGGACCAATGGGGCAAGCAAAAGGGAAGTCTTGATCAGAATACCGTGGATGGCAGCACTCCAGACACTTCCCTCTATTCAACATCCCGCTATTCAGCAATTGAGTTCAGCAATCAAGCCATCCAGGGAATTAGCCACCCCAACTATCAGGCTTGCGAGGAACCAGCTCTACCCCATCTCGACCATCCAAGTCTTGCAGGTAGACTTTCACTTTCTCTTCTTTCGCGGTGGGTAGTTTTTTCCCAGTGAAATCTGGGTGAATCGGCAACTCTCGATGGCCGCGATCGACTAAAACGGCTAGCCAAATTTCTGGAGGTCTACCATAATCATTCACTGCATTCAGAGCCGCTCGAATCGTGCGCCCCTTATAGATCACGTCATCTACTAAAACCACTGTTTTCCCAGCTAGATCAAAGGGAATATCAGTTTTATCGGGGGTACGCACCCCAATTTCATCTAAATCATCTCGATAAAACGTGATATCCAAAGCTCCTACTGGCACTTTTACCTGCTCTAGAACCTCGATTTGTCGCGCTAAGGCGTGAGCCAAGGGCACACCTCTGGTGCGAATCCCTAGTAAAACCAGCTGAGGCAAATCACTCGCTTTTTCGACAATTTGAGAGGCCAGTCGGGTCAAAGTCCGACGCAATTCCTCGGCTGAGAGAATTTCTATGATTTCAGAGGCCATAAAGTTTCTACTAGGAGCTGTATTCGCCAGAAACACGCTAAGCGGCTTAGGCAAAGTTTAGGGCAACTGGCCTCTAGAGAAAACTATTCCAGACCACAGACTTAAACTAAAAATTCCCAATCCTAACCAAAGCAAAAAGCTGATGCGGGTCAGTTGCAAGGCTTGGTAAATTCGTTCGGGTGTAGTGGCGTGGATTGGCTCTCCTAGCAAGGGTTTGGGTTTGGCAACCCCGCGATACCAATTGATGCCTCCCACTTGCACACCCAAAACTGCCGCATAGGCACACTCACTCCAGCCAGAATTAGGGCTAGCATCGGCGATCGCGTCTCTTCGGCAGATCCGCCACACATATCCTGGTTTTCTGGAGAGCAAGGCCAGAGTCAGCACGACTAGGCGGCAGGGGAGCCAAGTCAAGCGATCTTCCATCTGGGCACTAAACCAACCCAAGTGAGTGTAGGGTGCTTCTCTGTAGCCCACCATTGAGTCTAAGGTGCTGGCAGCTTTATAGGCGATCGCTAAGGGCACTACTCCGACTCCAGGTAAAGCGGCACCCAGTAAGGCGTAAAACAGGGGAGCCATCACCCCATCTGTGGCATTCTCTGTGACGGTTTCTAGTACAGCTCGTAACACTTCCAGTTCTGATAAATTTTCCGTGTCTCGTCCTACATAAAAGCTCAGTTGAGTGCGTGCCTGAACCAAATCTCCGTTGGATAAAGGCTGCATCACATCTTCAGCCGCAGATCTCAAACTCCGCCCCGCAAAACAAGAGGCCAACAGAATGCTTTGAACGGCGACTCCTAGCCCTGCATGAATCCAAGTGGTACCTGCCGCGATCGCCCAACCAACCCAGCCGCTACCAGCAACTAGACCAAGCCCCAAAATCACTCCTGCTACTCGCTCCCCCAGGGGTGACTTGAGGTAACGAAATACTATTTTTTGGTAACAAGCGATCGCCCAGCCCATGACTCGCACTGGATGAGGCCAGCCCCAAGGATCTCCGATGATGTAATCAATCAAAGCCGCGATCGCTAACACTAAAAGGGCGATCGTAGATGGTGCGGTGAATGATTCTAAAGCTGCGAAGAAAGAGCTAAAAAAAGATACTCCTGAAGTCATGCCAATAAGGTCGAGAAGGGGTGTAGCCCATCGGAGTGTACCTGGCTTTTTTAGGCACAATCAACAGATGCATCTACTCTCGCAGGAAGTTTAATTACTATGTCCTCCCATCAACTCGTTCCTATTCAGTCTGACGACGGCACAATCATCTACATCGAAGCTCAGGAAAACGTTGAGAATTCTCCGATTTCTGACACTTCATACACCGAAAACAGCGAAGAAGGTGAACAGAAGAGGGTACAAAAGGGATGGCCTGGTGCTGCCGCTAAATCTATGAGTTCCCATAGCTCAATGCAGATGGTGCAGAATACCCTCCGCAGCTACACCGCTTATACGCTAAACGCCTTCAAAAACTTTGGGGCTGGCAACATTGACGAAGTCACCCTAGAATTTGGCATTAATTTTAGTGCAGACGCAGGCGTGCCCTACATCGCCAATGGCAAAGCCCAAAGCAGCATGAAAATTACAGTTAAGTGCTCTTACAACAATCCAGGGGAAGAGTCAGAGGAAAACCCAATCGATGAATCTGTGAATAGGCAGATCAACGGTGCAGCCAAGAGGCAGGTGAATGAGCCAGTAAACGGAGCAGCTTATGAAGAAGTTAGCCGCCAAATTCACAACCATCACAACCAGTTTAGGCAGCCAGTTTAGTCCAGTTTAGTAAAGACCTTGCTGATGCAGCCCTATCAAACTTGTGCAGCTTCTAAGCGTAGCTAGTATTAAATTTTACCTAGCTTGCTGACAGAGCTGATATGGGAGTCAACACCTAACTGAAAAGTGGTTGGCTCCTTCTTTTTTTCAAACCAAGCTAAACGACAAAACTTGTCGATTCTCCTTGAGATGCTTGCCAGCTTCGGGCATCATAGTAAAGGTCTTCTAAGGAAATACTGTATAGCGCCTCTCTCAACTTTTGATGTAAGCGATTCCAGAGGGTAAATGTCACCCAATCTTCGGCTTGCTCTGCATCTGGGGCGTAGCGTGGCAAGGGTTCAACCGTTTCACCGACCGCTTCCAAGATTTGCCCTAGAGAGATTTGGGCAGGCGATCGCGCTAGCTGGTAGCCTCCTTGAGCCCCCCGGAGTGAGTTCACCAACCCCGCTCGACGCATCTCAATCAATAGCTTTTCTAGATAAGGGGCAGGCAAATCTTGGCGACGGGCGATCGCATTGACGGAGGTAGGACCGTAACCCGGTTGCAAGCTTAAATCTAACAGAGCTTTGACGCTGTAATGACCACGGGTTGTTAGCTTCATGGTTCCAAAAACCTGATCAAAAGAGATAACGGGTCTTCAATTCAAAGGTCACTCTTAATAGTAAGATGCAGTAATTTACGTTAACTCTACCGAAGCAAGCTCTGCTTTAATAATTTTAAGTTTTTGGCTGAGGTAGCCTAGACTATTCCTAAATTATTCACTAGGCACTGCATTATCAATTCGTATACCAATCTGATTGCAGGTATTAAATAGTTGCAGTTACGACCGACCGAATCAACTGTAAAATGGTACCTTTTACCAATCTAATCTGCACTTGTAAGACTTATCTACTAAATTTAGACATCAGCCTTACTTCGTAAATATGAAATACAAGTACTCAATCAAAAAAATTACTTCTTAAAATCAATAGATAGTGTAAACAACCTCGCTCTAGCAGTGTAGTATAGTTTTACATGCTGATACGCAGCTTAGATTTTTATGTCTTGGCATCAGCAGCAAGAAGTAATCTGCTCCTCTTGGTAATTCTTTTAGATTCAAGTTGATGACTAAAAAGAAAAAAATTGAACCTCTGACAGGTGAAGCTCTACTCAAAAAAGTAAAAGAGCTAGAGACTCTTAGCAAAGAAGATAAAGCGAAAGCATGTGGCTACTACACCCAAACAAAAAGTGGTGTAGAGCGTGTCAACATGATGAAATTTCTGAATGCCCTCATTGATGCAGAGGGAATTGAGTTAGACGGCAAGCAAAATGGGAACGGTCGGGGTGGACGCAGCGCTAGCTACCGCATCAGCGTTCAGTCTAATGGAAATTTACTGATTGGCTCTGCTTACACTAAGCAAATGGATCTCCACCCAGGGGATGAATTTGAAATTTCTCTGGGCCGCAAACACATTCATCTGCGTCAGCTTGACATCCAAGAGCAAGAAGCGGCCTCTTAAGTTTCTTGATTCCTCAATTCTGAAGCTTGAGAAGCAATTCTGTTGCTAATGAGGTTAGGATCGCTGGAGTCGATAGAATCTCTGATTAGAGTTCCCGCAAGAGTAATTAATCAAGGCACTCTTGCTTGACTTTTACATTAAGCTTCTAGTAGTAATTCCTGTGTAAATTCCTCCCATGGAAAATATTGATTGGATGAATTTATCTGCCGCCACACTAGCGATCGCTATCCTCGTGGGGGGC
The DNA here is from genome assembly GCF_030409055.1 of Trichocoleus desertorum NBK24. Taxonomy (GTDB): domain Bacteria; phylum Cyanobacteriota; class Cyanobacteriia; order FACHB-46; family FACHB-46; genus Trichocoleus; species Trichocoleus desertorum_B. The sequence continues at coordinate 3,011,542 of NZ_CP116619.1, read as the reverse complement.
ATGTTGATGATGTTTACTAGTGTTTGGACGACCAAAAGCAAAAAGTAGCAGGAGCAAATGAATTACCTCCAGGGCAATTCATCAAGTTAAGCCATCAATCTGAGATGAAATTAATTTTTGAGCAGCTCGCTTTGCCATTTAAGCGGGCTGCTTTACTGTGGGTAGAGCCAGCTTTTCAGTGTCTTGATCTAAAGCAGTCTTTAGATGTTGATGCAGAGCTTTGCGAGTCGTAGCTAAGCTGCAAGCGAGGGCAATTTTCTCCTGTTCTAACAGCCCTAGAATTTGATGAGGTTGCTCTCGATCGACCACTGGCAATTGACGTAAACCTCTCGCGGCCATGCGATCGATCGCTTCTGTGACTAATTCATCTTTGTAGGCATATAACAGCTCACTCGTACAAATTTCACTGACGGGCTGAGTTTCTAGCGATTGAACTGGTAAAGCGCTTGGCGGCAGGTTTTCAGGCACTCGTAAAGCGGCTAGTGCTCGATTGATGTCTTGCAGCGTCACAATCCCCATCAGTTCTCCTGCCGTATCTACTAGCAAAGCACTATGTAGATGTTGGTTCAGCAAGATGTGACTAGCTTCTAGAACCGATAGAGAGTCAGGCAAAATTAACGGGGAGGGTTGCATTGCATCTTCCACGGTTAAGTGCTTTAGCGCTTCCTGACTTTGATCGGGTTCTACGTTGACACCCATTTGCTTCAAGTCCAAGCCCTGAGTCGAAATCGGTTTGAGCGACTCAATGACCCAGACACTCAAGCCAACAGCAGCCATCAACGGCAAGACAATTCGGTAGTCTCGCGTCAGTTCAAACAGCAGCAAAATCGCTGTGAGTGGGGCTCGGACGCTACCTGCTAAAACAGCGGCCATCCCGACCATTGCATAAGCAGGCGGAGCAGCAATATTAATCGCGGCTGTGGGCAGGATCAAAGCCAGAATTTTGCCATAACTTGCGCCCAACACCGCCCCTAAAAACATCGCCGGGGCGAATATACCCCCCACTAAACCACTGCCCAAACTGAGAGCCGTCAGAGCGAGTTTGAAACCCAGCAGTAACAGCAATAGAGGCAGCGAGAATTCTACATCTCGGAGCAAAGCCTCAATGGTTTCATAACCGATGCCCAAGGTTTGGGGCAAGGCAAGCGCGACTAACCCGACACAGGCTCCACCGATGACGGGATGAACTGGATTGGGAATACGGTTCATCCAAACTGACCCTGGAATTTGACCCCGAAAGAAGGCTTGAGCAAGCTTGATGGTTTGGGTATAAGTCACCGAGACCAAACTGGCGCATAGCCCTAAACCGAGATAAAGCGGCAACTCTAGAGGGCTACGCACGTCATAGGCGGGCAAGGCAAAGGCAGGTTGCGCCCCCAAGCCAATTTGCGCGATTAAAGCTGAGACCACCGCCGCTAAGAGCACGACACTCACGGCTGAAGTGGCAAAGGTAGTGCCTAAGACAACTTCGAGGGCAAAGAATACACCTGCGATCGGCGCATTGAATCCTGCGGCCAGTCCTGCCGCTGCCCCTGCTCCGAGCAAAAGCCGCTGTCGCTCTTGAGAGACTTGCAAGATTTGACCGAGCAAAATGCCAAAGTTAGCACCAATCTCTACACTTGGGCCTTCTGGGCCTAAGGAAGCTCCGGTGCCCAAAGACACTGATGCAGCCACCATCTTGGTTACGGGTCTAATGGGAGATAGCTCTCGTTTCCCTTGGGTAGCGGCGATGAGAGAGGAAATCCCTGGGCCAAAGTCCCGCCAGCGCCATCGCATAAAGCCCACGATCACACCCCCTAGCATAGGGACACAAGCCAGCGTCCAAGCTCCCCAAGGCGCGATCGCCCCCATCAAATCCTCTAGCATTAAGCTATGAATTAGCTCAATCAAATAGTGAAAGGTGACGACTCCCATTCCGGTGCCGCCGCCAATCAGAATAGCCAGAATTAGCACAACCGTTTCTGGCGCAGGTTGTAAGCGATTAAAAATATGGGCAAAATGAGAGGCAGAGGGGGCTGGCGTAGATTGCTCAGCCAACTCATCCGGTTCGGGCGTCGGAGGCATTGAAAGTAAATAGAAAAATTAGATAAAGCTTAACTTTTATGTACTTCTAATTCCTTATTTTGATTGATCTCCCAGGTAGACGACAAGCACTAAACTCGTTCCTGAGACAAGAAGTATTCAGTCCTAGGGGTGGGGGTCTAGATCATATAGGCTGTTACAGCTTGATTAAGTTACAGTGATATCGCATTGCAATCAGGTTCCTTAGAATTCAGTAAGCTGGGTGATTCGGTCAGCTAAATTCTAAGCAAGACTATTGATTGATAGAAAGGTTCTCTGCCTTAGCAGGCAAGCGTACTGAGTAGTTCTTGGGCCAGTGGAAAGTTCTAATGAATGCTCACACTTTTGATCATGACGCTGTCATCTGTCCCCTTTGCCATCGTGAAGGCAGAATTAGGCCCCATCGGTTGCTGAATGGGCTGTTAACTTGTCCGCAATGCCGAGAGCGTTTTGTGGTCAGCCGAAGCGGTCATTTTGTGCGTGACCCATTTACATTGAAGCGGCTGGCGGATAGCCGCACCTTACGCCGACAGAGTCATCCGTTCGCGAGGATTTTACGAGATTTTGGCTTGGCTAGGAACCCATCTCTATTGGCGATCGCTAGTAGCGTAGTGCTTTTAAGTCTGACCTTAGCAGCGGTTACAGAGTGGACGGTGCCTCAAAATGCTTTCCAGGGCACCGTCAACGAACTCATCGATAAGGTAAACCTGGACGACACAGATCAGTAAGTAACCAGTGAGTTGCTGCCGCAGTGATAGCTTTATCGACCCAACTACAGATTTAACTGAAATTTTATAAAAGTTATGATAAGTGACTAGGTAATTGCTCAACTAGGTTGACCTAAGCACGCCTTTGGTAGAAGATGATAAACTTTTGCCATGAAGGAACTGCCCCCTCTCGCTGGACTGAGTCACGCAGAAAAGGATGCCCTGATTCAAGGGCTGTGGCAGGAGTTGCAAACGTTGCGCTCAGAGGTCGAAAAGCTGAAGCAAAAACGGGTCAAGAAAACCTCCCGTAATTCAAGTTTGCCTCCTTCTCAGGGCTTCAAGCCAAATCAGAGGAGGGCTCAGTCCCCTGCCCTCAATGGTGAGGAAACGGGAAGTCACCGTAACGGTGGGCGAGAATTGAGCCAACAACCGGATCAAGTCGTCGTTGCCCAAGCCAAGAGTTGTCCCCACTGTGGGGTCGAAGTGGAGCTATCAACACAACGCTTGAGCGGGACTTACGAACGCATTGAATTGCCGCCGATGACTCCTCACATCACCCGGGTTGAACGTTACGGTGGGACTTGCCAGTGTTGTCAGCAGGCGTATGAAGCGCCTGTTCCAGTCGGTTTGGAGCCAGGGTCTCCCTTTGGCACCAGTGTCGTGAGTTTAGTGACCTATCTCCGTTACAGCCATGCCATCAGCTATCAACGGCTGAGCCAGCTGATGAGTGAGCTTTACGGTCTCAGCCTGTCCGAAGGAGCGATTGCCAATCTCCTGCAACGGGTGCGCTCTCAGCTAGAAAACCCGGTGGCCAAGATTGTCGAACGTTTACGCAGTGCTCGTCTCGTCGGCAGTGATGAGACGGGGGCACGAGTGAAGGGGACCAACCAGTGGGAATGGGTGTTTCAGAACGACCAGGTGTGTTTGCACGTGATTCGTCCCAGTCGTGGCAAAACGGTCATTGATACCGTGATGGCGGGGCATCAACCACAGGTTTGGGTGTCTGATTTATTCAGTGCCCAGGCCGCCCATCCGGCGCACGACTGGCAAGTGTGTCTAGCCCATCAACTGCGCGATTGTCAGTATGCCATGGATGCGGGTGATGAGTTGTTTGCGCCCCGGATGAAATGGCTGCTCCTCAAAGCCATTGCCCTGCAACGGCGACGACACACCCTGGCTGCCTCAACCGTTCAGCAGTATTGCTCTCGATTTCGCGGCTTACTGCGGGAGATCTTGAATCTGCAACCCAAATCGCTCGAGGGACAGCGGTTGCTCAAACGCTATCAGAAGATTCGGGCTCATCTGTTGCTGTTTTTGACGGATGAGACAATTCCGTCAACCAATAATGCCAGTGAGCAGGCGTTGCGCTGGAGCGTCGTCTTTCGCAAGGTGACGAACGGATTCCGCTCGGACTGGGGAGCGGAGCTATTCGCTCAGGTGCGATCGCTTGTCAACACTGCGAAGCGTCAGGGCATTGCTGCCTTTGATGCCATTTCCCGTGCCCTTACCTCACAGCAGACAGATTGGCTACTGGGTTGAGCAATTACGTGACTAGCTTCAACCAAAAACCGATGCAGTTTGGTTGGCTACCCTATTATTTCTTAATCTGTAAGTACCCAGACAGAGTTAAACATCGCATTAGCTATTTGTACTTAGTCAAAACTTGCTAAACTCCTGAAAACTTATCTGGTGACCTGTGCGTATTGCGTAGGTGGGGTTGAAGTTTTATGTCTATTTTTGGAGCACTTTCGGAGGTTGGGAGACTAGCTACAACTCCCCCTAGAGACGGATGTCTTGCAACATTCAGTCATGGAAATTTAATGTCTAGGCCATCCATTTTTTTATATAAACTTAACAACCTTTACGGGGAGATCCCCCTAGTCATTGGGTAACTAACCCATTGTTTTCCCCCTAGACCTAACTTAAGTTTAATAAGAGAGCTGCAAAGCCTACTAAGAATTTCTTTGCGGAATTAACAATTTCAAATTGGTTAAAAAATATATGAATAAGTGCCCTTGCTGCTCTGATCAACTCCTGCGCCATGCTCGTCACAATGAAGTTTATTGGTTCTGCACTCATTGTTGGCAAGAAATGCCAGACCTCGCTTCTATTATGGTGGCAAAACAGCAGAGTCGTCAGAAGCTTGAGCGTCTAATAGGAGGCCATAGCCCCACTCTAGCAAGGGTTTAAGATTTATCGATCGAACAGAAATCACTGTTTAAGTACTCCAATTTAATTCTTTTTTTTCGTTAGCTAAAAGCCATAAAATTCAAAAAACAGCGATCTGACTCTGAACTTAGGAAGGGCGATCGCTGTTTTTTTGCTTTAAATATCTTTAAGGCATTTAGGTGTTAAAAGAAGGGCGTCGTATAGTGGTATGCGCCAACCACGGCATCATCAGGCATCTCGAATCAGGCATCTCGAATTGGAGCGAAGCAGCACATGAGTCTACCCTTAGTTTTAGATATAGCCATTGGATTAATTTTTATTTATTTAATTTTGAGCTTGCTTGCTTCTGAAATTCAAGAATTACTAGCGACGCTTTTGCAGTGGCGGGCGGTTCACCTGAAGAAATCAATTGAAGTTTTGCTAACTGGAGGAGAAGGAGAAGCAGAAAACCAAGTCAGAGAATTTGCCGACAATTTATACTCCAATCCGTTAATTAAAAATATCAACCAAGAAGCGAAAGGCTGGATAGAGACTTCTTTGCGGAGTATTACTTGGGGCATTGGCTCAGTTTATCGCCAGGTTAAAGGCTCGATTACGGGGCGGGGTAAAAGTACCTTCGGGGGTTCCAAACACAGCGGCCCATCCTACATCAATGCTGAGACTTTCACCACGACCCTTTTAGAAACATCTGGGATTCCAGTCTTAGTGCAAAAACTTAGTGAACTAAAACTGGAAGAGTTTATTCAAACTAACCTGCAAGCTGCGATCGCCGAAGCCCAAGCCTCTATTCATGTACCGTTGCTGCCTCCTGCTGCCACCCGCGAAACCACGACCACAACCGCTTTAGAAGATGCTGCCCCTGTCGCCTTCGAAGACTTAGGTGAAACTGAAACGAATCAAGCTACTGCGATCGACCCCAGCGCTGAAGCCCTACAAGCGCAGCTACAGATTGAGTTTGATGGTCTGACGCAGCAGTTCAGCACGATTCTGGAAGACTTTAGATCGAACAAATTCACTTTGGAAGCTAGTCTCAAATGGATTGCTTATCGGCTCGATCGCTACCTTGAGCGGTGTAGACAAGTCACTTCACCGAATGACCCCAAAGCCCAAGCCTTTATTGGTCGGCTACAAGCCTTAAGGCAAGAGATTTTTCAGGATGATCCAGTTAGCGGCGCGATCGCAGTTAGGCCCGTTCTGCAAAGCCTGATTCGACCGAGCTTGGTTGAAATTGTCGAAGCGGTCACTGACCAAGACAGCCGGACTTATCGCAGGCTCTCCAGTCTGATTGGACAAAAAATTAATGGCCTACTCCCCGAAAAGTTAGCCTCTGAGTTGGTGCAAGAAATTAGAACTGTCTTGGAAAAGTTTAATGTCATTACCCAAGGCACTGCACTCTACACAGATTTGGAGACGGTTCAACAAAGCTTAAGTGCGATCGCCATTCAGGACAAAAGCACCACTGAGAACCGCATTGATTTAATTCATCAAATGCTGGCAGTACGGGATGGCTATATTAACAACGCTGAGAGCTACTTAACAGATGTTGATTTTCTGACCGAACTGAATGCCTTAAAAAATATTTCTTTAACTACGTTTAAGCACAAACTCATCAGCGAGTTAGATGCAGTCTTAGACAGCTTTCGAGATATCACACGGGGGACTCAACTCCACATCCGGCTAGATACTTTGCGTCAGGTCTTAGATGAAGTGATTAGCAGCTTTGAGCGGAGAGAAATTCAGCTCTTATCTGCAATTAACCAGATGCTGGGAGCCCGCGATGCCTATATTGACAATGCTGGTCTTTATATTGCGAAGGCTCAGATTCCTGTGAAGCGTCGAGATAAATTTTTGCGCCAAATTAACACACCAAAGCAGAAAAAAGATTTCTTACGGAGCGTGGATGAGCAGCAAAGAATTATCTTCAGGAGTTTTGACAATCATGTAGCGATGATCGCTTGGTTCAGTGCAACGCCAGAGGAACTTGACTGGGAGATCAAGCACAATACCGAGATTTATCAACAGATCTCCAGCCTCATCCAAGACAAACATATTACTGCCTACACCGACGTAGTCACCGCGATCGCTCGTTTACCCAAGCCAATCAAAGATAGTCTTTCGGTCTTAGCAAGACGCGCCCAGGAGAAATCAACCACTATAGAGAATGAAGTAAAGCAGCTTCAGTTTGAAATTGAAACCTGGTTCGATCGTTCAATGGAACGGGCTACAGGGGTTTATAAGCGCAATGCCAAAGGCGTCGCCATTATACTCGGCTCTTTAATTGCATTTGCTGCCAACGCGGATACCTTCCATATCGTGAATCGCTTGGCTAGAGACACAGTATTACGAAACACGATCGCCACCAGCGCCACCCAAGTTGCAAATCGCCCACAAAGCAATATTTCTGAAGTGCAAAACCAGGTCAATCTGGCTATACAAGACTTACCCTTACCAATTGGGTGGGATCGCATCAACTTGAGGGCACAAGCAGCTCAGAGCAGAGGCTGGCCTTTACCTTTTCTCAAAACGATTCTGGGTTGGCTCGTCAGTGGCATTGCCATTTCAATGGGGGCATCCTTTTGGTTTGACCTCTTAAGCAAAGTGGTCAATGTACGGAATTCTGGCAAGCCCCCCGCAAAAACTCAAGAGCAAAAAGAGTAGCAATTTATTGAATCATGTTCTCCAGAGCGATTTGCAGATCTTGAGTCAGGTCTGCGATCGCTTGTTTTGCACCTCGGCGATCGGCACTATAGGCACCCCAACGCTCTGTCACTGAAATCGGTTGCCCTATCGTCATCTGCACCGTCTGCTTCCCTAATTGAGGCCGCTGAAACGGGCTATTGCCTTTGATTCGCGAAATCATATCCCACATCAACAACGTCGTCTCAGCAAAGCGCTCTGCTGTTGGTTTTTCTAGGACGTAGCGCCCTGTCACCGCCACAAAACTCTCCACCAGTCGCATGTGCCACATCCGCAGGTTCGCTTCCTCAGCCACGCGATCGGCTAAACCCCGTTCTAAAAGAGAGACACTTTCGGGGTTTTTGAAGTCTTCTCGATAAATTCGATCCCAGCCCGCTTGCTCTAGACGCCGACAGCGATCGATTAAGCTACCTTTAGGGTGTAAATCAAAATACTGTTCTGCCACTTGCAAAGCGGTATCTAGCAAGGCTCTTAAGCGACGGGTAAAAGCTTGATCGGCTTGAGAAATAGGGGCTTGATCCGATTGAAAAATGCCCTGCTCAGGTGATTTCGTTTCAGGATCAGGCATAGCCTGCGCAGGCGGTGTTCGGTGATAGAAGCGGGTGTAAAACTCTTCCATCAAAGTTAAAACATGCTCACCCAAGCGATACAGCCTGTGGTAGAGGGCCGCTTCTCGACCTTGCAAACCTTTAATATTGGCGGTGTTTGCGCTCTGAGAACTGTCGGCTCCTGACAAACCGCTATCTGCTTCCAGTTGGCTCATCAACTGCTCGATCTGCTGCCAAGGCGCTTCTACATAGCGATATTGAATCCCAATGGGCACAATCAGCACCTGTTCCAAGCGGTTGGCCTTGAGTAAATCTTCCACGCACCAAAAGCCAAGCTGAGCCACACCGGGTTCCAAAGGGCTGATCACTTCGTTGTGGCCGTTGGTCGCTCCTTCTGGGGCTGCTGCCATCGGCAATTTGCCATCCACAAACAAGTTGCGGGCCGATCGCAAACCCATCCGATCGACCTTGCCGCGATGAATCGGGGTGCCACCTAGGCGGGAATACAGCCAACCAATTTTTGATCCCGCCCACAGTGGAATGCCGCGATCGTAAATAAAGTGAGCATGGATCGGGTGTTGCAACGCCACTCCTTGTTGTTTTGCCACACGCGGCAAAATCGAGGAATGTAGATGCGCCATACAGAATGGATCTTCAGTGCTAGGGTGCCGAAACGCCATGAGAAAGCGAATTTTGCCCGCTTGAAATTGGCGATAGCAATCTACCAACTCCTCAACATTGCTGGCCTGAATTTGGGTGATCGCCGTCCGCGATCGCAACCATAGCGGCAACACCCCCTGAGTCAGCCGCAGCACCCAGGGATTGAAAGCAGGGGGAATAAATTCCAAAGGTGGTTGAACTCGATCGATCGTACTGGGCAATTTTGATACCTCTTGGCTCTAGTTCTTCATATCTTGACTTAAGGAAATCCTGCTAGCGACCCAAACTTAAAAAATAAACACTAACCGGAGTTGCCAGGTTTGGTCTTGACGGATCAGTTGAACTTGGCGAATGAATTCACGGAAATAGAAGCGGCGCTCTGACTCAGAAAGATCCAGCCAGAATTCGGGAATAGAAACAGCTTGGGCGATCGCAGGCAAATTGGATGGAGGGAGCTGAGCCAGTTGGTTTTGTAACTGCGACATTTCGGTGCGGAGTTTGTAGGCGCGTAGCTCAGCCGTTTCATCATCAAGAATGTCTTGTTCAATCAGCTCAGGCAGTTGATCAAGTACTGTTTGCTTACTAGCGATCGCCTGCTCAATTGAGCCTTGAATCCCGCCCATATTAGGCATATTCACCTCAGCCACCGCTCGCGGCAACTCCTGGCAAATAGTTTGGATGGTGCGCTCCAAAATCTGCTCATAAGGAATCGCTCGGCATTTAGGTTTCTGGGGACAAGCGATTGGGCGGAGGTAGAGATATTCTTGGTCACTACGACGAGCCGTCACTCGCGTAACGGTCATGCCAGATTGACACTCAGCACAAACTACCAAACCTGCCAGAGAACGAGGAGCGCTCGCGGTACGAGGTGGCAGACGACGATTACGCCGCAGCAAGCGATCGACTTGGGCCGCTTCTTCTCGCGACATGATCGGTACATGGGTATTTGAGATGACTTCGCCGTTTTTGTAGGCCAAATCTCCCCGATACACCGGATTATTCAGCCAGCGCTGCCCAGTGGAAACCGAGATTTTCTTCCCATGTTTCTTCTCTAGGTAGCGTACTGCCCCATGCAAGGAACCGTAGAGCAAGAAGCGCTCAAAGAAATCCTTCACAATGGGGGCTTGGCTGCGATCGAGGGCATAACGATCTTTGCCTCGGCGATAACCAAAGGGCGCTTTTCCCGGTGGGGGCAAGGCTTTGATGCGATTGCGAGCATGACCTTGCCGAATTAAACGGCTGCGCTGACTTTGCTGTACTTCCTCCAATACTTTGAGCAGATCAGAGCGCTTCAGTGGGGTTTGGTTGCCAGTTCCCACTGCGGTTTCTAGAACTACCAATTGCACGCTTAAGTCTTCTAACTGGGCGAGGCGATCGCTGACTTCCTGAACTGAATCTCCCAATTCTTCTAGACGGCGGACTAGTACATAGTCAACAGGGTCTTGTTGGCAATCGCTGAGTAACTGCTGCAATTGGGGCCGCTTTTGTTGCTGAGCCGCTTTACCTCTGGGAAAAGCAATTTCCTTAAGGGTGGCATCGCGCATTCCTAAGTCTTGATAGATGCGATCGACTTCCCAACCCCAAATCTCCGGATCGGGTATGGGTTCTAGCAGCGGATCGCTATAGACATAGGCAATGATTTTCATGGAGTTGGAATAGCGGTTAGCAGTTCATACCTCGCCTAGTTCAATCACGTTGCCGTCTGGGTCTTGGGTGAAGAGAGCGGGCCGACCGGAAGCACTCATTTGAATGGAGCAACCGTGAGCCAAAAGTTGGTCTTTGGCTGCGGTTAAATCTGCGACTGAAAAAGCCAGATGGCGATTGCGCCCCAACTTCTCTGAGTTCACCAAATCCATAGGAACGCTGTCCGCCACGATCAAGTGAATTTGATAATCAGCTACCTGATACCAAGCTCCAGGAAAATTCAGAGGTCGCTCGGCGTTCGGCAAGCCTAAGACGGTGCCATAGAAATGTTCCGCTCGTGCCAAATCAGCAACTAGCAAAGCGGTGTGGAGGCATTTGGTGATCTGCATAGCTAGTTTGACAATGTAGAGAAAATTGGGGCGATCGCTTTCATTATCTCTCTTAGCTCGTCAGCAAGGATCGCTCCATTTACCTTGCCCCTTTGCAACGAAAAACCATGACTTAGGATACTCAAGCCAAGTTCGCTCGTCTACTTTTTTATCAAGCTTGCTAACGATCGCTCCCAGTCTAGGCCCCGCAACTCAGCAACCAAACTTTTTAGCTTTGAAAGGGTAATCTGGATCAAGCTCGGCTCAGCGCGTAGTTAGTAAATCGATGAGCGATCGCGAAATTTAATGGGAGTGCTGTAGATTTACCATGCCCCTTTATTGCAGTCAAAGACACGAAAACCCGGATGCCAGCCGATTTTGCCATCTTTGCGGTGAAAAGCTGGAAGCGCCTGTCAGCGTTGGAGTTTATGCTGGGCTGCTGCTTGGCGATCGCTACCGAGTGGTGCGGGAATTGGGGCATGGAGGCTTTGGTCGAACTTACTTAGCAGAAGACCGAAACCGCTTTAACGAACCTTGTGTTCTCAAAGAATTTGCACCCCAAGTTCAAGGCACCTACGCGCTGCAAAAAGCTGAAGAATTGTTTGAGCGAGAAGCAGGCATTCTCTACAAGCTGCAACACCCACAAATTCCTCGGTTTCGTGAACTCTTTCGCGCCACCCTGCCCGATCGCAGCCGCTTATTCTTGGTGCAAGACTATGTGGAGGGACAAACCTATCGAGCCTTACTGGATACCCGCAAACTTCAAGGGCAGCGGTTCAATGAAGCAGAAGCGACTCAGCTCTTGCTGCAAATCTTACCGATTCTGGACTACATCCATTCTTTAGGAGTCATTCACCGGGATATTTCTCCAGACAACTTGATTTTGCGGAGCACTGATTGGCTTCCAGTTTTAATCGACTTTGGCGGCGTGAAACAAGTTGCGGCTACCGTAGCCTCGCAATTTCTGGCGCAGTCTGTAGGCAGTAGCGCTAGTTCTCCCACTCGCTTAGGCAAAATCGGTTACGCCCCCGATGAACAGTTGCAGATGGGCATCGCCTCTCCCCATAGCGACCTTTATGCCTTAGGCGTCACAGTTCTAGTGTTATTGACAGGCAAAGAACCACCCGATCTGTTAGATAGCTACACCATGAGTTGGGTTTGGCGGCAAGAAGTCAGCCTCAGTACTAAGCTCAGCGCCATTCTAGACCGCATGTTGGCTCAGCGCCCCAGCGATCGCTACCAATCTGTGCGAGAGATACTACACGACCTCAATAGCTATAACGTTCCGGTTTACGATCCACCCGCCCCTGCTCCGGTTTACCACCCACCAGTCCAAACTACTGCTGCTACTGTTGCAGTCGCTCGCCCCCCTGCTCAGCCAGAAGCTGTCAGCAACTACACGGCTGCGCCACCCCCTGCCTACAATCCCCCTAGCCGTAGCAACTCGTTTGGCTTCGGTAAAGTGCTCTTGCTGTTGTTGGTGATCGCTGGAGCCGCCGCTGGAGGTTGGTGGTTGAGTAACCGTTGGCTAGGCGATTTGGCCGATCCCACCTCACCTGGAAACCACAACGAACAACCCATTGTTACTCCTAACAACGAAACCCCACCAGCTTCAGACTTATCTCAGGAGGAACAAAACCGCAAGCAAGCCTTAGGCGATCGCCGCCGCAACTTAAGCGTGGACTATCAGTTCTTTGTGCGGTTGGTGAACCAAGTGTTTTATGCCGAACATCCAGAGCTACAAGGCCGACAACTCAGCGCAGGCACAGAAGATGCTGACCTACGCGCCCAATGGGATCAAACCGCCAATCAACTGCTCGACAAACTGGAACTCGTTGGCCCAGAGACACGCAGCCAGATGGGTAAATATGACCGAGGCGATCGCGATCGCTGGCGGGGCATTCTCGGCGGACTCAACCTCAGTAGCCGTGCCCTCTATACGCTCGCGGATGCCAAGTTCTTCCAGTTGTTTCCTGATCAACAGGGGCAAGATTTTGTTAATCAGCCGATTGGTCAGGTGTGGCACGCGATCGCGGCGGACGAGCTAAAAGCAGTGCTAGCAGGAACCAGTTTAGAAAAAATCCAGTTTGCTGAAGGCTCATTTAGTCAGCAAGTTACTGGAACTCTGGCTCCCGGTGAAGGCAAAGCTTATATCGCCCGACTTTCTCAAAATCAACTCATTCGGTTGAGCCTGCAAGCTGATCAAAACACCCTACTCTCTATTTACCCCCCTACCAGCTCTCAGCCCCCATTGCTGGAAAACTCTGCTGAAACTACTTGGTCGGGTAAGTTAGCCCAAGATGGCTATTACGAATTTGTGGTAGTCTCAGCCGCCTCCTCGCCTGTGACCTTTCAACTAAATTTGGCAGCAGATAACGTCATCTCTACACCTCCGAGCCCTGTTTCACCGTCGCCTTCCCCCTCTCCTGACTCAGAACCAACCCCACCAGCCCCTTAAGTTTTTGCTAAAAATTCTCCAAAAGCAGAAATAAAGTCACCACAAGCTTAAGATCCTCCCAACAGTTAGTTGGGTAGAGACAAGAGACTCACTATGATTTGAGTTAGGTTTACCCGTGATCTATGCAGCCATCCCTTTCTCTAGGCACCATTTTGCCAGGGCGATATCACTTGATCGACCTGCTGGAGCAAGGTATCTATCTGGCCGAAGATCAGACTCGGTTTAATGAGCTGTATCTGTTGCAAGAGTTCAGGCAGCGTCATCCTGGCACTTACTCACTCGAAGTCATTCGGGGAGTCTTTCAACAAGAAGCAGCAGTGCTTTACGAGTTGCAGCATCCTCAGATTCCTCGGTTTCGCGGCATCATCACGTATGCCGATTCCTTCTTTGTGGTGCAAGAGTATGTCGAGGGGGCCACTTGCCAAGCATGGTTGGAGGAGCGGTTAACCCAGAACCAGGCTTTCTCAGAAACAGAAGTGATGCAGTTGCTTTGGCATGTGCTGCCCGTGTTGCTGCATGTTCACAGTCGGGGCATTATTCACGGCAATCTTTCACCAGCCAGCATTCTGATTCGGCAGCGGGATGGCGCACCGATACTGACCAATTTCGGCTTAATTCGGGAAATTGCTACCGACTTAGAACTTTATTATCCTGGGCCGAGGAAGCATCTCAGCCCATCTGGCTACCTTCCTAAAGAACAACTGCAATCTGGCACCGTTTATCGCAACAGCGATCTCTATGCCTTAGCTGCGACGGCGGTTGTCTTACTCACAGGCCAGGAACCTCGCATACTCTACAATTCCCGGCGGCAACTGTGGTCTTGGGAGCCTTGGGCGATGGTTTCACCAGGGTTCGCTCAGATTCTCAGTCGCATGCTGAGTGCCAAACCACAAACTCGCTATGCTTCAGCAGGCAAAGTGATTCGTGCCTTGCAAGCTCTGCTTGCCCAACCCGTTTACATCCCCTCACCTTCTACCCTGGCGCTAGCTCCCCAACACAACAACCCGCCACCTGTAGTAGCACCAAAACCAGAGTTGACAGCCTTAGAGCCAGAGCTAGCTCCTGAGCCAAAATTAAATTCGGAGCTAGTGCCAAGCTCAGCACCAGAGTTAGCGGCAGAATTAACACCCGAATTAGCATCCGAACTAGCACCCGAATTAGCACCAGAGGCGCAATCTTTTGCTCCCCTATCAGACCCACCAGAAGAGGAAAGTGAGATTACTTGGATGGGTTCAGCTCTAGCAGTGGCCGCACTGTTACTCACTTTACTAGTGATGGGGATACTCGCTGGGACGGCTTGGCGATCGCTACGACAAATGCAACAAGCTCGATCAGGTTCTTCTGCTCCTACGGTGGTACAAGCAGCGGCTCAGTCCCGCACTGCTACCCAATCTTCAGCCACTCCTAGCCCAACACCTAAGTCCGAGAATGACACTCATGCAGCTTTGCGCGATCGCCGTCGGCGTTTGGGGGTGAACTATGACCTCTTTGTGCATTTAGTCGATACGGTTTTTTACACAGAACACTCGGAACTCGATGATCGTCGTCTCAGCTTCGATCCATCTGATCGAGCATTGCGCCGCGAGTGGAATGCCACGGCAGAAAAACTGCTCAATAAGCTAGAAACCCTCAGCGAAGAGTCCCGCAATCGCTTAGGACGCTACAGCCAGCAAGACTATGACCAGTGGGTAATGGGCCTAGAGCGCCAACGTCTCAGCCGTCCGACCTTTGCTCAATTGGTAGATGCCAAGTTCTATCATCTGTTTCCAGAGCAACAAGAGCGCTATCTAGACCCTAACCGATTTGGTCAGGTCTGGTATGCGATCGCCGAGGAAACCTTCAAAGCGATCCAAGCAGGCTCTGCCTTTTCTATGCTTCAGCTTGGCCCTAAAAACCCTAGCCAAACCTTGACAGCGACTCTCAAGCCTGGGGAAGGCAAAGTCTATGTAGCCAATTTAAGCCAAGGGCAGACGATCCAAGTCGCCTTGCAAGCTCCGAGTAAAGGCACCCGGTTGTCTATTTATTCTCCCGATCGCCGTTCCGCTGGGGCTCAAGCGCTGATTAACGACACACCCAAAACGAGTTGGTCGGGCACGCTACCCCGCCCTGGCTACTACGAAATTGTGATTCTTTCTAATTCACCCGAAATTATTCGTTATCAACTCAATCTCACCCTACAATCTCAAACCTCTACGCCTGCTAACGAATCAACATTTGACGGGTAACAACGCGGTTAATCGGTGGATTGTTGGCCATAGAGTAAGCCATATCCAGAATATTTTGCCGCTCTCCTGAAAAGAAACTCACGGTGTAGACTAAGCCGTTTTGTTCCCAAATCACAGAAGAAAATCGAGAGGCGGGTTTAAGGCTAGAGCCTGGTAAGAAATGACCGCGTACCCCTTCTGCCAAGTTAATGGGAGCCGCCGCAGCTTGATGTTTTTTTAGTTCGATCTGAGCACTTTCTGAGTTTTTACTCTCTACCGAGAAGCTGCCGATCAAGCAAGGCTGAGGGCTAATATCGCAAGTGAACAGCCCCACAGTCATACCGGGAGGCGACTGGGACGGAAACACTTTAACAATGAGTTCATCAATAAAGTCTTGATCGCCTGGGCCGCTCAAACTAATTCGCGATGGCAGACGCATGACCAAGTTCGGTGGCAAAGTCTGGCTGATCTGATCTAAATGGGGCCTGAAAATATCAGCAGGAACAGCAGCAGCTTTAGGGGAACTGCCACCAATCACTAAAGCCACGGATAAAGCAACAGAGGCGGCTAAGCAGTCGCGACGCAAGCGGGGGTAGATCACCGGAACTCCTGGCACTCCAAAGGAAAAATTGGCTAGCAGTGACAAACTCACATCACCTTCAGGATGCCCATGCGATCGCTGAAGATGGCCTCAGCTATTGTGGGCCAATTCTCGCAGTTTTTTAGCATGCTGCTGAGAAAAATATAGATTTCACAACAGATGGCAATTAAGAGGCGGGTAACGGCTCTAGGCAATCACACTCTTTTAGGGTGAAAGCGAGGATGTAATAGTGGCTCCACTGCATGTCCTGACTGCAAGTGCTCCTTCACAACAGTTGGGACATCGCTAGGTTGCACACGGCAATACCACACTTCATCGGGTACCACGCGCACATTCGGCCCCATATTGCACTGACCTAAGCAACCAGTCGCTTGAATATCGGCCTCAGGAACAAGATGGGCTTGAAATGCTGCCAAAACTTGGGCTGAGCCTCTGGCTAGACAGTTCTGATATTGACAAACTAGAACTTGACGCTGACCTGCCGCATCTTCCAACTAAAAAATCCCCGTACTGTTTCCCCATTCTAGAAAAGCTACAAGTTCTCTAGTCTAGGGAAAAGCACGAGGATTTCAAAAGTCAGCGATCGCTCAACGTTGCTAACTGGTGTTAATTACTTACCAAACCCGCGACCCCGGTTAGTAGAAGGCATGCAGAGGCACTTTTCTAGTTGCGATCGCAGAGCATCGTGATCTAAGTCTTGGCCGATCAGCACCAACTGATTTTTGGGCTGGCCGTTCCAGGTGTCATCTTCGAGCGAGAAGCGCTTGCCACTGAGGTGAAACACATGACGTTTAGGGCTTTCGTCAAACCAGAGGATGCCTTTAGCCCGGAAGATACCAGCCGGTAATTGGCTATCTAGAAAGTGTTGGAACTTCTTAATTGCAAAGGGTTTGTCGCTCTGGAAAGACAGAGAGGTAAAGCCATCATTCTCTAAGTGATGCGAGTGATGATCGTGATCATGGTGATCGTGAGTGCATTGACCGTGATCATGATCGCAAGCTGAGTGATCGTCATGAGCCTGATGATTGTGATGATCGTGCTCATCATGGTCATGATGGTGATCATGGTCATGATGGTGGTCGTGGTGATGATCTGGGTTCGGTTCGGACTCGGTGGGGTTGAAATATTTGTCCGATTCAAACAAACCCACACTTAGAATCAGCGGCAAAGCCACATTTCCCTTAGTGGTTCGCAGAATCCGGGCGTCTTGCTTCACATCGCGAATCTTCAGCTCTAGAGCATCTGCATCGGCTTCATCTACCAAGTCCACTTTATTCAGCAGAATGATGTCGCCGTAAGCGATTTGGTTGTAAGCCGCTTCGCTATTGAACAAGTCCAGGCTGTAGTTTTCTGCGTCCACCACCGTCACAATCGAATCGAGGCGGGTCAAGTCGCGCAGTTCTGTGCCCAAGAAAGTTAGCGCTACAGGCAGAGGGTCAGCTAACCCAGTGGTTTCCACCACCAGATAATCTACCCGCTCTTGCCGTTCTAGAATTTTGTAAACCGCTTCTAGTAAGTCGTTATTGATGGTGCAGCAAATACAACCGTTGCTGAGTTCCACCATGTCATCGCCTGTTTTCACAATCAGCTCGTTGTCGATGCCGATTTCACCAAACTCATTCACCAGAACCGCAGTTTTCACTCCCTGCTGATTGGTCAGGATATGGTTTAGCAGCGTCGTCTTACCACTACCGAGAAAGCCAGTAATGATCGTGACTGGCAGACCATGCTTGGGGGCATCCATTGCCTGAATTTGAGCGGGATCAGTGGCTGATTGCATAGCGTGACTAGTCAGTAATTGCTAGAACAAGAGTTTTTTGAAGTCGAAGCAACCTCAACATTTAGCGTGAGTGTAACGAAGTCTCAAGCCGATGTTGGGCCATCTCCTATAGTAGGCGATCGCTCTGGCGAATGACTGATTAAGCGATCGCCTTTCTCAAAGTAGGGTGTGATATTCACATCACGCACCGAACATACAAAGCAATGGCACGTTACGCTGCGCTAACACACCCTACCTGGAAAGAAAAGACAGGCTGTGCCTAATCCCCTAGTAGAATCGAAGTGTTTAGCTCTACCTTCCTCAAGATTCCTAATTCACAATGACCCTAACGCTATACAACAGCCTCACCCGTCGCAAAGAACCTTTTGAGCCGATTGAACCTGGCAAGGTGCGGATGTATTGCTGTGGCGTAACGGTGTACGACTACTGCCACTTGGGTCATGCTCGCTCTTACATTGTTTGGGATACGGTGCGGCGTTATTTGCAGTGGCGTGGCTTTGACGTGCGCTACGTGCAAAACTTCACCGACATTGATGACAAGATTCTCAACCGGGCACGGGAGCAGGGTGTTTCTCCGCGAGAAATTGCCGATCGCTACACCCAAGCTTATTTTGAGGACATGGCGCGGCTAAACATTCTGGAAGCTAATGAGTATCCGCGTGCCACCCATACCCTTGATGGCATCAAACGGCTCATTCATGAATTGGAGCAAGAGGGCTATGCTTATGCGGCTGATGGCGATGTCTACTATAAGGTGCGGCAGTTTTCGGAGTACGGCAAACTCTCCGGGCGCAAGCTAGACGACATGCAAGCTGGGGCCAGTGGCCGTGTCGAAGCGTCCGTAGAGGAGCAGAAAAAACAAGACCCCTTTGATTTTGCCCTGTGGAAGGCAGCGAAACCAGGTGAAGAATTTTGGGAGTCTCCTTGGGGTCAGGGTCGTCCGGGTTGGCATATCGAGTGCTCGGCGATGGTTCGGGAGCACTTGGGCGACACAATTGACATCCATGTGGGTGGGGCTGATCTGGTATTCCCCCACCACGAAAATGAGATTGCCCAGTCGGAAGCAGCGACAAGCCACCCCCTAGCGCATTACTGGCTGCACAACGGCATGGTAAATGTGGGCGGCGAGAAAATGTCCAAATCCTTGGGCAACTTCACCACCATTCGGCAAATGTTAGATCACGGTCTAAACGCTATGGTGTTGCGGCTGTTTGTTTTACAAGCGCACTACCGCAAACCCGTTGACTTTACCGATGAAGCGATCGCCTCCGCTAACAACAGTTGGGACACGCTGAAAGAAGGATTGTTATTCGGCTATCAATACGGGGAGCAACTGAACTGGCCCGATCGCCAAGATTCTGACTTTGGGAATTCCGCCAACATGCGGATTGATATTGAGAGTGATCCTGTGCAACGCTTTCAGACAGCAATGGATGACGACTTTAACACCCCTGGAGGCGTCGCCGTTTTGTTTGAGCTTGCCAAAGATCTTCGCCGCGAAGGCAACCTCCTAGTTCATCAAGGTGAAACCAAGCTTGACTCTCAAACATTGAGACAAAAGTGGCAGACTTTAGTGGTACTAGCTCAGGTTTTGGGTTTAGAGATCCGTCCACAAGCCATGCCGACTAAATCCAGTTCAGGTCAAAAACCAGATTCTGGCACTGATTTAAGTCCCTCTAGCCCAACGAATGAAGAAATCGAGCAACTAATCCAACAAAGGCAGGAGGCTCGCAAGGCCAAAAACTTTGGGGAGAGCGATCGCATTCGGGATGAGTTAAAAGCTAAAGGAATCACTTTAGTGGATCAACCGGGTGGCGTCACAACCTGGCACCACAGCTAGTATTTCACTACGTTGATTTTGCTAGTTAGGGCGGCGGGGTCAGGCGAAGCCAGCCTCACAAATCCAATTCTCACAAATCCAATAGAGAAACACTAGCAACCAGTGCTAAAGCCGAGCCGGGAGGGGCAACCATGAGGTTTCCTCTCCTCACCCATTGCTTTTTTGATTTTGCTCAAAGTTAAGTGCTATTTGACAACAAACGATGATATCTGAACTTTCCAGGGCGATCGCGGCTCTAGATATTCCCGCTGATTGGATAGGTCTGCGAGCCGTTAAAGACACTTCCTCAACTTATGCCGTCCGGGATGGCAAACCTGAAGCCAATGGCAAATCGCTGACCCAAGGCGTCATGATGGAAGTGTTAGTCAATGGTCAACTGGGCTACGGAGCCACCAATTCCCTCAAGCTAGAAAGTTTGCAAGCGGCAGCCAAAACTGCTTATCAGCAAGCTTTTACGGCTAGCGAATGGTCGATTTACCCTACCACAGTGGCAGAACGGCCTAAAGTAGTTGGGCAATATACGTCACCGTTTCTCAAACCCTTTCAATCTCTAACGGCTGGGGAAATTAACGAGGTGCTGGTCAAGCTCTGTCAGACCCTGAAAATATCTGATCAGATTGTGCAGACCAGTGCCGCCGCCCATACCAGAGAAATCGAAACCTGGTTTGTCAGCAGCAATGGCTCTGAGGTTTATCAAAAATTCCTAACTTTGGCGACTGACTACGCTGCCACCGCTCAAGCAGGCGCGATCGTGCAACGGCGCAGTCATAATGGCTGGTTAGCCCACTGTTCTCAGGGCGGGATGGAACTGTTTTTGACGCCCGAACTATGGGATGAAGTCAAGCAGGTGGGGGAGCAAGCGGTGGAGTTGCTGAGCGCGGAGGAATGCCCGACCACGGCTACGACGCTGGTTCTCGATCCAGACCAAATGCTGTTACAAATTCATGAAAGCGTAGGGCATCCGCTAGAACTCGATCGCATCTTAGGAGATGAGCGGAATTATGCCGGGGGCAGTTTCGTCAAACCAAAGGATTTTGGACATTTGGTTTACGGTTCACCGCTGATGAATATCACCTTTGACCCCACGGTTCCGGGTGAGTTTTCTAGCTACAGCTTTGACGATACTGGGGTGCCTGCGACGCGTGAATATGTGATCCGTGAGGGCGTGTTAGAGCGCGGTCTAGGAAGTCTAGAAAGTCAGGCTCGGCTGGGGTTGCCAGGAGTGGCTTGTGCCAGAGCTACTTCTTGGAATCGTCCCGCGATCGATCGCATGGCGAACCTAAATTTAGAACCGGGAAATACCAGCTTTGACGATCTCATCGGCAATATTGAGCATGGCATTTACATGCAATCTAACCGTTCTTGGTCGATTGATGACCAGCGGCACAAATTCCAATTTGGGTGCGAATACGCCAAGTTGATTGAAAACGGTCAACTGACCAAGACTCTACGCAATCCCAACTACCGGGGAACGACACCCGAATTCTGGCGGAGCTTGTCTCAAGTGGGCGATCGCTCAACCTGGAAGCTGTATGGCTCTCCAGTCTGCGGTAAGGGTGAGCCAAATCAGACTATTTGGGTTGGGCATGCAGCCCCAATTTGTGCCTTTGCCAATATTGAAGTGTTTGGAGGTGGGGCGTGAGTTCATCCATCAGTCCTATGAGTTCCCTAACTAGCTCCCCATCTGGCTCCCCGACTAGCTCCCCAGCTAGTGCCCAGGCATTAACCGCATTGGAAACCAGCTTTGCTCAGGTGGTTGAAGCCCTGTTGCACCAAGTCGAACCAGGTGAGCATTTAACGCTGAAACTCAGCAGTGAGCGCAGTCAATTTATTCGCTTCAATCATGCGAAAGTACGGCAAATCGGGAATGTGGTCGATGGCTGCATCAAGCTCACCTTGATTCGCGACCAGCGCACCAGTTACCGCACCTTTCCTTTTACAGGCGATCTAGAAATTGACTTGGAACAAGCCAAAATTGCCTTGGCAGATCTGCGGCAAGCCGTTCCCCAGCTACCGATTGACCCCTATATAGTCATTCCAGTGGGCACCCGCACCAGCCGAGACGTTAACTCAGGGCAACTTCTAGCGCCAGAATCAGTTACCTCCACCGTGCTACCCGTCGTAGCCGAGTTGGATTTTACAGGTATTTATGCAGCAGGTTTGCTGGTGCGAGGCTATGCGGACTCCAGCGGTCAGAAGCATTGGTTTGCCACAGATTCTTTTGCCCTAGACTATTCTTTGTTTGGCACCAACGGTGAAGCAGTCAAAGGTACACTGGCAGGTAGCACCTGGGATACAGAGGCTTACAAAACCCAAATTCAGGAATCTAAAACGCAACTGCAACTGCTCTCCACTCCCCCAAAGCAACTCTCGCGGGGGCAATACCGCACCTATTTAGCGCCCGCAGCAGTGGCGGAATTGCTAGGGATGCTGTCCTGGGGTGGCATTAGTGAAGCCGCCTTGCAGCAAGGAAATAGCGCCTTAAATGAGCTGCGCCGGGGTCAGAAGCGCTTGTCTCCCCGCTTCACCCTGAAGGAGAATTTTCAACATGGTTTAGTGCCCCGTTTTAATGAGTGGGGTGAAACCGCTCCGCTAGACTTGCCGCTGATTGTGGCAGGCCAATTGGTCAATGCGCTAGTCAGCGATCGCACCGCCAAAGAGTATGGTGTGGTCGCCAATGGAGCCAATGGTTCAGAGGGATTGCGATCGCCAGAGATTAGTCCTGGCACTCTCACTCGCGAACAAATTTTGTCAGAGCTGGACACAGGCTTGTATGTCTCGAATCTACATTATCTAAATTGGAGCGATCGCCCAACAGGACGAATTACGGGAATGACCCGCTACGCCTGTTTCTGGGTAGAAGATGGCAAAATAGTCGCTCCCATCGAGAATTTGCGCTTTGACGAGAGTTTGTATCGCTTTTGGGGCAAGAGTCTGATTGACTTCACTACTTTTCAGGAGTTTATTCCTGAGGTTGGCACCTATGGAGGTCGCCAGCTAGGAGGTTGCTGGGTACCAGGAATGTTGACGGAAGGCTTTACTTATACGCTTTAGACACGCTTTGCGGGGCAAGGGTGGCCGAGGTTTAAGGAAGCAGTAGTTCTCCAGAACCGAGCCACCAAAGCCCTGCCCCAGTGCCCAGCAGGAATAATAAACCCATCCCGCCAGCTAGAGGTTGCTCACCTAACCCCGTCATCCAAGATGGCCCTTTGCCCGTATAGGCGATCGCCTGAGCCGTATCTAAGCTGGCAATGCCCCAAATCCAGCCTGCATGCAACCCACAAGCCAACCCCAAACTACCGCCATCTACTTGACGCGCTAGCACGAGCACCATCCCCATCAGCCAAAGTCCGGGTAGTTGAGGCAGATTCTGCCGCCCTTCCCAGACCAAGTGCAGCACTGCAAAGATGACGCTCGCGATCGCCCCTGCTAGCCAAAGCGAGCACTCCTGTTGCAATTGATTTAGTAGAAATCCCCGAAAAATTAGCTCTTCAGTCACACTGACCCAAAGCCCTAATAGTAGGGTGGGCAGCAAGATGCGCCAACTGAACCAACTAGTTTCCTGAGTAGCGGAAGCAGGGTTTTGAAGCAAAATCTGAGGCCCAGGAGGCCACTGAATCCAGCCCAGGGACATTTGCAGCCCAAACAACACAGCCAAGCCCAAAACGCCCAAAATCAGCCCCAATGCTAAAGTGCTGAAAAAGGGCATCGTCACAGCTAAACCATACGCTGAAAAAGGCACCTCCTGAATACGCGCAAACCCCCAAAGAATGAGGGGGGCAAGCAAGTAAAGCGAGGCCACTAAAGGTAATTTCTGTGAGGGTGTAATGGGTTGAGTCGGTTGCCACTTGAGCGCGATCGCCAGTGGGATTCCCAAGGGCAACCAAACAAAAACCCAAATGCCCAAAAAAGCAACTACCTTAACGATTGCTGATGCTTCTGTAAAAGACGAAATCATCAGGTGAGTTGCTTTATCAAACATACTCAGGGGGCATAACGAAGAGAAACAATAGAACTGGGGAGTTCAGCGTCAGTGAGGAGCAAGGCTGTAACAGGTAAATGTTTCAATCCATCATCAAAAAGATGCATTTCTTAAGTGCATGAAGCTATACAGATTGGCAGCAATTCCGAATTTAATTGCTTATTTACTACCAATCTTCATCTTTCCTTTATCCGCAACCCTAAGTCTGAGTGGCTTCATGTCATCGATTGATTGACACCTCAGACAGGGTTAAGCAGAAATTTACCTGTCAACTCCCGCGATCGCTCTATTGATTCTCTGCGTAAATGAAGCAAGTTAGAAGAAGTAACTATTCCTCATCCAAGTCATCATCATCGGTTGCCCTAGCACCATTCCGGTCAGCATCTACCTGAATCAGATGAATATGCTTGTAACCAAGTTTGATTTCAAACTCATCACCGGGCTTTAATCCCATTGCCTGAGTGTAGGTTGCACCAATGACAATTTGACCATTTTTATGAACACTAACGCGGTAGGTCGGCTCTCTACCACGTCCATCCTTAGAACCCTCAGGGCTTAAAGGAATGCCTCTAGCCGCAAGAAGTGCATCATAAAAATCAGTTAAATTGACACGGGTTTGGTCATTCTTTGTGACCGTGTAGTAACCGCAGCGCTTCGCAGTTTCTCGCCGAGGTAAGTGAGAAAGTTCTTTTACTTTTTGCAGTAGCGCTTTGCCCGTCAATGGGGCTGTTGGCGTTTCAGTTTCAGTCATCACTTTGCAAAATATCCTTTGCTCTCTAGGAGGGTAAATAAGAAATGCCAGTGTGTGGCTTTATAAAAAATATATCCTCTAATCTATATGTTTTGACAAGACTTTTACTAATTAGTTTTATCACTAATATTTGTAGGTTCACTTTACGGATTTTTGTGTCAATGCTTAACCTTTGCTCAGCCAAAATTTCTGATGGCGAGTATTTTAGAAGATCTCATAAGTGGATGCACGATTTCAATGGGCTGTCAACCTGACGAGTGTTTATGCAAGTTATGATCCCGACTCCTGCATCTCCTGATTAGTGCTCACTGATAGCTCTAATTAGCAGTAAAGGACAGTTCGTCGCCAACTTTTAAACTATTTTGCTCAGAAAAATTTCATCTTTGCAATGTCGGATGTACATCGCCTAGAGCGAAAATTGCAAAGACGAGGGTACTCTACGGATTGTTAGGCTGGCAAAGCACTGTTGGGGTCGCCTAGGTTAGAGAAGTTCAGGATTAAACTAGAGACAGGGGCAGGAAAGCGACCCGTCAACAAAGTAGTGAACTGCAAGAAAGTGGTGAACTGCGAGTGACAAAGCAGTTGGGAAATCTTCTTGCTCAGACTCTAAATTTCAGTAATTCTTCACTTTACCCTGCAAATTTCGAGGCATCGGTTTTAAGCATGCAAGTTCTTTTTAAAGTAGCCCGACAGAGCCAAAATGCTCCTGCTTGGGTACAGACCTACACCCTTGATGTTGATCCTGGCATGACCATTCTTGATTGCTTAAATCGCATCAAATGGGAGCAAGACGGTAGTTTAGCTTTCCGAAAAAACTGTCGCAATACAATTTGTGGCAGTTGCTCAATGCGAATTAATGGTCGTTCGGCACTGGCTTGCAAAGAAAATGTGGGTCACGAATTAGCACGTCTCCAACAAATTGCAGGAACCGCAGAACTCACTCCAAAGCCTGCTGAAACCTTGCCAGAAATTACGATCGCGCCGATGGGCAATATGCCTGTGGTGAAAGATTTAGTAGTCGATATGCAAAGCTTTTGGAGCAATCTAAAAGCCGTTGATCCCTACGTCAGCACCGCAGCACGGCAGGTTCCAGAGCGGGAATTTTTGCAGACACCCGCCGAGCGATCGCGCCTTGACCAAACGGGAAACTGCATTCTCTGTGGCGCTTGTTATTCCGAATGCAATGCCCGCACCGTCAATCCCGATTTTGTCGGCCCCCACGCCTTAGCCAAAGCTTACCGCACCCTGGCAGACTCTCGCGACGACCAGACCGCCGAGCGCCTTGACCAGTACAATCAAGGCACGCAAGGGGTATGGGGCTGTACTCGCTGCTTTTTCTGCAACTCGGTCTGCCCGATGGACGTGGCTCCTATGGATCAGATTGGCAATATCAAGCGAGAAATTTTAGCAAATCCCTCTGTTGAGGATAGTCGCCCCATTCGGCACCGTCGCACCTTGGTAGATCTCGTAAAACAAGGCGGTTGGGTGGATGAGCGCCAGTTTGGTCTGCGGGTGGTGACAAACTCCTTCCGGGATCTCCAAGGCTTAGTCACAATGGGGAAACTGGGTTTACGAATGGTGCAACGAGGCAAATTTCCCTTTACGTTCCATGCTTCTAATGGGGCTACCCAAGTGCGATCGCTGATTGAGTCAGTACAAAATTTAGCGGTAGAGTCAAAGCAGGCTAATTCTCAGCCCTAATCTGCTGATCCATCACATTCTTGCTATGAACGACACGACTTCTACTCCCCCCCAGGCAAACTCCCCCCAGCCCGCTTCAGAGGCTGATAACCGCTTTGAGCCTGCCTTTGGCTGGACGTTCTATGCGGAACAAATCAACGGACGATTTGCCATGCTCGGCTTTGTGGCTCTGCTGATATTAGAATTCTTTACTCATCAAGATTTCTGGACCTGGCTAGGCCTGCGGTGATAGCCGATTGGTTGGTTCCGATCTCCACTTAACCCCAGTACCCAGATGAGCTAGCTAGCCCTAGCAATTGGTTGGAGCTGTGAAGCATCTACGGACACTGCGGCACCTAAGACAAACCGATTAGATGGGCGAATCGAACTAGAGCAACCCACACAACGAAAAGCGGGAGCAGTATAACAACGGCTCCCGCTTTAGAATTAGTTTGAATTTAGCCTCAGACCAGAAGGTGCAGCCTAATCAAAGTTAGAGGAATTATCCCCCTCATCCTCTGGGAAGTTAATCGGCTGATAATCCACATAATCGCTCGGTTCTGCATCTACATTCGAGCGTCTTGAGGAAGCAGGACTTTGAGGAGGACGAGGTCTACGAGTTTTAGGCCCCGAACTGGAATCGCGATTTGCGGGACGGGAGGAGCCATTGCTACTGGGCCGTGCTGGCCTTCTAGCGGGGCGATCGTCAAAGTCTGCTGATACATCTGCAACGTCGCTGTCCTCAACGGGTCGCCCCTCAGAGCGAGGACGAGGTCTACGAGAGCGCTCTCCAGGCCCCAGTCTCTCATCGCGGCTAGGGCGAATCGGTTGACGCCGAGGCACATCATCTTCGTATTCATCATCGCGAGTGGCATAGTTGTCCCTAGAACCGCGAATGCGACGCCGACTGGCCCACTCTTCATCAAATTGAGTCACGTCATCCAACTCAGCCTGATATACCCGACTCACAGGCCGCTCATCATCCACAATCGGAGTACTGCGCTTTGCTTGCTCGGTAGCAACACCCCGTAATCGAATGCTTTCGACTGCAAAGAAAATTGTGGTTCCAGCTAAGAGAAACTGACCAAATTGTAAGATTGGGTCTTGTCGCCAGCCCTGGAAAAAGAGAATACCGCCGCAGAGGAGGCCCACTGCTGCAAAGAAAAGATCGTGATCGCGGGCTAGACCTGGACGCACTGAGCGCAGAAAATAAAGCGCTGCTCCAGCGATAGCAAGAGCAATGCCCACCATACTGCTCCAGCTAAGTCCGACGTTTACCATTGCCTTTACTCCTAAGTCAGTCCTATGTTAGCGAGTCTTGCTAAGAACCTTTACCCTATGCTAGGTAAGCTGATTTTAGCTTGCCAGCGATCGCTGCGGGCTAACACTCGTAGGGTAGCGAACTTGTATCTCTAAGGTAATCTATACCTGAGCATAAAAAAACCTCAGTCTGTCAGCATCAGACAACTTGAAGTTGCCTCTGACTAAACTGAGGTTGGGGTAGGCTAGCTTGAACTGCTGACGCAGCGTGATGAAAAATTTCAAAAAATGCTTGAAAACCCTAGCTTTACAAACTTAAGAGAGCGACTAAGAGCGCTGAATTTTATCTTTCTGGCTGATGAAGATCAGTCCTACAGTAGCGGGAACCACCACAATCAAACCGCCCCAAAATAGGCTCCACAAGAAATTAGCGAGTGAAGGAGTCATAGAGAGTCCTCGTCCTTAAATTACAACCATGAGTTAGTTCTCATAATTTTGACATACTCCCACGGCATAAAGCACAGGGGATTCTAGGTTCGTGGCCCAAGGCTAGCAGATAGAGGCGATCGCGCCTCAGCTTGTTCCTCGGTTAGTTCCTCAAACAGTGCCTATCCTCAAGTTAAAATTAAAGAGCGAATTTAGTTACAAAGCTTAAAAGTCTGCCAAGGCGCTTACTCGCCACCCGCTCACGTAACCCTACATTTATGACTTCTGCTGCAATTGTCACCTGGACGCTTGGCCCTCTGCTGGGGTTAATGATTTTTCTGTTTATCTTTCGGATTGTGCTCACTTGGTACCCTCAAGTGAATCTGAATCAATTTCCCTTCAATGTCGTGGCTTGGCCCACTGAACCTTTCCTAGTGCCATTGCGAAAGATTGTGCCACCAATTGGCGGCGTAGACATTACTCCCATTATTTGGGTGGGCATCTTCAGCTTGCTGCGCGAAATTTTCCTAGGCCAGCAAGGACTCGTCACCATGATGCTGCACTAAGTAGGTTTCTAGAGCTTTGGTTTCGCCAGATAAACGTTGGTTTGGTACGTCAGCTCGACCAGCCCACGAGCATCAGCCCAGTGTTCATGTAGCTGTTGCAAGTTAGCAAGTAGTCGCTCTTTTGCCTCCCCGGAGCTAGGCGCGTAGGATACACTTTGCGCTCGACCCAGCAACCCTGCTAAGTCCAAAATTTGTTGATAGGGCAAGGTGTGTTGCTGGATGTGGGTGAAGTATGGACTGGTTAGTAGCGGCTCAACGGCTCCCAATTTGGCTTCTGCTGGATGGTGCTTGGAGGCTTCCCGCATCAAACGGCTGTATGCTGCCGTAAATTCATCTGAGCGATCGCGCTCATTCCACACCAAAGCCAGGTGCCCAGAAGGTTTGAGAATCCGGTGGAACTCCGCCAAGCTGTGCTCCGGTTGCAACCAATGGAAGGACTGGAAGCAGGTGACGAGATCCACCGTAGCGCTAGGCAATTTGTTTTGTTCAGCCGTAGCCGTCCGAAACTCAACTAGAACATGCGGAATCGCAGCCTTTTGCATGTCAACATTGGGTTCAATGGCAAATACATGCACCCCTTGCTCTGCTAACAGGCGGGAAGAAATCCCTGTGCCTGCTCCCATATCGGCTGCTAGTAGTTGGGAAGGCTCTCCCAGCCCTTGTAAAAGTAGGGCAATTGTTGCTTCGGGATAGCTCGGTCGATACTTGGCATAGTCAACCGCCCTGTCCGAGAAACGGCTTAAGGGATTGAGTGTATGGAGCGGTGGTGTGTCCATTACTTCGGGTTTTGCATCACGTCCATTACAAAATTGGTGTAGACATCACCCCGGTTAAACTCAGGCGTTTCCAAAATTCTTTGATGAAAGCCAATAGTCGTGGGTAGGCCTGTAACGGCACACTCTCGCAAAGCCCGCTTCATCCGCCGGATGGCAGAGGCGCGATCGGGAGCCCAAACAATTAGTTTGCCAATCAAGGAATCGTAATAGGGTGGAATCTCATAATCCGTGTAGACGTGAGAATCCATCCGCACCCCAGGCCCACCTGGCGGCAAGTAGCCACTGATCCGACCAGGGCTGGGACGGAAGTTATAGTCTGGGTCTTCGGCGTTGACTCGGCACTCGATCGCGTGGCCTTTAAGCACAATTTGATCTTGAGTAAATTGCAGCCTTTCACCTTGAGCAATGCGAATTTGCTCTGCAATCAAGTCTAGGCCCGTAATCATTTCTGTCACTGGGTGCTCGACCTGAATCCGGGTATTCATTTCCATAAAATAGAAATTGCCCGACTGATCCAGCAGAAACTCCACCGTTCCTGCGCCCACATAGTTGATCGATTGAGCCACACGCACTGCTGACGATCCCATCTTTTCGCGGAGTTCCTGGCTCAGGGCAGGACTGGGAGCTTCCTCCAACAACTTTTGGTGCCGACGTTGGATGGAGCAGTCTCGCTCCCCTAAATGAACGACATTGCCATAGCTGTCAGCCAAAATTTGGAATTCAATGTGGCGGGGTCGCTCAATGAACTTTTCTAGATAGACTCCCGAATTGCCAAAGGCAGCTTCAGCTTCCCCCTGAGCAGCGAGAAACAGCTTGATCAAATCAACTTCTTCGTGAACTAAGCGCATTCCCCGACCGCCACCACCCGCCGTGGCTTTGATCATCACGGGATAGCCTATTTTGCGGGCTAACACTAAGGCATCTTGCTCATCAGTCACCAAGCCATCGCTACCTGGAACGGTCGGCACACCCGCTCGTTGCGCGGTCTCTTTGGCTGTGGATTTGTCCCCCATCAAACGAATCGATTCCGGGGATGGGCCAATGAAGGAGATTTGGTGATCGGCGCAGATCTCAGCAAAGCGGGCATTTTCTGCTAAAAAACCGTAGCCTGGGTGAATCGCTGTGGCATTACGGGTTAGAGCTGCCGCAATAATATTAGGAATGTTAAGGTAGCTTTTGCCGCTCGGTGGTTCGCCAATGCAAACGGCTTCATCTGCCAACTGCACATGGAGCGCATGACGATCGACCGTGGAGTGAACCGCAACTGTCGCAATCCCCATTTCTTCACAAGTTCGGAGAATGCGGAGGGCGATTTCCCCTCGATTTGCAATCAGAATTTTTGAAAAAAGCATCTTCCAGCTTTAAGGTCAATAAATGAGTAAAATAAAGCTTTCTGAGGTGCTCTGGAAGACACCTTGACGGCGGAACCAAACCCAGGAACTTACACGAAAACCTCAGATCGGAAACTGATCGTATCACGCTGAGGTAGCTTCCTAGAGGAAAGTGCGCCTAGAACTTAAAGATAACGGGCATTTTCTAGAGTTGTGACGGGTTGCGATCGCCTTTTCAGAAAATATTTAAGAATTTCCGAAAAATCCTGATCCAAAAACAAGTTTATAAGCTATTCTAGGTAACCGGAGGAAATCACGGGCATTCAACCCCTGACAGCCTCTAAAACCACGCGGATGTGGTGGAATTGGTAGACACGCACGCTTGAGGGGCGTGTGGCTCACGCCTTGCGAGTTCGAGTCTCGCCATCCGCATTACTTATAATCCTGATGCTTGATTTAAAGTGTGACTGAAACCATAAGATGAGCAAACTGCTCGCTTTATGCTTTCAAAGCTGGTTGCTCATCTTATGCTTACAAAAACCTTGAAGTAAGCCTGACATGATTATGCGTTTACTAAGCCTGGTAATCACCTTGGTAGGTAAACGCATAATTAGTAAATTCTTCTTAAAATGCTCTTACATTTAATTAAGTCCTAGGTGCTGCCGTACATCATGCAGAGCCACACAAACTTCATTCTCCCTAAAGTAGGCAGGCTTACCTAGATACTGAGAAATGCTACTACGCGTCGGCTCTTCACCTTCTTTATAAAGCTTTATTGCAATTTCTTGGACTTCTAAGCACTTTTGATTAATTTTTTTAATGCGTTCTGATTTGCAATATTCTAAATAGCGTGCAGAGATATTACGGCAAAGTTCTGGAAAGTGTCTGCGGAGAAAGCTTGCATCATAGTTAAGCTGTTTGGCAATGCGTTGCATTGACCATGATGCATATGTATCGTCATCAAGAAATTTTTTTAATAGAGAGTGGATCGCGAAATCATCAAATGGCTTGCCAATTACTCGTCTCGAATTTGAGTGAGTTGAGATATTGGGTATCCTAATCACCCTGCTGTTTTCTAGATTAATGTCAGTCCCTGTCAGGAAATCGACCACAGATAGTTCGAGACAGTAACAGATCTTTAGGAGGGTATCAAGCTGTGGCAGCACTCTGCCTGAAGCCCATAACCAGACTGTATTTTTGGGCATTCCAAGCTGCCGAGCAAACTCGGCAGCGTTTCCTTGACTCACTTCATCAATATGAGCTCTTAACGTCCTTGCAACTGTCTCCCTGGTTAATGAACTAGATAGAAATGGTGCTTTCGCAACCAGGCTCCCGACAGCTTTTGAGACCCATATTTGCCACTCCAATCTACCTAGCTCCACTTCTTTATCTCTACGGTGTTGCCCAAGCCACTCTCCACACTTGGAACAATAACCTGGACGAGAAAGCCATCCCAAGAGTGGTAGTTGACGTTCGCAGTGAAGGCAATAATTATGTAAAGGTTGGTGGTGGTGTGGACAAATTTTAACTACTTCTATCGACCATAGGAGTGGCTCATATATTGGTTGGTCTCCTATTAACCAATCTTCGTAGCATATAGGGCACCAAGCACGATTACGGCGTAAGCCTTTAGCAGGAATGACTCCAGCCCAAGTTAGCATTGTCAGCAACCTCAGGTTATTCTGCATAGTAAGCTGTTCCAATGCCTTGACTAGATCAAAAGCCATAGCACCCGTTCCATTAAAGGCTTCTGTACGGCTGCTCATCCCATGTAGATAGCTCTTGCTATTAGGCTGTCTTAAAAGCGTTACAAATTCTTTCGCTAGTAAAGTACCTACGTTGACATAGTGAAGGCTGGCGAGGCGAGCAACATATCCAGTCAAGCTTTCGATGTAGGGTGTACTAACCCCAAGGGGGATTAGGCTATAAAGACGGCTGCGTGATGGAACCTCAGGCAGGCTGAGATCCAATGAATTGTAAAGAGATAAGCTTTCTCTCATAGTCTAGTTTGAGATCAACTTTTCCAGCCCAATTCGTGCTGTATCTCTTGCAAAGCTTCAATGGCTGGCTGCTGCAAAATTGATCCTGGTTTGCTCAAGTACTTTGATACTCTCGCTCCTGTAGGCTTAGTTCCTTGCTTATGTAACTGAAGAGCTGCTTCTCTAACCTCTTGGCGAAGTTTTTCTATGCGGGTTGCCTTGCACATCTGCTGATACGTTTTATAACGATCTGAAATAGCCTTAGATAGCTCTGGAAAGGTGCTTGTGAGAAGTTGGACACCAAGTCCTTCTCGTTTGGCAACATCTTGCATTGAAGGAGGTGGGTATTCATCATTTTGAAGAGTCCTCTTCAAAATGTTCTGCATTTTTTCTAGGCGTTGTGCGCTCTCATAAGCAGCGTGCTTCTCTGCAAGAGCGTGAGCTAAATTTGAGGCATGGTAGTATAGCGGCCCCGAACTTGCATAGCCGAGCCGCTCGCCTAATTCTTTAACCGACGGTGGTGGGCTTTCAAGTAACGCCTTCTCCAGAGCAATCTGTACACTAGCTGAATTATGCCGAATCTCAAATTGCTTTCTTCTAACGGAATTTTCTAATCGAGGAAGGTGTGCAGATGCTCTTGTTAAATCTTCTACGGTAGGCTCCTTGGTTAGAAAATTCAGTAGTGGAACCCCAAGGTGCCCACAAAGTTGTAGTAGGGTTTTCAAGGAGGGAAGCGTTTTTCCTTCAATATGTCGGTGAATTTGTTGTCCTCCTATACCAACTCGATTGGCAAATTGGGATACTGTCCCTTTAGAAGTTGCCTTTACATAAGCAGCGATCGCTGTTGAGATCGTTTCTTTGGATGGTGGGTTGACCAAGCTTGGGGCAGTAGCAATCAAGTTCCCTATATTCTCAAAAGCCCATAATTGCCAACTTAAGTTGCTCTCTACAAGTTCCCCCATATTTGTTTGATAGGAATTCTGGCTAACCCCAAGCCACTCTTTGCATTTAGAACAGTATCCAGGGCTGGAGTACCAATCAAGCTGTCTAT
Organism: Trichocoleus desertorum NBK24; assembly: GCF_030409055.1. Classification (GTDB taxonomy): domain Bacteria; phylum Cyanobacteriota; class Cyanobacteriia; order FACHB-46; family FACHB-46; genus Trichocoleus; species Trichocoleus desertorum_B. Next base: position 2,978,003 of record NZ_CP116619.1, on the reverse strand, counting down.
TCTCTTTATGGCAATGAGGACATTTGGTACAGAGCGGAAGACTGTGGTAAGAACAGATTTTGATGCTGTCGAAGACCCATAAAAGTGGCTCATAAATTTCTTGCTCTGTCTTGGCCCAATCCTCATAACAAACTGGACACCAAGCTCGATTCGAGCGAAGTAAGTACCTAAGAGGAATCACTTCAGCCCAAGGCAGCATTGATAGGAACCTTAAATCACGGCGCAAAGTCAGGGACTCAAGTGCTGTAACTAGAGCATTAGTCCAGTTAGATGCCCCGTTAAAGGCTCGTGTATAACGTCCATATACCTTGTCTATGCCGCCTGCACGTCCATTAAATACATATCCCTCCTTCATAAATGGTGCAATTTGGGTTAGGATTAGCATCCCTGTTTCAACGTAATGAGTTTTAGATAGGCGCGCCACGTACCCTGTCAAACTCTCTACGTAAGGTGTCCCTAGACCGATTGGTTCTAGATAATATAGATGGCTGCGTGGTGGAAGTGCTGGCTCCTCTAGGTTCCAAGAATCGTAGACAGTTATTAAATCAACCATCACTTTGTTCTCCTGTAGGACGGCGGGTTGGGTTTGGCTTGCCCACACTACGAGTTTTTCGTTTACTTTGAGATGTCGCTGTATTGGATTGAGAAGGCATTTGCCTAGTTGATGGTTGGCTAGGGGCTAACCCTAAGGCTATTCTTAAGTCATTTTTTCCCGCATCCTTATCCCTAAATTTTCCCTCTGCCTCCATAGCTTCGGCTAACATAACTTTGCATTGTTCTACAGACCAAGCATGCTTCTTCAAGTCTTTATAGGTAACTGTTCTTGCTGATGGGTCAGCTTTAAGTACTGCGCTGAGTGTACGAGACAACCAATCTTTAAGAATCCCAACACAACCGATTGTCCGCTCATAGCAAAAATCCCAATGGCTAGCCAGATCAGGCATTTCTGGTAACGGCAAATAGTATTGGAAGGTTCTAACAATATTTTCAAAGACTTTTAGGTCTTCAGGATTAGACTGATAGCGTGAAAAATGGATATCTACGCTACGGCGGCATAATTGTGCGCTTAAATTTCGAAGAACTATCAGTTCATAGGTTCCGACTAAAATAAATTGAACTCCAGAAATATTTGCAATGGATTTGATGCAATCCGTCTGGTCTTTTAACTTGCGTCCACTGCTTAGTTTCCCCAAATTTTGAGCTTCATCAATAAAGAATGCATCAGGATGACGCTGACGTAATGCTTCTTCAAAAGAAAGACGTAGTTTTAATTTGTTCTTGTCAGAATTAGTTTTTTTTGTGACAGAATTAGGAGCAACCTTATTATCAATTAGTGGTTCTTGTAAAGCAATCAAACCCCGAACATAAAGATCCTTCCAGTCAAAGTTACTGAATTCTGGAGTTGCAGCTTCAATGCCTGCACACGGAATCCGACCTTTATTCTCAAACAAGTCGGGTAAAGCTGTCTCTATGAGTGTTTTACTAACCTTGCGTATTAAGGTTGATTTGCCAACTCCAGTAGGTCCAAATACAAAGACAAGTGGTGGTTTAGCTGATTCGTATATAGAATTTGTTAATTGTTGAACTGCCTCAAATAACCTTGGATGGGGCATTGTATAACTATCAAAAAAGGCAACTCTTTCTGTGACAGAAGAGTCTAGTAATTCGCGAGGAAACCCACCTGTTAGTTGCATTAAAACTCTCCATAAAATACAAAACCGTCTACGTCGTCTCCATCGCTCTCCAATTCACCTTCGACAACATTATTTGAGATGTCGGTTTCATGGCTTGAAATGTCAGTTTCAGAACTTAGGATTAAGTTACTTTGAGAAGCAATCTCAATGCTCTGACAAAAGGATGCTTCTGAATCTATAGGGTCTCCATTCTCATTAAATCCAGTCTCAAGTATTTGCAAAACATGACGATTTTCAGCAGCTTTTAAGTGTTCTTGCAGCAATCGCCCTTCTTTTGCTTCTACTGAATTAAGAAATTGGATTAATTCTTTGTCAGTTTCAATAGTTTTTTGCCCTTGACTAAGTTTCCGCTTACGCAGATCTGCACTAGCAAGGCGGATTTCTTTTTCAGAGCGACCCTGAAGATATTGATAGTAATTAGATATACATTGCACCCACTGCCCTTGAACAAGAGCATAGGCAGTCCCAGCATCGAATGGATCGTATCTTACCTCTACTGAGGATTTCTCAATCTGTGGATCACGAAAGGCATTAGACCAATAGTAGATATTGTGGATTTTTATCCCATAACCAGGTTGTACTTTCCGTTTGCCGCCATCAGGAGCAGGCAAAGTCAACATACGAAATGCTTCATCATATTCGACCCTACGATGTGAACGGCTGCCCCCTAATGCAATTCCCTCCTTAAAAGCGTCACGAGGACTTTTACCTAATGCTGGATGTTCTCGTTTATCGTATATCTTATAAGCCCACTCACAAAGTGATTCGTAAAGTTCATCTAATGTCCAGATTGCTAAATTTTTAGGATTGACTGATTTAGTCACTTGGCGATGTTTTTTCATGATTTGAGTGTTACCCGTTAGTTCATGAACAAATTGGGTATTTGCAACACCGAAGAGCCTTTCAAGAACAGAGCCATACCGCGCTTTAGCTACAGGACGGTGTTTTTTGGTGGAGTAGTGATAGGCTATTAGCTGCTCAAAATAATGGCTGTGAAACTCTGCTCCATTGTCTACTACAATAATTTGAGGAAACCGTCTAAATCGCTGTACACAAATGCGTAACACCATCATGCAAGATCGGTAGCTTGGTTCCTCATAGGTCAGGTAAACTGCTAGTAGCCTTCTGTCAAAAGCATCAGTCATGAAAGTGGCCCAGGGACGACCAAGATTGTGTTTAACTACATCACTAATAGAGATTGAGCTACAGGTAGCAAGTGATTGAATAGAGCTGACTAGTTCAACGTCTAGTTCTGTATGATCAACATGAACAATTTCGAAAGGGCGACTGCCATGTCGAGGTGTAGTTATTTCTAATTCCCAGTAAAACTCTTCTTTCTGAATAGCAGCTCGACGACCTTCACGTTTAAGTGTTTTATTAACTACATCTCGTTTATTAATCGCTTGAGAAAAGGTAGTACGGCTTAAGGGGAAAAAAGGTGGTTCATTAACTGAACATGCTTCAACGTAACTTTCATAAACCCGAAGAATTCTCCGGTTTTTAGAATTTTCATAGTTTCTTTCTATAAAGTTGAGCATGAACTGATGAGACTTATCATCAACTTTTGGTGAATAGTTTCCTTTTTCCTGATTCCTAGGAAAAAGCCCGATATATCCGTTTCCATATAGTCCTTCAGCTTTACGAAAGGAATCTCGCCAGCGACGAATTGTACTGGAGGGTCTAGGAGGAGGATTTTTACCTAAATAGGGCTGAATTATTTCATACCGACGATTTGCTTCTCTAGTATCTTCAGGACGAGCACGTCGTAGAATTTCTTCGATTTCTGCCTTTGTTCCAATAATCTCCTCAATAATGGGGGATGATATTTTCCCTTCCGAAATCAGTTTGTCGATTGCAGAATTTGGTAATTCAATTAACTTTCCATCCGATCGCAGTAATGCAGTTGATGTAATACCTGTATTAATTACTTCCCAAAGCTCGCTGTCCCAGAGTAAAGAAGATCCTACTGAGATCTGAACGTTTTGAAGGCTGATTGGAATAGTGGAGGGATGAATTTCGGTAGTGCGCTCAAATGCTAAAGCTAATTCTTTGTTCAGGAAGATACGAACTGTTTCCGGTTCAGCTAGGCTAAATCTAGCCAAATCCACATATAGCTGGTCAGTGACAATTAAGGTATAGACGTCATCTGCATTGAAGCCATCAGCTTGCTGAAGCAACTCTGCTAGCGTAATTCCTAGCTTGGCTTTGATGAGCGCAACGACTGCTTGGCTAGCTTCATCAAACACACTGGATGGCTCTAGCCCAATATAGTCTTCTAGCCAAACAAAATTTCGTTGAGAGATCCAACTAATCTCTGCATCTGACCAAACGTTGAAGCTAAGCTCAATCCTCGCTGCAAATTCTTCACCTGGTGGGCAATGCCATCGTTCATCCTCTTGCTTGGAATACCGATTTGGGCTGTCTTGACTAAGCTTTGTTAGTTCCTGCTCGGTTTTGCACTCTTCCCATCCTGCTGAGTTAACCCGAATGATAAAAAAATCAGGCGTATACAGATGTCGATTCTCCCGCCCACTTTTCGCTTGATAAATCAGTTCAATGGGTGGGGGTTGATCATAATACTCCAACACATCTGGATCATGCTCTAGTTCATATATACGTGCTAACTCGTTCCGATGGGACTCAAACTGAATTGTTAGCCCCATTTTTCGGCTGGAGTAAAATCCTGTAACGCTTACTCTGCTACCTAAAACTCGACGCGAGGGATTGGAAGAACGAACGTCCTGAACGACCTTTCGCGTTGACTCTGGTAAATTGAGGCGATCGCACCACTGTCTAAATTCTTCTTCGCTCAACATCTAAATTGCTCTTGACTTATACCAATTCAATTTAAAGGTGCATAGAATTAAGAAGAAGAATTAACTGACTCTGAGCAATCATGGCACGCCCCTTTCACGTTGAAATTCAAGAGAGTGTGGAGTATCTCGAAAAGAGCTTGCACCAAGCCCGAAGAGTGAGCCAAAAAGAGAAACTACAAATGCTGTGGTGGCTCAAGAGTGCTCAAGTGCAGCAACATCAAGAACTTGCTCAACGCTTGGGCCGCAATCCTTCAACCATTACTCGCTGGCTGCAACAGTATCGCCAAGGAGGTATCAGTGAGTTGCTGCGCCTCAAGAAGTCACCGGGTCGTCCACCAGAAATGGATGATGAGATGCTGCGGCAACTGCAAGAGCGTTTGGCACAACCGGAGGGATTCAAAAGTTATGGGGAGGTCGAACAGTGGGTGCGAAGCGAATTGGGCAAAGCCGTGAAATACAAAACGGTGCATAAAACCGTGCGTTATCGGCTGAAAGCAAAATTGAAGGTGCCTCGTCCTCAAAGCATTCAGCAAGATCCGCAAGCAGTCACCTTGTTTAAAAAAACATCCCCCTTGCCCTTCTAACTTTGCAGAACCTGTTTGGTCAAGGCAAACGGTTGCGGTATTTGTGCCAAGATGAGATGCGCTTGGGACTGAAAACGGAGACAGGGCGAGTCATCACTGCTTGTGGAGTGAAGCCGATGGCGAAAGTAGCGTGGAAGCGAGATAACTTCTGGGTCTATGGAGTCGTTGAACCGCTGAGTGGATGGCACTTTGAGCAGGAGTATACTCAGCTCAACTCTGAGCAGTTTCAATCCTTCCTAGATGCACTTTCAACGGAACTTGGCGAGGATCGGGCACTGATTCAATTAGACCGAGCGCAAGCGCATCAAGCTCAGAGTTTGCGTTGGGCAGAGAATCTGATTCCGGTACTGCAACCTGCTCACTCACCAGAGTTGAATCCAGCAGAACGATTGTGGCAGTATCTCAAATCTCAGCTAGAGGGCGAGCACTTCACAACGATCGCACAGATGCAGAAGCGATTGAGCCAGATTTTAGGCGAACTCCTTCCCGAACAAGTCGCTTCATTGACCAGTTATGATTTCATTTTAGAAGCCCTATTCTATGCAGCCTTAAATTGAATTGGTATTAGTACATTAGTTTTGGATGACAAGCGTTGTTTGTACATCTCGAAGATTAAACAGATTCAAACTATAAGCACATAATGTTACTCTAAAGTTGAGTAACATTATGTGCTTATAGTTTTATGATTAACAAAAGTTTATTTTTGTAAGATGGTGGTGAAAAGCAAGATTTTTAACGGATTCAATATAAGTGCTTATGGCGAGGCAAGAAGCTGATGAAAGGCAAGCTTTCCTCGAGAAACTAAAGGAGACCTTAGACAATCAGCAATCAGCTCTCACGATTCACGGTATGGCAGGAGCAGGAAAAGCGAGGCTTTTACAAGCGCTCGGGGAGTACTCATCGCAAGCAGTAGGACAAGTATCAATTGTTAGTTTGTCTACGGGCGAAACTTTTTATACCAGTACTCAAGCGTCTGAAATCACAGGCTGTACTCGTCGTCAGTTACAGTATTGGCGTGAGAAAGATGTCCTTGTTCCCCATTTCAACAATAGGGGAACAGGCCGGAACGTCTACTATTCTGTCGATGACTTAGTCGTGCTTGTACTTATGGACTACATGCTTTCAGTTGGTCTTGATTTTCAACTTTCGAGCAAAGTATTAGAGGAAATAAGAAAACAAGATGCAGCATTGCTTAAATTTGGTCAATTTAAGCGATTTATGTTATGTCGAAGCTCCGGGGATCAACAGCTTGAGTTGTTAGAGTTCAATTTGGAGCAGGCAATTACGGCTTTGTGTAATGGTCAGCCTGCTATTCCTATTTGGCTAGACGTAGTTCAAGCTAGCTTAGTGAAAAAACTGAAGGAATGGCTAGGAGCAACGGGGAAAGCGAAAAAGAAGCATCCTGTTTCCCAAAATAAGGACCTTGACTTATAGCAAGGATCTTTCATCAAGCTACTCTTGCTGCATTTGCAGGTCTAATCGATCGCCGAGCGCCACTACTACCCTTTATTCTTCAGTTTTTCCAAAGCCTTATAGAAGCCATCAATACTCAACTCTCAGCGATCGCAGAAGGCAGTGATATTAACCGTAGTGTTGAGTTCGCTAGGATAATCAACTTGCAGTACAAAAAGTCATAATCTGAACCACTCGTCAATAGCTTGTGCTCTTGGAGGCTTAAAAGTTCGTACCGACTCAATAAGTAGCCTACCTCAGCAGCTTTGCTTATATCCTTGATCTTGAGCAATTAGTACAAGTAAACTAATTGACATTATCCAGCGACTCGCAGCATGTCAATAGACAAGTAGCCCTGATGAATTGATCAATACAACCAAGAAGACCCAAACTCTCATGGCAGATTTTGACACTCTCTATGAGGAAGTTCTATTTCGCTTGCTGCTATGGAAGTTTGACTGGAAAAGATATTTTCTGAATCTAAGGATGACTCTTGACAGTCTCATGCTGAGTTTAATTAATTGAAATGAATGAATACATAGAAAGGATTAACCAGTCTGTTCGCCATATTAATCAAGCTCCCGAGCTACACCGCCATCGGCTGATTGTAGTTGTGGTGACAATTGGCTCAAGGCAGACATTGTCATTTAGGGAAGTAGCTGCTCAGCTAGGGTTTCAGTATGTAAACGTTAATCTTGAACTAAGTCGACTTTTATTAGAAATCTCTAAGCAACAGCAGCCTGTTAAAGCATTCAAGTTACTTAATGATGAAATTATCGGGCAATCTGCCCAGCAGGGATTAGTCTTAGATCACCTTGAGATTCTTTTTGACGTAGGTTTAAGGCTAGATCCAATGCGATGTCTGCTTGATATAGCTCGTCGCTATATGGTGGTAGCGAGATGGACTGGTTCATACGAAAGGGGATACTTGGTTCAGGCGGAACCTGGGCACCCTGAATATGTCCAATATCAGACGCAAGACGCAGTGATTATAAGTGTTGAATCAAATCCCTGAAATTAACTAGAAGAGGCAGAAGCAAGAGGATACAGCGATGCGATATGGCGACCTAATTCAATTTGAGCCAATTGAGACCGTTGTTCAACTGCGGGATGCTGACCGTATTCAAGAGGCAAAACGCCTTGTTTCTACCTACGCCATCTCAGACGAGATGGCTGAAAAGCTTACATTTAATTTATTTCCAAATCTTAGATTGGACGGGCACGATAGCAAAGGAGTTTTAATCGTTGGAAATTATGGTACAGGGAAATCTCACCTGATGTCAGTAATTTCGGCGATTGCCGAGCATAGCAACCTAACGAAGGATCTAACAAACTCCAGCATTGTACATGCTGCGGCAACTATCGCAGGCAAGTTTAAGGTTGTCCGGGCTGAGATTGGCACAACTAAAATGTCTCTCCGCAACATCCTGGTTTCTGTTTTGGAAGAATACTTAGGTAACTTAGGCATTCAATATACTTTTCCTTCAGTTGAAGAGGTTATTAATACTAAGCCTGCCTTTGAGAAAATGATGGCTACCTTTAACAGTCATCCGGAGTACCAGGATAAGGGACTGCTTCTCGTGGTGGATGAGTTACTAGATTACCTGGGTAGCCGAACAGACCAGGAACTCAACCTTGATCTTTCTTTTTTAAGAGAAATTGGAGAAGTCTGTAAATATCTTCCATTCCGCTTTATTGCTGGACTTCAAGAACAATTATTTGATAACGATCGCTTCTCCTATGTAGCAGGAGCGATCCGGCGAGTGAAAGACCGATTTGATCAAGTCCTGATTGCTACTAGAGACATCAAGTTTGTTGTGGCTGAACGGCTTTTGAAGAAGAACGCCGAGCAGAAAGTCAAGATAAGAGAACATTTAGCTCGTTTTGCCAAGTTTTATGGAAATATGAACGAGCAAATAGAGGAGTATGTTGATCTCTTCCCAATTCATCCAGAATATATCAACGTCTTCAACCGGATTGCCTTCATTGAAAAGCGGGAAGTCTTAAGAACCCTGTCTCTAGCGATGCGGCGTAAGTTGGACGATGTTGTTCATGAAAGCGAGCCAGGGTTGATCAGCTATGACCAATACTGGACCGTCATCAAGGAAAATGCTGCCTTCAAAACGATTCCAGAAATCCGAGAGGTTGTTGAGTGCAGTGCCAAATTAGAAGGGTTGGTTGAAAGCAGCTATCCTCCTAGAGCATCAAAAGAGTTTGCCAAGAAGATAATTCACGGGTTGAGCCTGTATCGTCTAGCAGTGGGAGACATTGAAGCCCCTGTAGGGTTAACGGCAGAGGCGCTGAGAGATGGGCTTTGCCTCTACGAGCCTGGTGTGGAGGATATGAGCGACGAGCCTGCGGATGATTTGCGAGGTGAAGTTGAAACGGCTCTGCGTTTGATCAGTAATACCGTCAATGGGCAGTTTATCTCGGCAACAGATCGAGACAGCAAAGGTGTTCCTAGCGGGCAATTCTATCTAGACATCAAGAAAACGACTGATTATGATGCTCAAATTAACAAACGGGCTGAAAGCTTAGATGGAAGTAAACTTGACCAAGCCTACTTCAGAGCATTAGCCCAAATTCTTTACCTCTCTGATCGATACTATGCTGGGACTCACTTAGCTTGGGAATACGAGCTAGAGTGGCGCAGCCATCATGCATCTCGAATTGGCTACATGTTCTTCGGAACCCCAAATCAGCGTTCCACTGCTCAACCTCCCAGAGATTTTTATATCTTTTTTCTTCAGCCTTTTGGTGAACTGCCTAAGTTATCAAAGTCTGAGGCGAGTGATGTTTTCTTTGAGTTAGGTCGTCGAGATGAAACGTTTGATACAGCATTGAACTGGTATGCAGCCGCATTGGATCTGGAAGCCACCAGTTCTGGTAAGGCAAAGGAGACCTATGCCTCTAAAGCTGCTGGTTATTTGAGAAATCTGGTGAGGTGGCTGGAAACTAACATTACAACTGCTTTTAAGGTTACTTATCGAGGGCAGACAAAGCCACTACCGGAATGGATTAAGGGCAAGCTAACGACTGGGGGAGCACGCGCAGGCGTAAGAGATATCTTCAATACAGCCGCTTCGGTGTGTCTTGAAGATCATTTTCGGCAGCTAGCTCCGGATTATCCTGGCTTCTCTGTGTTGATTACGAATGAGAATAGACCTCAAGCTGCTCAAGATGCTCTCCGGTGGATGCGTGGGACAACCCAAACTAAGCAAGCAACTGCTGTACTGGATGCCCTAGAGCTTTTAGACGGCGATCGCCTGGTTCCTTCTGAATCAAAATATGCCAATTACACCTTGGAACTGTTACGAAGCAAAGGACAAGGACAGATTCTAAATCGATCGGAGCTGATTCAGGATGAATTTGGCATTGAGTTCATGGTCCGGTATCGTTTGGAACCTGAATGGATCGTTGTACTACTGGCAGGGTTGGTTTACAACGGAGACGTGGTTCTGTCGGTACGAGGTAAAAAATATGATGCGGGTGATCTGGATAGTTTGATTACGGCTCCTATTAGTGAGCTAGTCAATTTTAAGCACATTGAGCAGCCTAAGGATTGGAACGTACCTGTTCTAAAAGCAGTGTTTGAATTGGTCGGGCTAGAGCCAGGGAAAGCTGTTTTGGTGACTCAAACGGGGACAGAAGCGGAAGCAATCGTTGCTCAGCAGTTTCAACCTCGGCTCTCTGAGCTAGTAGCTCGGATTTTGAATGCCAGACAGCACCTGCCTAAATTAGCAGTTTGGGGACAGGCACTGATACCAGACGGACGTTTAGGAACGGTATATCAGACAACACTTAACGACACAAAGGTTTTTCTCGAATCGCTTCAGGCATTTAATACACCTGCAAAATTAAAGAATCTGAGGCTTGATCCATCAGAGTTAGGTCGTCAACAAAGGGGGGTAGATACTCTGCGACAGGTTGAGTATCTACTGGAAATGCTGACCAATCTGAGGGAGCCGACGAATTACCTGTCTCAGGCAAGCATGGCATTGCCTGAAAGCCATCCTTGGGTCATTGACGTGCGTCAGTTTCGCAATCAACTGGTGATGGAATTGCAAGACCCGGAGCAGCGAGAAGCTTCAGCTTTTCAACAAAGTACTCGGCAAAAGATTACTGAACTAAAGCGGGAGTATATTCGGACTTATGCCACTTTACACAGTCGTGGACGGTTGGGTGTGGCAGAAGTCCGTCAGCGTAATCGTTTAGTGCAGGACGAGCGGTGGAAAATGCTGTACCGATTGAAAGAGATTGATGTCATGCCTGTTCAGCAATTGCATGATTATCAACAGCGGTTGAATCGGCTCCAGGAATGTTCGCAACTGACTGAACAGGACTTGCAAAGCACACCCACCTGCCCTCATTGCCAGTTTCGTCCAGTCAGTGAAGACGTTCAGTCACCTGTTGGGTTACGGCTGGAACAGATGGATGCGGAATTGGATCAATTGGTTGCTAGCTGGACAAAATCCTTGCTCGATAACCTCAACTCAACCGTAGCTCAAGAGAGTATTCGCCTTCTGTCAGAGGACCAGCAGCAAGCTGTTACAGCATTTATAGAGTCGGGCGAATTGCCCGATCTCACCCCAGATTTTATCCATACACTGCAAGACTCTCTCTCTGGGCTGGAGAAGGTAGTTATTCAACTGGAAGAGATACGATCGGCGTTGCTGAAGGGTGGCTCTCCAATCTCTCCTGAGGAGTTCAAGAATCGTTTCAGAGACTATCTCAATGGCAAGATTCGTGGGTTAGACTCTACCAAGGTCAGGATTGTTTTGGAATGAAGGGGAACGGATGGCGGAGTCAGCCAAGCAGTTGTCAATTTCTGAGCCAGATGAGTTAGCCAAAATTCAGGGACCCGTAGAGTGCTTAGGCATGACCTTTAAGAACGATGAGGCACGGCGGGCTTATTTTTTGGAAAAACTGCGGGAGAAGCTAAAAGACCCTGAGTTTCGAGCGATCGAAGGATTCCCCATTGGCGAAGACGAAGATATCTTGGCGCTATCGGACCCGCCCTACTATACCGCTTGCCCTAATCCTTTTCTTGAAGGCTTCATTCGCTACTACGGAAAACCTTACGATCCTGAAACTAGCAATTACCACCGGGAACCTTTGGCAGCTGATATCAGTGAAGGCAAAACGGACAGCCTATACACTGCTCATGGCTATCACACTAAAGTGCCCCATAAAGCCATCATGCGCTACATCCTGCACTATACAGAGCCAGGAGATATTGTTTTGGATGGATTCTCTGGTTCTGGCTTAACAGGTGTAGCGGCTCAAATGTGTGGAAGTCCAGATCCAGGATTTAAGACAGAGATTGAGACAGAACGTGAAGTCGCAAATCTTCCACCTGTGCAGTGGGGCTTGCGTCGGGCGGTGCTAAATGATATCAGCATTGCTGCCACCTTTATGGGCGCAAATTATAATTTACCGTTTGATGTGGAGGCATTTGAACACGAAGCCAAGCGCATTCTGAAGGAACTGAAAGACGAAATTGGTTGGATGTACGAGACGCTTCATACGGATGGAAAAACCAAATGCCGAATTAATTACACAGTTTGGAGCGATGTTTTTTCGTGTCCGGAATGTACCAGGGATGTTACGTTCTTGACTGAAGCCCTCGACCTAGAGACAAAGCGTGTTAAAAATGCATTTCCTTGTTCAAACTGTGGTGCCGAACTCACGAAGAAACGTATGGATAGGTTATATGAAACTTACTTCGATTCGGCGTTAGGTAGAAATGTTAGACGGATAAAGCGAAAGCCAGTCTTGATTAACTATGTTTTGGGTAAGAGAAAACTTGAAAAACAGCCTGATGAAAAAGATTTAGAAATCTTTCAAAGAATTGAAAATCAAACTCTTCCTATAAGTGTTCCAACAGTAGAAATTCCATTCATGCACATGACTCATCAACGAGCAAGAATGGAGGCCTTTGGAATCACCCATATTCATCATTTCTTCCTTAGTCGTGCAGCTAAATCATTGAGTATTTTGTGGCAGAAAGTCTCTTCTGTAGAGAACCTTCGCACCAGAAATATGTTGCTATTCTTTGCAGAGCAAGCTATCTGGGGAATGTCTTTATTAAATCGATATAGCCCATTGCATTTTTCACAAGTTAACCGTTATCTCAATGGAGTGTACTATGTCGGCTCTCAAACCTCTGAATGTAGTCCTTGGTACATACTAGACGGTAAGTTAACAAGGCTTGTTCAAGCGTTCAAGAGTTTTCATGCAAATACATCTCATATTACTGCTAATGCCAGCATAACAGCCAATCTCGATATTCCTGATAACTCAATTGACTACATTTTTACTGATCCGCCCTTTGGTGAAAATATTTATTATGCTGACTTAAATTTTCTAATTGAGTCTTGGCATAAAGTTAGAACTAATGCTGATACAGAAGCAATTATTGATAAAGCAAAGCAAAAGGATTTATCAGATTATCAACAGTTAATGCAACGTTGCTTTGAGCAATACTATCGAGTGTTAAAACCTGGTCGCTGGATGACAATGGTGTTCCACAATTCCAAAAACGCGGTTTGGAATGTGATTCAAGAAGCGATGTTATCCGCAGGGTTCGTAGTTTCAACGGTTCGCACGTTAAATAAACAGCAAGGTTCTTACCGGCAAGTCACCAGCAGTGCCCCTAAAGAAGATCTGGTGGTGTCTGCCTACAAGCCCAATGGTGGGTTAGAGTCTCGCTTCAAGCTGGAAGCAGGCACCAAAGAAGGCGTATGGGATTTTGTTCGCACTCACTTAGGGCAACTGCCTGTAATGCCGATCCTCAATGACTGTGCAGAACCCGTTTCTGAGCGTACCAGTCAGATGCTCTACGACCAGATGGTTGCTTTTCACGTTCAGCGTGGGGTCATGATTCCTCTCTCTGCCGCTGAGTTCTATGCTGGCATGGAACAGCGATTTGAGCCGCGAAATGGGATGTATTTTTTGCCAGAACAGGCATTGGAATACGATCGCAAACGTCACACCGTCCGTGAATTCCTCCAGCTTGAACTGCTTGTCACAGATGAAGAATCAGCCATTCAATGGGTACGTCAACAACTGACCCGCAAACCGCAAACCCTGCAAGAACTCACACCCAAGTTTATGAAAGAGGGGCAGCGTTCCTGGGCAAAGCACGAACGCTTGTTTGAACTTCGAGAACTCCTGGAGGACAATTTCCCCTGCTATAAGGGTAATGAGCCAATTCCCCCCCAGATCGTCTCCTGGCTCAAAGAATCCTCCATCTACAGACAAATTATTGATGGGATGGAAGCCGATCATCTCACCAATACTGGGCTAGAGAGTCAAAATGCGGTTTTACTCAATGCAGCGTTTGAGCGATGGTATGTGCCAAACCCCGCTCGGGCTAGAGACTTAGAACTCATCCGCGATCAGAAACTCCTAAGAGAATTTGAGCAATACCGCCAATCAAACCAGCGCAAACTCAAGCCATTCCGCACTGAAGCAATTCGCGCAGGTTTCAAGCAGTGCTGGCAGGAGCGGACAGAAGAAGGCTATCGAACCATTCTAGACATCGCCCACAAAATCCCAGAAACCATCCTGCAGGAAGACCCAAAACTCTTTCGCTTTTATAACCAAGCTGTAACGCGCCTGGGAGGACTTTGATGCTCAACAAATGGAAGCTCTTTAATTTCAAATCAGTTCAAAAAGAAACTGAACTCACATTAGCTCCTCTCACAATCTTCGCCGGACCTAACAGCAGCGGCAAAAGTACGTGGATTCAATCTATTTTGCTTATTAGCCAAACTATAGCCAGTAAAGTTCAGTCTCCTGCTGCTGTTGTCCTAAATGGATATCTGACAAAGCTAGGCCAATTTGATGATCTTAAGTCATACGGAAGTGAGGCGAACCAAATTCTAATTGGCTGGGAGTGTGAACCACGTAAACCGCAATTTTCAAGCCTTGCTGAAGAGTCCGAAATTGGTCTAGTAAGAACGGTTAGTTCAGGAGATATGCCAGAAAAGATTCTTGGGGAAATATACTTTGATGCTGATTCATCTAATTCAGATAAAGATCTAACACAGCTTCAGCCTCGCTTATTTCAATGCACGATGTCCTGCAATAGTAAAGACGAAGATGATATCAACTCAATCTCTACTCTTTCTATAGGTCTTCTATCAAAGCCATTAGTTCAAAAAGTTCGGGATTTGAACGTTTCCTCCGCAGATATCGAAGCAGCACGAAGTGCCCTTGAATGTGATATCAAACTAGATGAAAATGCTCTAAAAGATTTGAGGGAATCAAGAGATTTTTTTGATTTAGAAGTTGAGCCAGTAGGTTGTGCCTTTAGCCATCACTTTCTGCCGAGTAAGCTAATTGTACGCTATGACGAGGTCACAGAGGAGGCACGCCGTATTTCAGCAATTTTGCTAGAGGACGGGATACGTGTGTCTCCGTCTTATATCGTGAGGCAACGGAATAATCCTACTATTCCTCTCAGGGCAATTACGTTGTTAAAAAGCTGGTTCGGTGATATTTTGCCAATTTCAAATCAACTAGATTTACTTTTTCCAGAATTAGAACCTAGAGTTATTACTCTAAAGGACTGGATAGATGGACTAAGAAAGTTACCTACTTTTCGCCGAAGCGAATTTAGACAAAGAGTTCGTAGAGAGTTCTCGCCAGAGAAATTAGACGAATTAAATCAAATATTATATGAATCACTTTTAGAAAATAGGCAAAGTCCTTATGCACTTAAATCACAGCAGCTACCGAGAAAAATTCGTACAGCAGTCAACTATCTAGATTCTTTTTTTTCTGGTTCAGTTCAATATCTAGGCCCATTGCGAGACGAGCCAAAACCTTTATATCCATTAGCTCCCACTGTTGATCCTTCTGATATTGGATTGCGCGGAGAATATACAGCCGCAGTCTTCGACCGTTACAAGGAGCGACGGATTACTTATATCCCTACTGCTTGCTTCCCAGAGCCAAAAGGTGGGAAATCCCTAAAAGAAGAATATCAAACTCGGACGTTGAGGACTGCTGTATTAGATTGGTTAAGGTATTTAGAAGTTGCTGAGGATCTGCAAACAAAAGACATGGGTAAACTTGGTCATGAGTTAAAAGTTACTCTACCGGGTTTAGGAAAAGAACAAGATTTAATGCATGTCGGTGTCGGTGTCAGTCAAGTCTTACCAATTTTAGTAATGTGTCTTTTAGCTGACGAAGATACTACCTTGATTTTCGAGCAACCAGAGCTTCACCTACACCCCCTTGTCCAAACTCGTCTGGCAGATTTTTTCTTGTCAATGGCACTTCTAGGTAAGCAATGCATCATTGAGACTCACAGTGAATACTTAATCAATCGCCTAAGGTTTAGAGTTGCCTCTGATATTGGTCCAGAACCTAGAGAAACTTTAGCCGAGCAAATAAAAATTTATTTTGCTGAAAAAGTCGATGGTGCATCCCAATATAGTGAAGTAACAGTTAATAAGTATGGGGCGATTGTTGACTGGCCCCAAGGTTTCTTTGATCAGTCTCAGCGTGAAGCAGAAGAAATTTTGAGGGCTTCGATGGCTAAGCGTAAACAAGAGCGCCAGAAGAATCAGGAGCAACGAGGAGAAAAGAGTGGTGGCTGAAGCGCTTAATGTTGCGATTGACCCTCATCTCATAGCTCTGCCAGCTCCATGCAATTCAGTGAACGATTTAGAGCAGTTTGTTGAAAGCATTTTGGCATGGGCTGAAGCCCTAGAACGGGAAGATATCAAAGTTTTAATTGATCAAGGCTGCGTAGATGCGTTATATGAAGATGATTTCTACCCATATGACTACAAACTGAGAAGTCTTCTGAACTCCTATACAGTTGATGGAGAGCCGATTGCAGACGAAGATACAGTTTCTCAGGTTGTAACACGCCTATTGAATCAAACTCCCTATCTAGAAGAATTTATTAATATATCTGACGTTTTGCATGAAGAGAGCAAAACATCAATTGAGCCCGATGATTTTCTTAATCGATTAGGCTTCAAAACTTCTCAGGCATTACAAAGAAGCCTGATTATGCTAGGACTGTGGCATCAGCATTCTCGTACCTTGGCAGAATTCGGTGGATGTGTTTTTGCTGCTGGATCAGACACTAATGTTAAGCACCATCTTGAAATAACTGTTACGACAGAAGTCACATTTGTCGAGCCGTATGATTGCAATTGCTTGCCTTCCTATCAGTTCCCCAGTTTAGTAGATGAGAGCTTTCATATCTGTTTTGGGCACGTAGATGTTTTACAACAGGTTGGCTGTTCTTCCTTGTGGGGTAATGCAAATTCCGAGCAATCGGCCATGGATGCAATTCAACTTAGAGTTGAGGAATTAATTCAGGAAGGAACCACCGATGCTAGAGCAGTTCGTACCTTCAGACTGGGTTCTAAATTTTTAGAGTCTGCTCGTCACTGGGGTTTTACATCTTCTGGGTCAGCCATGATTCTAATTGATAGCTGTGCCCGAATTGTAATAGGAATGCCTAAGAAAAATCTAAAGCCCTTCCGTATCAGCAAAAATTCTACAGAGCAGCGAGTGAGATCATCTGACCAAGCCTTGGCATGGCGAAATCATTTAACAAAAGGTGGACCAGGATTTCGATTGATGTACTGGGAAACATCAGGAGGAGAAATCGAATTTGCTAATGTTGGCGATAAGGATGAGCTAATAATTTACGAGTAGAGTGTTTTTCGGACATCCCTCGGCAACTATGATCAACTGGCGCGATCGCATTCTTGAAAAGTTTACCCCCCACGCTGCCCGTCTCACTCTGGTTGCTGACCCAGATAATTTACTTACCGAAGAAGACATCGCGCAAGAAATCCAAACTAGGGGCTTTGAAACGCTGCTCTACGAGGACTCTATCTCTTTCCGGTTTATCTATGAGTCCAGATACCGATCCCAGTGGCAAAGCGGCAGCCTCAATGACCTGATTGTGATTGTGCCAGCCCAACCCAGTGAACTTGAATCCTTAGCATTTGATCTACTGAAGGAAAGCGATCGCAGGCTTAGCTTCAGCCTTGCCGAACTCTTCCCAAATCTCAGCTATCCAGTTCTCAGTACGCTTGATCGAAACCTGCTTGATCCACTATATGAAGCAATCATAGAGCACCAACCCGATCGTTTGAGTGACGTTGAAACTCAAGATTTCATCCTTTGCCACGTTTTCCGCATCGCTTCCGAATCGATTAGAGAAGATTCAGACCTACTCCATTGCTTGCTTCGATTACATTACAAAGAGCAGCGTCTACCTGATCTCTTGAGCGCTCGATTAATCACGATCCTGTGCCAGAAACCACAATTTCAGAGATTTTCATTGAAGGCGCTTGTGCCAGATCGTTTAGTTTTTTTACAATTTCTTCAGGGAAATTGGAATAGTTTTGCCCAACAGCAAATTCTCAAATCATTGCCAAGAAATTTAGCTTCGGAATTGAGTACATCCTATGGTGAGGTTGCCGAAACATCCTTACCTTTTGACCATAAGGATGTTTGGGTTTACATGGACAATCTGTTCCGTGAGGGTTATTTGAAACCTGCCAACCCTCAATCTTTAGGGTTTCCTGACTTTGAGCCTAAATCGAACGATTGGTTCAAAATTGGCTTGCATATCGATTCTCTTGCTAATCAGAAATATCGCTTCAGCAAACTTCTCCAACTGATCAACGAATCATTTCCTAACAACAATGCCCACTACCGAGAATGGTTTCCTGTTGCTTATCGTTGGGCTGAGTTACTAGTCTTCTGGCACCAAATCAATATGAATGAGGAGCCAGAATTAATGTCCAAATTCTATGACATCCAGAGAAAGCTAGACATCGCATTTCTGAATTGGGTTCAAGAGCGGTACAACACACTCCACTACCAATCACCCACCAATCCTGCAATGCTTCACCACCTGCCTCTGTTCCTAGCAAGGCAGATTTACCCACAAAACAAACAAAAAGTTGCTTTGGTTTTGATGGATGGGTTGGCTTTAGACCAATGGCTGATCATTCGTAAAGCATTAGCCGAGCAAAAACCACAATGGCGATTTCAGGAAGAAGCGGTCTTTGCCTTGATTCCCACCATCACTTCAGTTTCACGGCAAGCTGTTTTTGCAGGAAAGACTCCAATCGGTTTTGCTAGCAGTATTCAATCCAACAGTAAAGAGTCTTCCTTGTGGCAGCAGTTCTGGATAGACCAGGGCTTTAAAGCTCAGCAAATTGGCTATAAGGCTGGCTTAAGAGATGAGCAACACCTAGAAAAAGCTGAAGAACTAATATCTCACTCTGCTATACGTATCCTAGGTTTGATAGTTCATAAGGTCGATCGCATTAGTCATGGCAAGGAATCAGCCACCCCTAGTATGCATGAACAAATCCGTCCTTGGGTTCAACAAGGTTTCCTGACGAAACTATTGAACAGCCTGCTTGAAAATAACTTCCAGGTGTTCCTAACTGCCGATCACGGCAATATTGAAGCAACAGGTATTGGACGACCATCCGAAGGAGCCACAGCAGAGTATCGGGGAGAACGAGTCAGAATCTACCCTGAGCCAGCACTTAGAGCCAAGGTGAAAGAAAAATTTCCAACTGCCATTGAATGGAACTCACCCACGCTCCCACATAACTACCTGCCTTTATTGGCGTCCAGTCGCTCAGCTTTTATTACAGAAGAAGAAAAAATAGTAGCGCATGGGGGCATTTCTATAGAAGAATTGATAGTCCCTTTTGTCCAAATTAGGCAATAATTTTGGGATGACAAAGCAAGTTGGGTTTAGCATTCGGGTCAGAGTAGAATGGCTGGAGCAGACAGCCATGCTCTACTTAGCGGGTAAAACGCGAGATGAAATCAAACTTGTTTTAGAGGAAAGCCTTGCAGATAAGCTTGCAGGCACTGGAAAAGCAAACCGTGGTAGCCGCCAGAAAGCAATTACAATTCTTCTAAAAACATGGGTTGCCGTTCCCAAAGAACTCAAGCCTCTCAGGAATGAAGGTTTAGAGCTGATGAAAAATTCACCCTCAAACGAACACTTAGTTCTTCATTGGGGTATGACAATTGCAGCATACCCATTCTTTGGGACGGTTGCTGAGATAACAGGCAGACTTCTGAGGCTTCAAGGCTACGTATCTACAACTCAGGTTCTTAGACGAACCCGTGAATTAATGGGAGAACGTGAGACTGTAGCACGGGCGACAAGAAGAGTGCTCCGGTGTTTCGTGGACTGGGGTGTTCTTGAAGACACAGAGAAATCGGGAATTTGCCGAGCGGCTTCTACTCTTGCTCTAGCAGATACTAAGCTTGCAACATGGCTGATTGAAGCAGCTTTGATTGCTACTGGATCTAACTCGAAAGCGTTAAAGGCGATCGCAGATACTCCAGTCCTTTTTCCTTTTGTAGTCGGTACCCTAAACACTATTGAGCTAGAGAAAAATTCCCGACTAGAACTTTTTCGGCATGGTTTAGACGAAGACATAGTCAGCTTCCGCCGAGTAGCTGTATAGAAAATTTACAAACTAGGCAGGACGTACTAAGATTATATTTGCTCATATTATGATTTCAAATTCCTATGATTGCCCACATTATGATTTCAAATATTTATCGCCATTAAAAAAATATGGGCTTTCAGCCCATATTTCTGGTTGTATATTGCTCATTTTATGGTTGCAAAGTAGCTCATCTTATGGCTTCAGTCACATAAAGCTCTAGATCTTTAGATTCTTTGCCTCCTGAGCACTTCCTGTTTATGATCGGAGGAAGAATGAAAAGATTTGTAAAGAGCTTTGACTTCCACTATTAAACCTAATAAGAGCATTACGGTACCAGCTCCCTGGTATGCCCTGACTCCAATTTGGCAAGATGAAGGGGTTGGTATTCAACAAGGACTGCCTCACGCTCAGTTAGCGCCTGCTTGGCAGATGCTTTTGTTGGGAGATGGCTCTCCGACGCGACATCTACAGTTGCTCACGGGTGAACCAACTGAAGTAGACGTAATTGATATGTCTGCGATCGGCTTGGACGGAGATGGGGCACCCACTCAAATCCAATTGATTCCAGGCCCTCGTTTAAGGCGGCAGGTGTGGTTACGCACTGCTTCGGGACAACGGCTTGCCTATGCCACGTCCTGGTGGGAAGCGAGTCATGTAGATGAGTATTTACACAACCAATCGCTGCCGATTTGGGCGAGTCTTGCACGTTTGCGAACTGAGTTATATCGGGATGTGCAGGGGGTTTATTACGGACATTCTGCGGTACTGGAAGCGGCATTTGAACAAACGGGGCCGTTTTGGGGGCGGCACTATTTGTTCTGGCATCATGGGCAGCCGCTAACGCTAATCTATGAGGTGTTTTCGCCTTATTTGCAGCGGTATTTAGGTGCTATGAAGTTGGATTAGTTGGGTTTTGGATTTGGCGAAAACCAAGCCCTTGGGGGCGCTTGCCCCCAAACCCCCGCTGAGGGACGGTTGCGTCCCCCAGACCCCCTCCAAAAAGTATGCCAAAAACTCCTCTCTGAAACGGGGAGGGGTTGGTTTAGGAAGCGGTGCCGACTTTTTCTTTTTCTAGGCGCAGTTTGGAACGCTTGATGGGTTCGGGGATGGAGATGGGGTAGTCGCCTGTGAAACAAGCAGAGCAGAAACTATTGGGGTCTTCGCGGGTGGCGGTGAGCATACCTTCCCAGCTGAGATAAGCCAGGGAATCTACCTCAATCTGTTCAGCAATTTCTGCGACAGATTTGGTCGCTGCAATCAACTGGTCTTGATTGTCGGTGTCGATGCCGTAGAAGCAAGGATGGGTGACAGGTGGCGAGGAGATCCGCATGTGCACTTCGGTCGCTCCAGCATCCCGCAAAGCCTTGACAATTTTGCGACTGGTGGTGCCACGGACAATGGAGTCATCTACAATGATCACTCGTTTGCCTTCTAGCACGTCTCTGAGTGGATTGAGTTTCATGCGAATCCCAGCTTCTCGCATGCTCTGGGTGGGTTGAATGAAGGTGCGACCGACGTAGCGGTTTTTAATTAAGCCTTCAGCATAGGGGATGCCAGAGGCTTGGGAGAATCCGATCGCGGCAGGAATTCCAGAGTCGGGGACGGCAATGACAATATCCGCATCAATCGGGGATTCTTGTGCGAGTTGGCGACCAATCCGCATCCGATAGCTGTATAAGCTTTCGTGGCTCATGACGCTATCGGGACGGGCGAAGTAGATCATTTCAAAGATGCACAGCTTTCGTTGAGGCTGTTGTGCCCACTGGAATGAAGCTAAACCTTCTTCAGAAATCCAAACCAGTTCTCCGGGTTCTACGTCTCGGAGGAACTCAGCACCGATTATGTCGAGGCCGCAAGTTTCGGAGGAGAGGACGTAGCGCTCTGGCGTGGTTTCGTCAGGGCTGGGAATCACTCCAAGGACTAAGGGGCGGATGCCGTTGGGGTCACGCACACCAATGATGCCACTGGGGGTACCGATGACGAAGCTGAAGGCTCCTTGGCAGCGGTGCAAGGCGCTAATGGTGCCTTCTAACCAATCTTTGCCGCTATTGATGGCTTCGGCGATCGCGAAAGCAGCTAATTCTGAATCGGTAGTAGTGACTAGGTTGAAGTTGTTTTGCAACAGCTCTTGGCGAAGGGTTTCGGTGTTGACTAAGTTGCCGTTGTGAGTCAGGGCTAAGGAACCCAAACGGGTTTCCACTACAGCAGGTTGGGCATTGACGACGCGGCTAGAACCTGTGGTGGAGTAGCGGGTGTGGCCGACTGCTAAATGCCCAGGCATGGTGCTCAGCATCGACTCGTTAAACACCTGGGAAACCAGCCCCATGTCTTTATGCAAATGGACTTTATCACCTTCGAAGGTGGCAATCCCAGCCGATTCTTGGCCCCGATGCTGTAGAGCATATAGACCAAAGTAGGTTAGCTTCGCAACAGCTTGTTCGGGGGCATAGACACCAAAAACACCACAGGCTTCCTCTGGTTTGTCGGGTCGAGCGTCGCCGCTCCCTTCTCCCTGGCTATCACTAGTCAGAGGCAAGGAATCTTCAGGAAACGCAAGATCAGAATGGGTGGGAATCATGCTGCGGTCAGCTCCTAGTAGGTTGAATCGGATGGGGTGGGATTGAGATTGAAACTTTAAACAACCAGCAGTTGACTTAACGTTTCTTTAATAATCCCACCAAAAACCTTAAACGGAACAACTCCCTGGCCTTAACCCAAGGAATTTGTATCTTGTGCTACAACTACAGTTGCCGCGCCACTATTTAGACTGATAAGCGACGCTCAATGGCATTGAGCCAGCGATCGCTCATATCTGCAATGCTAGCGTCGATAACCGGAACGGAGGGTCTAGTGGAAATCCGTAAACCAGCGTTCGGATTACCCACCTGACCGAGATTTTGCCAGTATTCTCCCAAGTGTTCTTGTAAATAGGTTTCCCAATTTGCGGCTTGGTCTGGAGCTACAGAAACGAGAATTCTAGCGCCACCTTCGCCGAATAGGAGCTGATCCCAGCGCAAAGAGTCAGGTTGGGAATCGGAGGTATCTAGGGTAATCTCGGCTCCTGCTTGACCACTGATGCAAGCTTCGGCAAGGGCGATCGCGACTCCCCCTTCAGCACAGTCATGGGCAGAGCGCACCCAACCCTGACGAATGCCTTCCCGACAAGCAGCTTGGACTCGCCGCTCCAAATCGAAATCAACTACAGGGGGTTTCCCTGCCACAGTGTTGTGAACGGCGGCGAGATATTCTGATGCGCCGAGGGTAATGGCTTCTGAAGCAGGGCTATCTAGGCGAAGTCCTAATAAATAGATGCGATCGCCTACGGCTTGCCAACCTTGACCGCAAATTCGGTTTAGGTCTGGGACTAAACCCACCATGCCGACAACGGGGGTGGGGTAAATCGGTTGGGGTTTGCCTTCGGAGTCTAGGGTTTCGTTATAGAGAGAGACATTGCCGCCTGTGACGGGGGTTTTGAACTCGGTGCAAGCCTCAGACAGACCTCGGCAAGCTTCGGCAAGTTGCCAGTAGCCGATGGGTTTTTCGGGACTGCCAAAGTTGAGATTGTCAGTAACCGCTAAGGGTTCGGCTCCCACACAACTGAGGTTGCGAGCGGCTTCAGCGACAGCGGCTTTGGCTCCTTCGTAGGGATGCAAATAGACGTAACGGGGGTTGCAGTCTACAGTGGCCGCAACTCCAGTGTTGGCTTGAGCAGGAGAACTGTTGATGGGACGCACGCGCACTACGGCTGCATCTGCGCCACCGGGCATGAGAACGGTGTTGTTTTGCACCTGATGGTCGTATTGGCGATACACCCAGCGCTTTGAGGCGATCGTGGGGGCTTCCAGTAGTTGGAATAAGACTTCATTCCAGGTTTTGCTGCTGCCTGCTAGTTCAATGCCAGCAGCGGAGCAAGGCGGTAGGCGATCGCTCGTCCATTCCCAAGCTTTGCGGGCGTACTCTGGCGGCTCGGCCATTAGTTCCCGGTGATAGATTGGGGTGTTGTCAGCCAAGGCCGTGGCAGGAATCTCCGCCGCAACTTGTCCTTGGAAGAGAATCCGCACGATCGGCTCTTGGATCACGGTGCCAGCGACGACCGCGTGCAAACCCCAACGCTCAAAGATATCAATCAGTTCTTGCTCGCGACCTTTGTGAGCTACGAACAGCATCCGCTCTTGAGACTCGGAGAGCAAATATTCGTAGGGCACCATGCCAGTCTCGCGCACCGGAATGAGATCCAAATCTAGCTCGATGCCTACGCCACCTTTAGCCGCCATCTCGGAGGTGGAGCAAGTAATCCCAGCGGCACCCATATCCTGAGCGGCAACCACCGCACCCGTTTTGAAGGCTTCTAGGCAAGCTTCAATCAAGGATTTTTCTAAGAACGGATCACCCACTTGCACGGCAGGGCGATCGTCCATTGACTCATCGCTGAGTTCGGCACTAGCAAAGCTGGCTCCGCCCATCCCGTCGCGTCCAGTGGTGGAGCCGACATACAACACGGGGTTGCCAAGGCCATTAGCTCCTGATTTCACGATTTCTGGGGTTTCCATTAGCCCCAAAGCCATCGCATTCACCAAGGGGTTGCCAGAATAGGCAGGGTCAAAGTAAACTTCGCCGCCCACGGTGGGTACACCCACACAGTTGCCGTAATGAGAGATTCCTGACACCACGCCGTTGAACAAGCGTCGAGTTTTGGCATCATCCAGGGAGCCGAAGCGCAAGGAGTTGAGAATCGCGATCGGACGAGCACCCATTGTAAAGATGTCACGCAGAATGCCCCCAACTCCGGTTGCTGCTCCTTGGAACGGTTCCACAGCTGAAGGGTGATTGTGGGACTCAATCTTGAAGGCCAACTGAAGGCCATCACCCAAATCCACGACTCCGGCGTTTTCTCCAGGCCCCACCAAGATGCGATCGCCTTCGGTAGGAAATTGCTTGAGCAGAGGCCGCGAGTTTTTGTAACAGCAGTGCTCAGACCACATTACCCCGAACATGCCTAGCTCAGCTTTGTTGGGGTGCCGACCCAAGCGATTGAAAATTTCTTCGTATTCTTCTGGTTTGATACCTTCTGAAGCAATTTCTTCCGGAGAAAACGGAGCCGAGGAAATGGCGGACATAAAAGCCTTGCGCGAATCTGGACAGGTTTCAATTTTATCGATATTTTTCGCGTTTCCCGTGTCCAGATTGCGGGTCTTAAATTCTTTCTTGCACCCAAGCTCGCAACAATTGTAAAGACTGAACTAGGCCAAGCGAATCGCTCTGCTCGATAAATTCCAGCACTCTCGCCGCAGGTAAAAAATTAAAGGCTAGGCTGGTTTCGCTAGTGAAATACTGTTGATTTTGCAATCGATAAATTGTGAGTTGCTGTTCTGGCACAGGGTCGCTGTTGTTACTGGTGTAGCACCAAACCTCAGGAATGCCCAAAGCCGCATAAATGGGTAATTTATCGAGTGTGCTACTGGTAAAGGCAATGTCCAAAACTAGATCGGGGACTGGATCATGGGATAAATCAAGATTAGTTTTGCCTAGCATCTGAGACGCGTGAGAAATATAGAAACAAGCATTCGGTTCGATCGCGCATTGCACTTCGGGTTGCTGTAACAAAGCTGAATCAAATCCTACGACTTTTAGATAAGTTTCATCGGCTAGAACCAACAGCAAGGATTCAATCAGTTTGCGGTAGCGCTCATGTTCCTCATACGGGTTCATCATTTCCATCCGCCCCCGATAGTAGGCGAAGCGAGTGGCACGTTCTGCACCTAGCTCTGCTAATAAATTCTCAAATTTTTGCCAGCTAATTTTGTCTAATACAACCCGTTGCTCAGACGTTACCGAACTGTTGCTCATGCCAAGACCTCGATCTGTCTTCTCAACTGAATAGTAGTGGACTGCCTCTCCAAGTTCAGCGAGAAGTTCATTACATTTAAAGGCGATCGCTCCGACTCACTAAATCTGGCTAAATCTCAAAATCTCTTCAGCAGTGACGGCAGGTTGCTCGAGATGCGGGACATGACCACAATCACGAATCCAAACCAGCTCGCTATTGGTAATTGCTCTTCTAAACTTTTCCGCATCTGCCGTTCCTAGCATGTCATCGCGATCGCCCCAGAGAATTAGAGTGGGTTGGGTGATTTGAGAGATTTGCTGAGCTGACAGATTGTAGCCACCGCTTTTCGTAAAGCTGGCGATCGCTTCCGCCCATCCGGGCATTTCTAAATGCACCCCTGCACAACGGATGGCTTCTAGATCTGCTGCACTGAAACCGCCAAAGGTTGCACCAAAAGTCAGCGGCAGGAGTTTACGTTGTCGCCAAAACTCGACTGCAAACAGATCGAAAGGAGCAAACAAGAGCTGACCCAGCGGAAAAGTGCCGCTAAAGCCCACACTATCGATCAGCACCAACTTCTCAACACACTGCGGATAAGCCAAGGTAAAGTCGATCGCCACTGCACCACCCAACGAGGCACCCACTAAAATCACAGGTCGCTGAATCTGAGCCTCCCAAAAACTGTAGAGGTGGGTTCTAATTGTGCTGGGATTGAGGGGGATATCTGCAATTCGCTCTGTGAAGCCTGAGCCTAATAGATCAACTGCCCAGGTTGCTTGCTGCTTTGCTAGAAGGGGTGCGATCGCCCGAAGCTCCAACACCGAACTATCAAACCCATGCAATAAGAGAATGGGGCTACCTCCATTGCCTTGTTGCACATAAGCCGTGAGAATCGGTTGGGCTGTTAGCGGTGTAGAAATTGCTTGTTGTTGAATTTGTTGAGCTAAGGCGATCGCGGTGGGGTCTTGCAACAATCGCACAGTAGGGGGTAGAAAGCGGGGAAACATAACGGGCAGCGCTACAAATATAAGGTGCTACAAGAATGTGCTACAAAACAATGTGATGGAACTACATCCCTTCAGTGACAAAAAAATAGTTGATTCTTGGCACCAGAATGCCAAAGCTTGGACGGTAGCAGTGCGCCAAGGACAAATTGCCAACCGTACGTTGGTAACTAATCAGGCGATCGTGGATGCTGTACTCAGTAGAACACCCCAGAGCGTTGTAGATATTGGCTGTGGCGAGGGCTGGCTGGCTCGCGAACTGTCCGCTCAGGGCATTCAGGTGTTAGGCGTGGATGTGGTGCCTGAGTTAATTGAGCAGGCACGAACCACAGGAACAACCCAATTTGAACTACTGAGTTACGAAGCGATCGCGGCTGGTCGGCTCAAAGCAAAATTTGATGTGGCGGTTGCTAATTTTTCGCTCATTGGCAACGAATCTGTAGTCAGCCTTATTCAGGCAGTACCCGCTTTGTTGACTCCTAATGGCACCTTCATCGTGCAAACCATTCATCCTGTGGGGGGCTGTGGAGAGCAGCCATATCAAGATGGGTGGCGTGCGGGTTCGTGGGCTGGCTTCAGTCCTGACTTCGTAGACCCTGCACCGTGGTATTTCCGCACGCTTGAGTCTTGGACTCGGCTGTTTGTAGACAGTGGATTGAGGTTGGTAGAGTTGCGAGAACCGTTACACCCAGGCACAGGCAAGCCAGCTTCCATTATTTTCATGGGGACGCGATCGCCTCTGTGATCAAAGAGGTCATCAAAGTTCAAATCTTCCTACAACTTTAGGTATATATCTTCAGGAACGAATGCCCCACTCTCGCTATGCTTAAAGTATTAACCTTACAGAGTCTTTTAGCATGTCAGCTATCCCCGATTGCATCAGCACCCTGGAGTTGTCTAAGCTTTGGATTTATAAGGCTTTGAAAGAAATAGAAGCCGAAAGAGAGCAGGAGCAATCAGAACAGCTAGAGCCAGAGCAATCAGAGCAATCAGACAAAGAGAGTTGATTCCCGTTAAGAGGATCATAGATTTGGCAGCAAGTAGTTAATCATCAGTCCTCAGTAGGCTGTTGTAACTCTTGAGCCATTTTTCTTCCTGCTATGAGTATTTCATCCATATCCATTTGAGCTGCGCACTCGTCAGTTTTTTCCAGAAGGTCTTGTACCTCCTGGTTAATTTCCGCAGCTTGTTGTTCAACATTTTTCTCGCTCATGCGGGTTTCTCCAGGCTTGGTTCATACAAATAATGAGCCGCACAACCAAGGTGCGTAACTCATAGATAAAGAACTTGTTTTGCTAAAACCTCAGCTTTAGGGGGCAAATCAAGCTACAAGCCATTGGGACACTACGGATTGATGCAGCAGTCGTCGAGTCCGTTGCTAGATCTTGATGATTCTTGGCG
The DNA here is from genome assembly GCF_030409055.1 of Trichocoleus desertorum NBK24. Taxonomy (GTDB): domain Bacteria; phylum Cyanobacteriota; class Cyanobacteriia; order FACHB-46; family FACHB-46; genus Trichocoleus; species Trichocoleus desertorum_B. The sequence continues at coordinate 2,949,750 of NZ_CP116619.1, read as the reverse complement.
AATTTTTACAGCTTTTTGCAGAGTTACCTCAGCTTCAACAGATTCTCGTAAAGTTGAATCATTCTTTCGTCTGCCACTTTTTGACTTATGAAAAGTTGCTTTATCGGACGATTATTGCTTCGATCTGGGTTACCTATTCTGGCTCTTTTAGCCACACTCAACACCTCCAGATCGGTTTTAGCTTCGGGTTTTGCCTTGACCGAACAAAGCGTTCCTAATCTAGGCAATGCAGGAGCGAGTGGAACTGTAGGAGCTGAAGATGCTAGTGTGCTTTTCTTCAACCCCGCTGGGTTAACTCGTCTGCCAGGTAACTCTGTCGTCGGGGCAGGGTACCTCGTTTTTCCAACGGTGCGATTTCAGAACCAAGGCTCAACCTCAGTGCTTGGGACGCCGTTGCTGGGTGGGGAAGGCGGCGATGCAGGGGCGAACAAGTTTTTGCCTAACTTGTATACGTCTTGGAGCTTGAGCGATCGCCTGAAGCTAGGACTCGGCATTGCTCCACCCTTTGGCTTGGCAACCGACTACGACGAAGATTGGGTGGGGCGATATCAAGCGCTGCGATCGGAACTGATTACGCTCAACTTCAGCCCCACGATCGCTGCCAAGGTTACAGACCAGGTTTCGATTGGCGCGAGTGTGAACGTGCAGTATGCCTCTGCGGAACTGTCCAACGCGATCGACTTTGGCTTAATTGGGCGATCGGCTCAGCTCAACACAGTGCCGCAACAACTCGATGGTCGAGTGAGAATTTCTGGCGATGACTTGAGCGTGGGTTACACCATCGGGGCAATGTATGAACCCTCCGCCCAGACGCGGGTCGGTCTAGCCTATCGTTCGGCAGTGACGCATGACTTAGAAGGAGATGCCGATTTTGAGGTGCCAACTGCGGCTCAAGCTCTAACCACACGGGGGCAGTTCACGGATACAGAGGCGGCGGCGGAAGTGAAGCTGCCGGATTCTTTATCACTGGGGGTTTACCACGAACTTAGCCCCAAATGGGCTGTGATGAGCGATGTAACTTGGACAAATTGGAGTCGCTATGAAGGGCTGCGAATTGAGTTTGAGAATCCCGCTCAACCCGCTTCACTCCAGCCCGCAGAGTGGAAGGATACGGTGCGCGTAGGTGTGGGGGTAAACTATAAACCGAATGAAGATCTGACGTTACGGGCAGGTGTGGCTTACGATCCCAGCCCCGTACCTGAGGATCAAGTAACCGCTCGCATTCCCGATGCCGATCGCACTTGGGTCGCAGCAGGAGTGAGTTATCAAGCTACAGATTCTGTCCGGGTTGATCTCAGCTATGCTCATCTGTTCTTTGGCGATCGCGAGATTAACCAAACGATACCAGGTGCAGGCACACTCAGAGGTGGTGTTGATAGCGACGTAGATGTGATCTCAGCCCAAGTGAATTGGAGCTTCTAGCCATGTCAACTACCCCTAACAATGTGAATTTATTTCTCTGCTGGTAGTAAACAGAAGATTTGGCGATTATCTTGGCTAAAGATTTAGCTCAACAGTGAGACCGGAAGTTCTACTGGATAGGAACTGTATGCAAACAGACCAGGTAATCGAAACCTACAACCAAGGCGCGGCTGATTACGATGCGATTATGCGGCGCTACTGGCATGTCGATCGCGAACCGCTGATTGCTTCCTTACAGTTAAGCCCAGGTCAGAGCGTACTGGATGCCGCAGTTGGTACAGGGTTGAATCTTGCTGCTTATCCTGCTGGCGTGCAGGTGGTAGGTGTAGATTTATCGGAGCAGATGCTAGAGCAAGCTCGGCAAAAGTCTATCAAAGCAGACATCGCCCTCAAAATTATGGATTTGCAGAATCTTGAGTTTCCTGACGATAGCTTTGATGCCGCTGCTTCAGGATTTACTCTCTGTGTTGTAGCCGATCCTGTGCGATCGCTACAGGAGATTCTACGAGTCACGAAGCCAGGTGCCCTGATTGCCATTGTTGATTACTGCAAGTCGCGAGATCCAGAAGTTCAAAAATGGCAGGAGTTGATCTCTGAGGCTACCTCACAGTTGGGTTTCCCCCCTGGCAAGATCAAGTGGAATGCCTTGATGGACTACGACCAATTGATTTACCACAGCAATTTAGCCATTGAAGTTCTGGCAGACGATCGCATCGAAAGCCCAAACCCGTTTTCTTGTGGCTGTCAGTTGTTGCTTAGAAACGCCAAGGGCTAAACGTATGTTCTAGCGGGTTGAGATTAAACATAAGGGCGAACTACCTCGCCCCTACATTTAGATGTTGATTGGTTAGAGGTTAGGTTAGAAATTAACTTTGAGTAGGGTTGATGGCGTGCAAGCCACATTCTTTCTTAGTTGCATCTTCCCACCACCAACGACCTTCGCGCTCATGTTGGTTAGGTAGAACGGCGCGAGTACAAGGTTCACAGCCGATGCTGATAAAGCCGCGCTCGTGTAGAGGGTTGTAGGGAATCTCAAAGGCGCGGATATACATCCAAACCTCTGCCGATGACCAATTTGCCAAGGGGTTAAATTTTATCAACTGCCGCTCATCATTAGAGAAAGCGGTATCCACTTGCACCACGGGTACAGTCGCGCGAGTAGAGGGGTTTTGATCTTTGCGCTGTCCGGTAATCCAGGCATCCAAGGTACCCAGCTTCCGACGCAGAGGCTCAACCTTACGGATACCACAGCATTCTTTATGACCATCTTCATAGAAGCTAAAAAGACCTTTTTCTGTGACTAAAGCTTCTACTTGAGCAGTATCGGGATACATCATCTCAATGGTGATGCCGTAATGCTTTCTGACGCGATCGATAAATTGGTAGGTTTCGGAATGCAGGCGACCTGTATCCAGGCTGAAAACTTTGATGTCTTTTTTGATTCTGTACGCCATGTCAATCAAGACAACATCTTCTGCGCCACTGAAAGAAATGGCAATGTTGTCATACATGCTCAGGGCGCGTTCCAGGATTCTTTGTGGACTTTGAGTCGAAAGCTCAGCGTCGAGGCTAGAAATATTCAGTTCAGTCGGGGTCTGCTCGGTCAACTGCGCCATGATGTGTTCTTCCTAAAAGGGTGTTTGCTCCCCAGAAAAGGATCGTCTGATTGCATCAAACCATTCTATCAAGCCGTTGTCCTTACCATGAGCTAGGCTTTGCGACTAGTACCTTTGGCCTAATTCGGTAGCTGGAGTTGCGTTTTCTTATTCTGGTTTCCTAGCGCTGGTCAATTGACTAATCCAACCCACAGGTTTTGTTGCGATCGCCTCAAACTGAGCTTGATTCAACCAATCATCCACATTACCTGCGGCATAAACTTGGGAGTAGGGTTCTTGAAAGAGAGTGATCAGCCAGTCAGCACGACGCAGTTTGGGTTGGTCACCATCGAGAATCAGCAGTTGTCCACCTGGTTGCAGCAAACGCCAGCATTCTTGCAAAACCAGTTGCGAAACCTGGGGTGGCATTTCGTGGAATAAAAAGGCAGCGGTGATTAAGTCAAAAGTGTTTGCCGCCAAACTCGTCTCTTCTGCTAAGCCATGTTGCCAGGTGATATCTAACTTTGCTTGTTTTGCTTTAGAGTCTGCCATCACCAGCATGTAGGGAGATAAATCTAACCCGATGACTTCTGCTTGGGGAAATACTTGTTTCAGAATTACAGTGGTAGAGCCTGTGCCGCAACCCAAATCCAAGATTCTAGTAGGTTGACCTGCGATCGCCTGGATCAATTGCTGCCGAATCCAAATTTCGCTGGGTGGAGAAGCAAAAGCGGTGACGGCATCATAAGTAATAGCGGCGATCGTGTTGAGATAGCCATTCGTAATGCCGTGAAAATTTTGGCTGCTGTAGTAGTGAGGATAGATGAGGTTGGTTTGGCGAAAGCGATCGCTCTCCTGTTGCCAATCCATCGTTTCAAACCATTGCAGTTTCTCGGCTCCGATGAACGTGCTAAGAATCGGTTTTAATAAGAACTGCCCAAAACTCTGAGCTAATTGCATGAATTTACAGGATGCCAAGAAATATCTTTTCGTCTGGATCAAGGTTATCTCGACTGTTCTAATTACAGGAGCGATCGCTTTAGAATCTTGGAATCTCTATGCAGGCTTGAGCCATCTCCCTGTCCCTAACAGCCTGACCCCAGTGTTTTGGGTAGAACGCTTTGCTGTTACTGCCCATCTAATTGAGGGAGCGATCGCGGCTTGCCTTGCGCCATCTAGAAACAAACTGCCTTTGCAATACGGTACCTATACTTTTTTCGTTGGCACGGTGGGTTTGTTAGAACTCTTTGCTAAAGCAGACCCGGAGTGACACGTTTGTTCACAGTTGGAAGCCTTGCTAGAACTGCATGTTAAGCTGCCAGCAGTAGCTCTTTAATGGGTTGACAGGTTATGAATACTCCCGAAAACCATCTCCCTTTTCAGGTAACGGAGAGTGTGACTCGTGGCGGCACTGTCTTTGAACTCCTAGAATACAAACCTTTGGCTGGCAGCAACTCTCTGGCGATCGCGGAACAAGTGTATTCGCTAAATCGGGCAGGGGTGCATCTGCGACAACTCCGGGTTCGTTTACAGAATGATGCGGTGCGAACTGAACCAGGGGTGTTGCAGTTCCTCAAGGGCAACATTGAGATGGAAAGCTCCACGGGAGGAGGATCGGGGGTTGGCGGGTTTATGAAAGGAGCACTTGCCGCCGCCCGCACTGGAGAAACTATCTTTAAGCCGCTGTATCGAGGCACTGGCGAACTTTACTTAGAGCCGAGTTTTGGGCACTACTGGCTGATGCAGTTGAAGGGCCAAACTCTATTTGCTGACCAAGGTTTATTCTGCTGCTGCGAAGATGCGGTGAAAGTTGATGCCCACAAGGTTGAGAGCTTTTCGGCGCGAGTGGCGGGGGGCGAAGGACGCTACCAAACCAAGGTCAGCGGTACTGGAGTCGTTGTTTTCCGTATCCCGGTGCCTCGCAGCGAAATTTTAGAGCTGACATTGAATAACGAAACACTACAAGTAGACGGTTCCTTTGCGCTGCTCCGCACGGCTGAGGTGCATTTCAGTGTGGAGAAAGCTTCTACTTCTTTTTTGGGTGCCCTTACCAGCGGTGAAGGTCTCCTCCAAACTTTCCGAGGCACAGGCAAGGTGTGGATTGCTCCAACCCAACCTCTCTACGCCAGAATGGGTGGCTTGTTATCTACCTCCGCTCCGATTGCTTAATGGTAGAAGTAGGGCGATCGCTTGTGTAAGTGTGGTTAGCGATCGCCACATGCCATAACTCGAATAGTATTTAGCCCTTGATCTAGCAGTTTTTTATGCCGTTGCCCTACAAAAGCTCTTTCAAGTCAGCCTAATTAGCTGTTTTGGGATTTTAGGCTGACTTAAAGAGCTAAAAAGATGAAGGGCTTACTGTACTTTTCTACCAAAACCTATTGCTCAGGGATTTTATGCAGAAAAGCTCTCCACCTAAATGCTTATAAAGTGTAATTAGGCGGAAATAGTCTAGCTAATTGCCCAATCCGGGATTTTATGCAGAAAAAGTACACCTAATGAATAGTAGGGCAGTCAGCTCACGAACCAAACAATATGAATGACGAACAGCCAACGCGATATCGAGTCAATCAGGATGGCTTGCCTGATAAATTCCCTACCCACGGTCATGAGACTGCCTTTTGGGAAAGTCTAGGGCGTGCCGTTGCCACATTCGGATTTCTAGAAGAAGTATTAGGGAAAGCGATCTTTGCATTCACAGCAACGCGAGCATACCAAGAGGACGAGATTAATCAGGCTTACGCCGAGTGGTTACCTAAGTTAGAACGTGCTCTCGTCGATCCTCTTGGAAATCTCAGTAGATCGCAAATTCATTCCAGAGCGGGTAAGTAGATGGCTGTGATGACTGGAAAATGCCGCTCCACTGCCTGGGACAGGAATTCCAGCATTGTCTTGAGGGCAAACAGTTCTCGGTAAACCACTCGCCCTCCTCGTTGTGTCCAACTGATAAAGAACCACAGCAAATACACCCAAAGATTGACTAGGACAAACGCTAGAGCGACAAACAGAAAGCGGGTTACAGGATTTTTACTCGTGGTGCGGATGCGACACTGGTTCTTGATCCTGTAACTGGTTTCAATGCCAAAACGGTCTCTGTAATGCCGATGGGTCTGGTGCAGGGCAACCTTCACCCGATGCAGCACATAGACAGTGTATTGAATCCCATGCTTGCCCTTGAGCCCTTTGTAATAGTTACAAATGACCCGCATCTGACAGCTGACCGAACCATACTGGGGACTGTTGAGGGTGTAGGGTGTCTGGTAGCTGCGCCGTCCCCTTAGCAGTTGACGGGTTCCTCCAGTTTTGCCCCGAATCACCGCAGGCATCAGGAAGGGAATCTGCAATGCCTTCAGCCAACGGATGACAGGGACACTATAGAACCCTCGATCCAAGTAAAGCCGTTTGACTCGGACTCGCAGCGGACTCAACCTTGCGAGCAAATAAGTCAGGGTCGCCACTAAGGTTTCTTGACGATGCACTGCATGAATCCCTAGGGTCACACGTTTGTGACGACAGACAACATAGACTGTGGCATAGGCGAAGAATGAGGTAGTTCCAGCTTTAGCTTGAGAGCGGTAGATGTAGGGAGCCTCCACCTCACTTGGGTTGCCGTAGTAGGGAATTAAGTGTAAATCGATGGCAATGCGATGCTGCCTTCTGCAAATCTTGGGTGGAATTCGGCTTTGCAGAGCCGCATTGAGTTGGCTCTCCAGTGTGGCCATCTCATCCAACTTATCCAAGTGATAGCGGATACCATTACCACTGGGTGTACCTTGCAAGCGTTGAGCCGTGTGTTCGATGCTATCGCCTCGGCTGGCAGCCCGCAGCAGGATCTCGAATAGGTCTTGGGGGGTGTATCCGCCTTTCATGTTCAGTGGAACAGACTCGAGTAGACAATCAAGGGCAGCTTCCAGTGTCCCTTCATCGGTCAGAGCGGGAGCAGGAGATAATGAAGATGGGTAGGTCGTCATGGCTTGATCTAATGCTTTTAGCCTGACCCTACCCCTTTCCTAGAGAATTTGCGATCTACTGAATCTGATTGATACCTATGGAAAGGCAGTGAGAGATAATCCGGATGCTGTAGCTGTAATAGAAAATCTCGATGAGCTTCTAGGCGATCTGCGAAACGCATCACAAATGCGGAATGTTCTATGTCATGGGTCATGGAGGTTGCCGGATACAAAGGGCGCTTCGATTCCATTCTTCGTGAATCGTCAAAAGCAGATTGTTGATACCGCAATAGATCAACAATCTATTGATCAGGTGCAGCAGCACACAGTCAATCTGATATGTGCGGTTATCAATACTGTTACCCAAATGGGTTGGCAATTTCCTGGGTCGGTTGGTCCAGGAGAACCGATTTGGAACCCACCGCCTAACACATCACAGCAGCGAACGGTCGAAAGCTGATAGTGCCGAATTTCAATGTTGTCTACCACCGCTGCGTTTTGCCGTTATGCGGCGAATAGGAGGATATCGTGGAGAAATCACCGATTTCGGCAAAATCTATTCCAGCGGCAATGGGCAAGACTATATATCCAGAACCGTATGCTTCACTGGTTCAAGGTCGATTGAAACGCAAACTTGGTGAGTTCTTCGGGCTGACTAACTTTGGTATCAATTTAACTCACCTTTCACCAGGCGCAATTTCTGCGCTTGCTCATAGCCACTCCAAGCAGGATGAATTCATCCTTGTACTGGAAGGAACCCCAACTCTGGTTCTCGAAAAAGAGGAACTCACTCTAAATCCTGGTGAGTGTTATGGTTTCAAGGCAGGTTCAGGTATAGCCCATCAACTTGTCAATCGGTCTCAAGAGAATGTGACATACCTTGAGATTAGCGATCGCACAGAAGGAGATGAAGTCGAATACCCAAACGATGATCTCAAAGCAACACAATTGCCGAATGGCAAGTGGGCTATAACACACAAAGATGGTCGCCCTTATTAAGGTCATTGCTTAACAACCGCACTGCACCGAAACATATCAATATAGTTGGCTGAGCCGCAAAGAATATCTGCGTTTGGAGATCGCAAATCCCATTCACTGGTCGATCAGGCTCTCAACGCCAAAAACCCGATATTCTAGTGAAGGATTTTTTAGCTTAAATACTGCGATCGCACGGTATTGCACATTAGAAAAAATGGACGGCATTAATCAGAAAACCTATGCAGCCTTTAGTGTGGTGCAACATTATGCCCAGTTAAAGCTGCTACAACCTGCTGAAGAGGCGATTCTGGAGCTGTTCCGCGATCGCTGGTCGAGTATAAAAATGCTGGATATCGGCGTGGGCGGCGGACGCACGACTCAGCACTTTGCCCCACGAGTCGCAGAATATGTCGGTATTGATTACTCCGCTGAAATGGTCGCCGCTTGCCAAAAACGATTTGCAACTGCTTCTCCAGCGCCCAAAATTCAGATTGGTGATGCCAGAGATTTGAGCCAATTTCCAGATGACTCCTTCGACTTCATTCTGTTTAGTTTCAACGGAATTGACTTTGTTTCCCACAGCGATCGTTTAAAGATCTTCCAAGAGATTCGTAGAGTAGGTAAACCGGGAGGATATTTCTTCTTCTCTAGCCATAATCTTCAGGGACTAGAGCGAGAATTTGATTTCAGAAAACACCTGAGTCTCAACCCGATTACGACCTATGTCAATCTAGTCATGTTCGGCATTCTACGCCTCATTAATCGTTCGTTCACGCTTGCTCAGTTAAAGGCTACCACCCATGCAATCGTGAGGGATGAGTCCCATAATTTTCGATTAAAGACCTATTACATTAGGCCCGAAGCACAGCTTCAGCAACTAGAAACCAACTTTAGCGACGTTAAAGTTTATTCCTGGAAAACTGGCTTAAAACTAACCACTCCAGAGGAGGTACATGCTAACTCTGATATGTGGCTTTATTATCTATGCGTGATCAATTCGGCAAACAAGTGTAGCAATTAACACATTAATATCAATACTAACTACAGCTCCCAGATAAACCAAATTTGGTCAAGCCAAAGTAATCAGTCCTACCTCTGCAAGTACGAATAGGTGTAGCTAAGGCATTCGGAGCAAGCATTCTAGAAGATCTAGGACTGTGTTTGTGTCCAACTCCGACCTAAAAACAGAAAGTTTTGAATTCAACTCAGCAAAAGAATTGTCAAGCCTACTTGAGGGTAATTAATCTGTGAGGAAGATCACAAGTTTAGATGATCGCGATCGCCCTTGCTTTACCTAACAACATCCATACTTATGAATGACTCAACTCTAGCCGAGTCATCAACAGGGAACACACGACTGGCCGACAGAATCCATTGGAAGCTGTCGGTTTTTTGTTGCTTTGGGACTGATACAGCGTCAGCGAATGGCACCCATCGTATTTTTCCACGACAGCTCCTTACAAAGGATTTGCAGCGCCCGTTGGTCTGGCCCCGTAAAGAAATCACTGTTGATTAAAGCTTCTAAAACTTGATGGGTTAGTTGGGAGGCAAATGCACCACCCGCCCGCAAAAGATGGCTGTAGTACCGAAATTGGGGTCGGCCCTCTTGGCTGAGGTGAAAGCAATGAATTTCACTCTCAGTCATTTTGTAGACGGGAGTATTGACTGGAACCACAATGCTGGGGATGCCGTGCTGTCCATAAAGCCCGTCGTCTTGCCGCTCCATCGTGCCGATCAAGACAGTGCCTAGGAGAACGCGCGTTTCATTGATTAGATCGGGGGTAAAGATCGGGTCGGGTTCGCTCGAAAGCCGTGGCCCTGAGTTAAGGAAGTTGGGGTTGAAGAGTTGCGAGTTGTAGATTAGCCCGACAGCCCAGTGACGTTTCTCAGTTTCGAGTTTGACAAAGCAACCAAAGCCATAATCTTCGGGCTTCGGTGGTGCTTGCACGCCCATTTCGTCGTTGAGCTGCACCACGTAGTCGCAATGGGAATTGGATTTAACCACTTTGCCGAGCTGCATCTAGACTTTCCCCTTCTGCAAGACCGTTGTGAAAATGAAAATTTCCCCACAATCCGTGGAAATCTCTGACTTCATGAGCCAGAAACCTTCACCAACTGCGGGGAAGCAATTTGCCAACTGAGAATCAAACTAAGCGCGTACTAAAATTCACAAAAAACGTCAGATTCACAACTGTGCTGATATTGAAAACTGAGTTCAATACTCAGGACATAGCTTGAATCAAGTAATCGAAGTAGGGAGTCGCTTCCACAGCATCTTCTTCACTGAGCAACGCGAGAGATGCCCGCTTTAAGCACCGGATAGATTCCACCATGCCAGGAACCGGAACGCCTAGGGAGTTGTACATTTCCCGTACGCCGATCAAGCCGATTTTTTCGATGGGTTCTTTGTCGCCATTTAGCACACCATAGGTGATGAGGCGCAGGTACCACCCAAAGTCACGCAGGCACAACGCACGCTGGCGATCGCCGTAAGCATTACCGCCTGGAGAGATAAAGTCGGGGCGCTTCTGCCACAGTTGCTTGCTGGCCTCTTGCACAATTTTTTTCTCATTTTCAGCGAGAGCAGCAGCAATGCGCATCCGCTGGGCACCAGTTTTGAGGAATTCGCTGATGTCTCTGAGTTCACCGGAGCTGGGGTAGCGGAGTTCGTCGTCTGCTTGAAGAATGACTTGGCTAACTACACTCATAATTATTGCGGTACTTAGGTATCACTTCGTAGTTTAGCGACTCTTGGGGACGCAAATAAAGCAAGGAGTCTCCCAATATCAGGGATAGGCTCTGCCATGAAGAGCCTAACTTGTAGCTTTATGAGAAAGTAAAAAGTTTTGTAAAATTTAATGCTTCTGCGGTGCCCAAGAGCCGCTTAGCTTCAAGTGATCCATGCAAGGGATCAATAGGCATCCGGAGACTGCAAGAGGGGCGATCGCTACACTGAGTAAATAGAACCAACCAGATTCTGAGTCTAAGTATAGGAGTGACAAACGAGTGTTAGAAGCCGACCCGAAGACGATGAATACACTCTACGAAGCCGATTTCTATGCTTGGACGCAAGAGCAAGCCAAATTACTGAGGGCGAAGCAGTGGGATCTGGTTGACGTGGCAAATTTGATTGAGGAAATCGAAACGTTGGGTAGGCAGGAACGACGCGAACTCAGAAATCGTTTAACGGTTTTGTTGGGACATCTATTGAAATGGCATTTCCAGCCTGAAAAGCGAAGCAATAGCTGGCTAGCTACTGTTCGAGAACAGCGTCGCGAAGTCGCAACCCTACTTCAAGAAAATCCTAGCCTCAAGGCTTATTTAAGCGAAGCTTTGCAGTTAGCCTACCAATCGGGAATAGATCTCGCCGTCCGAGAAACAGAACTTCCCTATGAAACCTTTCCAGAAATTTGTCCTTATGCTCTAGAGCAAATCTTAAGTTCTGAGTTTTTGCCGACCTGAATAATGCAGCCAAACCCAAGCGATTGATTGTATCTGCACCCAAAATCATGAAAGACACATCAACTCCCAGTCAATCCATGAAAGCCCTCTACGATGCCGATTTCCATGCCTGGACACAAGAGCAAGCTAAATTGCTGAGAGAGCATCAATGGGATTTAGTTGATGTGGCGAATTTGATTGAGGAGATCGAGTCTTTGGGTAGGCAAGAGCGACGTGAGTTAGTTAATCGTCTAGCCATTCTACTGGGGCATCTACTGAAATGGCAGTACCAGCCCAACCTTCAAGGAAGTAGCTGGCAGGCTACGATTCGAGCACAACGCCGCAAGATTAAAAGGTTGCTTGAGCAAAACCCCAGCCTGTCTTCCTATCTAGAAGAAGCTCTGCAAGAAGGTTTTGAAGATGGCTTAGATTTGGCAGTTCGAGAAACTAATTTACTCTACGAAACCTTTCCAGAAGCCTGTCCTTATCCACTGGAGCAGGCTTTGAGCGATGAGTTTTTGCCAACTGAATGATGTAGGTACTGATCATGCAGCAAGAACCCAAGCGATTAATTGTATCTGATCCCAAAATTATGATGGGTAAGCCTGTGATTCGAGGCACCCGTATTACAGTGGAATTGATTTTAGAGAAACTATCGGCTGGCGAAAGCGTAGAGCAGATTCTAGAAGCTCACCCCCGCTTAACTCGTGAGGCCATCCAGGCCGCGTTAGCCTTCGCTGCCAATGCTTTACACGCAGATGTAGTCTATCCCCTTTCTGAAGTAGCTTCGTGAACTTCCTAGCAGATGAAATATCGACACGCAAGTTGTTGAACGGTTGAGCCAAGAGGGCCATCAGGTTTTGTCTGTGGCTGAGATGGAACCAGGAATTACGGATGATGTGGTCTTGGCGATCGCAACCCAAGAATCTGCCTTGCTACTGACCAGCGACAAGGATTTTGGTGAACTGGTCTTTCGCCTACGTCAACTCACCTCAGGAGTCATTCTCCTTCGCTTAGGTGGTCTGTCTCCAGCCCAGAAAGCAGACATTGTTGCTCAAGTGATTGCTCAACATGCCGAAGAATTGCCAGAAGCCTTTACAGTCATCACGGAAAAAACTGTTCGGATTCGCAAGTTAGAAACTTAAGAAAGCATCACCAGGAAGGCTCAAATGGCAAATTTAGAGCATGTAGCTCTACTAAGGCAAGGTGTAGAGGCTTGGAATAGGTGGAGGGAAAAGCATCCTGATGTAAATCCTGACCTTAGTGTTCTTAGCTTTAGTGGAATTAATCTTGATGGCTTTGATCTTCATAACACAATTCTTTGGGGTTCTAATTTTGGTGGCTCCTCGCTTAGAGAAGCCTTACTCACCAGAGCGTCCCTTCAAAGGGCTTACCTTTTTGGAGTTGATTTAACTGGAGCTGACCTGCGTGGAGCCTTTCTCAGCGAAGCTGCATTAGGGCCAGCAAATTTATACGAAGCGGATTTGAGTAGTGCTGACCTTTTACAAGCTAATTTAAGTGGCGCTTGCCTCTACGGAGCTAAACTGCATAAAGCTAATCTCACTAAGGCAGATCTCACCGGAGCTAATTTTACAAACGCCGATCTGAGCGAATCAATTTTGTTATTGGCTAGGGCAGTCTATACAAACTTTGAGGGAGCAATACTCACTGGTGCCTGTATTCAAGACTGGTCAATTAGCGAAGGTACAATTTTAAGTAATGTGAGCTGTGATTATATTTACCACAGGCTTGGCTTAACAGAGCAGCTAGAAGAGCGCCGTCCAAGCGATCCTGATAAAAAGTTTAAACCAGGTGAGTTTACGAAGTTATTTCAGAAGGTATTAAGTACTGTTGATCTCTTTTTCCGCGATGGAGTTGATTGGAACGCATTACTCATTTCATTAGAGAAGCTGAGAGTTGAGGCTGAAGGAGCAGAGTTATCAATTCAGGCGATCGAGAACAAAAATGATGGTGCATTTGTTATTCGAGTAAATGTGCCACTTGAAGCTAACAAGGCAGAAATTGAGAGGTTTTTGAAGCGACAGTATGAGATAGAGATAAAAGTAATTGACGAGAAGTACCAGTTTCAGCTTCAACTACAAGGTGAAAGATTAGAAGAGTATCGTGACCAAATAAAAATCCAAAGACAAGAAAATACTGATCTGCGAAGGATTGTTGAGAAAATGGCTGATAAAGAAGCTCCAAAGTATGACATGCGTGGCTCTACTTTTGGTAATTTTGCTGACACGGTTCAATCAGGCGCGAAATTTCAAGATACTCAAAATATTTATTCACCAGAGCAACGGCAGAATCTTGCCGAGGCAGCAGCGGAAATTCAGCAACTGCTTGATCAGTTAGCTCAGATGGATCAAACCTCTACAGAAGTAGTAGCTGAAGCAATTCATCAAGAAATTAAACGAAACCCTACGTTAAAAGCTCGATTAGTCAGTGCTTTAAAAGCTGGTGGTCTAGAAGCGCTAAAGGCAATTTTCGATCATCCTTTATTTAGCATTCCAGCGGAGACAGTGAAGGGGTGGCTGGAAGCAGAGTGAGGCGATCGCTACTAATTGCAAATTGTTGTGAGCCAAGCTGATGATTAGTGTGCAGACAACGCTACCAACCGATATTTGGGTGACAGCGACTTGGGAGGAGTATGAGCAGGCGATCGCGAGTCCTAACTATACGAAGGCCAAGGGCTACTATCACAATGGGCAAATGAGGATAGAAATGTCACCTGTAGGGCCGAATCATGCAACCGATAACAGTCTGATTGATATTTTGGTCAACTTGTTCGGGATTGCCAAAGGTATACCGATGCGATCGCTTTCTAACTGTTCCTACCGTAAGCAGGGAGTGCGAGAGTGTCAGCCTGATTTGTCCTACTACATTGGCGATCGCGCCTCACTATCACCGCAAGGAAGTTCAGTGGTGGATTTGGATACCACACTCGCTCCAGATTTGGCGATCGAAATTGCCGATACGTCTTTGGCTGATGATTTGGGGATTAAGCGGCTGCTGTACGAAGATGTAGGGGTGACGGAATATTGGGTGGTGGATGTTCAGCAAGCGCACATCACGGCTTTTAGGATTTTGCCCGATAGTGCCAGCCAACGGATTGCTCAATCTCAAGTATTACCAGGACTCGCGATCGCCCTTCTAGAAGAAGCTCTACAGCGTAGTCGCCAGACGGATAATAGCCAAGTGGGTGCTTGGTTTCTGGCAGAAGTGCAAAAACAATAGCGATCGCGATCCTGCATTTTTACAATTCAAGTGGGTTGCACGCAACGGGGTTTCTACACGTCAAAATAGAAAGGTTGCTGCGATCGCAGTGATTTGACTTATTAAGGAAAGTACTGTGTCTACTCCCCGAACCACGCCTGCGAACCATGCCACTGATCCTACGACCGAACAATGGCGGCAAGGGGAGTTGGTAGAAATTGACATTCACGACCTGACCGATGGTGGGGAAGGTGTGGGTCGCTTTGGTCAGCGAGTGGTATTTGTGCCCGATACCGTTCCTGGCGATCGCGTCTCAGTGCGCTTAGTACTGGTGAAGCCGCAATATGCCCAAGGCAAGTTAGTGCAGACCATTGAAGCATCACCTAACCGGATTCGGCCTCGTTGCATTGTGGCAGATAAATGTGGCGGTTGTCAGTGGCAGCATATTGACTATGCCTATCAACTTAAAGCTAAACGCAACCAGGTAATTCAAGCCTTGGAACGGATCGGTGGGTTTAGTGAGCCACCTGTGGAGCCAATTTTAGGCGCAGAAGCAGATTTAGCCTACCGCAACAAAGCAACGTATCCCTTGGGGCGATCGCAATCGGGTCAATTGCAAGCGGGCTATTACCAAAAAGGTAGCCATCAGCTCATCAACCTGAATCAGTGCCCGATCCAAGATGCTCGCTTGAATCCTTTGCTAGCCGAGGTTAAGCAGGATATCTATAATCGCGGTTGGGGTATTTATGACGAGAAGCAACATCGGGGCAAGGTTCGCCATCTCGGCTTGCGGATTGGTCGTCGTACCGGGGAGATCCTGCTGATTTTGGTGTCAAAAGATGCCAACTTATTGGGTTTAGAAGACCAAGCGCAGGAGTGGCTGAATCGTTACCCAGATTTAGTCGGTGTCTCGCTCAATATCAACCCGCATAAAACCAACGCAATTTTTGGGGATGAAACTCGCTGCATTGCGGGCCAGTCTTACTTGAATGAAAAGTTTGGGGGTCTGCAGTTTCAAATCCATGCCACAACTTTCTTTCAGGTCTATACCGAGCAGGCAGAAGCACTGTTACGGAAAATTATCAGCCAATTAAATTTGCAAGGCCATGAAACGTTGATTGACGCTTACTGTGGCGTGGGGACATTCACGTTACCGCTGGCGAAACGAGTGAAGCAGGCGATCGGGTTGGAACTGCAACCGGAAGCGATCGCGCAAGCCCAGCTAAACGCAGAGCTAAACGGCATTAAGAATGTGACGTTTCAAGCGGGTGCGGTAGAGCAAGTGTTACGCACGCTGTCTGTGCAACCGGATGTGGTGCTGCTCGATCCTCCTCGCAAAGGTTGCGATCGCGCGGTGTTGGAGACGTTGCTACAAATACAGCCCCAGCGGATCGTGTATGTGAGCTGCAAACCCGCCACTCAAGCCCGTGACCTAAAGATTCTCTGTCAGGAAGGTAAGTACCGGTTGGTCAAGGCTCAACCCGCCGATTTCTTCCCACAAACGGCTCATGTGGAATGTGTGGCCTTTCTAGAACGGCAATCTTGATGGCTGTAGATGTATATCCGCGCTGAAACTCCCGCAGATTATCCGGCGATCGCTGATCTCTTACTTGCAGCGTTTGAGCAGGGAGATGAAGCCCGTCTAGTAGAACAGATCCGATTGTCCGATCGCTATATCCCTGAGCTGACTTTAGTAGCAGAAAAGGAGGGAGTAGTGGTCGGACATATCCTTTTTAGCTACATCGACTTGGTAGGAGTGGAAGTACTGCCTGTTTTAGGTTTGGCTCCTTTAGCGGTACATCCACAATATCAACGGCAAGGAATTGGCAGTGCTTTAACTCAAGCAGGACTAGCGAAAGCGAAGGAGCGAGGAGAGGCGATCGCCATTGTCTTAGGGCATCCTCCGTTCTATAGTCGTTTTGGCTTTGAGCCATCTGTGAACTATGGAATTGAGTCTCCTTTTGCGGTTCCATCGGAGTTCTTTATGGTGGAGTTCTTGCAGTTTGAACGAAAAGGATATCCAGGCAAAGTAAGTTATCCCTCTGCATTTGCAGGTTTATAACTTCATAGCTTTGGTGATAGAGAGGCTATCGAATGATAACCATCAAAAGTTTTTGCCCTTTTTGGGGAACTGTTTAGCCTTCAGACCAAAGGAGTATTTATCTGGATAGAAAAAAGTAACTCATATGACAGACGTGATTAGAAAAACCAAACTGTAACGTAGTTAACAGTTGCGTACTTCAACGCCAAAACACTACAAGTGGAGTTCAGCTTATAGGCTTGGCACCATAAGTAGTGTTTGAATTAGTTGACTGCGTAAACTTCTAGTTTAGGCAACAAAGACCTTAGGAGGTTCAATATGCAGAACAAACAAGTACGGTTGGCTTCTATGCTCGGCGCTGGCATCTTCATGCTAGGCATTCCTGCGGTTACTCTCATGCAAGAGCCTGCAAGTGCTCAGAGAGCCGGACAAGCAACTGTCGGCAATCTCGTTGCAGCCCTGAATAACATTGCAGTTCAAATCACCAATTTACAAGCTTTGAACGACCTGACTGTTCAAAACGTGCGGGTTGTGAATGTTGAAGATGTGCTTAACGGCAATAATGTTGAAGCGCTTAACAATGCGTTAAATCGCAATAACGTAGAGATCGTGACTCTGCGTAACGTACTTAACAACAACGAAGTTATCAAGAACGCATTGAACAATAACAATGTCGCCGTCAATGATGTGGTGGCAATTGATGTACTGAGCGGTGGCGATGTCGTTGTCTTCGCTCAATAATCTCAACCATTAAGATCAGTTTGCTTTAAGCGATCGTTAATAACCTAGGTTAATCACTTGAACCCCTTCTAGACGGCCACTAGAGGGGGGTTCAAGTTTTTGGGCTTGTATGAGTCTTGTTGCAAAAGTTGCCGATCGCCTCGATTACGGCTTACCATGCGTTACGCCACCTCTTGTTGCCTGCTAGCGATGAAGTTTAGTCAAATTATTCAACCCCTCAGTACTCTTGCGACTGGTAATAGCTTGATCAGTAACCCTAGCTGTGACCCAGAACTACAAGGGGTTGCGGCGATAGATGAAGCGGTGGCGGGCCAGCTTAGTTACATTGAGGGCGACAAGTTTGCGGCTGAAGTCGGCAAAACAGCGGCGAGTGCTTTAATTTTGCCTCCCAACGAAACTTTGCAAGCCCAAGCAACCGAGCGTGGCATTGCCTGGATTGCTACCTCTCAGCCACGATTGGTATTTGCTCAAGCGATCGCCCTGTTCTACCAACCCTTTCGCCCAGAGCCAGAAATTCACCCAACGGCGGTAATTCATCCTACTGCTCAGGTAGGCCAGAGAGTTTACATCGGGCCGCATGTGGTGATTCAGGCAAACGCAAAGATTGGAGATGGAGTTTGCATTCATCCTAATGTGGTGATTTATCCAGAAGTGCAGATTGGCGATCGCACCAAACTTCATGCCAACTGTGTAATTCATGAGCGCACCCGCATTGGCAATGATTGTGTGATTCATTCAGGAGCCGCGATCGGGTCAGAAGGATTTGGGTTCGTCCCGACCAAAGAAGGTTGGTACAAGATGGAGCAGTCGGGTTATACGGTGCTGGAGGATGGCGTAGAAATTGGCTGCAATTCTACGGTTGATCGCCCTGCGGTAGGAGAAACCCGGATTCGCCGCAATACCAAGCTCGACAACATGGTGCATATCGCTCATGGCTGTCAGATTGGGGAAGCTTGTGCAATGGCTGCTCAGGTGGGCATGGCAGGTGGAGTCACAATTGGGAATCGGGTGATTTTGGCGGGTCAAGTGGGAGTTGCCAACCAAGCAACCGTAGGAGATGGGGCGATCGCGACGGCACAATCAGGCATTCACGGGGATGTGGAACCAGGAGCGATCGTGTCGGGCAGCCCAGCCGTAGATAACAAAATCTATTTGAAAGCTTCCGCCATTTACAAACGGTTGCCAGAAATGTATCAAGCCTTCAGGCAACTGCAACGGCGTTTGGGCAAGACAGAGTAGTAGTTAGGGCACTCAAGCTAAAACAGGAGGCGCGATCGGGAGTTGCACCGTGAAGCATACCTGATTCTCCTGGCTCGTCACTTGGATGCTGCCATTCAAATGCTCGACTAGCTTCTTCACCAGCGCCAGACCTAAGCCTGTGCCACCATGCTTCCAAGGATCATGGTTGGGGATGCGGTAAAACTTATCAAAGACATGCTCTAGTTCCACGGCTGCAATCTCTACGCCGGAGTTATGCACGCTGATCCAAAAAAATTCTGAGTTAGCTTCAGCCGTTACCACGATCGCGGCTTGGGTCGGTGTGTACTTACAAGCATTGCGGAGCAGTTCCGTTAAGATACGCTCCAAAACGTTGAGATCAGTATGCAAGATTGGCAAGTCGGGCGGCAAATCCACTTGCAATTGTTGCTCCTGCTGGCGAACCTGCTCTAAAAACGGCTCGGTAACGCTAGAAATCCAGCAATGCGGATCAATGGCGGTGAAGAGGAGCGGCTCTGTTTCGGCATCTAAGCGAGTTAAGTCGAGCAGATCGTTAATTAGTTTAGTTTCGCGATCGCATTCGTCATGCAAGATCTGGAAGTACCGCTCGGCCCAATCAGAGACATCAGGAACGATTTTCCCTGGCTGCATCAGACGGGTTTCTAGCATTTGAGCGGCCATTTTGATGCTAGACAGCGGCGTTCGTAATTCGTGAGAAATAGTACTGAGAAAATCATCCTTGAGCTGGTTTAACTTCTCTAGCTCCGCCACTTGAGCTTGAGCTGCTTGGTAGAGCCGCGCTTGGCGAATGGCGATCGCACATTGGTTTGCCACCTGCTGCACTAGGCGAATTTCCAGCTCGTTAAACGTATCGGTGCTGGAGCGAAAGAGCCAGAGATCTCCCAGCACATCTTGGTCATCAACGATGGGACAAGCCAGAATCATTGAGCAATTTTGGATCGATCGAAGGACCAAGCCATTGCAGATACAAAATTGGAGATGCTGACCTTGCAAAAGCCGCTGGTAAATGTCTGGTCTATCGGTCATTTCTATGGTTCGACCAACGGCGACCGATCCATCACTATATTCATGGGTGATCGTGGAAGTAGTATGGGCGGTATTGTAGATTCCGGTGTCGCAGCAACACACACCCAGGCCCAAGGCTAATTCTTGTACTGCTGTGGTGAGGATGTGGTCTTCGTCTAGGCTGTCGCGCACCTTATCAGTAATTCGCTTCAACCGTGCTTCAAAGTTCAGAGCTTGGGCCAGTTGAGCGGTGCGTTCCTGGACTTGATCTTCCAAGACAGCATTCAACTGCTGCACCTGCTGAAACAGTTCTGATTGTTGAATGGCGATCGCGACTTGGGCAGCTAATTGCTGGAGCAGATCTATTTCGGAAACTTGCCAGTCACGGGGGGTAGAGCACTGGTGAACCATCAACAGTCCCCATAGCTTTTGTCCCTGTAGAATCGGCACTGCTAAACCCGCTTGCACTTGGTAGCGCTGCAAAAACCGCTTCATTCCTGGGGAGAACTCTGCCTGTTGCACATCTACGAAGACGGAAACCAAGCCTTGATGATAGTGGTCGAGATAATGTTTCAACCAGGATTGACGCATGGTGGTGCGTAGCAATGAAGGCCACTCTGGCGCTACAGACTCAGCAATAAATCGCCCCCGACTGTTACCATCTAGACGGTAGAGCGTGACGCGATCGCTCTCTAAGCACTGACGAATATTTTTGACTGTGGTGCTGAGGATGGTATCGAGATGCAGAGACTGACGAATCTGCTGAGCAATGTCTGCAATTAACCGCTCTCGTTGGCTTTGCTGCTGTAACAGCTCTTCTGCCTGTTGCCGCTCAATAATGTCCAATTTGAGCTGAGCTTCGCTGTCTCGAAGGGCCGCTTCTACTCTTTGGCGCTCGGTGATATCTCTCGCCACCGCACACATGACTTGACGGCCTTGCAGCACAAAACCGCCTACACACAGCTCTACCGGAAAGACACTACCATCTTTTTTTCGGTGCCAGCGCAAGTAGATATGAGCTTTGCCACCACTTACACTGGCCTGCTGAATTGCAGCCCTCGTCTGCATTTCTTCGGCACTGACATCCATAGCCTTGAGGGTTAGAGCTTCCTCGCGATCGTAGCCATACAATTCCGTAAAAGCATGATTCACATCCAGCAGTTGTCCAGTTTCTACGTCAAACAAACTGATGGCGTCTAGTTCATTGGAAAACAACAGGCGATACTTTTCCTCACTTTCGCGCAAGGCTGCCTCGACTTGTTTACGAGTTGTGATATCTCGCAACACCGCTTGAATGGCAGGTTCTCCTTGATAGATCAAGGGAATAGCCGTAACTTCTGCATCGACCATCGTGCCATCTAAGCGGTAAAGCTTTTGTTCCATCAAAGGTACAGCCGCCTGACTTTGCTGGAGCTGCTGCATGCGAGCTTGGACTAACACTTGGTAGTCCGGATGAACACGCTCTAAAACAGAGGTGCCAATCAAATCTTCGGCACAGGTGCCGCCATACAACTCAACAGCGGCTGGATTGAGAAACACAAACTTGCCGTCACGTTGAATAAAAATAGCATTCGGACAAAGCTCTACCAGTTGGCGATACCGTTCCTCACTTTCTCGTAAGGCTATTTCTGTATGAATGCGAATGACTTCGTCGCGCTTCGCTTCACTGATGTCCCGCCCGATACCAATAATGCCAATTGTGTCGCCATTCACATTCCGCCAAGGCAATTTGGTGGTGAGCCTAGTCGTGAATTCGCCTGTGGCAGTGTGAAACGATTCTTCAAAGGTCTCAGCGACTCCTGCTCTAATGATCTGGAGATCTTTGGCTCGAAGCTGAGCGGCTATTTCGGCTCCAAAAAGTTCATTGTCCTGTTTACCAAGCAGTACTTCCAGAGGTTGCTCTAAATCATTGGCGATCGCAGCATTAACGAGTACAAAGCGGCCTGACACATCTTTGACAAAAATATGATCGGGAATGTGATCAATAACAGTTCTCAGGAGGGCATGGCTTTCCTGTAACTTTTCGGCAGTCGCTTGGTGTTGTAAGATTTCCTGCTGTAATTGCTGGTTCATGCGAGTCAGCTCAGCGGTGCGCTCGGCCACTTTGGCTTCTAGCTCCTGCTGATATTGCTCTGACTGCTGTTGAGTTTGGTGCTCAGCAGCGATCGCTTGCGGGTTCCCCTGCTCCCTGGAATCGCTTCTACAGCAATGGGTGGAGCAACAGCAATTTTGATCTAGCGGCTGATTGGGGCCTTGCATACAAATCCTGCTGGGTCCGAATGGCTATCTATTAGCATGCCCCAGCCAAACCAGGATTACTGAGTATGTTTAAATAGATTGAGTAAAATTCTTGACTCAGTATAGTTGCGTAAAAAGCTACGCGATCGCTAAGGAATTGGGACTGGGGCCGCTTCTACCTTGGCAATCAGCTTGAGGTTAAACTCCGTCTCGAAGGCACCCTTCTTATAATCTATGCTCCACAACTCTAAGGCACAGTCGTCGGTGGGTTGCGTCGGTTGGAGCCAGAGATACAACTCCCGCGTTTCGGCCCGATACTCGCAGCGAACCTGTTGCACTCCGCCAATTTGTCGGCGATCGAGGGCGACCGCTAAGCGCAACAAAGCACTCAACTGCTCAACCACGCGCCGATGCTTTTTGCTAGTAAGGTTGCGGTAAGTTTCGTGTTTCTTTTTAGGACTGCTTTTGCGGTGGTAGCGAGCTAAGTTTGCAATAGTTTCGATTTCAATTTCGGTATAACCGAGTAAATCACCGTTGCGGATTAGGTAATAAGAGTGCTTATGGTGGGAGGCATGGTTCACATGGTGCCCGCAGTTATGAAGCATGCCAGCAGCCCAGAGTAATTCTTTTTCTTCCTCACCCCAGAAGTGCAACCAACCCTGAGTTTGGTCAAATAAGCTGGTGGCAAATGCCGCTACCCGTTGGCTATATTCCAGATTCACCTGATACTTGCGAGCCACTCGTTTTACACTGCGCTGCCGCACCGAACTTTGGTAGCGCAACCGATCTTCAATCAGACCGTGGGTGAGCATCCAATCCACCACCACACCTTCGCGCAAAGCCCGTTCGCAAATGGTAAGAGTATCAATTTCCAAAAAAGCCATTGTCTCTTGCAGAATCAAGGCTCCCGCCAAAATGATCTCGGCTCGGCGCTCCGATATGCCTGGTAAAGTCAGCCGTTCAGCGAAGCTAAGCCGCCGCAGACGGGCCACAATTTCCCGCAAATCTGCCAGCGACACCTGATACCCATTCAACGGATCAGGAATAATGCCTAGCTTTTCACGGGCATGGAGCATGGCAACGGTTTCAGCGGTGCCAGAGGTGCCAACTAGACGCGGCATTTCTCCAGGCTTGAGGTGGGCGCGTAACTCCTCCACCGGACGCTCGATCATGCCTCGAATGTAAGCTTGCAAGTATTGAAATTCTGCGTTGCTAATCGGGTCAGTGCTGACATATTCAGCCGTCAGACGAACGGCTCCAATCTTGGTGCTGCTGAGCGTACGCGGCTCATGTCCGTCACCCAAAATTAGCTCGGTAGAACCGCCACCAATGTCAATAATTACATGGGGTTTATTATCAAACTCCATCCCCGACAGCACGCCTAAGTAGATGCGTCGAGCTTCTTCTTGCCCAGAAACCAAGTTAACGATGATGCCAACTTCGGCTTCCACCTGCTTGACAAAATCTTTGCCGTTGGGCGCTTCTCGCACCGCACTGGTAGCCACTGAAATAATTTGCTCAGCATTCAGCGTAGCCGCAATATCTTTACAGCGCTTCAACGCCGCGATCGCCCGTGCCATTGCCGCAGGAGTCAGGTCTCCGGTTTCGGGGTCGCGATCGCCCAGCCGAGCGGTGTCTTTCTCGCGAGCCATAATGCTGAAGGCGGGCAAGGTGGGCTGAACCCGTACCACGACCATGTGAATGGAATTAGTGCCAATGTCAATGGCGGCAAGAATGCGGTCTTGCTCAGCCGAGATGGGAACGCTCACCGGACTGCCTCTGCCTTTTGCGCTGAATCTGCGATCGCCCTGATCTTATCGCGGCACGTTGCCCTCTGCTGCTTTTACCTTGGTTTAAGGGCTGGAGTGGGCGATCGCGCCAGTTTTTCGTCAATAAAAGCGAATTGCTGCACCTAGAACAGCGATATTCTAAAAGATTAGGAATTGTTACAAGTTTTCCCCACTTAACCCATGCTGACCCAGCCTGAGCAACAACCTGAACCCACCTGGCTAACTGTAATTCGGCTTTTGCGGTGGGACAAGCCAGAAGGACGCTTGATCCTAATGCTGCCAGCGCTCTGGGCTGTGTTTCTGGCGGCACGAGGCACACCCCCGTTACTCTTGGTTGGTGTAATTGTTCTAGGCAGTTTGGCGACCAGTGCCGCTGGCTGTGTGGTGAACGACCTCTGGGATCGCAACATTGACCCCAAAGTGCAACGTACCCGCAACCGTCCTCTAGCCTCCCGTGCCCTCTCCGTCAAAACAGGGTTTGTGGTGCTGCTGGTTTCATTGCTCTGTGCTTGGGGCTTAGCCCTGTACCTTACCCCTTTGAGTTTTTGGCTCTGCGTCGCAGCAGTTCCAGTTATCCTGTTATATCCCTCGGCCAAGCGAGTATTCCCAGTTCCCCAACTCGTCCTCTCGATCGCCTGGGGTTTCGCAGTGCTGATTAGCTGGAGTGCCGTCACAGGACGCTTGGAATTTCCCGCCTGGTTGCTATGGGGAGCCACAGTGCTATGGACACTAGGCTTTGACACCGTTTACGCCATGCCCGATCGCGAAGACGATCACCGCATTGGGGTGAACTCTAGCGCCTTGTTTTTTGGCCCCAGAACTGCCTCTGCGATCGGTCTGTTCTACATCGGCACCGCCCTACTGCTGGCTTGGCTAGGCTTAGAGATGCAACTGCACTTCAGCTTTTGGCCTACCTGGGCGATCGCAGTAGCAGGTTGGGCTTGGCAATCTATCCGCCTCCGTCAAAACCACCTCCCCCCAGCCGCCTACGGCCAAATGTTTCGCCAAAACGTCTGGTTAGGCTTTATCTTGCTGGCAGGAATGGTAGCAGGGGCTATTTTTTAAGGCCATCCTGTAGAGTGCGTTGTAATGCACCGCTCACCCACCATTCACGCCTGCTCAATCACGTAGCCTCCCGTTCCAACAACATCGTCACCGGGCCATAATTCTCGATCGCGACCTCCATCATGGCCCCGAATTTTCCGGTTTCTACTTTGAGACCGCTTTGGCGGAGTTTAGCCACAAATTGCTCATAAAGTTGCTCGGCGATCGCGGGGGCAGCGGCTTGGTCAAACGATGGGCGGCGACCTTTGCGACAGTCTCCGTACAGCGTAAACTGGCTGACCACCAGCAACTCGCCCCCAATTTCTTGCACCGATTGGTCAAAGCGACCACTGCCATTGTCTGAGCCGGGAAACAGCCTCAGCTCTAGGCATTTTCGAGCCATCCAATCAAGTTCGGCTTCGGTGTCGGTGCTAGAAATTCCGACTAAAAGATTCAAACCTCGGCCAATTTTGCCAATCACTTGGCCCTCAACCGTAACTTGAGAAGATTTAACTCGCTGAATCACCACTCGCATAGTTTTAGGTAGAACGGTATTTTTACCGCCGCGATCGCCTTTGGATTTAAGTCAGGACTAATGGCAATTATGGCTGAAACCAGCTAGGTTATAGGCGGCTGACGTTGGCATCAGGTATCAATCACATGAAACCATCCCTTGAAAGCCCCACCCTCCGTCTGATTACGATTCCAGTGAGTCATTATTGCGAGAAAGCTCGGTGGGCTCTAGATCGGCTTCAGGTAGATTACATGGAAGAGCCTCATGCTCCCTTGTTTAGTCGCCTTGCGACCTGGCAATTGGGAGCTGGAGCCAAAGTTCCGGTCTTAGTCACGCAGACAGAAGTTGTGGCTGACTCAACCCAGATTTTGAAGTACTTAGATCAGATTTCCATTCCTGACCAAAGGCTATATCCTAGCGATCCAGCTTTGCGACAAGAGGTTGAGGAATTAGAGGAATTATTTGATGCTCAGTTGGGAGTAGCTCTACGATGTTGGGTTTACTTTCACTTGCTGCCCAGGCGCGACCTCACTCTGCCAGTCTGGTGTGAAGGTACGCCTACTTTAGAACAGCGCTTATCCCGTACCCTGTTTCCTTTGACTCGCCAGTTGATCACAAAAGCGCTAGATGTCAACGCTGAGTCAGAAGCAACCGCTTTCAGCGAAACCAAGAGTATTTTTGAAATGGTCAGCCAGCAGCTATCGGATGGTCGTCGTTATCTAGTTGGCAATACTTTTACGGCTGCTGATTTAACCTTTGCAGCTCTCGCGGCTCCTGTCTTAATGCCGAAAGAGTATGGCGTTACGCTACCTAAATTTGAGGAACTACCTCCAGGGATGGCAGCACGAGTTGCAGAGTTACAAGCCATGCCAGCCGCTGCTTATGCGCTTAGATTATTTCGAGAAGAGCGCCATAACGTCCAGCCCACTTCAGCCAATCTTGCAGGAGGCTAAGCAAACCACCTGACTGGAGGATGTTGCTGCTGAGCGAGGTGAGCCACACTGTAAACAGAGTTCACATCAATCCATGCACGCTAGGCTGGCACTCCCGACCACAACCTTGGAGCTGCCAGTTTTTTATGAGTGCTAGTGGTGCAAAAGCGATCGCACAAAATAAAGGGCAGACCTGAGCCTGCCCCGCACGAAGAACGCCATTAAGGTGCTATTAAGGTCATAGTGATTGCGTTTTACGCTTCATCCAAAGCAGCAATACCAGGAAGCTCTTTACCTTCGAGTAGTTCGAGGCTGGCACCACCCCCGGTAGAAATGTGGCTCATTTGGTCAGCAACACCTACTTTCTCCACCGCAGCCACAGAGTCGCCACCGCCGATGATGGTGGTTACGCCTTGCTTGGTCAAACCTGCTAGGGTGTGAGCGATCGCTTCGGTGCCCGCAGCAAATTTATCAAACTCAAACACACCCATTGGGCCGTTCCAGATGACGCTCTTGCATTGAGCCAGCGCGTCTTGGAACACTTTGATTGAGTCGGGACCGATATCCAGACCCATCCAGCCATCGGGAATATTCTCAATGCTAACGGTTTGAGCGTTGGCATCAGCCGCGAAGTTGTCAGCTACTACCACATCGGTAGGTAGCAACAACTCAACTCCCTTCTCTTTAGCTTTCGCTTCCAGGGCACGAGCGAGATCTAGCTTGTCTTCTTCCACCAGAGACTTCCCGACATTCAGACCACGAGCTTTGTAGAAGGTGAAGATCATGCCGCCGCCGATGAACAGCTTGTCTACCTTGTCTAACAGGGTTTCGATCACGCCGATTTTGCTCGAAACTTTGGAGCCACCGACGATCGCCGCCAAAGGACGCTGAGGATTTTCGATCGCGTTTTGTAGGTACTTGAGTTCTTTTTCGATCAGGATGCCAGCGACCGAAGGCTTGAGGTGGTGGGTCACGCCCTCAGTGGAAGCGTGCGCCCGGTGAGCGGTACCAAAAGCGTCATTCACGTATAGGTCGGCTAGAGAAGCTAGCTTTTTGGCAAATTCAGGATCATTCTTTTCCTCTTCCTTGTAGAAGCGGACGTTCTCTAGCAACAGGACATCGCCGTTTTGCAGAGCACCGACTTTAGCTGCAGCTTCATCGCCGATGCAGTCGTCGGTCTTGACCACGGTTTTACCTAGCAACTCGGAGAGGCGCTTAGCCACAGGAGTCAGACGGAGGCTGTCGTCTACGCCTTTGGGCCGTCCAAAGTGGCTGCACAAAATTACCTTGGCTCCCTTCGAGGTCAACTCTTGGATGGTTGGCAGAGCGGCCCGGATGCGAGTATCGTCTGTGATATTACCTTGGTCATCGAGGGGTACGTTGAAGTCCGCGCGGACCAGAACCCGCTTGCCAGCTAAATCGGACGACGATAAATTTGCTACAGTTTTTTTGGACACAGAAAAATCTCCTGAATGAGCCTTTGTACCTATTAATTAGATTAAAACAAGCCGTGACCTGTTGCAGGTATTTCTACCTAACAAGCTGGAAAGCCTGAACGGATCAACCTGAATCTGTTCGTTGGATTCGTACTATGCGTCGTCCACATTTTACCTAGGTCTGTGTCCGGAGTTGCGCTTATGTTTAAAACTGTTCTGTTTCCCATTGACCAAAGCCGCGAATCACGTCAAGCTGCCGATACTGTGGCAGAACTTGTCAAGTTTCATCACAGCCGTTTGGTGATCTTGTCTGTGGTAGAAACACCAGAGCCAGGAGAAGAAGCGCCAAGTGCTGAAATGGCATCCCCGGAGGCGATCGCGGAATTACTCAAAACCGCTAGAAATCTTTTTTCAGATCAAGGTATTAATACCGAACTGGTCGAACGGGAAGGAAAACCAGCTTTCACCATCTGTGATGTCGCCGATGAACTGGATGCTGACCTAATTATTATGGGTTGCCGAGGTCTAGGACTCACGGAGGAGGGAGTAGCCGACAGTGTCACCAATCGGGTGATCAACCTTTCTCCCTGCCCAGTGTTAATCGTGCCCTAAAGTAAAAAGTCTGAATTGCTTACAAAGCTAACTAACTAGAGAAGCACCAGTGCCACGGGCAGGACAAAATGTGCGGGTAATGGCGAGACAGCGCCGCACGAAAGCAGTGTTAGCGTTTGCGATCGCTGGCTTATGGGTATTGCTACCCTGGGTGCTACCGTGGCTCCTCCAGTTTTTCTTCCCAACCATCGTGCTTTCACTACCTGGTTGGGTCTATTTGAGCTGCTTAGTTCCAGCAGGTTTCAGCTACTTCCAAGCCCAAAATTTGTGGGGCAAAGCCAATCGAGCCGACCAAGGCGCAGCGGGAGAAGAGGCGATCGCCACAGTTCTCGCACCTCTCCAGAGCGAAGGTTGGCAAATGGAGTTTGGGGTTCGCGATCGCTCAGTCGGAGATGTAGACGTGTTTCTCCTATCACCCCAAGGTCGGGCCTACACCATTGATGTCAAGTCACATCGCGGCGAGGTGCGGAGCGACGGTAAGCAACTCTATCGGCAGTACGGGCGATCGCAATACCCTTTTGAAAAGGATTTCTTGAGCCAAGCTAAGCGGCAAGCCGTCGCGATGAAAAAGCTCAAGCAGTTAAGCTTTGTGACTCCGGTTGTGGCTTTTTCCCAAGCCAAGGTTGAAGTTGAGCAGAACCCGATTGTGGGTGTTTACGTTGTGGGCAAACAGAATTTGGTAAGGTGCTTGCGATCAATGGGATGAAGAAGTTTAGTTAATGCAGGAGTTTGACAATCAGCCTACTCGCAGGCTATCCGATATTCTTAATCACACTAAAAGGACTGCTTTTTAAAAAGGCTGCTTCTTTACATAGAAGTAAGCCCTAGTCGCTCAAGTATTAGAACACTGGAATAAAAAGTAGCATAGCTTCATAAAATCCTTTCTGGAAGTCGGCTGTTTTATACTTCTAGGAACAAACTATCTCTATGGTGAGTTTATGACACAAACTTCTACCGAATCTCAGACCAACGCTCCTATTCAAAATGGGTATGATGCTCTTGCAAACATGGTGAATAGCCTTACCTCAGCTATCAAAGACCTTCCTATTTTACAGCGATTAGTAGGTATGGCTTTAGTTGTAGGTTTGATACCAGTTACATTTTCGACTTATTCCCTAGCCGCCAATCCAGATAAATTACTTCACTTGGCAAGTATATTTTTATTATGGATTTCATCCATGCTGTTTATAGTTCATGCTTTCAGTGAACGTCAGCTCAGGATAAAAAGAAAGCAAGCCCAACTCGACAGTGAAAATACCAGGTTAGAAGAGTTAAGAACAAAGCTGCTTGATGCAGTTGAGGATAAACATCAGTCATTTTCAGGAATAGAGTCTCAGCTACTCAGAATTAGCAATCAAGTGAGCGAGTTGCTCCAAGTGCATCCAGAAACTGATGCAAGAGTTAATAAGTTGAAAGAATCGGTAGATGCAGTACTTAAAGATGTTCAAGAGAGACAACAAGGCTATGACAATTTTCTCCACTTAATGGGAGAAACGGCAAATATGCGGAAATCCAAATCCGTAGCAGCATCCATCCTTGTTGGTGAATTGTCTGGACCCTCTACTAACCATAACTAGCAACATATAGCAATCCTAAGAGATTCATGAAAATGCACCATACATAAAGACCTTCGAAAAATTAAAGGTCTGACGATGGGTGACGAACTCAAATAACCACTTCACCGTTGAGAACGATTGACACAGGTGATAGAACTCTCGAATCCACCGCTTTGCCTGCAACCAAACATCCTCCACTGGGTTTTGCCGAGGGTCATTGGGAGCGAAGCGAAGGCAGGTAATTTTCCACTCGGACTCGCCTAAGCCCTGATTGACTGAGGCCAAATAGTCCTTGAGCGCCTGAGAACGGTGATAGCTCGCTCCATCCCAAATCAAGGCAATGCGAGACTGAGGATGCTCAGCCAGGAGCAGTTGCAAGAAGGCAATCGTGGCCTCGGAATTCGCTCGCTCAAAAGCTTTCACAACAAACTCTTGGCTCAAGATATTCAGCGCTCCATAGTACGTCTGCTTCTGACGTTCGTTAGTCATTGGCACTTCGATGCGTTCGTTGGTTTTGCCCCACACATAGCCGCAGAGGTCGCCCCAGAGCAGATGACATTCATCCTGGAACAAGACGACTAAGTGACCCAGGACAATCTCCTGTCGATGTCGTTCCAGCCAAGCCCTGATTTCGTGTTTTTTTCTCTACCAATTCTGGGTCTGCTTTGGGATTGCGCTTCTGGGTCTTCTTCCAACTGATGCCCGCTTCTGCAAACAACTGGTAATAGCTCTGCTTGGAGGCAAAGGCCGCCCCATACTCCTGCTCAATGTGCTGCTGGAGTTCGCTCAGATTCCAGTAGTTCCTCTGTTGGAGCCAATCCCTCACCCCTTGGCGTTGCGAGGGTGTGAGGTAACCCGTGGAGCCTTGATACTGAAGAGCCAATCCCAGAACTCCATGCTCTTCAAAAGCTTGCTTCCATTTACTGATGAAGCCGACTGAGACGTGCAGAGCATCCCGAATCTGAAAGTAGGTATAGCCTTGAGATACCATCTGCACGGCCAGGGCGCGTTTGAGTTCACGAGAGTCAGGATTGCTCCGAATAAACTCAGCGAGTTCTTCCATAGACCGACTCACTAGTTAACTAGACAAAGGTCAATCGTGACACGGAAGCATGCCGCCTTTATGCTTTTTCATGAATTATTTAGGATCGCTATAGTACTTAGGGCTTGGAAGAAAATTTACCGACCAAATAGGCCCAGTATGGCTTTGTCTCATCCGGCCACCTCGGTTGACCTTGTGCTTCTATTTTGCTCATGAAGCCCTCCCAATCCGTGGTTATTCGATTAAATCTCTCTACATATGCAGGCAAGCTTTTAGATAAGAGTTTGGGGTTCTGATTAAGGTAGCCAACTACACACTCATCCAAGATAGACGGGTCGCCAGCCTCTGCGGAGTAGCTTACTATCTCAATAAAATCCTCAAGATCTTTTGCAAAGTTTTCCTCTACGTCTTGAGAGTACTCTCGGTTACCAAAGGGTGGGTTTTTCCTATAGTAAGCTTTGATAAGCTCGCCGTAATGCTTTCGGAGTTTAGATAAGTCAATCAGCACACTTGCCTTAAGCTGTTGACGAATTTCTTCTATATCTGCTGTTGTTGGATTGCCTATCGCTTTGTCAATTTGACTCATAATTGGCTGAAAGAAATCTATTAACGTCGGAAACATACAAACTTTCTCCATTACTGGTTACGTATACGTATTTCTCAAAACTCAAGCAGGATGTTTTACCCAAGCTTCAAGAAAAGAGAAACAAGCAACCATTTTGGTACATTTGTACTTAATAGTTTTATAGTACAAATGTATGGTATCTTCTGTTAAGATTTATAAGGAACGCGTAGTTGCTTTTAGGCTCCAATCTGCGTTGCCACAAGCGAACGCTTAAGTATGATTTACCTTGTTTAGGGAAGGTTAATTGACCATAGAACAACGTTTGTTGCTTTAAGCCCAAATTTTTAGCTTAGAGATAAATTATTGTTTCAATTCGTTAACTAACTCACTGGGTTCACCAGAGTAAAAGCGATCGCCTAGAATTTCTGCTAAATCATAGGGGCCTTCTGAGGGGGAAGTACGGCTGGGTAAATCGGTTTCACTCACTGCCAGTTCCACACCTTTCAGATAAGCTTTCTGCAACGCTTCTTTAAGGTAAGGCTTGAGGCTGGGGTTGTCTTCTAGTAATTCGGAAATGTCGAGGCGCTGGACGCGAATCGTGGCTAGCCAGCTACGACTACGATGTTCGGGTTGGTACTGCCATTTGATGTAAATGCCCAATTAGCAAACTCAAGCGATTGCGGAGTTCTTGGCGTTGCTGTTTACCCAAAGATGAGATTTCCTCAATCAAATTTGGCAGGTCAAGCTGGCTCCATTGTTGCTGGTGGAGTAAAGCAGCTTGTTCCTGCGTCCATGCGTAGAAGTCGTTGTCGTAGAGGTTTGGTTCAGAAATGGTAGCCTTTGGGTCTATTTCTGGGATGTGCATGGCGATCGCTCAACCTCAATGTCCTTATTGTAGAGCTGCCTTTTCGAGGCGCGATCGCTCTCTTGAATCGATATCTCTTGAATCGCCGAGGGGCGATCGCAATCCGATTGGATTTATTTCGTCTAGAGCTATTCGTCTATTTGGTTTCGGCCAGTTTACGCTGACTACAGTTTTGTACAGAATATTATGCAGAATATAAGGGATCTTAAGTAACTCAGCGGAAGTAAGACTGCGGCGGGTTATGGATACTAAGGGATACATACTAAAGTGTACGTAGTGCTAGAGATGGGTTTCCCCACACTGCATCATAATGTTGGTATTCCCCACCTCAATCCCTACTGCTATCTTTTAGGGCTCACTGCCTTAATTTCTCTGGTGGCCGCCTATGCAGCTTGGCAACGACGAACTACGGCTCCGGCTAGCAAGCCTTTTCTCTTAATGATGTTGGCGATCGCGGGGTATGCCACTGTTGCAGCATTAGAGGCAGCCGCGACAACGTTATCCAGCAAAATACTGTGGTCGAAGCTAGAGTATGTCGGCTCTGGCAGCGTGATTACGCTCTTCTTGATCTTTGCCACCCACTTCACCCACCGAAAAAATTGGCTGACTCCCAAAACTCTGGCATGGCTCTGGGTTGTGCCAATTTTGAATGTCATTCTCGTCATGACAAACAGTTGGCATCGTTGGGTTTGGACTGGATTTTTATGGAGCTCTGCTAGCAGCAACCTGCTCATTTACCAGCATGGCCCCGGATTCTTCTGGATCATGGCTTGTGTTTATGCTTATACCTTGGCTGGGGCCTTTCTCTTACTAAAAGCAGCCCTCCGCCCCTCCCTTCTGTATCGGCGGCAAGCCATCATGGCCCTAGCCTCAGCCATGATCCCCTTAATCGGGGGTAGTGCCTATATGCTCAATCTCACGCCTCCGGGATTGAACATTACACCGATGAGTTTTATGCTCAGCGGGTTAATTTATTCTGCCAATCTCTTTCGCTTTCAATTGTTTGATCTAGTGCCAGTGGCTCGCGATACGTTGGTTGAGAGCATGAGTGATGGAGTCCTAGTTTTAGATCAGCAAAATCGCGTTGTAGATATTAACCCAGCGGCACGAGAGCTGCTAGGCACAACCGTTGCCTGTGTTGGACAGCCCGCAGCGAAAAGCTTATGGCAATGGCAAGATATAGCTCGACGTTGCTACGATAGCGGCGACCATAGGCTGGCAATTGCTAGAGAGGGCAAGCCACTGCGCTATATAGAGCTACGCACAACGCCCCTGCGCGATCGCACCCAGCAATTAACCGGACGCTTGATTGTCTTACGAGATGTGACCGAACGCCACCAAGCAGAGCTAGATCTGCAACAGGCAAATCAACGTTTACAAAACCAGTTACTAGAAATTGAGGTGCTGCAAACTCAGTTGCGAGAGCAAGCAGTTCGAGATATCCTCACGGGTTTGTTCAATCGCCGTTATCTGGAAGAAACGTTTCATAGAGAGTTGGCACGAGCCACCCGTGAAAGCTATCTCATTACAGTTGCTCTCCTGGATATTGATCACTTTAAACAAATCAATGATACGTTTGGGCACCTAGCAGGCGATCGCGTGTTGCAAGCCTTTGGTGAGTTGCCGCGCTGCCACAGCCGTTCTAGCGATATTGCTTGTCGCTATGG
This sequence comes from Trichocoleus desertorum NBK24, assembly GCF_030409055.1. Classification (GTDB taxonomy): domain Bacteria; phylum Cyanobacteriota; class Cyanobacteriia; order FACHB-46; family FACHB-46; genus Trichocoleus; species Trichocoleus desertorum_B. Next base: position 2,915,858 of record NZ_CP116619.1, on the reverse strand, counting down.
GGGTGAGGAGTTTGTGCTAGTCATGCCGCAGATGCCGCTAGACCTTGCCTACCGACGGATTGAGAAAATTCGTTTGGCTTGGCAAGCTACCCTGGTGGAGTTTGGCGGGCAGCAAATCCAGTCCACTTTCTCTGGGGGCGTTAGTGCCTTTCCTCCAGAGGGGAGAACGCTTGATTGCATGTTGCACTTAGCCGATCAAGCGTTGTATGCAGCCAAAGCGGCAGGAAGAAACTGCATCAAGCAAGGGTTTTACCAGCCCCTAGATCAATTCTCAGTTCGTTGCGTCAACCAGCAGCTGTAGGAACAATAGCTCGCACAGAGGGCGATCGCGAAGCTCCTTCTGGCTCACGAGCTTCGCGATCGCTGTGGCTAGTAAGCAAACCCTACCATTGCCTCTATTGATAGATGTGCTCGTCACTCTTTAGCAGACAGTCAGCGATCGCGAGTTATGACTTCTGTTAGAGGAAGAATTTTGTTTTACTAGTTAGTCTTAATTTTGTCGAGAGAATTATTGGTTCGTGTCCTTCGGGATAAGTTCAATAGTTTCTCGAAATATGAAAAGCATTGAAAATGAATTAGTGGAGTACTTTGATGAAAAATTTGATTTCTGGAGCGATCGCTCAAGTTAGTTCTTTGTTTAATCAACTACAAGTCAAGCGTTTTTTGGCCGTCGCTCTCGTTGGTTTTATCCTGCTGACCACCAACGCTCAGCCCAACAGCGCCAGCAGCAAAGCAATTAGCGATCGGATTAACACCGTTGCTCACCAGAATGACTCTGACCGCCCCAAAACCACAGGTGAATGGAATCGCGAAGCGCGTGAAATCAATTCTGCTGATGGCGAAGGTCGGCTCGAAAGAATTGCCAAAGAGTCTACAGAAGCTGTGAAAGACTTTGGTGGCCTTTATCCCGACACCGCTGACAGAAGCGCTAGCGACCTAGACAAGAATGAACTGCGCCGTCAAGGTTACTCTGACAAAGTGCAACGCTAAGGAATAAATCCTAGGCTCCCCTTCCCTAGCAGGGGAGTAGGGTGGTTTCATACGAAAAAAGAATTTCGAACCAGCCCCCCTAGCCCCCCAAAGTTGGGGGGAACCTGCTCAAAGTCCCCCAGTATTGGGGGATTTAGGGGGCAGTGCAGGGAGCCAATCGTATTCAAAATTTTTCTCTATCCACTTTGAAACCACCTTGCTTTCCTGCTGGGGAAGGGGCTGGGAGTTAGTTTTTTAAGATGCGATCGCAGAATGGCGATTGAGAGATTCTTGTTGCATCGCTAGTTTGCGGCTCTCGAAAAGTTGGATCACACCCTTTGTGACTGTCTCTACCACAATGGGATCACAATAGGACAGAAACTCTTCGGCAGATATTTCATCTTGAAAGAACGCTTTCGCATGTTTCAACAACTGGCGTAAGGCTGCGAAACCGATCGACTTCACCACAAACGTTGCGGTGGGCGAGTTTTTTACATCGTAGAAAGAATCAATGCTGCGGCCTTTTTCGAGCAGTTCTAGGGCATCATGTTCGATTGGAGTTTCTGGTGGCGTGTAGCTAGAGATTTTTGGTAAGAAATGCTCTAATTGCACCGTTGAAAAGCCCGAAGATGGCAATTCACCCATCATGGTCGAGATCGGAACATCGCGGCCAATCCGAAACGCCAAAGCTTCAATAATGGCGATCGAAACCAATTTGGCACCCAGATATAGCCGCGCCACTTCTAAGTTTTTTGCAGTGTTTTTGATTAGCCGTTGGTAGGTTTCGTCATCGGGCTCACCGTGGAACTGCCGAAACACCACTTCAGGCTTGAGGAAGTTCATGAAACCTTCCATCTTTTGAATCGATAGGCGATAACCTTGCACCTTGTAGGCGTTGGTATTTTTCAGGTCGTGGTTGGTTTCGGGGATCAGGTTCCAGGTGTTGTCAAGAAAATGGGCAGAGCTAGGAAACGCAAAATTCTCTACGTCTCGGTTGGCAAGGCGTACGGATCGTTTTGTGATTTCGAGGGTTTCCGCTTCTGTCCAGCCTAAATCGAATTGTTGATTGACGCTTAAGAGCCTGCGGTATAGGCCCTCATCGCTACTGATACCTTCAGCAGATTTGGGTCGGAAGGGAACAGTGGCTTCAATACAAGCAGCAATTTGGGCTAGATGACTGTAGGAAAGTAGGGGTTCTAGACTTTTGGCAGCAATTACGGCACTGAGAAATTCGTTTTGGCCCGCCATTGGGGACAGTCGCTGACCAGGGGCAAAACCAAACACTGTGAGGGCTAAGGTGAAGCTGCGATCGCTCGGTAAGTCCTCGGCATCCAGAATCGCGAGATGGCCTGGAGTTTCTTTAATGAAGGGGGCGATGAAGCGGCTGATGTTGACGCTGATGCCTTGGTCTACTTGCACATAGACCAGATCGTGGAAGAGCGCAGCTAAAACTTCGATCGCGTCGCCAGAATCACCCACTTCAAAAATATGTTCTGGGGTGTGGAAGTACCGCCACGGGCCTGTCATGGCTTGGATGATCAGTTCCGCGATCTTGTTTAGTTTGGCGATGTCTACTTTGCCTTGGAGTTGTTCTACAGCCCAAGTCAAACTTTCTAGACACCGTTCTCGATCGCGATCTACATCCATGTGAGCCTCCCACTTCCCCTGATTCTGCCAGTGAACACGTACGACTGCTTATAACTTTGTATACCAGTCTTGAGAGAACTGAAAAGTCTGCCTCAATACTGGATTCTCGTTGATTGTACCCAGTTCGGGGATTGGTAGTTGTGAGGGCGATCGCTTTCAGCGGGAATTTAGGCTTATCCGCTACAGATTGTAATAATTGACTCGCATCCGGTAGGAGACGATTGATGGCAGATACGAAATCTGGGAACGCAGGCGATCCATATGATCTCAACCGCTTTGTGCAAGCCCAGGAGCGCGATTACGAACGGGCGCTGTCTGAGGTCAAAAGCGGTCGGAAGCGATCGCACTGGATGTGGTACATCTTCCCGCAGTTCGACGGGCTAGGGTTCAGTGCGATGTCTGAACGGTACGCCATCAAGAGTGTTGCAGAAGCTAAGGCATACCTGAGCCATCCGATTCTGGGGCCACGACTGATTGAGTGCGTTGAAGCAGCTTTGAGTGGCAAGGAGCGAACTGCACACGAAATTTTTGGTTTTCCTGATGATATGAAGCTAAAATCTTGCGCGACGTTGTTTGCCTACGTGTCACCTGAAGGGTCAGTATTTGAGCAATTGCTTAATAAGTTTTTTGAGGGCGATCGCGACCCAAAAACTCTTAGTCTACTAGTGGATTCCTCGCAAACTAATTAGAGGAAAATCTGAAGCTCAACAGTTCAGGCTCCGAATAAAAGCAGCAATTCTCAGTATGAGAACCGTTCTCAATTTCTATCTAACGGCAACAGCTGAAACACTCATTCTCTCGTTAGCTCTGTGCAGAACTCAGTGCCTTTACAACCTGAAAAATAGTACAAAAGCACCAAAGTGAGAATTGCTGGAATAAAAGCCAATTATCAAGATCAGAAGATGATTAAGCTATAGTCTTACTCCTTGGCGTAAACCTTTCCGCAATGGCAACACTGAAACTGCGGATTCCCAATTTTATTCTTACCCCAATCAATAGTATAGTCTGAACCACAGTTAGGGCATATCTTCCAGGGTGCTCCTCTAGGCTTAGAAACACCAGGCTTGTCAGGCTTCGACTGTTCATTGCTGATGATTATCAGGTGACTACAAGCACGAGAGGCTCCTACATAAAGCAAAGAATTTTGACTGTTCAATGCAGAATCTTCAATTTCTACAAGAATAACAATTGGGCTTTCCAGCCCCTTAAATTGATAAACACTTGTCCAGAATACTGTATTCTCGCTTTTTTGATTTCTTGACTGATAGTTACGGCACTTAAAAGAAAAGTTTGCAGCCGTCCTAATAGTGCTAAGAATAGAACGTTCAGTCTTAAGTGGTGTCAAAACCACTATATCTTTCGCAGGAACATAATTTTCGGCAATCAGATAGTTTAGTTTCTGATTTAGAATTTCTTTTAACTCATTAGTGGTTTTATATTGCAAGATTTCTACAGGTCTACCTATAGGCCCCTTTGATTTAATTGAGGCTTCCTTAGAATAAAACTGGTTAAGGTAGTTGTGAATATTTTGTGTATTTCGGCAATTTTCTGTTAATGGATAAGGAGGGAAATCAAAAGGTTGCTTCCAATTTGGAAGATAAATATTTTGTCTGTCATCATAAAAAATATAGAAAATTCCGTAATTAGGATCGGTTAATAGGCACTGAAGAGCCAAGAGCCAGTTCTCGCGAAAATCTTGACCTTCATCAACAATTACGGCATCAAACTCTAATCCTTGACTATTAGCTTTTTGGACTAAAAGGTTAGGATAAGTTTCCTTAAAAAATTCTTCAGTTTTTGAATAACCGTCATAAGATTGATTGCCTGAACTTGAGTCAGTCATAGAGTATAGGCCATGAAAATGGCTAATAGTAATATTTTCCTGAGATAAGCTTTGAGCTAAGAATTGTCCCAAGTTTTTGTTGTAGCAGGTTAGTAAAACTCGGAAGCCTTGTTGACTTAGACGTTTTGCTTTCTCAACAGCCAGAAGTGTTTTGCCAGAGCCAGCACAACCCTTAATTGCTGCGCGTCGATGCTGTCCCAAAAAATCAAGTAGCACATATTGCTGTTCAGTTAAGCGAATAATCGCTTCCTTTTCTTCTTCAATATCTATTTTCAGTAGTGGCCTTAGTTCCCAAGATTGAGCCAGAAGCGATTTAATCTCTTCTATCCCTTGAAAACCAATTTCATCCATTCTAGAGCTATTTTGATAGTGATAAAAGGCCGTATTGATCCAGTTTTTCAGATCTCTTACATCACTCCTATCAAGGACAATCTGGCGAGGAGAATCTAGCCGCAGTCGTGCCTGCATAACATCAACATCTGGAAAGCCTACTGAATGCCCTATGTTAATAAATCTTCTGCAAAAGTAAGGCCGTTCCTTGAGGAAACTCAGAAGGCTATACTTATTCCGAGTAGCCTGTTGAAATGGGCTTTCCTTCATGCGATTGCTATTTTGATACCATTCCTCAGATTTTGCGTTATAGCTAATTTGACCACCCTTCACATCTAAAATGAGAATTCCCAAGCTTGGATGAGCAATAATGAAATCTACCTCGCCATCTTGAGCACCTTTTCGAGGATCTATAACTTGCCACCATCTACTATGAAATACTATAAATTCATCTGATAGCTGCTCCTGAAACGCTTTATACAAACGCTTCTCAGCAAAACTTGTAGTACTGGGAAGCAACCGATTAGGAATCATTTGAGCCATTACATACCCCAAAGTAAAGAATTTGGCTTATCGATACAATTCCCAAACTCTCAATTAATTTTTCTTTAATGCTTGAGATACTCCTGAAAAAAAGAGAAAAGTTATAAAAAACCCCCACCTCCGAAGAGATGAGGGTTGAGATTAATTAGCGACTAGCGATTAGTAGTCGAAGTCACCGCCGCCCATGCCTGCGGGTGCAGCAGCTTGCTTGGGTTCGGGCTTGTCAACCACAATGCACTCAGTCGTCAGTACCATGCTCGCGATCGAAGCGGCATTTTGCAGAGCCGAGCGAGTCACCTTCGCAGGGTCAACAATACCCGCTTGGAGCATGTCTACAAACTCACCAGTAGCGGCGTTGTAACCGACGTTGAACTCTTTCTCTTTCACTCGCTCAACGATGACTGCACCGTTTTGGCCTGCGTTTTCAGCAATGCGGCTTAGAGGTGCAGACAAGGCACGCATCACAATCAGAGCGCCAGTCAACTCTTCACCAGACAGGTTAGAGGTTGCCCAAGCTTCTAGTTGAGGAGCCAAGTGAGCCAGAGTCGTACCACCACCAGGCACAATCCCTTCTTCTACCGCAGCTTTGGTGGCGTTGATCGCGTCTTCTAGGCGGAGTTTGCGATCCTTCATTTCAGTTTCGGTCGCAGCACCGACTTTGATCACAGCCACACCGCCAGAGAGCTTAGCCAAACGCTCTTGCAGCTTCTCTTTGTCGTAGGAAGAATCGGTTTCATCCAATTGACGGCGGATTTGTTCGCAACGAGCTTTGACTTGCGCTTCGTTACCTTCCGCGACGATGGTGGTGTTGTCCTTGGTGATGGTGATCCGGCGAGCTTTGCCCAAGCTTTCGAGCTTAGCCGTGTCGATCTTCAGACCTGCATCTTCGGTGATCAGTTCACCACCCGTCAGCACAGCGATGTCTTCCAGCATTGCTTTCCGGCGATCGCCAAAGCCAGGAGCCTTAACCGCAGCCACGTTCAACACGCCACGGAGACGGTTCACGACCAAAGTAGCAAGCGCTTCTTTCTCGATGTCTTCGGCAATGATCAACAGAGGCTTACCAGCACGAGCCACTTGCTCCAGCACAGGCACCAAGTCTTGTACCAAAGTGATCTTCTTGTCGGTGATTAAGATGAAGGGGTCGTCGAGAACTGCTTCCATCCGCTCAGTGTCGGTGGCGAAGTAGGGAGAGATATAACCGCGATCGAAGCGCATCCCTTCGGTGACTTCGAGTTCAGTGGTCATGGACTTACCTTCTTCGAGGGAGATCACGCCTTCGCGACCCACTTTGTCCATCGCATCGGCAATCATCTGACCAACTTCGTTGTCGTTCCCCGCAGAGATCGCACCCACTTGAGCGATCGCTTTAGAATCTTCCACTGGACGAGCGTGCTCTTTGATTTTGTCTACCAAGAAGCCAGCCGCCTTATCAATCCCACGCTTGAGGGCGATCGGGTTAGCACCCGCAGCCACGTTGCGCAGACCTTCTTTCACGATCGCGTGCCCTAGCACAGTAGCCGTAGTGGTACCGTCACCCGCTGCATCGTTGGTCTTGGAAGCGGCTTGACGCAACAGAGAAACAGCCGTGTTTTCGATGTGGTCTTCGAGTTCAATTTCTTTGGCGATCGTCACACCATCGTTAACAATTTGAGGCGCACCAAATTTCTTCTCCAGCACCACGTTGCGACCTTTGGGACCCAAGGTAACTGCAACGGCTTCTGCTAGAACATCAAAACCGCGCTCTAAAGACCGACGGGCATCTTCGTTGTAGGTAATGTACTTAGCCATGCAACTTTACTCCGAATTCAGAAATGTTTAGAAGATGAGGATGTTGTGTAGCGTGACGAGTCTCTATGCCAAGGTTGCTAGAATGTCCTGCTCGCGCAGCAAGACATGATCGTCGCCACCTAATTTGAGGTCGGTGCCAGCATACTTGGAGTAGAGCACTTTATCGCCTACATTCACTTCGAGAGATTGGAAGGAACCATCATCGTTTCGCTTCCCAGCACCCACACTTACAACTTCACCAACTTGGGGTTTTTCTTTAGCGGTGTCAGGCAAAAAAATGCCCCCAGCAGTCTTTTCTTCGGCTTCAGTGACTTTTACCAAAATGCGATCGCCCAAAGGCTTCACAGTTGACACGTTTAAAGAAACAGCAGCCATGTAAAATCCTCCACGCGCTTGTGACAAAAGCGACTTACGTTTAGACCAGTAAATAAAAGTTGCCAGGAAAAAATGACAGGACAGTTAACCACACAGGCAAACTAACCCGCTGAATGCTTGCTGTTGTGAGCTGAACAGTTCTAATGTTCATCGCCCCGTCAGCGTTAGCACTCTCATTTCCTGAGTGCTAATTTACCCGTAACAAATTGCCACTGACAAGCGATCGCCTTGTACGGCTTCCCGAACTCAGCAGGTGTGCCCTAACGCACCCGTTATAGAACAACGCCTCAACCAACGTTAGGCGATCGCAGATTGAACTTCTGCATAGATCATTAGCGCTTCCTAATCGGCATCCTTTCCTAGCCTCTACCAAAAAAGCGCTTCAGGGGGTTTGACGCAATTTGTCCTAAACCTCGGAATTGGTGGCGCTGAGCTGCTTGAACTGGATCTGGATCTGTAAGAATTTGGATCGCGCGTTCCTGAAGCTTGGTACTGTGATCTTGATTTGTGGAAACAAGTGTTGCACCTTGTGCGCCTTGGTTGGCTCGGGGATCAGCTAGAGCTGACTGGTAGGCATGATTTAAATCTGGGAGGCTGGCTGCAATCACGGGCAGTTCCACAACCCGAGCTTCCAAGTTCTGACCAATGGCCTGTAGCTGTTTTTGTAGGCCCTGGGGCAAAGATTCCTCTTGCTGGGCAAGGGCAGTCACAAAAGCCGTAACAGTTTTTTCCTGTTCAGTGGTTAAAGGAGACATAGTTAAAAAAGTATCTTGATGAGAATAAAACGGTGTGAGAATCCAAGTCTGATTCTTCGATAGTAAAAAACTTCCTCAGCTTTGATCTTGGAATTTGGCATGAATCTAACTTTCGGACTACTAAGCCTAGTGAAGTGCAGCTGTAGATTTAGGACTTGCAGCCAAGACAAAACCCGTTGTTGTTCTTGTTCGCTAAACTTTCCAGAATAAATATCGTGCTACCTGATAAAACGACGTCAAGGCGATCGCCTATTTCCTCAGCCTGCTGTTGGCTTGAGCGTTGAGATCTACCCTGAAAGAGACTGCTACTAGGGAACAGCATGACCCAAAAAGTCCAAATTCAGATTGATGTCTGGAGTGATTACGTTTGCCCGTTCTGTTATTTAGAAGAACCAATTTTTGAGCAGCTGCGGCAGGAATATGGTGAGAGTGTTCAGGTTGTATGGCGTGCCTTTGAACTGCGGCCTGACCCAATTCCCACGCTTGACCCCCAAGGCGAATACCTCCGCACGACTTGGGACCGTGCCGTTTATCCAATGGCGAAAGAGAGAGGAGTGACTTTACGCTTACCACCTGTGCAACCCCGTAGCCGCAAAGCTCTAGAGGCGGCAGAGTTTGCTCGCGATCGCGGCTGTTTTGAGGCAATGCATCATGCCCTGTTCCGCGCTTTCTTTGAAGACGGATTGGATTTGAACAATATCGATATTCTGCTGGAGGTTGGCGCATCCGTAGGTTTGGATCGTGACGCTCTCCACATCGCTCTAGAAGCTGGACAGTACACCGAACGAGTAGTCAGCGAGCAATCCCTGGCTCACAAGTTAAATATTTCCGGCGTGCCAGCCCTGCTCATTCACCAAACCGATGAACCCTTAGAAAAAGTGGTTTTGCTCAGTGGTGCTCAGCCTTATGAAACTGTCCGCACCGTTGTGGAGCGAGTTCGCCATAAAGCGCGATCGCTAGGATAATAGTGAATCTGCATTAACAAATCTGGCTTGCTGAATTATGACAACTCCTGCCATCCAGTGGTATCCCGGTCACATCGCCAAGGCCGAGAGAGCGCTGCTGAGCCAACTCAAGCTGGTCGATGTAGTCCTAGAAGTGCGCGATGCCCGGATTCCGCTCAGCACTCACCACCCGCAGGTGCCGCACTGGATTGGCAACAAAGCGAAAGTGTTGGTTTTGAATCGGATGGATATGATTCCGGTGCAGATGCGCGATCGCTGGGTCAATTGGTTTCAGGAGCAAGGTGAAGAAGCGCTGTTTACCGATGCCCAGCATGGCAAGGGGATTGAGGCGATCGCTCATGCGGCTCAAAATGCAGGTGCTCAAATGAACCAACGACGGCGCGATCGTGGTATGTTGCCTCGTCCAGTCCGAGCTGTGGTGTTGGGCTTTCCCAATGTGGGCAAGTCAGCCCTGATTAATCGGTTATTGAAGCGGCGAGTGGTGGAGAGTGCGCGGCGAGCAGGGGTAACTAGACAACTCCGGTGGGTAAGAATTTCAGATCAGATTGAACTGTTGGATGCTCCTGGGGTTTTGCCCTCCAAACTCAACGACCAGGAAGCTGCCTTCAAGCTCGCCATCTGTGATGACATTGGAGAAGCGGCCTACGATAACCAGCGCGTCACCTCTGCTCTAATTGATTTGATCAAGGGTTTGCAAGCCACTGCCCCTGAAGCTATTTCAGGCAACCCATTGCGATCGCGCTACGAGCTAGACCCAGCCGAATTTACAGGCGAATCTTATCTACATGCTCTAGCAGAGCAAAAGTACCAAAATGACGTGGAACGCACCGCCCGACAAATCTTAAATGACTTCCGCAAAGGTATCCTCGGCTCCATTGCCTTGGAACTACCACCCAATTAAGTTAACAACCGTAGCCCGCGCCTGAAAACACCTGTTTGAGTTGATTATCTTTGTACTCGTAGATGCCAAAGCTGGTGCTTTCGTAGCCTGTGTTTCTTACGATCGCTTCTTGAATGCCATCGCCGTTAACATCCACGGTGGTAATCAGTTCGTAGGCAGGTCGAGCCGCGATCGCACTGTAGGGCGTTACTTGACTCGCTAAGGTTTGGGGTTGTTGGTTGTTGTAGGTCAGCCACACATTGGCATAAGCACCGACTATACCTGCATCTCTCGCATCTCTAGAAGATTGGCTTTTAGGATCAGTTCCTTTACGCACCAAGCCATACACTTCTAGCTGACCGTCTTGATTGAGGTCTACCACGGAGATCTTTTCTACTACGGTTTCACCCGCCACATTCTGCAACTGTGGGTCTTGGGAGAACAGAGCATTAGCTGTCGTAGTGAGGTCTTGGCGATATTTGGCTTCAGTTGTGGCATCTGGAGTCGCGATCGCAGTTTTGGCAGGGTTGTATTGGCTCAGGGCGATCGTCCAGCGCCAAGATTCATCAAACTGTTTATTGCCGATCGAGCCGCTAAAACCTCCCGCTTGATCTGCTGGCAGGCTATTAAACACAGTTTCCAAGGGTTGCTCACTGGAGAAATTCCCTTGTCCTGTCAACTTTGTAGAGCAAGCAAATTGGCTAATACCTAACTTCTGAACCTGAAACTCTCCTAATTTCTCACCTTGGTTCAAAACCGTAAAATTCTGCACCGCGCTCAAAAGAGATTGATTGCCAAAGGTTCTCAGCAACACCTCTTCTGAAAGATCATCTCGAACAGAAGTTGTGACGTCTGTGCTGACATCCACATAACGACCATTAATCAACAGAGCGATCGGATAGATTTCTCCACGATATTCGTTGGTAAGGTTATCTTTTTTAACGAGAGAAAGACCAATTAAATTAGTTTGCTGAACATTAGCAGAGCGATCGCTTTGATTAGATTTTTGAGCATTTACAAAGCGATCGGTAGGAAGTTGGCAGGCGGTTAGCGTCGCTAATCCTAGCAACAGCACGATCCGAGAAAGTAATTGATAATTCATCACTGAAGCCATTGTCACAACATGGCACCAAATCCATAGCTCTCAAACTTCTGTGACGATTTCGATTTTGAGATGCCATTTTATTTAGCGCCCGTACTATTACAACAAAGTGCTATCAACAAATTCCGCAAATATTCTCGAATTCTGGCTTCTGGCTCGTTCCTCTTATCTCCTTCCCCTTATCTCACTTACAGCTCAAATCCCATCTCCTTCAACCCCTGGCGTAATCTTTGTGCTTCGAAAGGATTGTTGTTTTGCTGATGCAGGGCGATCGCTTGCTGAAATGACTTCAAACTTTCCGATACCTGACCGATTTTCAACAGGGCTACGCCTAAATTTTGGTGGGCATCGGCGTAGTTAGGTTGCAAAAACAGCGCTTCTCGATAGGCGGCGATCGCGTGGGGGAGATCTCCTAGCGCTTTAAGAGTCATGCCTAGATTGTAGTAACCCGGTGCAAACGTAGAGTCGATTTTGAGGGTTGCTTCATAGACTCCTTTGGCTCCCACCAGATCTCCTTTTGCCTTCAGGAGATTGCCCAAATTGTTGTAGGCACCGAGTTTTAGCTTCGGCATAATCGATTGTTGCAAAGCCAGTTGGTAGTGCTGCTCGGCTTTTGCCCATTGTTGCAGGCGACTGTAAGCGATGCCTAAGTGATAGTGCAATTCGTACAACACAGAAGCATCAGCAGCAGTTGATTTCAGACCTCGCTTTAGCAACTCAATGCCTTGAGGCACCTCATTCATTTGCACATACAGCGCCCCTAATTTGCTGCACACATACGGATCACTAGGATGATGTTTGAGAAAACTCTCCATTGCCGTTCTGGCTTTGGTGAATTTGTCTCGTCCGGCGATCGCACTGGCTTGGTATCCTTCGTGCAAAATTGCTACCTCTGGCAAATAGCCCACTTGCCAATGCGGTTCCATACTCTGAATTAGGGATACACTTTCATCCACCATTGCGTGGTAGGGCCGCACAAAACTGATGTCAGGATGATTACGAAAGAGACGAGAAACCAGCGAATAAGGAGATTGTTCCGCACCAATTTCTTGGCGTACCAAGCTGATCAATAAATAAGGTTGCTCGCTACCAATGGTTTGACGCAGCGCGGGCACAATACCAGGTGCTAAACGCTCATCCGCATCTAACACCAAAATCCAATCGCCTTGGACATACTTGAGGGATTCATTGCGAGCCGCCGAAAAGTCATTGCTCCACTCAAAAAAATGTACCTTAGCCCCAAAACTCTTAGCAATTTCTGGGGTGCGATCGCTGGAGCCTGTGTCTAAGACCACCATTTCATCAACGACACCTTGCACGCTTTTTAAGCAGCTCGGCAAAGTTGCTTCCTCATTTTTCACGATCATGCAGAGGCTCAGCATCATAGATTGAGGGGAAGGGTTAGGCACCGTTTTATTCTAAGGCTTCTGCTCGATCCTACAATCCGTTCAAACTGCGTCTGCTTAAATTCTGCTTAGATATTGCTCACTAAAAAACCTGTCCAGATCAGCCTGAACAGGGTGAATAATTTTAGGCTCAGAAGCCAATCAATGATCTGATTAACCTGCTTAAAAATCGGTTATAGGGTCGGAGGCAAAATAACTGTATCCACCACGTGAATAACGCCATTGCTGGCCTGAATATCTGGCTGAACCACAGTAGCCTTGTTGACCATAACTCCCCCGCCATCGACATTCACTGTCACAGGGCTGCCTTCCACAGTTGTAACTTCGCCAGATTTGAGTTGGCTTGAGGTCACTTCACCAGGGACAACGTGATAGGTCAGGATTTTCACTAAAGTCTCTTTATTTTCTGGCTTCAGCAATGCTTCCAAGGTTCCAGCAGGCAATTTTGCAAAGGCAGCATCTGTTGGCGCAAAAACGGTGAAAGGCCCTTCACCAGAGAGTGTGCTCGTTAAATCCGCAGCTTGCAGAGCAGCGGTGAGAATTTTGAAAGAATCGTTAGAAGCGGCAACTGCGGTAATCGTGGTGCCAGAAGAGGCTTCTGCCGGGGCTTCTGTGGTAGCGGGGGCAACAGGTGCCGCAGGTGTAAGCAGGTGTGGAGGTCGATGGAGAGGCTTGAGCACCACGGGCGCGGTTGTAAGGAGGCTCGTTAAAGATGCTGGGGTTGGGATTCACTTGGGCCAATGCTGGCAAACCGATCAGAGCACTAGCTGTCGCAACTCCAAGGAAGCTAGTGAGCTTTTTCAATGAACTGATGGATTTTAATTTGGTCATCAGTGACTCCTTAATGTTTTGCAAAGAAGATGCAAACTTATATGTCATAGTATGACGTTTTGCTAAAGACATAGCTTGCTCTCTGACTACAATTCACCCCAAAACTGCCGATCTATGCCTTAAGGAGGAGCGATCGCCCCCAAGCAAACTACCTCTTGTACTAGGACTACCCAAAGATAGAAATATGATTTAACTTAGTAGCAAAAATAGTAATTCAGCGTAACCAGTGACGAGTTCCAAACCCTGTGCAGGATTGGGCTGCAACCTTGGCAGCGGCCATCAATGCTTCCCTGAAATTGGTTTGTAGAATAAAGTGGCAGAACGCACCGTGAAAAATATCTCCAGCTCCTAACGTATCTACCACCTCCACTTGAGGAGGAGCGATCGCCCCCCTCTCACCATTGTCATAGAACTGAATGGGCTGGTCGCCTTGGGTAATCGCAATATGTCGAATTCCTAAGTTTATGAGAGCAGCAAAAACGGCGGCTGAATTGGAGCAGTCAGGAAGGTGAAAGTTGGCGGAACAGATCGCATAGTCGCTCAGCGCTAGCACCTGCTCAAATCCTGGTTTCCAACTGCCACCATCTACCACCACTGGAATGTTGTGCGCTTTCGCTTGTTGGGCGATTGCCGCTCCGACTGCCATCTGATGCCCATCAATCAGCACCACCTCTACATCCTGCAAAATATCTGGGGGAATCCGATCGGGAGACATCTGGATTTTGCTGGCGTTGATCGACACTACGGCTCGTTCTCCTGTGGCTTCCGTCGTGATGATCGAGGAAACCGGAGGTGGTTCGGTGCGATCGGGGGCAAGGTCAGCGATCGCGACTCCACAACTATCCAAATCAGCTCGAATTAAATGGGTGATCGGGTGACTACCAACCACGCCCAGCACAGTAGCTTGATTGCCTAAAGCGCTAAAAGCCACTGCCGCATTGGTCGCTGGCCCTCCGGTGGATACCGTGTAGTCTGACGCCACCAATTTTTGGTTATTGGTTGGCGGTGCCGCAGCCAGATACACCATATCTAAAGTCACCATGCCCACAAACAATCCCCGCTTCGCCATACCTGCTCCTACTCAACCATTCCTGTCGGCAATCCAGGCAAGATGTTCACTCCACAAGATAGTATGGCCAAATGGAAATCAAAGCTGGCACTCTCTACATCGTTGGGACACCCATTGGCAATCTGGAGGACATGACCTTCCGGGCAATTCAGGTGCTAAAAGAAGTCAGCGCGATCGCGGCTGAAGACACGCGCCACACCGGAAAACTGCTCCAGCACTTTCAAATCAAAACGCCACAAATTAGTTATCACGACCACAATCGCCTCAGCCGTCTCCCAGAGATGATCAGTCGGTTACAGCAAGGCCAAGCGATCGCCCTCGTCACGGATGCAGGGATGCCCGGAATTTCTGACCCTGGTTATGAATTGGTGAAAGCTTGCGCGGAGGAGGGGTTGCCAGTGGTGCCCATTCCTGGCCCCAGTGCCGCCATTACCGCGTTGAGCGCTTCTGGCCTACCCAGCGATCGCTTTGTGTTTGAAGGTTTTTTACCCCCCAAAGGCTCAGACCGTCGCACCCGCTTAGAAGCCTTAAAGCCAGAATCTCGGACGCTGATTTTTTATGAAGCGCCTCATCGTTTGCAACAAACCCTCCAGGATTTTGCAGATACCTTCGGCGGCGATCGCGAGATTGCTTTAGGTCGAGAATTAACCAAGCTCCACGAAGAAATTTGGCGCGGCACGATTGCCGAGGCGATCGCTTACTACAGCAACCGTGAAGCTCACGGAGAATTTACGCTAGTGGTCATGGGTGCAGAACCGACAGAACTGGTACTGACCGAAGACGCATTGAAAGCAGAGTTGCAAGTGCTGATGGGGCAGGGGATTTCGCGATCGCAAGCCAGTCGCCAACTGGCTCAACAAACTGCTTTACCCCGCCGCCAACTGTACCAACTAGCGCTCACCATTTCAGATCCGACGGAGTAACTAAGTCAGGTTTTCTTGAGGCTGGTGCCACAGATTTTGCAAAACTGGGCATCGGGGTCATGTAGGGCTAAACCACAGCCAGAACATTGAGTTTCTACTTGAGTGGAAGTTTTTACCAGCCGCCTAATTAGGTCACCAATTTGCCAGGGAATTAAAGCAATTCCAGTCAAAATCATCAGCACTGTGAGCAAGCGCCCCATTTCGGAGATCGGCGTTACATCTCCAAATCCCACTGTGGTCATGGTGACGACAGAGAAATAAAAAGCATCCAAGAACGTTCTAAATCCTGCCGAGTTGATGGGATGCTCCACTTGGTAGATCAAGCCTGAATAGATAAAGATGATGGCAAATAAGGTGAATAAGATGCGAGTAAAAATGGCGCTATCTTCACCACTCACTCGACCAAATAAAGCTGTACCTTCCACAAAACGGACTAATCGTAAAATCCGAAACCAGCGCAATAATCGAATAAAGCTAACATCTGTAACGCCTAGAAAAAACGGCAGAATGGCAACTAGATCTATAGCTGAATAGAGACTGAAAAAGTATTTAGCTTTTTGCTCAGCGCACCAAAAACGTAAGACATACTCCACTGCAAAAATAACTAAAATAATAGAGTCAACTAGGTTGAGTTGTTCCCGAACGGTATCAGGAATTGCATAAGTGTCTGCGACAAAAATGCCTGAAGAGAGTAAGACTAAACTGGCGATCGCCAAATTAATCAAGATGCCAATCGGCGTTTCAATATCTTCTAGATAGAAAGAAACTTTTTGACGCAAAAGCATTGGGAATCATCACCAATCGACAAGTCAAAGATCAGGCGGAGAGAATTGGGTGGGTAGCGAAATTGTAAAGGTGGTTTGTTCAGTACTGCTCGTCACTCGAATCTTTCCTCCCACATGTTCCACCAGTTTTTTGACTAAAGCTAAACCTAAGCCAGTCCCGCCTTGTTTCCAGCGATCGTTGCGAGGAATTCGATAAAACTTCTCAAAAATGCGAGGCAATTCTACTTCAGGAATTTCTGAGCCAGAATTACTCACACTTAATTCTATATAGGGAGACTCAAAGCGAGCGATCGCACTAATTTCGCCACCTGGAGGCGTGTATTTGCAAGCATTATTCAGCAACTCCGCCACCACTCTTTCTAAGCTCGGTTGATCAGTCACTAATAGTGGCAACCCTGAAGAAATTTGCACTTGAATGGTTTGCTGACGATTGCTAGCCCGCTCTTCAAATGGCTCCACAAGTCGAGGTAGCCAATCATCAATATCAATAGTTTCTGGATTAAACGGCTTGGCGGCGGCTTCTAAACGTTGCAAATCTAATAAGTCATTAATTAAGCTAATTTCGCGATCGCATTCCGCTTGCAAAATTCTAAAATAATGCTCCTCTTGCTCCTCCGTTCTAGCAATTTTGAGCATGTAGATAGCCATTTTCATATTCGCCATCGGGCTGCGAAGCTCATGAGAAACAGTGCTTAAAAAGTCATCTTTCAGCAAGCTCATGCGCTGTAGTTCTTGCATTTGCTGACTCAGGTTTTCTTCAATCTGCTTCCTCGCCGTAATGTCCTCTAGAACTAGCAGCAAACCATCTAATGCAGGAGATTTTTGCTCGACTTGGGTTTCGGCATTGCCGTACAGCAGAGGTTCTAGCTTGAGTTCAAACCAGGTGCCATCTTGCTGCAATTCATGGGGAGTGACTGCCTGCTGTTGCCTTAACAACTGTAAGTCTACCTGCCACTGTTCTTGGCTCAACCACTGGGGAATCAGTTGAGCGTGGAGGCGATCGCCCACTTGAATCCCCAGCCATTTCGCAGCCCCTGGATTGCAGAACCATACCAGTCCATCAAGATCAGCAGCCAAGAGACCAATGGAAAGACTCCGAGCGATCGCGGCTTGGGCTGACTGCGATCGGCCAAATTGTTCTGCCAGCAAGGCTAACTGAGCCACAGGCTGCATGGAAGCGGGCTGATGAGCTGTATGCCAGTTCGGTGATTTGGCGTTAGTCGTGATAGAGGCGTGAGCTACGGTATCTTGCACAAAGTCTTGCACGATGTCTTGATGGTGAGCTTGCCAAAGCTGTTTCACTTCATGCTGGAGCAAAGCATTTTCGCGCAATCGCTCCTCAATCAAGACAGTGCCAACTGTGGCGCTAAAGAGAATAATGGGCAACACCACAGGGATTAAATAACCCAGGTGCAGCAGCAGCAAGCCAGCCACAGCCCAAGCACCACATAACCCCAGCCACAAGCCCACTTGTCGCGCTGTAGACCAACGGGTCATCACATAGCTCAAGCCAGGGCCACCCAGCAAGAATAGCCAAATTAGCCAGGATTTGGGAAACAGCCGCAAGGAGTTGTGCTGGAGCAGATTGCTAATCACAGCCGCATGTAGATGTGTGCCACTGGCTGGAGGATTGCGATCGAAAGGGGTGGGCAGTGAATCAAGCCCCGCTGCTGTCATTCCCACCACCACAATTTTGTCCTTAAAAGCTTGAGCAGGAATGCGCTGCCGTATCACATCTACAAAAGAGTAATGTTGGAGCTGGCGCACAGACCCAGGCCAGTTGATCCAAAAAGGTTGTTGCAGGTTGGGCAGATTTACTGGGGCTTGAACGAGTCTGTAACCCTGAACCGTCGCCAAGCCCAAAGTAGGAACTCCTTGCAACTGCAAGTCAATTTTGCGAGTTAGACCGTCAGAATCTTGTTTCTTGTAGACTTGACCAATCTCAAAAGCCACTCTGCTCAAGGGGGGGCTGGGTAACAACGGCTCTCCAGTACTGTTCCAGGCTTGAGCTAAAACCACACGCCCTTGCTGCTGCACTGCTGCTGCCAATTGGGTATCTTGTGGACTTTGATCGGTCAAGACCACATTTAAGGCAATCACATTCGGCTCAGCTTTGCTTAGAACACTGAGCAGTTGAATATAGTGCTGCCGCGCCCAAGGAAATGTCCCTAGTTCTCGCAGACTCCGGTCATCAATCCCCACCACGACCACTCTGGAGTCCCAAGCGATCGCACCCCGCAGTTGAAACAGCGTATTGTAGGCAATCTGTTCTAATGGCTGCCAAGCCTCTAACGCAGTCAAGCTGGCAACCACTAATGCTGTGATTCCCCCTGGAAGCAGTCGCCATCCTAACTCCCGGAACTGCCGCTTCATAGGTTTGTTGCCTGGTTTCCTCCAGGGATGGGATTAAGAATTGCCGCGCTTGAAACAGAGGTTGCAACGAATTTTCCTATTGTCGTTCATGGGTCAAAAAAGGTACAGGGACAACTTCCCCTTGGGCCGTACCTACTTGAACTTGCAACCCCGCACCCCCCGCTTTGGTTCTAATGTAGCCAAGCCCAACCGCTTCTTGAGCAATGGTTGTGGAACTGGTGAGAACGCCTACTTTGTCGTCTCCTAAGGTAATGATGCTCCCTGCCGCCACAGGCTCACTGAGACGCAGACCCCAAAGTTTTTGCTTAACTCCTTTATAGGTATCCAGACGTGCGATCGTTTCTTGGCCGATGTAACAACCTTTACTAAACGAAATAGTGGGCCACAAACCTGCTTCTAACGGGTTGTAGTCTTCTGTGAGTTCGTGGTCTGGGACTGGACGGCCTTGCTGAATTCGTAGTTGCTCCCAGACGCGATCGCCCAACGGCACTGTCCCTAGAACCACCAACTGCTGCCACAAGCTCGCAGCCGCCTCAGCCGCGACAAATAGGGTATAACCCGGTGTTGCTAAACCACTCCCCACCGCCACTCGAACTTCACTGTCTCCTAGGGACAACAGAGCATGATTGCCGTAGGGTTGACCGACCAGCTCGCCTGCTCCCAGTTTATCCAGTAGAGCATCGCTCTGAGGGCCAAGTACACTAAAGGTTGTAGTTGCTGCCGTTAGATTCGTGAGCTTGACGCGATCAGCAAAAAAGATGTAGCGATCGAGAAAATCCAGCAAGCTCTGGCAGCGATTAGGGGAAACCAGTAAAAGAATCGTTTCTTCCGTGACATAGACACTCGCGAGATCCAGGGTGCGCGCCGTTGAAGTGACAAATACAGTGTCGCAGCCTTGGCCTGGTTGCAAGCGCTTGATGTCGTTGGTGCTTTGGTTGTGCAAGAAGGTTTGCCGATCGGCATCGGAAATCTGAATGCGGCCCCAGTGGGAGCGATCGCACAGTGCTACTCCTGCCTGAGCAGCCTCAAGCGCAGCGCTATCATTACCAAAGCTCACAGGAACGGTGGCTTGACCGATTTCTTCAAACGTAGCCCCAGCAGCCACTTGAAGTTGATGTAAATCTTGAGTCATGGTGCTTAAACGGTGTCTCTAATAATTAACGTGGGGGCAGGTCTGCAAACACTTGCTCGATGATCTGTCGAGCTTTGTCGTCTAAGCGGTTCCAATCCACCTCTCCCATCTCATCATCAATCAAGCTGGTGTCAATCTCAACTGGTTGTTGGTCAGAGCTATCTTGCAGCAGCTTGTAATTACGAAAACAAACTTGGTAGCACAGCTCCCACAGATCAACTTGCATTTGCTGGCCCTGTTTTTCTAAACACAAGAGATAACCAGGAAAGGGAGTCGGCAGTTGGGCCAAAGTTTGTTCAATCTCAGAAGCTTTTTCTGGTTCAGCGGTAGCCAGCTCAGCTTGCAATTGCGCCACCTCAGCTTTAAGCGGCTCTGGTGTGTTTTCCGGCCAAACCTGAACGTCTTGATAGCTGCCTTTCCAATCCGATTGGTCTAATTGCTTACGGATATTATCCAACAAGCGAATAAAAGCAGGCTGCATCAGCAATTCGGCTTGTGCCCAAGCAACTTGATCTCGAAAGTGCGGCTTCATAAAAATAAAAATCTTAAATTTTGAGGTTGTAAAGCAGCGATCGCTCCAATGCTCTTTCTCACCACTGCTCTCAATCACCACAGTAATCCAAACTATCCCCTGACCGCGATCGCGAAGGGTAAGCCTATCCAGCGATCGCTTGCATCTAGCTTGCATCTGGCTTGTCCCAAAGCAGGCAATTTTGATTTAAATTTGATCAGGTTAGGAGTGAATTGAGTTTAGGAATCCACAGGCAGAAAATTCACAGGATGGGCGTTACTGAGGTGTCTTACTGACGCAACCGTTCTCTGATAGCTAGTGAGGCGATCGCTTAGCAATGAAACGCAATTTCTCACGCCACCTGTTGCTTTAACAACCTGTTTTCCTAGCCGATAGATGGGTACGCTGACCACCAGATTAAGGACATACGTCTCAGGTACAGTAACGTACAGCGCCTGCAACAAGATTTGAGTATATTTATTTCAGAGCTTGTTTTTCAAGCAACGCTTGCAATTCCTAGACAGTGCCGAATCACTCACCGTACAGCATCCATCCAGGTTTTTCTGCCGTACGAATCCAATTAACCCTCAGGACTGTTGTTTTAGATTTAGCATCTACCTTTTGGCAGAAGTCAGGTATCATCCTTCGCGATCGATAATAGGCCATAGCTATGTCCACATAAGCGATCGACACATTAACGCCGTTCCCTCCTCCTTGACTGCTGCTCAAGCGAGTCTGGACTTAGGCCAGATTTGCTTAGTAGTAACGCCTTGATTATTCATATCCTCATTGTTCTAAAAGGATCAGGCTATGCCCGCTGAACAGGTCACTAAAGATACCGAGAATTTGGACCTCAGACAGTTACTAAAAATACTCAGCGCTGTTAAAAAAGGTAATTTTTCGGTTCGTGTGCCTGATGAGTACACAGGGATGGCAGGAAAAGTTGCGGATGCCCTCAACGACGTCATCGAGCTGAATGAGCGGATGACGAAGGAACTAGAGCGCATTGGCAAAGTGGTGGGTAAAGAAGGCAAAATTACCCAACGAGCGTCTCTTGGTAATGCGGGCGGTTCCTGGGGCGCTGGCTTGGAGTCGGTCAACAGCTTGATCAGCGACTTGGTGCAGCCCACCGTAGAAACGTCGCGGGTTATCCGGGCAGTAGCGCATGGCGACTTGTCACAAACCATCCCGACCGAAATTGAAGGTCGCCAGCTCAAAGGTGAGTTTTTACAAACGGCTCAAGTCGTCAACACGATGGTGGAGCAGCTTAGCTCCTTTGCCTCTGAGGTAACCCGTGTAGCTCGCGAGGTAGGCACCGAGGGTAAGTTGGGCGTGCAAGCCGAAGTCAAAGGTGTGGCGGGTACCTGGAAAGACTTGACCGATAACGTCAACTTGATGGCAGGCAACCTCACCGGACAGGTACGGAACATTGCCGAAGTTGCAACGGCGATCGCGAATGGTGACCTCTCGAAGAAAATTACGGTAGACGTTAAAGGCGAAATTCTGGAGCTAAAGAACACCGTCAACACAATGGTGGACCAGCTCAACTCCTTTGCCTCTGAGGTCACTAGAGTCGCCCGTGAGGTGGGGACGGAAGGAAAACTGGGTGTGCAAGCCGAGGTGAAAGGTGTAGCAGGCACTTGGAAAGACCTCACCGACTCGGTGAACTTGATGGCAGGCAACCTGACCGCCCAAGTGCGGAACATTGCCGAGGTAACGACAGCGGTAGCCAACGGCGACCTCTCGAAGAAGATCACGGTAGACGTTAAAGGGGAAATTCTAGAGCTGAAGAACACGGTCAACATCATGGTGGACCAGCTCAACTCCTTCGCCTCTGAGGTAACGCGGGTGGCGCGGGAAGTAGGTGCGGAAGGAAAACTCGGCGGTCAAGCGGAAGTGCGAGGCGTGGCAGGTACCTGGAAAGACCTCACCGACTCGGTAAACTTCATGGCGGGTTCTTTGACCGCGCAAGTACGGAACATTGCCGAAGTAACGACGGCGGTGGCCAACGGCGACCTCTCCAAGAAGATTACAGTAGACGTAAAAGGCGAAATTCTAGAGCTGAAGAACACGATCAACACGATGGTGGACCAGCTCAACTCCTTTGCCTCTGAGGTCACCAGAGTCGCCCGCGAGGTGGGAACGGAAGGAAAGCTCGGGGTACAAGCCGAAGTAAGAGGCGTAGCAGGTACCTGGAAAGACCTGACTGACTCCGTGAACTCGATGGCAGGCAACCTGACCGCTCAGGTACGAAACATTGCCGAAGTGACGACCGCAGTAGCAAACGGCGACCTCTCCAAGAAAATTACCGTAGATGTCAAAGGCGAGATTCTGGATCTGAAGAACACGATCAACACGATGGTGGACCAGCTCAACTCCTTCGCCTCTGAGGTAACGCGGGTGGCGCGGGAAGTAGGCTCGGAAGGCAAGCTGGGAGGTCAAGCCGATGTGCGAGGGGTAGCAGGCACCTGGAAAGACCTGACTGACTCGGTAAACTTCATGGCGGGTTCGTTGACAGCGCAGGTACGGAACATCGCGGAAGTGACGACAGCGGTGGCGAATGGCGACTTATCCAAGAAGATTACGGTAGACGTCAAAGGCGAAATTCTGGAGCTGAAGAACACCATCAACATCATGGTGGATCAGCTCAACTCCTTTGCTTCTGAGGTAACCAGAGTGGCCCGTGAGGTGGGAACGGAAGGGAAACTCGGTGTGCAGGCGGAAGTACGTGGGGTGGCAGGTACCTGGAAAGACCTGACCGACTCGGTAAACTCGATGGCAGGCAACCTGACCGCCCAAGTGCGGAACATTGCCGAGGTAACGACAGCGGTAGCAAACGGCGACCTCTCCAAGAAAATCACCGTGGATGTGAAGGGCGAGATTCTAGAGCTGAAGAATACGATCAACACAATGGTGGATCAGCTCAGCTCCTTTGCTTCTGAGGTAACTAGAGTCGCCCGTGAGGTCGGTACCGAAGGAAAACTGGGGGTACAAGCCGAAGTAAGAGGCGTGGCGGGGGTTTGGAAAGACCTGACCGACAACGTGAACTCGATGGCAGGCAACCTGACAGCCCAGGTACGGAACATTGCCGAAGTTGCGACCGCGATCGCCAACGGTGACCTCTCGAAGAAGATCACGGTGCAGGTGAAGGGCGAGATTCTTGAGCTGAAAAACACGATCAACATCATGGTGGACCAGCTCAGCTCCTTCGCTTCTGAGGTAACTAGAGTCGCCCGTGAAGTAGGCTCAGAAGGAAAACTGGGGGTACAAGCCGATGTCCGGGGTGTAGCAGGTACTTGGAAAGACCTGACCGACTCGGTAAACTTCATGGCGGGTTCGTTGACTGCCCAGGTGCGGAACATTGCTGCGGTGACGACGGCGGTGGCGAATGGCGACCTCTCCAAGAAAATCACGGTAGATGTAAAAGGCGAGATTTTAGAGCTGAAAAACACGGTCAACACGATGGTGGACCAGCTCAACTCCTTCGCTTCTGAAGTAACCAGAGTGGCACGGGAGGTGGGTTCCGAAGGGAAACTCGGTGTGCAAGCGGTCGTGCCGGGGGTCGCCGGAACCTGGAAAGACCTTACTGATTCGGTAAACTTCATGGCAGGTTCTTTAACCGCCCAAGTGCGAAATATCGCCGAAGTGACAACGGCGGTAGCGAACGGCGACCTCTCGAAGAAGATTACAGTAGACGTCAAAGGCGAGATTTTAGAGCTGAAGAACACGATCAATACGATGGTGGACCAGCTCAACTCCTTTGCTTCTGAAGTAACGAGAGTGGCCCGGGAGGTGGGAACCGAAGGTAAGTTGGGTGTGCAAGCCTATGTCCGAGGGGTCGCAGGCACCTGGAAAGACCTCACCGACAACGTGAACTTGATGGCAGGCAACCTAACGGCCCAAGTCCGAAACATTGCGGAGGTGGCAACGGCGATCGCGAACGGCGACCTCTCCAAGAAAATCACCGTGGATGTGAAGGGTGAGATTCTCGACCTGAAGAACACGATCAACACGATGGTGGACCAGCTTAGCTCCTTTGCCTCTGAGGTAACGCGGGTCGCGCGGGAGGTAGGCACCGAAGGAAAACTAGGCGGTCAAGCGCAAGTAACGGGGGTCGCGGGAACCTGGAAAGACTTGACAGACAACGTGAACTCGATGGCAGGCAACCTCACGGCCCAGGTGCGGGGGATTGCGCGAGTAGTAACGGCGGTGGCGAACGGTGACCTGAAACGGAAGCTAATGCTGGATGCCAAGGGTGAAATCGAAACCCTGGCTGACACGATCAACGAGATGATCGACACGCTGGCAACCTTTGCGGATCAGGTAACCACAGTGGCCCGCGAGGTGGGGATTGAAGGAAAACTAGGCGGTCAAGCGAAGGTACCGGGGGCTTCTGGAACCTGGCGAGCCTTGACCGACAACGTAAACGAACTAGCGGCCACCCTCACGACTCAGCTCCGAGCGATCGCGGAAGTGGCAACCGCAGTGACCAAGGGCGACCTGACCCGATCGATTTCTGTGGCGGCGCAAGGGGAGGTGGCAGTCCTGAAGGACAACATCAACCAGATGATCGCCAACCTGCGCGAGACTACTCAGAAAAACACCGAGCAAGACTGGCTCAAGACCAACTTAGCCAAGTTCACCCGGATGCTGCAAGGTCAGCGCGATTTGGAAACGGTTTCCAAACTCATCTTGTCAGAATTGGCTCCACTGGTCTCGGCGCAGCATGGCGTCTTTTACCTGATGGAACCGGGCGAGATGCACATTCCTTTCCTGAAGCTGCTTAGCACCTATGCCTACCGGGAGCGCAAACACTTGGCGAACCGCTTTAGCATCGGCGAAGGTCTGGTCGGTCAATGTGCCCTAGAAAAAGAACGGATTCTGCTCACCGAAGTCCCAGACGATTACATCAAGATCAGTTCTGGTTTGGGAGAAGCCACGCCGCGCAATGTGGTCGTGTTGCCTGTTCTGTTTGAAGGTCAAGTCACGGCGGTGATTGAGCTGGCCTCCTTCCGCCACTTCAGCGACATTCACCTTACCTTCTTCGACCAACTGACTGAAAGTATCGCCATCGTCTTAAACACGATCGCGGCTAGTATGCGGACGGAAGAACTGCTGAAGCAGTCTCAATCCTTGGCCGAAGAACTACAAGTCCAGCAGAAGGAACTCACCGATACCAACAAGCGCCTAGAACAACAAGCGCAATCGCTGAAGGCGTCAGAAGAGTTGCTGAAGAACCAGCAAGAGCAATTGCAGCAGACCAACGAAGAACTGGAAGAAAAAGCCGAGTTGCTGTCACTGCAAAACAAAGAGGTGGAGCGCAAGAACCGCGAAATTGAACAAGCGCGGCGATCGCTGGAAGAAAAAGCCGAACAATTGGCCCTCAGCTCCAAGTACAAGTCCGAGTTCTTGGCGAATATGTCCCACGAACTCCGCACGCCACTGAATAGCTTGCTGATTCTGGCGCGACTGCTGACCGACAACCCGGATGGCAACTTGAGCCAAAAGCAAGTCGAGTACATCCAAACCATCCACTCAGCGGGTACAGATCTGCTGGAGCTGATCAACGACATTCTGGACTTAGCCAAAATCGAATCGGGCACCATGTCCGTCGATATTGATCAGATGTTGTTCACGGACTTGCGCGGCTACATTGATCGCACCTTTGGGCAAGTCGCTCAGGATAAAGGCTTACAGTTCGGCATTGAGCTGGACGATCGCCTCCCTCGCGCCATCTATACCGATTCCAAGCGCTTGCAACAAGTGCTGAAGAATCTGCTGGCAAATGCCTTTAAGTTTACCGATCGCGGCTCTGTCAAATTAAGCATGACGGCAGCAGCCCAAGGTTGGAATCCAGAGAAGGAAAGCTTGAGTCGTGCTAACACAGTGATTGCCTTCTCTGTAACCGATACGGGCATTGGCATTCCAGCCGATAAACAGAAAATCATCTTTGAGGCGTTCCAGCAAGCGGATGGCACGACGAGCCGGAAGTATGGCGGTACTGGACTGGGCCTCTCGATTAGCCGAGAAATTGCCCGTCTCTTAGGCGGTGAAATTAGGCTAACCAGCGCTCCGGGGCAAGGAAGCACCTTTACTCTGTATCTACCTCAGGCTTACCAGGCACCACCCCAAGCTTCAACTCCAACCCCTCAATCCCCCATCCGGGTAGAGCTGGGACGGCGGGATGTCGCCAATGGTCTGGATGGTTCTGGCACTGCTTTCGCTGCCACAAGCCTCGCTGCCAACATTGCGGCTCTAAATCTGTCTGAGTCAGCCCTTGATGCGCCAATGGTGCCGTTGCCCGAACTCAGCGATGACCGTACCAATATTGAACCCAGCGATCGCGTCTTGCTGATTATTGAAGACGACATCAACTTCAACCGTGTCTTGATCGACATGGCCCGTAGCGCCGGATTCAAAGTGTTGGTGGCGTTGCGTGGCAACATGGGTCTCTCGATGGCCCGTGACTTCAAGCCCGATGCCGTGATGCTGGATATTCGCCTACCCGACATGGATGGCTGGACTGTGTTGGATCGCTTAAAGCACAACCCCGAAACCCGCCATATTCCAGTCCATATTTTGACGGTGGAAGAAGGACGGCAGCGGGGCTTGCAACTGGGCGCGATCGCTTACATGCAAAAGCCGATCTCCAGCGAAAACTTGACCAACGCCTTGACTCAAATCAAGGAATTTGTCGAGCGTCGCGTCAAGAACCTCTTGGTGGTAGAGGACGATCAAACCCAGCGCCAAAGCATTGTCGAACTGATCGGCAACGGCGATGTCGAAACCACAGCCGTTGGGTCTGGAGCCGAAGCTCTAGAAGCTCTCAAAGACAACCACTTTGACTGTATCGTGCTCGATCTGGGCTTGCCTGACATGACAGGGTTAGAGCTGATCGAAGCCCTAAAACAGGAAGTGGGGCTAGCGAAATTGCCGATTATTGTTTACACAGGCAAGGAACTGAGCCAGCAAGAAGAAACTGAGCTGAAACGGATGGCCGAAACCATCATCATTAAGGATGTGCGATCGCCCGAACGCCTCTTGGATGAAACGGCTTTATTCCTCCATCGGGTGCAGTCAAACTTGCCTCAACCCAAGCGTCAAATGCTAGAGCAACTGCGTCAAAACGACCCCGTATTGGCAGGTAAAAAGGTACTGATTGTGGATGATGATGTCCGTAATATCTTTGCCCTCACCAGCCTCCTAGAGCGGTATCAAATGCAAGTGCTGTATGCCGAAAACGGTCGCGATGGCATTGCCGTGTTGCAAAACAACCCAGACGTAGACATCGTGCTCGTAGATGTGATGATGCCAGAAATGGATGGCTACGAAACCATGCAAACCATTCGACAACTGAGTGTGTTTGATGCCCTACCAATGGTGGCTCTCACCGCGAAGGCCATGCAAGGCGATCGCGAGAAGTGCATTGAGGCAGGCGCATCCGATTACATCACCAAACCAGTGGATACAGAGCAGTTATTATCTCTCCTACGTGTCTGGTTGTACCAATAGGTAGAGGGCAAAATTAAAAGTGTAAGAACGGATTGCTCCTGCTTTTTACACTTTTAATAACTTCTTTATCAAATGAACAACCTTGAGGAACTAGAGATTCAGTTGCTATTGGAAGGAGTATTCCGTCACTATGGATTTGATTTTCGCAACTACGCCTTAGCCTCTATCAAAAGGAGGATTTGGAACGCAGTTCGGGCCGAAAACTTGAAGAGCATCTCTGGTCTTCAGGAAAGACTACTGCATGACCCTGCATGCTTAGAGCGATTTCTCCTCGGTCTTTCGGTGAATGTCACCTCCATGTTTCGTGATCCCACCTTTTATCTAGCTTTTCGGCAAAAGGTGGTGCCGCTATTACGCACCTATCCGTTTATTCGGATTTGGCATGCGGGCTGCTCTACGGGGGAGGAAGTTTATTCGATGGCTATCTTGTTGCAGGAAGAAGGGCTATATCACCGCTGTCGTCTTTATGCCACAGATATGAATGAATCGGTTCTACGCCAAGCAAAGGCAGGCATCTTTCCCATCCACCTGATGCAGGAATACACGCAGCTCTATCTCAAGGCAGGGGGGAAGTACTCATTCTCTGAGTACTATACGGCAGCTTACGATAGCGCGATTTTTCGCTCAACTCTTAAAGAAAATTTGATCTTCTCGCAACACAACCTAGCCACCGATGGTTCCTTCAACGAATTCAATGTGATTCTATGTCGTAACGTCTTAATTTATTTCAACAATACCTTGCAGGATCGAGTCCACCAGCTCTTATACGAAAGCCTAGGGACATTTGGCATCTTAGGATTAGGTCAGCAAGAGACTCTAAGCCTGACAAAATACGAAGATCGTTATGAGGAGTTGGAAAGCCGTGAAAAGCTTTACCGACGGATTCAGTAGGAAGCAAGCTCCACGGCAACCCCACTTCGAGTTGGTCGTCGTGGGGACTTCTTTGGGTGGCCTCTCTGCCCTCGAAATCCTGCTAAAGGGATTACCCAGCAACTTTCCAGCAGCAGTCGCGATTGTGCAACATCGGCATAAAGACTCCAACATAGGTCTCAGTGAGTTTTTGCAATCTTGCAGTCTGCTGCCGCTGCAAGATGCCGCCGATAAAGCAGCCATTGTGCCTGGTCACGTCTACTTAGCCCCTGCTGACTATCATTTATTAGTAGAGTCAGCGGGCTGGTTTGCGCTCTCTACAGATATGCCTGTGTCTTATGCTCGGCCCTCGATTGATGTGCTGTTTGAGTCAGCCGCCGATGCCTATGGTCATCACACCATTGGTATTATCTTAACTGGGTCGGGTGGAGATGGATCTCAGGGTTTGGCTAGAATCAAAGCTCGTGGGGGCTTGGCTATTGTCCAAGATCCCCAAACTGCTGAGAGTCAGATGATGCCAAAAGCAGCGATCGCAACAACTGCCGTAGACTGGATTTTACCCCTGGCAGATATTGCCCCTCGCTTGATCCATCTTTGTCAGCCTGTCATAAGGTGAGCCCATGTCGTCTGAACCCAAAGTCAATATTCTCCTGGTTGACGATTATCCGGAAAACCTACTGGCTTTAGAGGCAATTCTGGAAAAACTAGGCCAAAACTTAGTCAGAGCAAGCTCCGGCGAAGAAGCTTTGCGTTGCCTGCTCGACCAAGATTTTGCGGTCATCTTGCTAGACGTGCAGATGCCAGGGATTGACGGCTTTGAAACAGCTACCTTGATTCGGGAACGGACGCGATCGCAGCATACCCCGATCATTTTCATGACCGCCTTCAGCAGTAGCGATTCTTTGGTCTTTAAGGGCTACTCTCTAGGCGCAGTCGATTACTTGTTCAAACCCGTTAAGGCAGAAATTCTGACCTCTAAAGTTGCCGTTTTTGTCGATCTCTTCAAGAAAACCGAAGAGGTCAAGCGGCAAGCAGCCCAACTAGGAGCCATGAATGCGGAGCTGAGGCAAAGTGAAGAACGCTTTCGCTCTCTGAGCGCTTGTTCACCTGTGGGCATTTTCCTGACGGATATAGCGGGACGCTGCATTTACACCAACCCCCGCTACCAAGTCATCTGCGGCCTAGATGAAGCTGCTAGTTTAGGAGCGGGCTGGCTGCAATCGGTTTACCAAGAGGATCGAAGCCGCGCGATCCAAGAGTGGTCAGTTTACACCCAGAAAGGCCAAGAATATTCTGATGAATTTCGCTTTCAAAGCCCCGATGGCAGCATTCGCTGGACTCATGTGCGATCGTCTCCAATGGTTTCGGATCATGGCAAGCTCTTGGGGCATGTCGGCACGATCGAAGACGTAACGGAGCGCAAACAGGCAGAAGCAGCCAGATCTCAGTTCATGCGCGAGCAGATTGCTAGACAAGAAGCAGAAGCAGCCAATCGGATTAAAGATGAATTCCTCGCCATCCTCTCCCACGAGCTACGCACCCCGCTTAATGCCATGCTGGGCTGGGCTAGGCTACTGCGAACTCGTAAATTTGATGAGGCGACCACGAGCAAAGCGCTAGAAACGATTGAGCGGAATGCCAAAGTCCAGGCCCAGCTGATTGAAGATATTCTGGATGTCTCGCGGATTATTCGGGGCAAGCTGCGGTTGATGATCCGTCCGGTCAACCCAGTCGGGGTGATTGAAGCCGCGATCGATGCCTTGCGACCGATGGCGGACGGCAAGTCGATTCAGCTCGAAACTAAGTTTGATCCAGGCGGAGACCTGGTTCTAGGAGACCCAGATCGTCTCCAGCAGGTAGTTTGGAACTTGCTATCGAATGCGATTAAGTTCACGCCTGAGGAAGGCAAAGTGGAAGTGGGTTTATCCTTTGCTCAAGAGGATACCGCTAGCGACGACGGACAAGCCCCACCCCAGCGCTATGCTCAAATTCAAGTCACAGATACGGGAATAGGCATCAGTCCTGAGTTTTTGCCTTACGTGTTCGATCGCTTCCGACAAGCCGATAGCACCACGACTAGACCTTACGGCGGCTTAGGTTTGGGTCTAGCGATCGTGCGACATTTGGTCGAGTTGCATGGCGGTACGGTGGAAGCAACCAGCAACCCAGATGGCCCAGGGGCACGATTTATTGTGAAATTGCCCCAAGCAGCCACTCTCATCGACCCTCAAGATGCGGAAGAAGGCTATCCGATGACACATCTGGGGACAGTGAATGCAGAGGTACCTTCGCTGGCTAGCTTGCGGGTGCTAGTCGTCGATGATGATCCAGATACCAGGGAATTTTTATCGACAGCTTTGGCGCAATACGGAGCTGACGTGAAAATCGTGGCCTCTGCGGCGGATGCGGTGACAGCACTGGGTGACTTTAAGCCCAATGTACTAGTAAGCGATATTGGTATGCCACAAGCAGATGGCTACCAACTAATTCGTAAAATTCGGAGTCTAGAAGCCGAGCAAGGAGGCAATATTCCTGCGATCGCTCTCACTGCCTATACCCGTGTAGAAGAACGCAAACGCGCGATCGAAGCGGGGTTCCAAATGCACTTAGCGAAACCTATAGAGCCAGGAGAGTTAGTCGCAGCGGTCGCCAAGTTAATCCAGCCCGCCTCTCAGCTCCAAGCTTAGATCAGAGCCTAGGTCGTTGGGCTTGAACTTCTACGCTCAAATTTTTGGATTTGAATTGAGTTACAGACACAAAGCTGTAGCCCAATCTTGCTGACCACGTTGCGGTTGGCACTTGAACTGTTGTCCAACCCAAGTCACTTGCCACTGGCTCCCGATGTCGCTGGGTTGAGGTTGTAGTTCCACTCGGTATCTCACCCCATTCACCGAATCATCCTGTCGTCCCGTTTGGGTCAGTAGGGCGATCGCTTCCCCAGATTCGGCATAACGGATCTCCATTTGCTCCAGTCCCAAAGGCGACAAACCCTCCGTTGCCCCAAATAACTGAGCCACGATCGCACTGGGCCTCTGCCCCGTAAGGCTTCTACCGCTTTGAGCAAACTGGTCAAGAGACATAGAGCTGTAATCATCTCGCCTGTCTTGAGCCCCTGCTTCTACTGGCTCAACAGCCTCTGCTGGCTTAACAGCCCCTGCTGGCTTAACAGCCCCTGCTTCTACTGGCTCAACAGCCTCTGCTGGCTCAACAGTCCCTGCTTCTACTGGCTCAACAGTCTCTGCTGGCTCAACAGTCTCTGCTGGCTCAACCTTAGTTATTGTTTGACCAACCAGAGCGGCTGGTAACTCAACGCGGCTCAAGTGGGCGGCAACCCCAGTGGTCAATCCTACGACTAGCCCTGTGAATAAAGCGAGATGCGTAACTTTAAGTGAGGTAAACATAAGCAGCACGGCATAGAGGAGCGCAACAGGAAAAGGCTCTAGTACTAATAACTACAATTTTTCTGGCTAGAGTTCCGGGGAGTTTTGCTCTGAGCGCAGCTCCAAATCTACTATCCGCAACTCTGTGTAACGTTTCATTAGGAAACCAGAACAGCCTTAACAAACATCCTGGCACTTCAACAATGCCGAGTAAAACCCACTGTAGATCAGTGTTTGGGGAAATTTATGGTTCAGCGATCGCCAGACTCATTCTAGTTAGTGGTAGAAAAAGCATCTCCCCAAAGGCTTATCCCAAGCTGAAAACGAAAGATAGATCCGTGTTTCCCCTGACCGTATCTACGGGGGCGATGAATATTCCCGTGAATCAACGATCCTTTTTATGGGGTGCGATCGCGAGAATGAGTTCAACTCTGATGCAAGGTTCTGTGTGATGACTACTCAATCTTCTCCCCGCTCTCAAGTCATGGAACTCCTGGTTGCCTACCACCAGACCCCCTCCGTCTCTCGGCGCAACCAACTCGTCCGCCTCAACGCTGGACTCGTGCGGAAGATTGCTCACCAAGTCAGCCATCAGTGTGCAGAACCTTACGAAGACCTGGAGCAAATCGGTCATCTCGGTCTCATCCGCGCCATCGAGCGCTTCAACCCTTCCCAAGGTTGCGCCTTCAGCTCTTTTGCCGTTCCCTACATTCGTGGTGAGATGCTCCACTTCCTCCGCGATCGCGGCAACACAGTGAAGATTCCTCGCCGCTGGCAAGACTTGCAGAAGGAAGGGCAGAAGGTACGCGAGTCTTTGATGAAAGAGTTGGGACGGCAGCCCCAGGACGCAGAAGTCGCTAGTCAGCTAGGCGTCTCAGTCAATGAGTGGCGCGACATCAAACTCGCAGGGAAGAATCGCTCCTTGCTGAGCTTGGATGCTACGGTTTCGCAACAAGTAGACTCCACAGTGACCCTCGGCGACATGATCCCCGATGCTCACTACCAGACCTTGCAGTTGCTCGAAGAAGACCGCCAGCAGTTGCAGAGAGCGCTGAGCCAGCTAGAAGACAAGACCAGAGCCGCGATCGAGCTAGTGTACTTCAGTGATTTGTCCCGCAAAGAAGTGGCAGAGCGGATTGAGGTCAGCCCCATGACCGTAACCCGACGCATCCAGAGAGGCATCCAGCAGATGGTGGCTTATCTCCAACCTCAAGAATTGCAAACTGACCCCTAGAATTTAGCTAATCTCAGATTAGCCATCTATAGCCATCTAAGTTAGCCATAGATTTTCCTACATCAGATCCTCCTGCATCTGCCAGATTGAACTTAATCAATCTGGCATTTTTGTTGCTACTTAGTTTTCTGGCTTAGCGGGTTCTGACATCGGCGATCGCATTTCTGGCCATCGAGGCAATGGCGCGATCGGTGGCTTTGGGCAGATGGTAGTATTTACCGCCCGCGTGCTTGGCTAGCTCTTTGGCGAAACCTGTGGAAATGAACTTGCTTTCGGTGTCAATCACCAGCAGTTGAATTCGTAGGCCGCGAATCTTCCCAGCGATTTCTAGCAGTTCTCCTTTAATGTCGGGCTTTTCGCCTTCCTGAATCGGTTCACCCAGCGATCGCGCCAGCGATACATTGCCACGGCCATCGGTAATCGCCACAATCACCACTTGTCCAATATCTCCGGACTGCTGGGCGTTCATGCCGACTCGGACAGCTTGCGTCAGACCGTGCGCTAAAGGAGAACCACCCCCACAAGGCATGCGATCGAGCCGTTTGCGGGCAGCTGCGATCGATCGAGTGGGAGGGAGAAGCACTTCTGCCTGTTCGCCTCGGAAGGGAATCAGGGCAATTTGGTCCCGGTTTTGGTAGGCTTCGGTCAACAATTGCAAGACAGCGCCTTTGGCAGACTGCATCCGGTTTAGCGCCATTGAGCCAGAAGCATCAACTACGAACACCACCAAGGCTCCCGCTTTACGCGCCAGCCGCTTAGCCCGAATATCCGTTTGCTCCACAATCACCCGACGGTCGGGTTGACGTTGACGGCGAGCCTTTTGGTAAGGAGCGGCAGCTCTAAGGGTGGCATCTACCGCGATTCGTCGCACTTGACCGCGTGGCAACATCGGCTTGATGTAGCGACCGCGATCTTCCGAGAAGATAATGGTGCGAGCGCCTGACTTACCCTGCCGATTAGCAGCCATTTGGGCGAAGTACAGCACAGACGGGTCGAGAATCACACCTTCGGGGTCAAAGATGAACTCCTCCGGCACGTTGGGCGGTTCTTGCTCTTGCTCTGGGTCGTCTTGCTCGTCTTTTTCTTCTTCTTGCTCGTCTTGGTCTTGCTCAGATTCGTCTTGGGGTTCGTCTTGGTTTTGCTGGGGCGGTGGCGGTGGGGGCGCAGGTGGTTCTTCGGGTGGGGTTTGAACGATCGTGGATCGGGGCACAATCACCAGTTCTACAGCCCGTCGCAGATCGTCGGCGTTGACGCTGGCTCGACCTTCTAATGCCGCATGAGCTTTAGCGACTCGCACTGCAAATAGTTCCGCTCGGTGACCTTGTACGCCGCCCCGTAGCGCTTCATTAACCAGATAGGCAACCTGCTCTGACTGAATCTGTACATCTTTCAGCCACTCGCGAGCTAAAACGATTTGAGTTTTGAGGCCATCCAGATCTTCGTCGTACTGATCTAGGAAAGCTTGGGGGGAGTTGGCGTATTGCGTAGCTTGGTCTACTGCTTGCACTCGCTCATCAATACCTAAAACCGCATCGGCAGAAAGGGCGATCGCAATTCGATCTAGCAAATGCTCTCGGAGTGGGCCTTCTTCTGGGTTGTAGGTGGCAATTAGCAACGGCTTGCAAGGATGCTGAAAACTAATGCCTTCCCGCTCTACCTGGTTACGGCCTTCTGTTAGGGTGCCGAGCAAGAGATTGGCAATCTGGTCATCTAGGAGGTTAATTTCATCGACATACATCACGCCTCGATGGGCTTCAGCCAACAGTCCGGGCTGGAAAACCGTTTCTCCGCGCTTGATGGACTGACTGACATCTACTGAACCAAGCAAGCGATCTTCAGTCACACCCAGCGGAATTTGGATGAAGGGCGAAGGGATAACTTCGGTGAAGGGGAGGGGCAGACCGCCAATTACAGGCATCTGACCACTAGCAGCCTCGGCCAGTAACTGGTCATCCCACTCGCGGGGATTGTTGGGGTCGCAATTGCAAGCGGAGCCTTTAACGATTTCGATCGGGGGCAGTAGGGCGTGAATTGCCCGTGCCATGACTGACTTGGCAGTCCCTCGCCGACCCGCAATCACCACCCCGCCCAAACCAGGATCAACGGCAGCTAGTAACAAGGCCATCTTGATGGCTTCTTGACCTACAACAGCGGCGAGAGGAAAAGCAGTAATCGACGGGTTTGTCAGCGCAGGCATGGTTTCGATCAATAGCGAGTCCAGTGTTTCAGCATAACAAGGAACCGGAGCCAGAATTCACGCGATCGCGGCTGATCCTGAATTCAAAGAGCAAAAAACTTTATAGACTATCCAAAGTTACTTCCGTCAAAAAGTATCAAGAAAATCCTAAAAATAAAATCAAAGAATCAGCTTTTTCAAAAAATGAATTATTTATTAGTTCAAGAAAAGCCGATCTAACCTTCAGTCAAATATGACTCTTGTGGCTATTTAATCTATGCATCAGATTCTTTGAATTTGTTGGCTCAGTAACATTTTTTTGCTTCCATCTCCGGAATAATTGCCGATCGCAAAAAGTAGTGCTAGACTGCTGAAAATTAAATATAGTAAGTCAGCCTAATTCAGTTTTTAGCAAGTGCGATCGCACTATATTCAAAGCCAAGTGCTTTTGAGCTAAGAACTGAAGCGGAGGAACCACATTTTGGGGCTTATTCTGAGCTAGCTTTGTTTCTAAAAGCAGCCAGGAGGGACATCTCTCAGTCCTAGCCCGTCAGCTAACTCCGTCGGCATTGAGAGGAGACTGAAGATCAGCATTTTTTTAATCTGGTCTTTTCAGTGTCCTTGGTTGGTATAGCGACGACTTACTGGTACCTGCCTCGACCCTGAGATAAATCAATGCTTCAACTCAATCTTGCTGCAATTGCGGTTGCAGGACAGGTGGCTTGGCGACGAGCGAAACCACTTTTAATTCGAGATACAGTTCTACTGCCCGCGCTCGGATTTTTAGGCATTATCTTGCTGTGGTGGTTAGCAGCCATCTTTAATCCTGACTTAATGCCAACTCCGCCAGAAGCTTTAGTCGCTAATTTGGATTACATTCTGCATCCCTTTTACCGACGCGGCCCCGGCGACTTGGGTATTGGTTGGCTGCTGCTGGCTAGCCTGCGTCGAGTTCTTTTAGGGTTTTTCTTAGCAGCGATCGTAGCCATTCCAATTGGTTTTTTGGTGGGCATGTCTAAGCCAGCTATGATGGCGCTTAATCCAGTTATTCAAATCTTTAAACCTGTCTCACCACTCGCTTGGTTACCGATCGCCTTAGCTATCTTTAACTTGGCTGATCCTTCCGCTATTTTTGTAATTTTCATTACTTCTTTATGGCCAACAATTATTAATACGGCACTGGGCGTTTCTAGCGTTTCTCAAGACTACATTGATGTGGCACGAGTGCTAGAAATGCCTCGTTGGCGGCGCATTACTAAAATCATTTGGCCTGCGAGTCTGCCCTATATTTTTACAGGTCTACGGATCAGTTTGGGGATCGCTTGGTTGGTGATTGTGGCTGTAGAAATGCTCACCGGTGGCATTGGGATTGGCTTTTTTGTCTGGGATGAGTGGAACCGCCTGAACCTGAACTCGGTATTTCTCGCGATTGTGGTCATTGGTGTCACAGGATTGCTGCTCGACTACGCCGTTAGCAAGGTAGAACAACTGGTCACTCACCGCACAGCTCAGCGAACTAATTTCTGAAGTAATCTTAACGATTCACAATTTACCGCTTGAGGGCGTATGACTAAACGCCTCTCCCTCATCTATGTTTTTGCAGAATTCATCGATTAGCGTGATGGATTTGGTACTAATCGCCAATCGCTAACTGATAGTCGCTAAAAATTTTTCCAACTATGAGCGATACAT
Organism: Trichocoleus desertorum NBK24; assembly: GCF_030409055.1. Taxonomy (GTDB): domain Bacteria; phylum Cyanobacteriota; class Cyanobacteriia; order FACHB-46; family FACHB-46; genus Trichocoleus; species Trichocoleus desertorum_B. The sequence continues at coordinate 2,878,764 of NZ_CP116619.1, read as the reverse complement.
TTGAGCATCAATGGAACCGACGAGATTTTCTGAAGGGGGTAGGAGCTGCGGCAGTAGGTACGACTCTTGCCTCCTGTGGCATTAGTGGCGATCGCAGTGCTAAAGGTTTAACCGAAGAATCCCTAGCCATCAAACAGGTCGTCAAACCGGACGACTTAGAGAAACCGGATCTCACTGTGGGCTATGTGCCCGTGAATGACTGCGCGCCGTTTGCGATCGCCTGGAAAAAAGGCTTTTTCCGGAAGTATGGCCTCAACGTGCGACTGAACCGAGAAGCGAGTTGGGCCACTTCTCGCGATGGCATCATCTTTGGCCGTACTGATGCCGCTCCCGTGGTGTCTGGTGCCGTGACCAATGCCCGGATTGGAGCCGAGGGCGCGAGACACGCTCCCTTATGTGCCGCGATGACCATCCATCGCCACGGGAACGCCATGACCATGAACCGCAACATGTGGGATGCAGGCATTCGGCCTTGGCGGGACTACAACGGTGACTTAGAAGCCTTTGGCCGCGACTTTAGAAACTACTTTGAGACTCAACCCTCCGACCAACGGGTTTGGGCAGTGGTGCTCAGTTCTGCCATTTATGAATACTTTGTCCGCTATCTCGCGGCGGCGGCGGGCGTAGATCCCCTGAAAGAATTTCGCGTCATCATCATTCCCCCACCGCAGATGGTAAGCAATGTGCGGATTGGAGCTATGCAAGCCTACATGGTAGCCGAACCCTGGAACAGCCGCGCCATTAGCCCCTTGGGTAAAGGGAAGGAAGGGGTTGGGTTTACTTTTGCCCAAGGGAAAGAGATTTGGCTGGGGCACCCCGATCGCCTGCTGGGTGTGTTGGAATCGTTCATCAACGAAAACCCCAAAACCTATAGATCTTTGGTCAAAGCCATGATTGAGGCTTGCCAGTATTGCAGCAAACCGGAAAATCGGGCTGAAGTTGCTCAACTCATTTCTGAGCGATCGTTTACGGGAGCGAAACCGAAGTTCACCCGTCCTGCGATCATTGGGGAGTATAACTACGGTGGTTTTGACGGCAAAGAGCGGATCGACCGATCGCTTGATACCACGATTTTCTTTGACATCCCTGACAACATTCCCAAGCAACCGAACGAGCACTCTACCTTTTTGTGGCGATCGCGCAGTATTTGGCTGATGACGCAGGCGGCTCGTTGGGGACAGATTAAAGAATTTCCCAAAAACGCGGAAGAACTGGCGAGTCAAGGTTGGCGAGCTGACCTATACCGCGAAATCGCTGCCGAAATGGGTATCGCCTCTCCTGAAGAGGATTTCAAGGTCGAGTCGCCAGAGGTATTTATTGACAACAAAAGATTTGATCCCAGCGATCCCGTAGGCTACCTCAACAGTTTCGCTATTCGTGCTAACGCACCGCAACGATTTTTCCTCTCTTAAAGTTTTTGTCCTACCCTTACAGCCGCTTCGGAGTTAATCATGGTCAAATCAACTAGCCAGTTCACTGAGTCCGATAGTCGGACTCCAACCTATACAGGTGACTTTGTCGTGATTGAGAACCTGGTCAAAACCTATCCCACAGCGGGTGGGGGTGAGTCTGTCGTTTTAGATGGCATCAACTTGACCATTAAGGAAAATGAATTCATCTCGGTCATTGGTCACTCTGGTTGCGGGAAGTCAACCTTGTTGAAGATTCTTGCGGGTTTAGAAACGGCCAGTGCTGGCTCTGTTAGGCTAGAGGGTAGAGAAGTCCGCAAGCCAGGAGCCGAGCGGATGATGGTTTTTCAACACTACTCGTTGCTACCGTGGCTGACAGTGCGGGAAAACATCCGCTTAGCAGTAGATGAGGTGCTAAAGCGCGTCCCTGCCCGTGAGAAACAACAGATTGTCAATGAACATTTGGCGATGGTGAATCTCACTGCTGCCGCCGACAAATATCCAGACGAAATTTCAGGTGGGATGAAGCAACGAGTTGGGATTGCGCGGGCCTTAGCGATTCGGCCCAAGATGCTGCTGATGGATGAACCGTTTGGAGCGCTGGATGCCTTGACCCGCGGTAAGTTGCAACGGCAAGTACTCGATATTTGGGAGAACCAACGCCAAGCCGTGATGATGATTACCCACGATGTCGATGAGGCGCTTTATATGTCCGATCGCATCGTCATGATGACCAATGGCCCTGCGGCCAAGATTGGTGAGATTTTAGAGGTTCCTTTCCCTCATCCCCGCGATCGCGCTGCCATGCGTAACTCAAGAGAGTATTTTGAACTCCGGAATTACGTGTTGAACTTCCTCGATCACTACTTCACTCAAGATTAGAGCAGGAGTTGAATTAGCTATGTTTACGATCGGCGATTCCGTACAACATCAAACGACTGGACGGTTGGGCAAACTAGTGGGCTACGGTCATCAAATCTCGGAGCAAGGGGCTTATCTGCCTACCCTGCAAGTCCTAATGACCGATGAGCTGGCGCTAACCCATCACCACAAAGTCCTCGAAGATCTCACCTCTGCCTGGATCGTGCAGCCGTCTACTCGCTCTGAAGAGACAATTCTTGGTGTAGCATCACTTCAGCAGGTTTAGCCTCTAAGGGCAACGTCACCGTAAAGGTGGAGCCAACGCCAACTTCAGAGGCTAGCTTGATCTCACCTTGCATTAGCTGGACTAATCGCGCCACGATCGCCAGTCCTAACCCTGTACTATTCGACAGATAGGACTGGTTATTTGGCATTACCCGAAAATAAGGATCAAAGATTTGAGCCTGATCGCTTGGCCCAATCCCAATGCCTGTATCGCTAATCGCGATCGCCCAAGTTTGGTTAGGTTGAGTTTCGCAGGTGAGATGAATTGAGCCGTTTTCGGTATAGCGAATCGCGTTACTGAGCAGATTCATCAACACCTGCTGCAAACGCAAACCATCAGTAATCACTTGCTCTGGAGCGCGATCGCAGTCAACTACCAACTGCAAGTCTTTAGTACGGGCTAAAGGTTCAACAATTTCGATCGTCTGTTGGATAGTCTCCTGTACCCGAATCGGTGCTGGTTGCAGTTTCATCTTGCCAGCATCATACCGAGAAACTTCTAAGGCATCGTTGATCAAGTGGAGCAGTTGCCGACCACTGCGGAGAACACGCTCAATGTGCTCCAATTCTTGATAGGTATCCTTGTCTTCCTCGTGTCGGTGCTTGCGGAGAAAGAGATCGGAATAGCCAATGATGGAAGTTAAAGGAGTTTTGAGTTCGTGAGCGAGTTGCGACAGATTTTCTTTGCTGGCCCGTACCAGACGAGTTAGTTCTTGGTTGGTGAGCTTTAGTTGCGTCTGTAGTTGCTCTAGTTCTTGGAGCCGTCCGTGGGTATAGCTCTTAAAACAACGGGCGATCGCTTCATCAATTACCGTGTCAATCAGGCGCACCGCTCTCAGCAGTTCTTTGGGGGAGCTTTGCAGCAATCCTGTTTCCAAAGTTTCAAAGATCACGGCGCGCAAAAGACGATATTCGCGGGCAATTTCGGCTGGGTCAAATCCTTGCTCGGCGCGGACAATACCATGTTCCAAACTACTTTCGACTAGCTTTTGTAGGTCTCCCTCCCCGTCATTCGACAAAATGCTAGCCATTGCCTGCAAAACTTTGGGGAAGCTATTACGCAGGGCTTTATAAGTTAGCTCCTGAGCAATCTCGATTTGGCTATCCTGCCGAACCGCACTCACCCAATTTTGCTCAATGATCTCTATCTTGTCGGTCAGTAGTTGCCCAAAGTCCACCATATTGCCGCTTGCCGTGTAACTGCGATCGCTTACCCATTATGAGTAGCTTAACCGGATCGCCCTAAGCCTAGCGTCGTACGAGGGAAAGAATTCTACTGCCTGTGATGGTTTAGCGCCTCTACTGCCAAGCTGGGAACATTGACAGTTTGGCTAGAGGCCGCAACGTGCTGAGGAAACACTACGGTGAAGGTAGAGCCTACATGCAACTCCGACACCAGTTGAATTTGGCCCTGCAATAACTGCACCAGCCGCGCCACGATCGCTAAGCCTAGGCCAGTGCTTTCAGGCAACGCAGAAGGGGAATGCTCATTGACCCGAAAGTAAGGATCAAAGACTCGCGCTTGGTCTTCTGGGCTAATGCCAAGACCTGTGTCGGCGATCGCGATCGACCAATGTTGATCGGGTAAGCGATGGCACTGGACGTGAATTGTGCCTGTGTTGGTATAACGAATTGCGTTGCTCACCAAGTTAGTAATCACCTGCTGCAACCGGAGAGGATCGGTTGTGATCGTGGCAGGAGCCGCGTCGTAATCAATGTCTAGAATCAGCCCTTTAGCCAGAGCTAGGGGTTCTAGCATTTCCATCACGCTATTGATCACCAGGCGCACATCAATCGTCGTGAGATGAAGCTGCATGTTGCCCGCTTCGTAACGCGATAGCTCTAAAACATTATTGATCAAGCGCAATAAATCGCGGCCATGCCGTAGCACCCGCTCAATATTCTCAATACTCGGAATATTATCTTTCGCTTCCAGTTGCTGCTGCTGGCGCAAAAAGAGTTCTGAGTAGCCAATGATGGAATTCAGCGGTGTTTTGAGTTCGTGAGCTAACAAAGAAAGATTTTCCCGGCTGGTACGAACCAAGCGCGTTAGCTCTTGATTAGTGAGTGCGAGTTGGCTTTGCAGTTGCTCAAATTCTCGAAGCCGTTCTTCTACATAACTTTTGAAGCATTGAGCGATCGCCTCATCCACCACCACGTCAATTAGCCGAAACGCTCGAATGATGACGGCTGGCTCTGCCTGTAGTAACTCAGACTGTAGGGCAGCAAAAATTTCTGAGCGTAATAAGCGATATTCCCGCGCAATTTCTCTAGGGTCAAATCCCTGCTCCGCCCGCAAAACGCCATGACTGAGGCTGGCAGCGACTAATTCCGAGACATTGCTGTCCTGAGACTCGCAGAGCACAGTCGCCATCGCGGCCAAGACATGGGGAATATGGTTGCGAATTGCAGTCGAAGAAAGGTCATCTGCACTTTCAATTTGCCGATCTTGGCGCACTGCATCCACCCACTGCTCAACAATGCCCTCAGTCTTCTCAACTAGGACTTGCCCAAAATCTTTCATGGTACGAGCCGGAAGGAGTGGTAGAAAAATCTTCTCCCTCTGGTATGAAATTAGTCTAACGATTACCTATCTCTTCCGCTAGGGGTAGAAACCGAGGTGAGAATACGGCATTGCTACATGAGCCAGACACTATTACCCAGAGTCTATTATCCAGACACTATTAATAGAGATTAATAGTGTTTGCCGCTTCAGAGCATCACTTCATCAATGCGATCGAGGTCTGCTAACCAATCTGCCACCGGAGCGACTTCTGGATCACTGGAGTGCCGCTGACAACGACCCGAAAACTGACAATCGTCACAGTGATCTAGGGCTACATTCACTTGCGGAAACGGTTCGCCCTGCTGGTATCGTTCGAGCCAGTGGGTTAGTTGCTGTAGCAGTTGCGTTAACTCTTGCCGAGTTTGCTCGTGCCAGGTGGAACTGTAGGGGAAGGTAAGGCTTTGGGGTAGCGGAGCCTTCGTTGGGTCATCTTGGGCTTGCACGAACCAGTAAGTCAAAGAAATCTGTTCTGGTAAATAGGGACTAGTTTCTGTCAGCACAAAGGGATATAGACGAGTTTGCCAATTGTGCGCCAGCCAACTTCGCTGTGGCGGACGGGGGTAGGTTTTCCAGTCTAGAATCCTGGCCTGTTGCTCCTCTAGCATGACCAAGTCGTAAATCACCGTGATTGAATAGCCTTGCACACTACAAGTCCGACGATGCTCACTTTGTCGCCAAGCAGAGCCTGAAGAAGTTGCAGCAGGCCCGACAATTTCTGGAACTGCGGCTAGTAGGGTATTGATGCAGCGCTGCATTTGAGCATCTTCTGCCATCAGAGCATCAATGGGTAGCCCAAGTTCTTGTTGCTGCATTAGTAAGTGGAAACGGCTCCCCCATGCCTGATGTGCTTGCTGTTCTGGCGTTGAAGGTGAGCCAAGCTGCTCTAAATAAATATGTTGAAACTTCCGGGGACAAGTTTCTAGTAGATTCAATTGCCCTTGAGACAGCCGCAACTTAGGCTCTGGGCTGTCAGCGATCGCAATGCCACCTGCACCATTACCCACACCATCACTCGCAAAGTCACTTGCAACATCACTCGCAAAGTCACCTGCAACGTTACTCACAACATTCAAGTTAGTATCCCAATGGGTCTGCTGGTGCATGGTCATTCCCGGACTTTAGTCAGGACGAAAACGCTGCCTTCATTGCCTCGCCCAATGCGTAAGTCGGCATCTAAATAGGTAATATCTAGCCAGCCTTGCTGGTCTCGGTCGGCAATACTAAAGTCGATCGCAAGAAATTTTTCTCCGCTCTCCAGCCGCTGCACAAATTGAGACGGCCACTGATAGCCGATCAGCCGTTGTAAACCCAACACAGAGCGCTCAAACTTCACCTCAACTCGTCGCTGCGAAACAGCTTGAAAGCGGGCTGCAACACTGACCAACCCTTCTAGGTAGGGCAAGCCATGTACTTCAGCCAAGTTATAAATCTTGGATTCGGCGGCCCGAATGAATTGGTAGATCTGGCCCAACTTCAACAAGGGAAATTGATCAATATTTAGCAGACCTCGACTGGTGGTGTAGAGTAAGCGCCAGTTACCGTCTAAAAGATCACTGGCTTCAGTCGGTCGGGGGGTAGGATTGCGGTCTTCTAATTGAGCGATCGCTGCTAAGATGGCCAGTTGATCGCGCTCTGTCGCTAGCAAACCTCGATTCTTGCCTGCGATCGCCTCTAATAACTCTGCCTTGCCTAACATCGGAGCTGACCTCCACTAGATGGTTAGATGGTCTGATCTTGATCGTGTTACAGCAGTTTGATAAGTGTTAGCGCAACTTTACAAATCTTTTGAGGGCTTTCTTGACTTCAACTCAAATATCCGCTAGAGATGTCTTCACGAAATTCCCCACTCGGTGGTAGACTCTGGGCATCTCCGTTCGTCAGAATAAAAAAGTAGATCCTCTAGGCCGAACCTTAGCATGTACAACCCTTCTTTGCGGCAGCAATCTCGTAATGAGCGCGCTCCCATCATTCCAATTCAGCAAGAGTCTTCAATTTTAGACTGGCTGGAGGCAAATGGTCGTCTGTTGGCACGTGATAGTCAAGATTTTGACTACTCCGATAATGAGGAAGAAATTGCCGAACTCATGGCCGTTGACGACAACACCTATGACGCAGATGACGATGATGACGATCTACTTGATCTAGATGAATAGATAAAGTTCAGTATCGCTCTAAGTATGACAATCGCCCAAATGGGTAAAATTTTGTCCTGAATCTCCAAAGATCAGCTCGAAATCTTTGGCATGTGTGGTGTGAAGTGAGATGACAATCCAGTGGACGCAAAACTATTTTCTGACCGCTCCCTCAAGCTAACGGGGACAATACTGCTACTAGCGCTGTGGACAGGGCTGAGCTTTGCCGCCTCGACGCTAGATGCATTCGCCAACCGCTCTCTTTGGCAAGGACTTTCTTTAACTTTGCCATTGTGGGTTAGTGGCTTAGCAACTGCCGCATTGGGTTACTGGGCCGTACCCTTACTCCGGGCGCTAAAAACTGGCCAATTTATTCGAGAAGACGGGCCTCAAGCCCACTTAAAGAAAGCAGGCACCCCAACGATGGGAGGCATTTTCTTTGTGCCAGCCGCCGTGGCGATCGCGTTGCTTTGGTCGGGGTTCAACTCAAATGTAGTCGCGGTCTCAGCCCTGACACTCAGCTACGGTTTCATCGGCTGGCTAGACGACTGGCAAGTTTTACGCCGCAAGTCTAATAAAGGTATTTCACCCCGGATGAAGCTCGCCCTACAGGTAATGTTTGGCGGGCTGTTTTGTCTGTGGCTAATGCTGACTCAAGGTGAAAGCATTACTACGGTGGCTCTGCCCTTTGGGCTAGCACTACCACTGGGACTGCTGTTTTGGCCCTTGGCTTGGTTTGTGTTGGTGTCGGAGAGTAATGCCACCAACCTAACGGATGGCCTCGATGGCTTAGCAGGCGGCACTGGCGCGATCGCTCTCCTAGGTTTAGGCGCTTTGGTTGCGCCCACCCATCCCGAACTCATGCTCTTTGCCGCTTGTCTCAGTGGTGGCTGTCTAGGTTTCCTCATGCACAATCGGAACCCCGCTCGCGTCTTCATGGGAGACACGGGTTCTTTGGCGCTAGGAGGAGCCTTAGCTGCGATCGCCCTCATTACCAACACCCTCTGGGCGCTGCTGATTCTCGGCGGTCTGTTTCTGGTAGAAACGTTGTCTGTAATTGCACAAGTCAGCTACTTCAAAGCTACTAAAGGCCCCAACGGGGTAGGCAAGCGTCTCTTCAAAATGGCTCCTCTACATCACCATTTAGAACTGTCTGGTTGGTCAGAAAACCAGATTGTCGCTCGGTTCTACCTGACCGGAGGACTGCTAGCCCTAACGTGTCTGCTGTTACAGCTTTTTGTTTAAGCGTCTCCAACAAAACTGGATCAAGTTTTAAATTCGAGCTTCCTACGGGGGTTCGAATTTTTTTAGGACTAGTTAAAATTTTCCTTCTGCTTAGTAGCAGTACGAAGAGGAGTTAAACCATTGCAGCCAGTAACCTAAAGATTAAGTAAAACCGCTGGCTTTAGCTAGCTGTCCCTAGGCAGGAGCGTTTATGGTTGGGAACATCCAAGCCATTCCTTCCCTACCTGTAGGGTTTCATAATGCAATACGCCCCTTCTCGCCCCAAATTCGAAGTGTTTGAAGTTTCTGGTCAGCTCAATGCGGCCAGTGCTACTGAGCTACAGAATCAGTTGAAGCACAAAGTTGCGTCTAGCCCCACCCAACACGTCATAGTGGACATGGCTCAAGTAGAGTCTCTAGACAGCTCCGGTCTGATGGCCTTAATAGGAACCCTTAGCTTGGCTCAACGCTTAGGTCGTGAGTTGATCCTGTGCTCAATTCCACCCTCAGTCAAAATTATTTTTGAGTTAACCCAGCTAGATAGAGTTTTTCCCATCTTTGAGAATCAAGCCGCTTTTGCTGCCACATTAGCCTGAGCCAGTTGCAGACAGTTCACTCTCCTATTGCGGCTTAAGCCTGCATCCTTCTCACTTCTTCATTGGCTTCTAGCTGAAATCTTAGATTTTGGTTGTACTCTTCAACGTGCTTGAGTTCTTCCAGCTTCCGCAGAATCGTTTTGGTAAAGTTCTCAGCATCAGGTAGTTGGTCGGCAATTTGAGCCGTTTCTACTTCAATGTCGATCATCTTAATCATGCGAGCGTACTCACTCATGAGCCGCTGGTTGTTGCTGGTTTGCTTGCTCAAAATACCAACAGCACTGGTTGTGCGACGAATTCGATTGGCATAGAGCTTGTCGTCAAACTGCAACATTTTGCGCTTCAGAGATTCAAGTTGACTGATTAGCGCTTGGTTGGCAGCAGATTCGTGCTTCAGCTCTCCTACTCGTTGCTCTAGGCTGTATCTCTGGGTTAACAGCTTTTGGTCAGCCATGAGGCGCAATTCTTCCTGCACGTTCATCTGTAAGGGCGGACTAGAGAGCTGAGCTGTATGAGCGAGTCTGGCGTAAAGCAAAAGACCCGCCGCGCTTAGCGTCGATAGCAAAAAGATATTGGCCCCGGTGAACAGCAGAGATAGGAACACAACGGTGGAGACGGTTCCGCGAGTAGCCACTAAATAGCCAGGGCTGGGCACAGGAGCAGGTAGAAGATAGTCACTCCCAGTCGTGTGGTTAGTAATTGCAATTAGCTTTTTTAGAACGTAGCCCTGAGTGGTATAGAGCAGCGAAACCATATCGCCCCGCCGGACGGGAATCCCATCTTCTGCCCCTGGCACTGAAAACTTCAGGACTTGCAGACTCCTAGCAGGCGTAATAATGCGAAATTCATAATGCCGTTTATAAAATCTCGGCAGCTTACTGGTGAGGTAAAGCAACACCTCTCGCATAGAATTCCGCTGAGAGAGCTTACCGTAAACAACACCATATTTGCGTTGGCAGGAGGTGCACCTCAACTGAGGAATGCTGTCATAGTTGAGGGTACCCAGGGGTGTCAGACACGATGGGCAGTGAATTGACCTTTTCATAAAGAAGGGGCTCAGCCAGAGCCAATTTTCAAGCTTGCCTGAATGGAAACAGTGCCACATGTAAGCAGCACGTCAGTAGATCGATTCTAGTGCTTGGCTTTAAAAGTGGGTGGGAGAATTTGCAAGTAGAAGAATTTGTAACAGAGGCCGCGATCGCTACCCAAGTCGCAGAAAAAGATTTTTGCAAAGAATTTAGATGCGGAATTACTAAATTTACTGGTGTGGTATTCAGCAACGCTATCCTAACCCCTCAAGCCTTTGTATTTATATAGGTGTAAGGTCTATGGTTGGGCTTTTTGAGCCTTAACTCATGGCCTAGCTCTACCCTCTAGGATGACCCTCATGACTCTCTCTTTGAACACCAAGACAGCCCCCACTGCCGAGCAACTAGACCAAACGAAGCGAGCGATCGCTGCTTATGTCGCTAGTATTGATGACAACCCGGATCGCCGCTCGGGTGCATACCCCTATTATCTGTTTCATGAACCGGGGCAGACTATTCTCGGCACTGTCCTGATGTTTCATGGCTTCAGTGCTAAGCCTCATCAAATGTGGCGACTAGCAAAATATCTTTTTCAGAATGGCTTTAATGTTTATCAAGCCACCCTAGCGGGCCATGAATTTGCCCTACCCAACAAGTATTGGCCTCAAGTTGACCTCAAGCCCGAAATTGCCACACCTTTACGCCAGAAAGTTCAAAAAGATCCTGTTCTGCAAAACTATTTTGCTAATTTGGCTGCCCATCCCAGCGATCGCCGCAACCCCAGTGCCACGCAACGTATCGCTCTAACCGCCAGATTAATCGCGATCGAGCCTCGATTACTCGATATTATCCAAGCCATTTCTCAGCCAGATGATCCCGACTTTGAGCGCTACTTTATCTCTTCCGACCTTAACTACCTAAGCGAGGCGAAAGCTCGATTGGCTGAGTTGGAGGCTCTCCCTGGCCCAATTTATACAGTTGGCTTATCAGTGGGCGGAGCTGTAGCCCTGAGCCTTGCCGCTACTCGACCCGATCGCGTTGATCGAGTTGTCGCTTATGCACCCCTGCTGAAAGTTTATGGGGAAGAGCCTCGGCAATATGTAAATCTCGCTGGCCCCCTCGACATCAAAGAGCTGGGTTGGGACCCTAACTTGCAATTTCCTGTCGGAGCCTTAACCGCCGCCGATCGCTTTGGTAGCGCCTTTGTTCTTGACTCTAAACAGACCCGTACCCTGCAAAATGTCCCCACCTTCTTAGTTCTGACCGAAAATGAGGATGCCGCTGATCTCAAAACCAACCAAACTTTCTTTCAAAAGATTGGTGGCGATCAACAAGGGCACTACTCCTACCTTTATCCAGCCCAAGACCTAGTGCCTCACCCAATGGTAGACCCAACTGAGGTAAGCCAAGGTATGAGCAATCGCTTCTGGCAAAGTCTGTATCAAGAAACCTTCCGTTTCCTGGCTCAGGGCACAGTAAATCTGAAGAACATGACCAATCTAGAGCAGGTATCAGAGCTACCTTTTGTGCCGCCTGTGCATTAGTCGAATCGATTGAACTCCTTACCTATGAGTGAACTTGCTTGACTCTTACGAAGTACTTCTCTGGCCCAAGTGCCGAGGAAGTTTTGTTGAGAAGCTTATTTTTCGCGACAGATGTAGACGAGCGATCGAGCCAGTATAAGTGGGATCAAGGTCGATACTCATAGTCTGGGCTGGTTAGAAGCGATCGCCTCTAGGGGATAGCAAGCCAAGTTTTTCAGTATTTTGTATACGTAAATACAAAATATTTGCGTGTATCCATAAAAATAGACAAATATTAATTTTGTCAACCTTTCTTAGCCTTGTTATCCGAGTCATAAATTTTTTTGATACCAAAACCAGCCCAAAAGGCATGACAACTTATGTTTTAATCAACTAAAGTGAAGAAGTGTATCGGCTTGTAGCCTTCCAGGTAACCTTTATGACAGGTGTTGTACCCGCCAGCTTGCGTCTTTATGAGCTATATCGCAGTCAAACGGGTTTTCCAGTTCCATCTTCATCAGGGCTAACCGTATTTTGTGACTTCGATGGTCCCATCATTGATGTTTCAGAGCGGTACTACAGTACCTATCAGCTAGGTCTCGCCGATACCCAAGCGACTTACCAAGCTCAAGGAATTACCTTGCCGCTTCAGTTGCTGAGTAAAGACCAATTCTGGCAAATGAAACAAGACCGGGTGCCAGATGTAGAAATTGCTATGCGCTCCGGTTTAAGCCAGCAAGAGCAAATTGATGTGTTTTTGCAGCGAGTTACTCAAATCGTCAACCAGCCAACCCTGCTACAGAAGGATCGATTGCAACCTGGCGTGCGTTGGGCCTTAACCCTACTGCATACAAAGGGAATTCGGCTAGTTTTGGTCACACTACGATGCCAAAACCAAGCAACTCAAATTTTGCAAGAGTATGGCTTGCTGGATTTGTTTAGCGGCATTTATGGCACTGACAACGACCAAGCCGCCTATCAAAACTATGCAGATTGCAAAACCCAACTATTAGCTAAAGCTGTAGCTGAACATGGGTTGAGCGGTGAGCTAGCCCAGACAGCTTGGATGATTGGAGATACTGAAGCCGATATTGTGGCAGGGCAAGCCCTAGAAATTCCTACAATCGCCTTGACTTGCGGAATTCGGAGCCGACGCTACGTAGAACGCTTACAACCCACTTGTATTTTAGGCGACCTAGCCTCCGCAGTGCAGCACGTCGTCACTTGCTACCATCTAGTCCAGGCTTAAAGTTTTAATAGATTAAAATCCAAGCTTAAGGCTGCTCCAGCAGGCCCATCCGCTCCCACCAACGATTTAGGGGGAAGTAAACCACAGGAGCCCACAGACTACTCAAAATTGCTGAGCTTAGGGCTGTGCGCTGGTGATATGTCCAGATTTCTGCTAGCGTGCGTACTGATTGCACTGAAGCGCCATCCAGCTTTTGCAAACTAAATTGGATGGCAATGACAGTTTCGGCTACCACAGCCATGCCGAACACAATCAGCGCCACCGAAATAAAATCTTCTTCAATGTACCGCTGCTTTTGCAGGCGAGCCGTCAAAACACCAACCAGAATCAAACTGAGGACATGGGTAGGATGAGCGGCTGTCATCCCATCTTGCAGAAGTCCTAGAACTAATCCGGCGATCGCACCTTGAAACACTGTGCGTTTGACGCTCCAAGCAACAACCCAAATCAATAACCAGTTTGGGCCGATGCCTGCTAACTCCAGACCTGGAAAGCGTAAAGGCAGAGCCAATAGACACAAAATTACAGAGACAATCGTAACAGACCAGTTTAGTAGCGAACGGCTATAAGCAGAGCTTTTCAGCAGGTTTTTGAAAGGATCATTCCTCATGGGGCATCCGACCTGGGAGTAGCAGACGTAGAATCGGGAATCGCTGATTGATGAGGGTAAACAATTACCCACTCCAAATAACTAATGGGGGAAGACAACTCAATCACAGCCTCCGGGGCAGGGCTTTTGTTGAGGTTGACTGACTCCACCCGACCCACAGGCATGCCTGATGGGAAGAGTTGGCTAAACGTAGATGTAGAAATCACATCGCCACGTCGCACATCAGGAACTTTATCGAAGAACTCTAGAACGGCTCGGTTAGCCGCTTGCCCACGCATGTATCCGGTATAACGGCTACGGCTCACGACAACTCCTACGCGGCTAGTGGGGTCGCTAATCAAGAGGACACGACTTGTGCGGGGGGTGACACTCGTAACTCGACCCACCAGGCCTCCTGGCCCTGCTACCACATACCCCACTTGCAACCCGTCTTTGCTACCCCGTCCTAGAGTCACCTGCTGCCACCAGTGGTCAGCACTGCGCCCAATCACTGGAGCGGCAATTCCTTTTCGAGGTGTCGTGGAGGCGTAACCCAGTAAGTCTTGAAGTTTTTGGTTTTGGCTTTCTAGCTCGACCAAGCGCTGCTGTAGCTCTAGGACTCGTGCATTCGCAATCTGCTCTTCTGCGTTAGGAGCACCTTGGAAGGGACGAGTCATACCTTGATACACTTCTAGAATCGCTGCTCCTTGGGTCTCCCGAACCATCCAGGCAGTGCTCAGGGTAACACCCACTAGCAACATTTTTATGCCATATCGATCCCACCAGCGACGCAGTGTATACATGCAATCTAAAATATCTTGATTTGAGCTTACGGTTTGAGAATCCCTAAGGTTGCTGAAATTTTCCCCTTTGTTTAAAGCGGGTTAGCGCTAGGTCAAAGGAAGGCTTACAAGAAGCGATCGCTCAGGTAAGAGCAGGTATGATTCTGCATAAATCCACTCAGTAGAGCAGCATGAGTCGCGTAGAGCGTTGTGCAACAGAATGAAGCAGCACTCAAGTTGAAACCAAGCAGTCTGTTACTGCTCTACAAGGTAAGGGAGTGGGCGATCGCCACCCCCTGCACAAGAAACTTGGTCACACTGCACAAAATCCAGCGGATGCAGTTACATATGCCGAGAGCGGCCACTAAACACCCGTTCTAGCTGCTTAAAGTTCTCCAGAACCCGACCCGTGCCTAATACAACACAGCTCAGTGGATCGGCAGCAACGTGAACCACAATTCCAGTTTCGTGGCTAATCAGGGTGTCAATCCCTTTTAACAATGCGCCTCCACCTGCCAACATGATGCCGCGATCAATAATGTCCGCTGCCAGTTCTGGGGGAGTGCGTTCTAAGGTGCGCTTAACAGCCTCAACAATCACCAAGAGAGGCTCGGACATGCTCTCACGAATTTCTGGCCCCTTGATCGTAACGGTACGAGGTAACCCAGACAGTAAATGCAAACCCCGGACTTCCATCATGGCTTCATCCACTTCATTGGTGGGGTAAGCAGAACCGATGCGAATTTTAATTTCTTCGGCTGTACGTTCCCCAATCACCAAGTTGTGTACTTTCTTCATGTACTGGGTGATCGATTCGCTCAACTCATCACCCGCGACCCGTACCGACTCACTCAGTACAGTCCCTTGCAAACTCAATACAGCGACTTCAGTAGTACCACCACCAATGTCGATAATCATGTTGCCCGTTGGTTCTGCGACAGGCAAACCTGCACCGATTGCGGCGGCAACTGGCTCATCAATCAAATAGACTTCACGGGCACCCGCTTGCGAAGCTGCTTCCATGACCGCCCGACGCTCTACACCCGTAACCCCACTGGGAATACCAATGACAATCCGGGGGGAAACCAGCGTGCGACCTTCATGCACCCGCCGAATAAAATGCTTCAACATCAACTCTGCGGTGTCGAAGTCAGCAATTACGCCATCCCTTAGGGGACGCAGTGCCACTACATTCCCAGGGGTCCGTCCTAGCATTTTCTTGGCATCTTCTCCGACCGCTAAAGGCACTCGATCATCTTGATCGATCGCAACTACGGAAGGTTCTTGGAGAACGATCCCTTTACCCGATACATAAACTAGTGTGTTGGCGGTACCGAGGTCGATACCCATGTCCCGAGATAAGGAAAAACGACTGAAAAGACCCACTAGTTTCTACGCCCCTAAACGAAATGCTGCCGCGCCTGAATACAATGTAGCCGAGGTGGATTTTATTACGTTTTTTATCCTGAGTCTAGTTAGCTTCAGGTTAACTGTAAATCCAGCTAATTACGATAACCTTGACGAATCTTTAGTCACATTCCTAGGATTGCAGGCTGGAATCAGGAAAAATTTCGAATTTGTTTGGTCTTGATAACTTTTATCTTAACGACTAATCGCGACAGAACTTAACAATATTTGCATCCTTAAATTAGTGATAAATTGAACCTTATAACCACTAAGGGTCGCAGGTTTTTTAGTGGCATGTTTTAGCGATTTTGAGGGGAGCAGTAGCCCACTCCTCACAACCCATTAAATTGCGGCCACAGCCAGAAAACTTTCGATATACTATAGGTACGCTTGTACTAAAGCTCTGTACTGATAATCCTATGAGTCTTAATGTTGTTACTTTAGTCGGTCGAGTAGGGGGAGACCCCGATGTGAAATTTTTCGAGTCGGGTAGCGTAGTGTGCAACTTAACGTTGGCGGTCGATCGCCGAACTCGCAACAGCGACCAGCCAGACTGGTTTAATTTGGAGCTGTGGGGCAAAACGGCCCAAGTAGCGGCTGACTATGTACGTAAAGGCAGCTTGATTGGCGTTAGTGGAGCACTCAAGTTTGAGTCTTGGCAAGACCGCAATACAGGAGCAACTCGTTCCAAGCCTGTGATTCGAGTCGATCGCTTAGAACTGCTAGGCTCCAAGCGGGACAATGACGCTGGTTCCATGAACAATTACGGCGGCGATGATGAATTTTAGCAGGAACGCCTAATTTCGGTATCTTGTAATTTTGATATTAGGGCAGGTTTGAGCCTGCCCTTTTTGTATGGATGGTTAGTACCGAATTTCTAGGGTGACGCTGGCATCGACTTGTTGTTCGCCACCCTCTACAGGCGTATCAGCCATTTCGGCGCGTTGCAATTTAGAGAAGGCCATGACGGGGCGAGGCGGTGGGGCACTGGCTCCATTCACTTGAATACTGACGATTTCTTGAGCCGTGAAGTTGAGTGCCTCTAAAACAGCGTTGGCTTGCTGTTGGGCATCTTGGGTAGCTTCTCGTAGCGCTTGTTTTTGAGCGGCGGCGATCGCGGGGTCTGGAGCCACAAAACTCACACCATTAACTCGCGTCGCTCCTGCTTTGACTGCATCATCAATGATGGTGCCTGCCCGTTGCGTATCGACCCGGAAGCTGACGGTGTTGGTGGCGATGTAGCCGACCAAGCGTTGCGTGTTGTTTTCGTAACTGTAGTTGGGGTTCAGGGTAATGCCTGTGGTTTGCAGTTTCTCCACATTGCGCGCCTTGAGCAAATTGACGACGGCTGAGGAACGCTTGGCAGCTTCTTGCTGCACTGCTTCTGCAGTTTTGCCTTGCACCTCCACCCCTAGTTCTACTTGAGTCAGAGTGGTGGGAATCATTTCTATGCCACGGCCAGTCACAGTGAGGGTTCTCAGCATTTTTTCCTGGGCTCTTTCTTGAGCTAGAACAGGGTTGGCAAAGGTTAAACTCAGCAGCCCTAAGGCGATCGGTAACGCTTTCCAGCGCTGCCAGGTGGTGTGGGGGCGATGGGATAATTGAGCTTGGTACATGGGATGGCTCCTCCTCACAATCGCAAACAGGCGACTAAATGGCTTTGATGGTTCTAATCTGTCATCTCCAGTGGTACAAAGTCTGATTGGTTACATTTTTAGAAACTTACAGACTTGGTTGGTGAGGAGCGCGATCGCGATGGCTTATTGGTTGCTGAAGAGTGAACCGGACGTTTATAGCTATGCAGACTTGGAACGAGATGGGCGCACAATTTGGGATGGGGTGAATAACAATTTAGCGCTGAAGCACATCCGCACCATGCAGCCAGGAGATTTGGCGCTGATCTATCACACAGGTGATGAACGCCGAGCCACAGGGATGGCTGAAGTGGTGAGTGAGCCTTATGCCGACCCTGCCCTCGACGACTCGAAACGGGCCGTGGTGGATGTGAAAGCTGTGCGATCGCTGTCGCAGCCTGTAACTTTGGCTCAGATTAAGCAAGACAGCAGTTTTGAAGGGTTTGATTTATTGCGGATTAGTCGGCTTTCAGTGGTGCCAGTCTCACCTGAACATTGGCAACGAATTCTGCAACTAGCGGGGGAGTCCTCCTAAAATCGTCGTAGCGCTCTGTCCTCACTTCCTCCTGGGTCATTCATGGCTTACCACCTTTCTGCCACCAAGCTGCAAACCTACCATCGCTGTGCCCAGTCCTACTATTTCCGTTACGAACGTGGAATTAAAACCGCTGCCTTTTTTGGGTCTGCGGCTCTGGGTACGGCGTTGCACGAAGCTTTAGCCCAGATTTACCGAGATTGGCACTATCAAGAACCAATTCCAGGACTCGATTGGGTGGAATATTGCTGGAGCCAGCACACTCAAGGACTCAGTCCTAACCAGGTAGCAGCAGGGCAGATGATGTTGCAGCGGTACCACGAGCGCTTTATTGTGGGCCAAAGCGCGATCGCTCGACCCTTGGCAGTCGAAGGCAAAATTCAAGGTTCGCTTCAGGTGGAAAATCTAGAATTTACCGTGGCGGGGCGTTACGATCGCCTCGATTATTTATCCGATGGCTTGGAGCTGATCGACTATAAATCCAACAAAGACACTAAACTACTAGACCCAGCAGAAATTAATCTACAAATTGGGCTGTATTACTTGGCCTTAGAGCAAACCTACCCGCAAACACTACGGCGATTGAGCTTGATCTATCTCCGTACAGGCGAGAAAATCAGCTTTGAGGTCACACCAGACCATAAACAGCGAGTTGAGTCAGCCATTAGTGATTTGGCGCTACGATTGCGAACCGATGCCGCTTGGGAACCTACGACTGGCGGGCATTGCGATCGCTGCACCTATGCTCGCTATTGTCCAGGCGTACAAGCGGAGCCAGAACCTTTACCCGCTGATGCCAAACCCCGTCCAGAACTCCAGTTAGCGCTGAGTTTAGCGTTAGATTCGGCAAGCTAAAGACTTCTAGGGTGCCAGTAGCATTCAATGGGACGACAGGTTATGGTCAGAGACAATTGCCAATAGCTTCTGACCTATCTTCTGACTTTATGTCTGATATTTCTACGCCTGGTATCTTGGCAAATTGCGTTTCTGCGATCGCTCGCTCTGGAGTAGTCACACCAACTAAAACTCTGCTAAGGCTGGGAGGACTCACAACCGCTGTATTGTTGACTGTCACTTCTCCCTCGGTAGCTAGAGCCGAACTGTTTAACGGCCCCTTGGATCGCCTTCCGGTAGCGGAGCGGGTAGCATTACGCAGTGGCAAGGTGGTGGTCACAGGCGATCAAGGTCGCTATGTGGCTAAAGTTTTGGTCAAAGCTTCCCCAGATGTGGTTTGGTCTGTGTTGACCGACTATGCCAATCTGTCTACATTTCTCCCCAACGTGGTTTCGAGCCGTGTGATTGAGGCGCAGGGCAACCGCAAAGTCGTGGAGCAAGTGGATGTGCGCCAGGTATTGCTTGTCAGCAGGCGATCGCGTTTCCGCACCGAGAACATTGAAATTGCGAAAAAACGGATTGATTTTCGGCTACTGGAAGGCGATGTGAAAACGCTGCAAGGATATTGGCAAATTAATCCCGTAGCAGCTTATCCGGGCGCTCCTGTGACTCAAGTATTGCTGACGCAAGATATTACGGCAGAACCCACTGCAGGCATCCCAAAAGGGCTGTTCTACAACCTGTTTCGCAGTGGCTTGAATGAATCTCTCACTGCGATTAGTCAAGAAATCGGTCGGCGAACCTTGCAGGCAACAGCCCACCATGCTCAACCGCAAACCTCCCCCACCCGTTCCTTCTGATCCTGCTGCCACAGATGACGCAAGGACACTACAGCTGCCCATTGGGGTTTGTTACACACCTACGGCAGTTGTGGACTACATGGTGGAGAACACAGTCGGGCGGTTGTTAGCAAACAAAACGCCTCAACAATTATTGGGCAACCTCCGCATCCTTGACCCTGCTTGTGGCGAAGGCATTTTCTTGATCCGAGCCTATGCTTACTTGTTGGCTTGGTATCGCGATCGCTACATCAATGATTACGAAAGCGGAAACACATTAATCACAGAATTGCCGCTACAACTGGCGAGTGATGGAACTTGGGAATTGGCGATCGTGGAACGGTGGCGGATTCTGCGGGAGCACATTTATGGAGTGGATATTGATGCCCAAGCAGTCGCACAGGCTCAGTCCCGCTTGCTAGATATGGCTTCTATTCCCCTTATTCCCTGCGCTTGTCACAAACTTGGCCCCCCTAGCCCCCCGACTTCGGGGGGAATAAGAGTTCAAAAGGCTATAGGAGATAATTCTTCTGAATATTCTATGGATTGGCTCCCCCCACCATATAGCCCTAGCGGGCATACCAGAAAGGGGGGTAGGGGGGGCAAAACTCCAAGCGAGCCGTTTGATTTGGAGAACAACCTTAAATGTGGCAACGCCGTTATTGGTGAGGAATTGGGCGATCGCTCCCCTTCGTCTCTGGGCAGCTCTAACCAGGCTTTTAACTGGCAAGCAGAGTTTCCAGAGGTGATGCAGGCAGGTGGGTTTGATGTGGTGATTGGCAATCCGCCTTATGTGGATTCGGAGTGGATGACTGAGCACCTTCCTGATTGGCGGCACTACTGTACGCAACACTATCAAGCCGCTTCAGGCAATTGGGACTTGTTTTGCGTGTTTATTGAACAAGCGATCGCCCTGTGCAAACCTTACGGGTTAACCAGCTTGATTGTGCCGAATAAGCTAGGGTCAGCCAGTTATGCCGCTCAAGCTCGCCAGCTTTTAACGGTCCAGAATCAACTTTTGACGATCCGCGATTACTCCAAGGTGCCGATTTTTCCGGTTGCGGTTTATCCCATTGTTTACACGGCTCGCAAACAACCGCCAAAAGTAACCTTACAGGTGCAGTACGAACGCATGGAAGTAGCCGCTAACGGCGCGATCGCTGTAGCAACTTGTCAATGGCTAGATTACCAGCGCTATTTCTGGCAAGCAGAGAAACCGTGGCGATTGGGGGCTAGCTTGCAGCAGGCGGAGTTGTGCGATCGCTTGCAGTCCCAATTTCCGCCCTTGTCCGCAGTGGCAGAAGTTTTGGGAGCCGCAACCGTAGGAGAAGCCTACGCCATGCAGTCGTTGATTGCAGATGAAGCTTGCCCAGAGACGACCGACCTGAAGCTGATTAATAGCGGCACCATTGACCGCTACTGCGACCTGTGGGGACACAAGTGCCTACGCTATTTGGGCCATGCCTATCGCTATCCCGTCATCCCAGCGACCCAGCACTCTCATCTGCCGCATAAGCGACACCAGCAAGCTCGCCAACCGAAAATTATTGTGGCTGGCATGACCCAAATTTTGGAATGTATGGTGGATGCTACAGGAGCTTTCTTAGCGGGAAAATCCACTGTGATTATTCTCACCTCGTTGAATTTGCATTACCTTTTGGCGCTGCTAAACAGTAAATTGATCAGCTTTTACTACCGCAACTTATACGGGGGAGACTGCCTCAAAGGGGGCTATTTGCGAATTGGGCCGCAACAGTTGCGATCGCTGCCCATTTGTCTTGCTCACGACTCACTACGTCCTCTACCAAAGCAACCTCTAGTCGCACTAGTGCAGCATTTGTTATCCCTACAGCAACAGTTACTAGTAGCCGAAGCTGCCGAACATCGCCACAATTTACAGCAGCATATGTACACCTTGGAACGCCAAATCGACCAATTTGTCTACGACCTTTATGAACTCACGACTGAGGAACAACGACTCATTAGTGAGGCTATTAAAATATGAGTACACAAAAGGTTACTGCTGCTTAGTTTTTGTAACTCAAAATAATCGAAACCTGCTTAATTGTTGTGGCTGGTAATGATGCGAAATGGTTTAATTCCTGGGTTGATCATTAGTAGTAGCCTGTGGTTAATAACATCGGTTTCAGCTGCTCCCTCTGCAAGTGAATATCGTCAATTAGGTCTGACTTATCGGGCACAAGCACGTTATTCAGAAGCGATCGCCGCTTTGCAGCAAGCGGTAGAGCTAGAACCCAACAATTTGTCTGGACGCACTACCTTAGGCTGGACGCAACATTTGGCAGGCCAAGAAGTAGCAGCAATGGAATCGCTGTTTCAGGTGCTATATCGCGATCCCAATTCAGTCCCAGCGCTCAATGCTTTAGGCATTGTCTATTTAGTGCAGGGAGATCTGAATTCTGCTGCCATCACTCACACTTGGGCCGCTTGGCTCGAACCCAGCAACGAAATTCCTTATTACAATCTCAGCTTAGCGGCTCACCGTTTGCAGGAATATGGCTGGGCCAGCTTAGCCGCGCGTCGGGCTGCTGATTTGGAGCCGAGCAATCCGCATCCTTGGGTGGCACTGGCAATTATTAACTGGGATGGAGGCGATCGCACAGCAGCAACTCAAGCCTACGAGCAAGCCCTAGCTTTAGAGGGCAGCTATAGCGATCGCGCCTTTTTGAGCTATCTCCAAGAAGCTGGATTTAGTGCGGCTCAAATTCAAGTGGCGGAGCAAGTTTTGGCAGCAACTGTCTCACGTTAAGTTTCTTCATTAAAATTTGGGAAGTAGAGAACATTCCCGCCGACATCATGCCCCTTCAACCCAGCGATCGCACCAAGCTAGACCCCACCGAAGATACGGTATTTTATGGTCTGCCCCGTTTTGTCACTCACGTAGACGAAGGATTCATCCAGCAGCTCACCGATTTGTATCGCGAACGGTTGAAGCCTCAGACGCGCATCTTGGATTTGATGAGCAGTTGGGTTTCCCATCTACCGGATGAGATCGAATTTGCTCACGTCGAGGGGCATGGACTCAACGCCGAAGAGTTAGCCCGCAATCCCCGCCTGAATCACTGCTTTACCCAAGACCTCAACCAGGAACCGAAACTGCCGCTACCCGACCAATCGTTTGATGCGGTGCTCAATACGGTTTCTGTGCAGTACTTGCAGTATCCCGAAGCGATCTTCACTGAGATTCATCGCGTTCTCAAGCCCGGAGGCATTGCGATCGTCAGTTTTTCTAATCGCATGTTTTACCAAAAGGCAATTCAGGCTTGGCGAGATAACTCAGAGGAGTACCGGGTAGAACTGGTGAAGCGCTACTTCACATCTATACCTGGATTTTCGGAACCAGAAGCGATCGCTCGACGGGCACAAGTACCCAGCTTCTTGCAAATGCTTGGTGTTGCAGGGGGCGATCCCTTTTATGCCGTGATTGCTCAGCGGGTTTAGGGTAAAATCGAGACCTCTCCCCAAACCCATCTCCGCTTCGGCGAGGGACTTTGAATCTGTCTCCCCTTCCCTGTAGGGAAGGGGCTGGGGGTTAGGTCATCCTAGTTAACCCTCATCCCGGAGGGCTTCTAGGACGTTGCGATCTTCCAGGGTGGAAGTATCTCCCGATACGGCATTACCACTGGCGAGATCTCGTAGCAAGCGCCGCATAATTTTGCCCGATCGCGTCTTGGGGAGGGCATCGGCAAAGCGGATATCTCCGGGACGGGCAATCGCGCCGATTTCTTGGCCCACGTGTTGCTTTAGTTCTGCTTTCAGAGCATCACTGCCCGTGTGACCCCCTTCTAAGGTGACGAAAGCCACAATATCTTGCCCTTTGACTTCATCGGGTTTGCCGACCACCGCAGCTTCAGCCACGGCAGGGTGTGAAACCAATGCCGATTCAATCTCCATTGTGCCTAGACGGTGCCCTGCTACGTTGATCACGTCATCGACACGGCCCATCACCCAGTAGTAGCCATCTTCATCGCGTCGTGCACCGTCGCCTGCGAAGTAGATGTATTTGCCATCTTTGGGGGGGATGTGTTCCCAGTAAGTTTTGCGGAAGCGATCGGGATCGCCGTACACCGTCCGCATCATTCCGGGCCAGGGATGCCGTACTGCTAGGTAGCCGCCCTGGTTAGTGCCGACGGATTCGCCTTCTAGGTTCACTACATCTGCCAAGATGCCAGGGAAAGGCAGGGTCGCTGAGCCTGGTTTAGTGGCGATCGCACCGGGCAGAGGTGTGATCATAATGCCCCCGGTTTCGGTTTGCCACCAAGTATCTACAATGGGGCAGCGCTCACCGCCAATCACCCGGTGGTACCACATCCAAGCTTTGGGGTTGATGGGTTCTCCCACAGTGCCCAACAAGCGCAAAGAGGAAAGATCCCGTGCTTTCGGTATGTCTTCGCCCATCTTGATAAAGGCGCGAATCGCGGTGGGTGCGGTATAAAAGACATTGACCCCATGTTTTTGAATCACATCCCAGAAGCAGCCAGGATTTGAGGCGCGGGGTGCCCCTTCATACATCAGCGTCGTGGCACCGTTGGAAAGTGGGCCATAGACAATGTAGCTGTGTCCCGTAATCCAGCCCACATCAGCGGTACACCAATACACATCTGTGTCTTGCAGATCAAAGATCCACTTGGTGGTCATGTGGGTGTAGAGGTTGTAGCCGCCTGTGGTATGCACCACGCCCTTCGGTTTGCCTGTACTGCCTGAGGTGTAGAGGATAAACAGCAAATCTTCGCTTTCCATCGGTTCCGCGGGGCAATCGGCGGACATTTGCGGCTGCAACTCATGCCACCAATGATCTCGACCGCCGAGTTGCATGGGGATGTCTTGCCCAGTTCGGCGCACCACCAGCACATTCTCGACACTGGGAGCCGCACCATCGGCTAAGGCTTTATCCACTTGAGTTTTCAGCGGCACGATCGCGTCTTTGCGCCAGCCACCATCGGCTGTGACGACTACTTTGACTTGACCATCGACCAAGCGATCGCGTAATGCCTCAGCACTAAAGCCACCAAACACGACCGTGTGAGCCGCGCCAATCCGCGCACAAGCCAACATCGCGATCGCTGCTTCCGGGATCATCGGCATGTAGATACCCACGCGATCGCCCTTCTCCACCCCTAAATGCTTCAGGGCATTGGCGAACTGACACACTTCTCGATGCAGTTGGGCATAGGTGAGCGTGCGTGAATCTCCCGGTTCTCCTTCCCAAATCAAAGCGGCCTTGTTGCGTCGCCAGGTGGTCAAGTGGCGATCGAGGCAGTTATAAGAGATGTTGATTTTGCCACCCACAAACCACTTGGCGAAGGGAGGCTGCCAATCCAGCACTTGATCCCACTTCTGAAACCAGTGCAATTCCTGCTCGGCTAGCTCGGCCCAAAACTTTTCTGGGTCAGCCTTGGCGCGATCGTAGAGTTGCTGGTAGTCTTCCAGGCTCTTGATCTGAGCTTTTTGAGAGAACTCAGCCGCAGGCTGAAATAGGCGCTTTTCTTGAAGAATGGATTCAATCGTGGATTCTGACATAGCTCTTTCTATCACCAGGACGGCTCCTCCAAAAACGATACTCGTTCTTGGGTCAGTTGGGCAGAACTATATCTTGATTTTGTTTAAGTGCTTGCTGAAGCAGAGCTAAAACAGCGATCGCTATTTTTCCCTGACAACAAAAATCCCCCTCACCGAAGTCAGGGGGAGCTAATTTGAGTGAAGACGTTCACTTAAAAGTGACGTTTATTTGCGAATCGGAGTGCCGCAAGGATAGGTCGCCACAGGTTCGCGCTTGGCTGCTTCGCTCTTGATGGTCTCAGCCACGGCGACCAGCGATCGCTCCGTTGCCGATTCTGCTTTTGCTGCCAAGTAGTCAGCCTTCAGTTTTGCCAGCATTTCTTCCCGGCGATCGTAGAGTCGCTTGAGTGAACGAGGCGCACATTGGTTGATGACATAAGCGGTCATGATGGGTAGCGCGATCGTGCTGTCGGTGTAGCAAACAATGGTGCTGGGCAGTTCATCCGGGTCAACTTTGCCCCAACTCACGGCTTCGCTAGGAGTAGCCCCGGAAAGACCACCTGTATCTGGGCGAGCATCCGTGATTTGGATGAAGTAGTCGTGGCCGCGTTCCTCTAAACCCAACACTTCATGCAGTTGAGGTTGCGTTTGCAAGAGGAAGTTCTTAGGACTGCCACCGCCAATGATTACCGCTGCACTCTTGCCCTCTACGCCAGAGATGCCAGATTCCCTGGAGGCATAGGCGATCGCTGCGGTTTCATTCACATCCAAGGAAGGATCAATTACCAACTCGGAGCCTTCTAGCGCCAGAGCTGCTACGTTCATGCCAATCGAGCTGTCTCCGGGAGAAGAAGTGTAGATGGGAACGCCGCATTCGTAGGCGGTTGCCAACAAGCAAGAATTTTGTACACCGAGTTGTTTCTCCACTTCTCGGACATACTTGCCCAGCAAATGGTGAAATTCTGCCGTACCCATGCGCTTTTGGAACGGTTCAGCCCGCAAAATCTCGCGAATGAAGGCGTCGGTTTCCAGCAGTACATCGTAGTGAAACACAATATCGTAAATTCGGATGCGGCCTTCTTGGCGCAGTTTCACGTCATCCAAAAAGGGGTTACTGGAATAGAGGCTCAACCCCAAACCATAGTGCATGTCATGGTAGAGATTAGCGCCCGTGCTGATCATCCAGTCAATAAAGCCATTCCGAATCAGGGGAGCCAGGACTGAAACTCCGAACCCAGCTGGAGTCATTGCGCCAGACAAACTCACCCCAACAGTTACGCCCTCCTGCATCACTTCTTGGCTCAGTAAGTGACAAATCTCGCGCAGGCGAGCGGAGTTGTAAGCGGTGAAATAGCCGTCGATTAAATCAACGACGCTGATTTCAGCAGGCATGGGGGCGGGTGCGATTTTGTGGCTGAGCAATTTCGACATTTGTACGCTCCAAAAAGAACAAAAAGCATAAAGAAGAGGAGAAATGGACACGCAGCTACCTAATGCGATCGCCGTTGATGACACGAGCTAGGAAGCCCAGTTCAATCAACTCAAACGCCACTAGGTTTTCTTATCTGCAACCTTGAAAGAAACTTTCAAAGTCATGTGATCCGATTAGGTCAACGAAATTGGCGGAGCTTAGGTGAGTAGGTACCCAAACAACCAAGAGATTCGATTCTGTCGCTCTGTCCAGTAGTGGCAGAACTCCACAGACTCAAAACTTATGTTTGCTGCATCAGCTAAACCTAGGCACAGAATTCCCTAGGCCAGATGAAAAAGGACATCGTACAGATCAATATCCCTTGACTAAAAGCTCTGATAAATCTGAAAACATCAGAACCATTAATCCAGCTATTTAATTCAAAAAGACTCCACCTAAGGAGCGCGATCGACCCAGTTCGCCACTATTTCTAGAGATAGGATTGCTTATCCTCTGACTCAGCAAGAGTATCTACTAGCAATCGCGAACCTTGTAGTTACAGGCCGATCAGCTCATACTGGGTGCTTCACAACGGTCAGCCCAAGATAGTGCGGGATCGCACTGCCGTTTCCGCTTCAATTTCATTTCCAGGTACCAAAGTGGTCTCCACGGGTACCCGACCAAGGAAAGGAGTTTCAAGGCTTTATACGCGACCTCAAACACCAACTGCTACAGTTTAACACCCACGTTTGAGATCAGTTCATTAAAAGTACGGAAATTGCTGGGATTCCCCAAACAGACCTGCCCAAAGTACAGGTTCTTACGGCTTTCTCTACCCCTTGGGTGAGTATGCCACTCCTGAAGGCGTTCCTTTACGATTTTTCGTCTTGAGCATTACAATATCTGCTCTATTTTAGTCAAGCAAATTAGGCGAAGAAACAAGATAAACTGGAGACGACGCCATAAAAAACTTCATCAAAAAGCTAATACGGCATATTTAACTGCTCAGCCCGTTTCTGAGGTCATGCCATGCCTACACCTCCAGCCTTGCCTTCTGCATTGCACCACACCACTTCTCATTCTTCATCTCGGCAGCATTGGCATAGCTTTAGTCACATGCTGAAACGGCTACATGCCGAGGGTGTTTACCTGCATCCTGAGCAATTAGCTGAGTTCCTAGTAGCTCATGGTTTGCCTGTAGATTTGCGTTATGTCCCAGAGCGACTGCAACAGAAAGCGATGTCGATTAACGCTCACTACAACGGCGATATGGCAGCTTTAGCAGAAGGCTCAGAAGAGCAGCCTTGGGATGGCTGCTTGGGAGATTTCGATTAAGTTCGTTAAATTAGCAACCGTTCCACCGAGCTTCGACTTAGACTTTAAGATCGCTACAGAGCCTTTCGGATAACTAGTTCAATGAATCCAAATCTTGACACCTCAGCCGCTACAGACTCAGCTTCACCCGAAGCAGCGGGCCTGACAGACGACCAGTATCGGCAGAAAATGCAACGGCGCAAAGAAGTGCAAGAACAGCGCCTAGCTGAGCGATCGCTGGAAAAAGGCTTGATTGTGGTCAATACGGGCAACGGCAAGGGTAAAACTACCGCTGCTTTGGGGATGGTGCTGCGATCGCTCGGTCACGGTTACAAGGTGGCAATCGTGCAGTTTATCAAAGGCGCTTGGGAGCCAGCGGAGAAAGCAGCTTTTAGCCATTGGGGTGAGCAACTGGAATTTCATGCGATGGGTGAGGGCTTCACCTGGGAGACTCAAGACCGCGATCGCGACATCCAAAAAGCTCAGGAAGCTTGGAATACCGCTTTAACCTATATCCGTAATCCAGAATTTCGCTTGGTGCTGCTCGATGAAGTGAATATTGCTCTAAAGCTGGGATATTTAGCGGTCGAGGATGTCTTAGCAGGTCTGGAGCAGAAACCAGAGGATTCTCACGTCATTCTGACGGGACGGGGTGCGCCTGCGGCTTTGATTGAGCGGGCAGATCTAGTGACTGAAATGACTTTGGTGAAGCACCCCTTCAAGGAACAAGGTGTAAAAGCTCAACCAGGAATCGAATTTTAGATTTTAGAGTTTGAATTTTCCGTGAGCAAGTCCAAGCCGAAATTCAAACTCTAGAATTGAGTTTATGGAAATTCTTTCGATTAGTCTCAAAAACTTTAAAGCCCACAGCGATCGCTACTTTGAGTTTCAGCCCGGAACCAACGCGATTTGTGGAGAGAATGGGGCAGGCAAAACCAGCATTTTAGAGGCGATCGCTTGGGCGCTGTTTAACTACTCCAGTTATACCAAAGAAGAATTAATCCGTCGGGGTGCAGCCAGCGCTCAAGTCAGTGTCACCTTTACTTCCAGAGGGGATGGGCGCACTTATCGCGTGCAGCGTTGTACCAGCAAGGGCTATGAGATTTTTGACCCACAAATTCGCCAACGGCTAGACCTGAAGAATGTCAGTGATGTCTTGCCCTGGCTGAAAGAGCATTTGGGCGTTGCCAAAGAAACTGACTTGCCCAAATTGTTTGCCGACACAATTGGCATTCCGCAAGGCACCTTTACCGAAGACTTTAAGAAAGCGGCGGACGAGCGGCGCAAAGTCTTCGATCGCATCCTGCGCGTGGATGAGTACAAACAAGCTTTTGAAAAGTCGCGAGACCTAGAAAAATATGCTCAGCAGCAAGTCCAAGAACTAGAGCGGGCGATCGCGTACTATACCGAGAACCTGCGCGATTGGGATTTGCTGCACACTCAACGGGCTGATTTGCAGCAAGAAGTAACCAAAGATAAGACTGCTTTACAGCAACTCCAAACCCAACTGGAGCAACTCCAGCACCAAAAAGATCGCCTCACCGCTCAATCACACCAAATCCAGCAACTGGAAGTTCAGTTCTCGACTTTGCAAGTGCAATTGACTGGACAGCGCCAAACCAATGTGTTGCTAGAGCAGTCACTCCAACGGGCAAAGCAAGCAGTAGCCACCTGCGAAGCCAATCGAGCGGGTTATCAAACCTTTGTGCAAGCAGAATCCGCCTTGCAAGCCCTGGATCGCCAAAGCAAACAACAGCAAGCTCTGCTGAAACAGCGCCAAGGCTATCAAATGACTTGGGAGAACTCGCAAGCCAAGCTCACTAAACTGACTCTGCAACTCGAAAACTTGACCGCAGCCCAGCAAGAAATTGAGCAACTGCAACCCTTAATCCAGCAGCAAGCTGAGCTAGAGCAAGCCCAAGAAGCGATCGCCCAACAACTCCAACAATTGTTTAGCGCCGAGTTAGAGCGGCAGAACGTCACTAAGCAATTAGCCAAGTTAAAAGGTGAATTGGAACATTTGGGTCCAGAAATCGAGCGAATTCGTAGCTTTGAGGCTGTTTTGGGACAAATTCCTACCTGGGAGCAACAGCGCGATCGCCTGCAAGAACAGCTCAGCCGCATTGCCGCTGCCAAACAGTTTGAAGCTGACCTCAGCCAGATCGTCTCTCATGGAGAAACTCAACGCGATCGCTATTTGAGTGATGCTGCCACTGCGATCGCGGGTTTGCAAGAACTTCAGCGATCGGTACCTTTGCTCGCCGCCTCGGTAGACTCTGCTTTAGCCACACTTCAGGCAGGAGTAGACCTGAACAACGAAATTCTCGAAAACTTGCAGCAAATCCTAGGCGATTTATCGGAGCAGGTTTCTGCCAGCAAACTAGAGCAACAGCTAAGGGAAGTAAAACGCCAACTGGAAACAGCCTATCAACAGCGCACACACTTGGCTGGGCTAGAAACTTTGCTGGGCAAACAGACGGCTTTGCAACAAGAGACAGCTGAACTGCAAGCCAAACTTCAACATTTACAAACTCAACTTGCGAACCAAGCAACCTTGCAACAACAAAAGCTGGAAGTTGCCGCTGAAGTTGCTGCTCTAGGTAATCCGAGAGGCCGTAGCCAACTTCGCCAGCAGGAGTTGCAGCAGCAAACCCAATTGCAGATGCAATACGACCAAGCTCAGCAAGCTCAGATGGAAGTTGCTCAAGCAGTGACTCACCTAGAAGCTCAATTAGCAGAATTTGTCGATCTGCCAGACCAAATAGAAGTGCAAAAAACTCAAAAAGTGAGGCAGCAGGCCGCGCGAGATTTGTACTTGCAAAATCAAAAAGATGCCGAGCAGTTGCCGACTCTAGAAGCAAATTTTGAGGCCGCGATCGCCCAACTTAGCACCTTAACCACCAACCAAGCGATCGTGCAGGCGCAGTTAGCACAACTGGCAGAAACCTACGACCCGCGACATCTGCAAGAAGCTGAAGCCACTTACAACGCTGTTCGCAGCCAAAAAGATCAAATTGAGGGGGGGTTGCCTCAAAAGCAGAAATTCCTCTATCAAATTGAGCACCAGCTAGCAGAGTTGCAAGCGATCGCAGACCAGCGGATTCAGGCCCAAGTTAACTTGTTAGAACGGCAACGAGTGCAGCAGTTTATCAGCGATGCTCGCCAAGTCTACAACCAAGCAGGGCCAAGGATTACCAAGTTCTACATCGAGGAGATTTCCCGCGAGGCTGACAAACTCTTCCGCGAACTAATCAACCGTCAGAATGTAGCTCTGGAGTGGACAGGTGACTACGAAATCCGCATTCAAGAAGGTGGCTACTGGCGCACATTCAGGAGCTTATCAGGGGGAGAGCAAATGTGCGCAGCCCTGGCGGTGCGTCTCGCCTTACTGAAGGTTTTGGCAGATATTGATGTTGCCTTCTTTGACGAACCCACAACTAATATGGATCGATCGCGACGAGAGCAATTGGCTGAAGCGATCGCCAACATCAAATCCTTCCATCAACTCTTCATCATCAGCCACGATGACACCTTTGAGAACGTCACCGAAAACCTAATTCGTGTAGAACGAGAAGCATTATAGTTAATTTCTACTTTCTACTCCTATGACTCACTGCGTACCCAACCATTTAAGGTAAATCGGCTATCTGCAAAAGCTTGGGATGGACAGCGAATCGGAAGAATTTCATGGGCATAGCCGCTTTGAAAAAAGACAATGCTATTGTCAATCGGCTCAATCGTCTGAAAAGAGTCGGCTACGACAAACTTATTCCCTTCAGACTTGCAATCATATATGCGTAACTCACCTCCTGAGAATGGTTTAGGTTTCTGATGAAAGTAGTAAATGTAGCTAATTTGTCGGCTTGCAGATTCAGGAGAATCTTTATCGTTATGAGTAATGTAATAATTCCCATCGTTATAAGCGGTTAACTGAGCTTCAATTCGAGAGATAGGGAATAAAGGTAATCCTAGTTGGCTCAAGACATCGGGTAGGAGTAGTTCCACCAGAGATGTCATTGCATCTGCGAATTGTGGAAATGAGTAGAGAACTTTGGCTTGCCGATAAGTTAGATCTGCTGCTTGAACTCTGGCTGCCACAAAATTTGGCTCCTGCTGCAACACGTATTCGAAGAGTTGATCGCGCTCTTCTACAGGTAAGAAGTCTTTGATTCGTAGATAGTTTGCAGGAACAATCACATTCGTTCTATCAGTAGCAGAACCAGGATTTGGCGCGACAAAGCCCTCAGCTGAAGCTTGCTGCGGAGTAAAGTTCATAAGTATCTTTCCTAATGTTGAACCTGAGGACAAACTGATGTCTTTAGCGTACCCACCCTGCCACCTCAGATGACTTCTGAAGCATCAAGCAGCGTGCTGGGCTGTAGAGCATTCACTAGACTGTCTGTTGTAGTCGTTAATAGTTGTTGGGCAAGTTCATAGAGTTCGGTTTCGGGGCGGCTGTCGAGGACTAAGTCTTTTAGTTCTACTAAACCTTTGGCGATCGCACCTGCCTGATCTTGGTAAGCATTATTCGCAGCCAACAAATCGGTGTAGGCTTGTAGCTCAATTGCAGTTCGATGGGGTGGTTCCTCGCCGTTGCCAATCATCGGCGTTTCGTATTCTGTGCCGATCGCGTCGTATTTCAGCAAAAAGATTAGTGCTTCACTGAGTTGATGGAGCTTGTCCCGCAAATCGCGTACATTGAGATCCAAGCGGTTGAAGCCGACCTGACCGTGAATTCGCATTTCCACGATCGCCTCTTGGGTTTTGCCAGATTTTGCTGCGGCTTGAATGTAAGCAATTGCGGCTTGCTCTAGTTCGGCTTGCGTTTGTTGCTTGTTCGCTTCCAGACTGAGGCGAATCATCCGGCGCTGATAATAATCTTGTTTCAGCTCCGCTCGAATTCCTGTCTCATCAATCTCCACGAGATAGACACCACGCGCATTCTGCTGAAGGTTCTCAGCAATACTGTTAGCCTCAACGGAGCCAGGATTAAAAATCCAGCCTTCTAGCTCATAGTTTTTATGGATATGCCCCAGCGCCAAATACTCCACTCCTGCTTGACGCAACGGATTTACTGCCTCTAGCCTCAAGGCCCCTGTGTAACGAGCAATTTGACCATCCATACCATGATGAAACATCATGACGGTGTGGGGGGGTCCTGGTGGTAGTTGCCGAATGCTATTGGCTAATTTCTCAATCATCTGTGGAGCAGAGGCACCATACCAGCGAGAGCCTAAGACTCGCACTCCACAGGGTAAATCAATATAGCCCCCTGCTTTAGCTTCGGGAGTCCAAGGATCAAAGAGGTTTTCGCCCTCCTCCGCATCTTCCTTGGGTTCTAGCAGAATTACATATTCCCAGTCAGCCATGTAGCGCAGCCAACTGGTTTTAGTGGCGTAGGGTCGGTTGTCATGGTTGCCCTCGATCGCTAAGACTGGAATGCCAGCTTCTCGCAGCATCTCAAAGCAAACCTGGGCCTGGTTCAGCACTGCGGGCAACACCTGCCGATGCTCAAATAAGTCTCCAGCGATTAGGACAAAATCAACTTGCTCATTAATGGCGTAACGCTCTAGCACATCGCGAAAAGCTAAGAAGAAATCCTTGGTGCGCTGGGGAGTGTCGTAGCGATCGAGCCCTAAATGCACGTCAGCAACGTGGAGAAAGCGAGGCATAACCAGATCTATAGCGTGGCTTTCCCCAGTCTACCGAGCCTTAGCTGAGCTAGCGAGCAAATGTTCTATTTAGCCTGATTTTTTTGGAAGTTGCTCTGACACATACTCAGGATGCGCTGGTCATTGTCACTAACCTTAGCTAAGCGCTGGAAGCCTTGTAAGCCAATCTCGCCTACCGTGGGTTGAGTGCCATTAGAGGCCACAGTGCTGTTTTGCTCAAGCGCGATCGCGTAGGGATGTGTAGCTTGCTCGTAAGTATCAACCACGTTTAGGGCTAATTTACCTGGCTCGAAACGGCCAGAGAAGCAATCAAACGACGAGCGTGGCATGTAGAAGGCACCTACCACATCGCCCTGAGTAACTTGAAAGACCATGTAAGCACTACCAATCTGCTCTGCTTCTGGCGACTCACCATACAGATAGGTGCCGTCTGCGAGAGCACTGGTCTTGCTGTTAACCGAGCTTTTAGCAGGACTTTTGCTAGACACTGCTGGCTGGGCGATCGTAGCTTGCAGCCCTCCAGCAGAGAGACTCGTTAGCAGCAAAATGCCTAAACCTGTCTGGGTCATGCGTTGCAGAGTACGCCACGGCGAGAGAGAACGGATGTATGGATTAGTCACCGTAGTTTCCTCCATCAATACTTAACGACAAACCTCAATATTCACACCGTAACCCAGAATACCTGTGCAACTGTTCAATCAAATGGGAGAATTAATTGCTACCTAGAGGTAGGTATCTGGACGATATGAGGAAACACTCAAAAGGGTGTTGCTAAAGGTACTGTTCAGTTCTACAAAGGTTTAGTTCCCGATTCCCGATTGCAGAGCCAATATCTTCTCGGAAACTTTAAATACCTTATCAATACATAAAAATAAAAAATAGGGACGCGAGCGATCGCATCCCTAAGAGTGATGATTAGCTAGCCAGATACTCACGTACGGTCTCCTGACGACGACGCAAGTGATTGAGGGCTTGGTGCTCTAGTTGGCGTACACGCTCACGACTAATATTGAGGCGTTCACCGACTTTGGCGAGAGACAACTCTTTGCCATCGTTCAGGCCGAAGCGGAGGGTTAAGACTTCCCGCTGTTGGGGAGTGAGTTCTGCCAGCAAATCTTGCAAGTCTTGGCGGAGCAAATCCTGAGTCATATTGTGCTCAGGTGAAGGCCCCTGGTCTTCCAAGAGGTCTTGCAGTTCGGTGTCTTGATTGTCACCGACCCGTAGATCCAGAGACACAGGCTGACGCGCCATGGTCAGGTACTCCCGAATCTGAGCGGGTTCTAGCTCTAGAGCTTCGCCAATTTCGGCGGGGCTAGCAGCCCGACCTAACTTCTGAGCTAGCTCACGCTGTACCTTCTTGATCTTGTTGAGCTTCTCGGTGATGTGGATGGGCAAGCGGATAGTCCGGGCTTGCTGAGCGATCGCGCGAGTAATGGCTTGGCGAATCCACCAGTAGGCATAGGTTGAGAACTTATAACCACGAGTGGGGTCAAACTTCTCTACACCACGCTCTAGACCTAGGGTGCCTTCTTGGATCAAATCCAGGAACTCCAGGTTACGCTTCTGGTATTTCTTCGCGATCGCCACGACTAAACGCAGGTTCGCCTCAATCATCTTTTGCTTAGCTCGTCGGCCCTGAGTCAAGGTTTTGGTTAACTCTTCTTCGCTGAGCTTTGCTTGTGCTGCCCACTCAGCTTGAGTTGGTTCCTGACGCAACTTCTTCGCCAGCTTTTCCTTAGTTTCTATCAGAGCCATCATTTGCTGGACTTGCTTCCCAAAAACAATTTCTTGCTCGTGGGTTAGCAGGGGCACCCGTCCAATCTCGTGTAGGTAGGTGCGTACCATGTCAACAGTGAACATGGGGCTAGCAGCTTTTGTTTTTGTTTTAGAATCAACAGTAGGCATGGATCTGTGATGAACTCAGTAAAAGTAGAGATTGCGGAATTCTAGAAAGAGACTGGGGGCGAAAGAGAAGGTAAATGAAAGCTTGAAGTAGGAACGGGCAGCCAACTAGACACAATGACCAAGCTCTTCCCTGACGAAATCTACCTCGTTCAAGTCAGAGAAGTAAAAATTCAGAGGATGAGGCTAACCTCTGTCTACAGGTGATGAATTAGCTTGAAACTTCGTGCCCGTAACTTTTAGGATGCAGGTGGACCCGATTCCATAATATTTAACCCAGTAGTGGCAACAAACTCCTGAAAATTCGTACTCAGTATGAGTTTGCTTTACTCGATTGTGCTATAAGTTTAGACTCCAGGAAAGCAAAAAAGATTCATCCTAGAGTATGATCCCGTCAAGCAAAACTTGAGAATTTACTGGAAAATTTTCTATTTTAGCTCTAACTTTAGCGAAGTGGCATTTCTGGAGAGGTGCTCTAAGAAGTTCTTCTACTATAATGGCGCAGTTTCCCCTAGCCGGAGACCACCTTGGTAGGGTGAAAACCGAACTTATAGAGAGGCTATATGTGGAGAAAGCCTCACTAGGTTGCGGAGGAACTATGGCTTCTTAATAAGGGGGTTTTAATAGCAGCGGCTACACCCCTTCTGCTTCCTGTCTTTCTACCTACTTCACTAAAACCCCAAGTCTGCTTTAGCTGATTCTGCGGCTTTGAAGACGGCTGCGGTGGGCATTTCTTCCCAAGGCACATCTCCAATCTCTGCGTAGAAGGTTTCGTCGTAAGGACGAGTACGAATGACGACAGGCATGGGGACTGCATGCCCCAGGATCAGAGCCTGCTGTTTTGAGTCTAGCTTAGATAATACCGAACGGAGACTTTGTGCCCCAGAAACTCCGGTGAAGATGGCATCAATATCTTTCTCGTCGTTCAGGAGTGCGGTAATGCGAGTACCAATCTGAGACATGACTTCGTTATCAATGCCTGAGGGCCGCTGATCTACTACTAGTAAGGTAACGAAGTACTTCCGCATCTCACGGGCGATCGTGCCGAAGATGGTTTGGCTGACAGTGCTGGGGTCGAGAAAACGATGGGCTTCTTCGATCGTGATGACTAGTTGCTGGGGGCGATCGCTTGGGTTCTTACTCTGCAAAAACTTCTCAGCTTTTCGCACATAAGCCGCGTGAATCCGCCGCGCAATCACATTCGTTGCCAACATGTAAGAGAGCATATTCGACTGAGAGCCAAACTCAATCACCACATGCTTGCCCGCATCAATCGAATCGAGAATCTGACTCACATAGTTGTGGGGGCAGGTGTTGCGAATGTATTTCAGTTCTTCTAGACGGTTGAGTTTGCGCTGTAGAGCCATGATGGAGGACTTACTCCCCATCTTGGTCTCGCAAAACTCCTGAATTTCCATGTTGTTCATGGAGAGCAGGCGAGTAATCCAAGATTTGCCAAACTCGTTGCGGAGAATAATCGCGTTCTCCAAGCTAGCTTCGGAGAGGTTGAGTTCTCCTCGCACTAGCATCAAGTCTTCTACGTCAATTTGATCAAAGCTGATAAACAGATCTTGGGCGTCCCGCACCCCCCGCCGCTTGGTGGATTCGGGGTCGAGGCTGTAAATTTGCACCTGACCAGGAAATAGTTGCCGCAGTCCTTTGACTGTACTAAATTGCTTGCCTTCTCGGACGGCTTCCCAGCCATATTCCGAGTGCATATCAAAAATCAGGTTGACTCCCGCTTGTTTGCGGATAATCCCCGACAACAACAATCGAGTTAGAAAAGATTTTCCGGTTCCCGACTTACCAAAGACACCATTGCTGCGCTCGACAAAGCGATCCAAATCGAGGCAGATGGGCACATCCATATCAATCGGTTGCCCGATCGCAAAGTTGCGTCGATGGGGGTCATCTTCCCAACCAAATACAGCTCGAAAGTCGCGATCGCTGGCTTCATGCACTTGGCTGAAGTGACTAGGAATTGTTTTGACGGGCATCAGCTCGATGTTGCTGCTGCTTTGAGGCGTTAGGGAAGCAAGCAGCGGCAAACTAGCGGTGGAGTCGCTTTTATCTTCAGCGGCACGAGCAGCTTTGCTACCTTTGGTTTTCTTTGACTTGCCATTGGCAGAATAGCTAATGGGTTCTTCGGGTTCTGGCGTGAACATCAACATCGGGGTTAAGTCGATGGTGCCAAAGGTGCCCGTTCCGGCGAGCACTTCTTGGAGAAAGGTATTGCCAGGATCAGGAGGATTGGCAAAGATGCGAGTGCTGGCGGTTCCTAGGGTGACATCAGTCAACATGCAGAAGAACCGCGATCGCGCTCCCTGAACGACCAAAAACTTGCCCACCCGCATGTCTTCTACAGACACATCTGGATTTAATCGGACTTCGAGTCCTTGGCTAAGGGAGCCTTGAATGACTGTACCTAGGGGTTTATCTAAATCCATCTATCTATAACTCGCTAGTCTCCGCTGCTTACACCTGGATGGGTTGCCTGTATGTGTGAATGAAGGCGAATAATTTTAGACTAATAATTCCTCATACCAATTCAATTTAAGGCTGCATAGAATAGGGCTTCTAAAATGAAATCATAACTGGTCAATGAAGCGACTTGTTCGGGAAGGAGTTCGCCTAAAATCTGGCTCAATCGCTTCTGCATCTGTGCGATCGTTGTGAAGTGCTCGCCCTCTAGCTGAGATTTGAGATACTGCCACAATCGTTCTGCTGGATTCAACTCTGGTGAGTGAGCAGGTTGCAGTACCGGAATCAGATTCTCTGCCCAACGCAAACTCTGAGCTTGATGCGCTTGCGCTCGGTCTAATTGAATCAGTGCCCGATCCTCGCCAAGTTCCGTTGAAAGTGCATCTAGGAAGGATTGAAACTGCTCAGAGTTGAGCTGAGTATACTCCTGCTCAAAGTGCCATCCACTCAGCGGTTCAACGACTCCATAGACCCAGAAGTTATCTCGCTTCCACGCTACTTTCGCCATCGGCTTCACTCCACAAGCAGTGATGACTCGCCCTGTCTCCGTTTTCAGTCCCAAGCGCATCTCATCTTGGCACAAATACCGCAACCGTTTGCCTTGACCAAACAGGTTCTGCAAAGTTAGAAGGGCAAGGGGGATGTTTTTTTAAACAAGGTGACTGCTTGCGGATCTTGCTGAATGCTTTGAGGACGAGGCACCTTCAATTTTGCTTTCAGCCGATAACGCACGGTTTTATGCACCGTTTTGTATTTCACGGCTTTGCCCAATTCGCTTCGCACCCACTGTTCGACCTCCCCATAACTTTTGAATCCCTCCGGTTGTGCCAAACGCTCTTCCAGTTGCCGCAGCATCTCACCATCCATTTCCGGTGGACGACCCGGTGACTTCTTGAGGCGCAGCAACTCACTGATACCTCCTTGGCGATACTGTTGCAGCCAGCGAGTAATGGTTGAAGGATTGCGGCCCAAGCGTTGAGCAAGTTCTTGATGTTGCTGCACTTGAGCACTCTTGAGCCACCACAGCATTTGTAGTTTCTCTTTTTGGCTCACTCTTCGGGCTTGGTGCAAGCTCTTTTCGAGATACTCCACACTCTCTTGAATTTCAACGTGAAAGGGGCGGGCCATGATTGCTCAGAGTCAGTTAATTCTTCTTCTTAATTCTATGCACCTTTAAATTGAATTGGTATCAACCCTTTGAACTATCTTAGGTCTAATTGATTTAAGTAATACTAATCCTAGTTATTTTAGGGTTTATAAAGTGATGTGGAAGCCATCCTGGTTTCCACTTTCAGGTATTTAGCGGCGGAGATTTATTGAGGGTGCGATCGCTACGATTAGGCCCAGCCTAATTTCTAGAAATTTCTTTTGAGAAAAACTTTGATTTGAAAGAGTTTCATCCATAAAAAAAGTGAAGAGTCTCTCAGGAGATTCTTCACTACTGATGGTGTTGAGTGATTTTCGACGTGAATATGTTTACCTGATGCTTACAGGATTTTATAGCTAGCTACTAGTTCACCTATGGTTGAGCAGGTGCAGTTGCGCCTGTAGAACCCGTAGAAGTAGCGTCGCCTGCGGGAGCCGCATTCTCAGCAGGTGCAGTTTCCGTGGTGGGGGCTGCTGGGGCCGCAGGGCTAGGAATGGTAACGTTCACATCAGGCACTTGGGGTGCTTCAACCTTGGGTACTGTGATGTTCACGTCTGGGGGTTTCACATCAGGAGCTTGGGGCTGAGGCACAACTTCTCTAGTTCGCTCGATGATGGTTTGACGGCCAGCAGGTGCTGAGCTTTCTCCACCGCGATTAAACACAAACAGGGCACCTAGTCCTAAAGCCACTAAAGCGGCTAACACGATGCCTGTCAGCAAACCACCAGCAGCACTATTGTTTTCACGAACGATTTGGTTTTCTCGACGTAGTTCTTCTCGGCGTAGCTCTTGGTTATAAATTTCTCTATCGCGATCGCGCAAGTTTGTCATGGTTTTTTTCAGAACTCGGTATTGGTAAAAATCAGGTAACGAAACTGAAGTTTTAACATTCCGAGATTAACCGCTGAATTGGCGCGGATCGCTCTGTCTCAGGGGTAAGCTGATCTACTTCAGAAGAGTGATTGTACGGAGGAGGTTGGTGTAAAAAGATCACCCACTTCTGGTTTGAACCGTTAAGTTCGTACCTTTTTGGTAAAAACCAAGACCTTGGGGGCACCTGCCCCCAAACCCCCGCTGAAGGACGGCTGCGTCCTCCAGACCTCCTCCAGAAGGGGCCAGAAGGGAATTTGAGGGCTGAGTTTTCCTCTAGCGTGTAAAGGGCTGGGTGCTACTCGATGTCGATCGAGGTGGGTCTGGTGCTACTGGAGGTGGTGGTAGCGGGGGTGAAGGATTTTCGGTACTCGGTGTAGAGGCGATCGCGCCAGTCGAAGAAGGGGGCGAAGGTGCCTACATCTGCTAATCCTGGAACTCCTTTGCCTTTGAGTCCTTCGGGGATGTCGAGGTAAGAGCCAGTCGGGAATTTGATGTACATACTCATCCCTGCGACAGCGAAGTCAGCTAGGGTAGGCTGATCGGACACTAAGTAGGGGTGATCGAGCAAGATAAAGGTCAGGGCTTCTAGGTTCTGTCGGAGTGAGGCTTTAGCGCTATGCAAGGCATCGGGTCCCATGCCAACGCCGAAGCTCAGCACGTCTAGCACTTCGCTAGGGACTGAACCAATCAAGTTTTTTAATAGGGCAGGCGTAGAAGCAGGTAGGGCGGCAGTACGAAAATCTGCGCTTTGGCTGAAGGCGGCGAGCATGGCCTTGCGGGCGTTTAGACCCATGACTTCATCAGCCCATTCTTCCAACATCAGGCACAGCCCTTTTTGCTTAGGGTCTGTAGGGATAACGGGGCGATCGGGATATTGGCGATCGAGATATTTAGCGATCGCAGTGGAATCGGCAATCACTTCGTTGCCATCTTTCAATACGGGTACTTGGCGCTGCCCAGACATTCGGAAAAGGTCTACTTGCCCAATGCCAGGGGTCACTTCAATCTTGCGATAGGCCAATCCCTTGTAGTCCAAAATTAGCCGCACTTTTTCGCAGTAGTGCGACATCTCAAATTGGTACAACTCCAACATGGTCATTCTCCTGTGGCGGTTTACAGCTGGCGTTTTACAACGACGACCCATCCGCCTTCCAAGGTAGCAGGCTCTTTAAGAAAAGACACTTCTAGCGAAAAAGACCCTGCTAAATGCCCTGAATTCCTAAGCTAAAAGTTATAGTTTCGGGTTCTATCTTCCGGCGGGTTGGTTCGGGAAGAATCCAGGCTAAGGGCGATCGCTGGGTAACGCTCTTACAGCCTCGCACTATCTATC
This sequence comes from Trichocoleus desertorum NBK24, assembly GCF_030409055.1. Lineage (GTDB taxonomy): Bacteria > Cyanobacteriota > Cyanobacteriia > FACHB-46 > FACHB-46 > Trichocoleus > Trichocoleus desertorum_B. The sequence goes on along the minus strand of NZ_CP116619.1, from coordinate 2,837,621 downwards.
TATTAGCTCAGGCAGATCCCACTCGTGGCAGAGAATATAGTCCCTACAAATCTATAGACTCAAATTTGTATAGGAGCAGACATTTTTAGCCCAAATACATTTTTAGCCCAAGTTTTGAAAACGCTATCTCTCTTAGGGGAGCCCAGAGGTATTTATGAGCACTCAGAATTTTTTGTCCATTAAGAAAGTCGTTAGCCTAGCTAGTGTAGCTGGTGTTAGTGCGTTGCTAGCTTTACCCGCTATGGCCCAGATGCAGCCTAGCCCTGCCAACTCCAACAGCCCTGCTCAGTGCTTACCGAGCACGAGCCAAGTGACCCCCAGCGACAGCCCCGCAGGTGGAGCCACGATGGAGCAAATGCAGGCAAGTGGCACTCAATCAATGGACCAATCCAACATCAACATGAACTCGCCCTACAGTGGTTCGGCTGATGGTAGCTCTAGCCAAGCCAATGCTGGCTACATGGGTTCTCAGATGGGCTCTCAGAACGTGCAAGCTGACCAGTCCATTTCCGCCGCTAGCCCCGACTACAATCGCAGCTTCTTAAGCAGCGGTATTGTCACTCCTACCAGAGGCCCAGCGGGTGGCTACACCATGTTGCGTTTCCAGGAGATGGATGGCAATCAGGTTGCTAGCTCCAACACGGGGATGAACCAGGCTTCCAACTCGTCTTACCGCTCCAATTATCAAGCAAATACCGTTACGCCAAGTGCAGGCCCTGCAGGTGGTTACACTGCCAATAGCATTGGCAACAACAACATGGGGATGAACCAATCCTCTGCTGGCATGACGAATAACAACATGGGGATGAACCAATCCTCTGTTGATAACCAGTACAGTGCTAGCGACACCATGCGGCCTCTAGCTGGTTCGATGAGTTCCGATCGCAACCGTCCGGCTGGTGAGATGACTCCCGAAGTTAGCCAAAGCCTCGACAACCAAAACAATTCTATTTACAGAATTGGCCCTAGTGGTTCCAATTCCAGCAGCCAGTACAACAGTGGTAGCGCAATGGGTGGTTGCTAAACCCAGCATTTGAGCGATCGCTTCAGGCTCAACCCTAGAAAACTGTAGTTTAAGCAGTAACTCTAGTTAAAGGTTTTGCCTAGCGCTCAACCAGCTTAATCCCAAACATCAGCGCCAGAGTTTGTAGGACGATTCCTCAGCTCTGGCGCTGTGCTTATAGGTGGCGAGATTAGCAATTGCGGCAAGGCTTTAACTACTTCAACTACTTTAACTAGAAGATCTGCTGTGCTATCTGCTGGACTTCGGTCTGCGTCCTATAATGAGGGCTAATATTGCGCGACTCCCAGCTTGGTTATGGAAAGCACTGAAACGACAGGCGGTCTCACTCGTAGGCAACACCTCTGGATTGCAGCGAGTATCTGGACTTTGGTAGGTATCGGTCTGTTTACGATGGGTTTGGTGTTTTGGTTTCACCTACCTTACTTGGGCTTTCTGGATACCAAGCATCTAGTCTGGGGAGCGGTTGCTTTGAGTATTGGCTTGCTCAAAGGCAAGGTGGTTTTGGATCGCACTGCGAATCGAGTGATCGATCGCGTGGATACGTTACAAGAGCCAAACCCTTTCAAGAGCGTCTTTCAGATGTTTGGGGCCAAAACCATTGCCTTGATTCTCGCCATGATGGGCATTGGGGTTGGCTTGCGTTTGGCGGGAGTCAGTTTTGAGATTCGCGGTTTGATTTATATTGCGGTAGGCTCTGCCCTGATGTGGAGTTGTCGCCGCTATTGGATGGCTTCAGCTCAAGGTGCATCAGCAGTAAGCGTGGCAAAGGAATCCTAAGTGGCAAGCTTACAATCAATCGCTGGATTTCCGGTCGAGTCTGTTTTAGCGATCGCCCGCTCTATTGGTTGGGGTGCGGCTGACATTTTGCAATCCTACTATCACCCCAATCCAATTGCCGGAGAAGCAGCCCTAACCCTCAATATTCAAGATCAAGGGGATGGGCCTGTCACCGCTGCGGATGTTGCCGCCAACAACTACATTCTGAATAATTTGCACGCTGCGTTTGGCACAGTAGAATTTGGCTACCTGACTGAGGAAACCTTCAAAGCGCAGAACCCCGCTGAGCGATTGCAGCATACTTGGGTCTGGATTGTAGACCCCTTAGATGGCACCAAAGACTTTATTAAACGCACTGGGGAATATGCGGTTCACATTGCTTTAGCTCATGCAGGACGACCTGTATTGGCGGTGGTGGTTTGTCCAGAGTTAGGCAAACTTTACTACGCGACTTTGGGCGGTGGCACGTTTGTCGAAACTCGTGACGGTGCCGTGACGCAACTGCAAGTGACTGAGCGCGATCGCATAGAAGATCTGTCAGTGGTTGTCAGTGGCAGTCACCGGGGAGAACGCCTCACCCAGCTTTTGAAGCAATTACCTTGCCAGAATCAGCGGGCGATCGGCAGTGTGGGTTGCAAAATTGCGGCGATCGCAGAGCAACAGGCAGACCTATACATCTCTCTTTCAGGAAAATCAGCGCCGAAAGATTGGGACTTGGCTGCTCCAGAACTAATTTTGACTGAGGCAGGTGGCAAGTTCACCCATTTTGATGGCAGTTTGTTGCAGTATAACCAGGCAGATGTTAGCCAGTGGGGGGGCTTACTCGCCAGCAATGGGACTTGTCACACTCAACTTTGCACTCAAGCAGAAACTCTACTCGCTGCCATTGATACCCCCGGTTAACACTGGCACTATTAAGATTCACCAATTAAGGTAAAGGCGGCCCAATCTTTGGGGTCAGGGTGTTGTTTCATAGTAGCTAGCATGGCTTGACGTAGAGCTTGGGCCTTGTCTGGCTGTTGTTGCAGGGTTTGATAGAACTGCGTCATTAGGGTTGCGGTGGGTGCATCGGGTACTTGCCAGAGGGAGACAATCACACTGGGTGCCCCAGCAGCAATGAATGAGCGCGAAAGACCAATCACCCCGTCTCCCGTGATGCGGCCGCGTCCAGTATCACAAGCACTGAGAACAACTAAATCGGTGTTGAGTTTCAAGTCGAGAATTTCGCTAGCAGTCAGGAGGCCATCGTCCTTAGCAGAGGGGGCTAGGGCGATCGCACCAGGCACACCCAGTCCTTTGAAGTCATCCAGCAGTCCGTGGGTGGCTAAATGCATGAGTCGGGCTTGGGGTAGTTGCTGCAAGATGACAGTTTTTGTCGCTTGGTTGCCCGTTAGAGGTTGAGTTTTCAGTAGGGTGGCGATCGCTTTGGCTTCTTGCTCAGCTCCAGGGAGGCTGGGTAGCGGGTGAGGCGTAGCACCGAGGGGCAGGCTGACCTTAGGCATAGTCGGGTTACCCACCACCAGCACATTCTTGTTTTTGCCCGATAGCTGTTGGTGTTTCTGGCGCGTCAGATCTAAAACTTGAATCGAAGGTGCAGTGAGAACCGTGTGTTGCTCAATCAAGTAGCGACCATTGCTCGCTTGCAAGGCAGGGAAAGGCACTAAAAATAAGGCTTCCTGGGGCAAAAAGATGACGTGGGCATTGGGATCAGTAGGCAGCAGGTCAGCGATCGGTTGAATTAATAGTTGGTAGAGTTGCTGCAAGGGTTGATTGGTGGGATCGCTCACCCTGGCGATCGCCCTAGCCACTGTCGTCGTATCTTCTTGAAACGTCAGCCCTCGCCCCTTAATGCCAATCGCCCCTCTAGCCTGCGTGACTAAGGTCTCTAGCGGTGAAGCAGCATCGGATGAGCTGACGACTGGCTGCGGCAAAGCTTTCAGATCAACTTGACGAAATCTAATGTTTCCGGTGGGCTGAATCACCCAAATTAATAGTTGGGAAGCTTGCGACGGAGCGGCATCATGCACAATGGCATACTCCACCAGCGTCGAGTTTTGGGTTTTAGCAATCTGTTGAATCTGTGCCAAAGTCGGGGGATTGAGGGGGGATGCAGTGGCTGAGTTGGTGGTGAGACGTTGAGCTAGCAGCTCTACAAAGGCACGGGCGCGGCTGCGTTCAGCGATTTCCAAAGCTGAATTGGTTTGCTTCTGGGCAATCAGCGATTGCTGCAATGTGCCATAGGTTCTCTGTTGAGTTTCAAAGATGGAAACCTTAGCCGCATCAGTTAAACCCGGACGTAAGGATTCTAGAATCGCGATCGCCTGTCGCAGCGTTTTCTCCGCTTCCGATTGTTGCCCAGAGCGATGCAGAATGCGGCCAATGCTACTCAGCGTCACCCCTTCATTGACGCGATCGCCCACGTCTCGGTGTACCGCTAGTGCTTGCTGATAAAACTTCAGCGCCTGAGCATTTTGCTCTTGTTGCTCATAGGCGTGGCCCAAGTTGCTCAGCGCTACCCCTTCCCCAGTGCGATCGCCCACCTGCTTATAGAGCTGTAACGCCTGCTGGTACAATTTCAGTGCTTGCTCTGTTTGTTTTAGATTGTCGTAGACTTGCCCCAAGTTATTCTGCGTCGTGGCTTCCCCAGCGCGATCGCCAAGCTCTTGGTAAGTCGCCAGTGCTTGTTGATGTAGCTTCAGCGCTTGATCCAATTGGCCCACACTGACATAGACCCGTCCAATATTGTTCAACGTAGCGGCTTGACCTACCTTCGTAATCGATTCCTGATTCAGGGCATTGCCAATATCCCGACGCATTGCCAAGCCCGACTGCTGAAACTCCAATGGTTGCGAGTACTGCCCCACAATTTCGTACAGCAAACCCAAATCCGTAAACGCTGAAGCAGCATCTGGGCGATCGCTAAACTTGTTAAAAATCGCCAAAGCCTTTTGAGTCGAGTCAAGGGCTTCTTTATATTGGCCAATGCTGAAATACAGCCCCCCCATATTGTTGAGAATCGTCGCCTTCGCTCCTTGGTAAGCGGGGAGCGAATCAAAAATGGCTAAAGCTTGACGGTACGCTTCTAGCGCCTTGGCGTACTGCCCCAAGTTCACATAGACCACGCCCACATTCCCCAGCGTCGTACCTTCCCCCTCGCGATCGCTGCCCTCCCGCTGAAGTTTGAGCACTTGCTGATAAGCTTCCAATGCTTGGGGATACTGCCCCAACCGGAAATAAACGCTGGCAATCTCATTCAGCCGTAGCTTCTCACTGTTGCGATCGCCCAACTGCTGAATAATGCCTAACGCTTTTTGGTAAAACTCCAGCGCCTTGGTGTACTGCCCCTGCTCACCGTAAGCCACCCCCATATCAGCCAGCGTCGCCCACTCCCCCTCGCGATCGCCAATCTGCTGCCGCAACTTCAGCGCCTGCTGATAAAACTCCAACGCCTTCGGATACTGCCTCAAACTGTAGTGATAGACATTGGCAATATGGTTAAGGCTTTGCGCCTCCCCCGCCTTAGCTCCCGTCGCCTTAAAAACTGCGATCGCCTTCTGAAAAGTAGCCAAAGCCTCCTGAGGCTGCCCCTGCCGAAACTGGTCATACCCCTGCTGATTCAGATAAGCGGCCTCAGTAATCCGTGCCTGAGCCTCTTCCGACTGCGCCAACACCACCGAAGCCACCAACGGATTGAAGCGACCCAACGGCACACTTCCTGTTAGCAGGAAAGCAGCACCCATAAGGCTAAGCGATCGGTAGCGATAAGACATAATTAACACCTTTTGGAGGGGGTCTGGGGGACGCAACCGTCCCTCAGCGGGGGTTCGGGTTTTAGAAGAATCAAGCCAGAAAAAACAAGGAGCACCCAAGAATTCTTCACCACGATTCTGCCCCACTCCGTAGAACTGTCAACCCATTAGTAACAAATTTGTCACTCCGCCTCACCAATTAAGGTAAACGCCGCCCAATCTCTGGGGTCTGGGTACTGTTTCAAAGTTGCCAACATCGCCTGCCGTAGCGCCTGCGCCTTATCCGGTTGACCTTGCAGATTTTGGTAAAACTCCGTCATCAAAGTCGCCGTTGGATTATCGGGCACCTGCCACAACGACACCACCACACTCGGAGCCCCTGCCGAAATCAGCGATCGCGATAGCCCTACTACCCCATCCCCCGTGATCTTGCCACGCCCAGTAACGCAAGCACTGAGCACCACCAGCTCAGCATTTAGCTTCAAACCAAGAATGTCATTTGCCGTCAGTAAGCCATCATCCTGACCTGAAGGCGCTAGCGCGATCGCCCCTGGAATCCCTAACCCTCGGAAATCATCCAGTAACCCGTGGGTTGCCAGGTGAATAATCCGAGCCTCGCCCATCTTCGCCATTACTGCCGCCTTGGTAGCAGCACTGCCTGTAATCGCCTCAGTGTTGAGGAGCGAGGCAATCATCTTGGCTTCCCGCTCAGCCCCCGGCAGACTGTAGAGTTGTTGCGATCGCTCGCCGTTTTCAGTTGGCAAGTTAGGCATCGTGGGATTACCCACAATTAAGGAATGCTGGGGCGATCGCGGCAGTGTCGTAGCGGCAACTTGGGTAGGTTGCAACTGTTGCGCTAGTCCTTGGCGTCGCCGTTGTTGATGGGTGAGTGCCAGAATCTGAATCGCTGGGGCGGTCAGCATTGTGTGTTTTTCAATCAGATACTTTCCGGCAGCATCCTGCAAAGCGGGAAAGGGAGCGAGAAAGAGAGCGCCTTGAGGAATGAATATTACGCGGGCCTCTGGGTTCGTTGGTAGCAAATCCGCGATTGGCTGAATTAGCAGTTGATGGAGTTGCTTGAGTTGCGACTGTTGAGTTTGGTAGCGTTGGAGCCGCTCTAGGGCACTAGCCACCACTTCAGTTTTTTGGTTAAATACTAACCCCCGCCCTTCAATACCAATCGAGGCTCTAGTACTGGCGACCAAATCATCTAAAGAAGTTTTTTGTTCCTGCCAAAGCGGTTTGAGATCTACTTGGCGAAACGCAACTTCACCTGTAGGCTGCACCACCCAGATATAGAGAGCTTTGTCCTCAATTCGGCGCTGTCCCTCCACCTGAAAGGCTTCTTGAATAACTGAATATTCAACTAGGGTGGCATTCTGCTCGCGGGCGATTTGTTGAATCTGGGCAATATTGGGCAGATCAAGACTAGAGGCGGCAAGACTTTTAGTGCCATCAGGGGGCAACTGCTTCGCCAGCAACTCAACAAAAGCACGAGATCGCCCCCGCTCTGCAACCTCTAAAGCCACCTGCACTTTATTTTGGGCAATTAAGACTTCTTGCAGCGTGCTGTAAGTTGTAGCTTGAGTATCGAACAGGGAAATCTTGGTGGCATCGTCATTTTGGTCAAGCTGCGATCGCAACGATTCCCAAACTTTGATCCCGGCAAATAGGGTTTGCTCCGCTTCAGCCAATCTACCCAAACGGAACCAAGCATCCCCTAAGTTATTTAAGGCATGACCTTCACCAGGGCGGTCTTGCAACTGCTGAGCGATCGCCAAACTCTGTTGTTGATGGTCGGCAGCTTTCTGGTAGTCTTCCAAGCCATAGTAAGCGAGTCCCAAGTTGCCCAAGGCTCGCCCTTCGGCTAAGCGATCTTTCAATTCGCGGGCGATCGCCAATTGCTGCTGCAAATGCTCCACCGCTTTGGCGTGATCCCCTTTGGTAAAATACACCAGGCCCAAATTGCCAAGCGATTGCCCAATGCCCCGGCGATCTTGGGCTTTCTCCGCGATCGCTAAACTTTGCTTTGGGTATTCCAGTGCTTTGGCAGGGTTGTTTTGAGCCAGATATGCAATTCCCAAGTTCCGCAGCGTCATGCCTTGCAATTCTGGGACAGCTAAGGTGCGGCTGATGGCTAAGCTTTGTTCGTAGTATTGAATCGCTTTATCGTAATTGCCCACAGCACTGTAAGCAGCACCTAAGCCACTCAACGCTTCAGCTTCACTTTCCCGGTTTTGCAGTTGCCGAGCGATCGCCAAACTTTGCTGGTAGCGCTGGATCGACTGAGCATAGTTACCCACGACAAAGTAAATGCTGCCCAGGTTATGCAAGGTTTGCCGCTGTTGCTGCGGTTGGTTTTTATGTTGCGCTAAGGCCAGTTGTTCCTGGTAGCACTGAATTACCCGCCCCTGATCGGTAATGACTCGGTAAGTGGTTCCCTGATTTTCTACAATCTGCCCAATTCGCAAGCAATCCTGGGTACTGGCCGCGATCGCAATTCGTTGCTCCCGATCAGTAGTTCCTAGAGTGGGACTAGAACGGGAGCGATCGCTAGCTAAGGCAATGTCTTGTCGCCGAACTGTACCTGTTCTAGGTTGTGGTGTAGCCCCAGGAGTTGTGTCGGGAGATTCCGGTTGAGGCGAGGGCGGTACTCCGGATGGAGTTGGTGCTCCTATTTCCGGTTGAGGCGAGGGCGGAATGCCTATTGATGGTTCAGGTCGAGGATCGGGAGAAACTCCTAATGAGGGTGGGTCAACGATGGCTTCAGTTGAGCCTGGTTCAGGAACAATCGGAATACTTAGAGGTACTGGCCCAGGTTGTTGAGTTTGCTTTTCGTCAAGACGCAGTGGAAGTTCTCGTGAGACTTCTGGAATGGGTGGCAGGTTAACTTCTGGGATGGATGGGAGTGCTACTACTGGAGGGGCGGGGAAATTAATGCCCATCTCTGGAGCAATCGGGAAGGGAGCACCTACATCTGGTAGAGGGTTAGGAGAAGTTTTGCCATCGGTACCAGGGTTTTCTACTTCACCGCCAGGGCCAAAGAGAACTTCGATGTTGCCTTTGATGTAGAAGGTGTTGCCAGTGGGGCTAGTAACTAGATAAGTATTGCCGTCAGGTTGAATGCTTAAGGGATTGCCGATACTATCGTTCACGCCTTTGTCGGGAAGGGGGAGGGGTGTATCGCCCAGCGTGACGTTGCCAGTAGCCAAGAGAGTGACACTCCGAGCCGTGGCATTTTGGACAACTACATCTCCTGGTGAAACGGTGAGGCCAGAGCCAGATAAAACGAGCTGACCTTCTCGGTTGGTGCTGATGTTAGTGGCGTTTCTACCAAGACCCCCTGTGAGGAGATCAGGTAGATCCACAATTGGGAAATCCCAGGTATTGGGTTGAGAGGTGTCAGGGGCGATCGCTTGAATATCTAAAGTCAGCAAACTTTCGGCTTGGCTCAGTCGTACCAAGCTATTACCTGGAACCGCAGCCACGGTAATGTGCCCCTCTGACGCCTTCAGCTCACCTGTACTGACAACTGTGCCACCCAGCAACGTTAAATTCTGTCCGGCGGCAACTTCTAGTTTTCCAGTATTGATGATGCCTCCAGGTTGGCTCATGCTGAAGGCAAATAACTCTGGCGTGCCGACTAAGCTTTCATAGTTGTTGGGGCCAGAAGCGTTCAACCATTCTTTGCCAAAGCCGACTCCATTCGCAGTTGTAGCGGTGAAAGAGCCAGGTACGTTGAGGCTGGCGTTGGCACCGAACACGATCCCCGCAGGATTAATGAGAAATAAATTGGGGCCGCCGCCTGTCACTTGAATTAAGCCATCAATTGAGGATAAGTTGCCACCCACCACTCGCGCCAAGATATTTTGCGTCGCGGGATCAGCAAGAAAATTGGCCGTGTAGCCTGTTTCTAAGATGAATTGACTAAAGCTGTGAAACAGATTCGCGCCATCTTGCGATCGCTGACCCCCAGTAATATCAAAGCGATCGCCGTCTGGAGTGACCAGCGTGCCTGCGTCATTTGGGGCTGCAAGGATGGGGAGGGCTTTGCCGTCTGGGAGTTCCCCTGCATGGACAGATTGTGCAGGGACAACTTCTGCCAGAACTAAGACAGCTAGCAACAAGTTCACCCCTAGCTGGGGAGACTGCAAATAATTTTTCAAGGTCATGGGCTGAGAAGGGGCGGCTGATGAATGGGATCGCTGAACACGTATCTAACTGCATTTGCTCAACCTCAAGCTGAAAGTTGTCGGCAAAAGGCAGTCATTCAAGAGCAGTCGCTAGAGAGCTGTACAAAGCGGAACCGGAAAACTAGTAAAACCTTAACCGATGCAGTACACCCAGATGGGAGCGGGGAGATACCCAAAAATAGACCACCTACTCTAGGAAATCAGAATTCTACCCTTAAAGTATTAGGGTCTCTTTTAAGGCATTTCCGCTTCGCCTATTAGGGTGAACGCAGCCCACTCTCTTAGATTTAGGTATTCTCTACTCAGAAGTCCTTCAATTCGTCCTTTCCTGGGTTCGGGTTGCGAGAACCTGTCGCTGCTCCTGAAGGTTAGGCTCGCTCAGAGTCACATCACGGCCTGTACTGAGATCCCACAGCTTGATAATGTCACCCCAACTGCCACTGGCTAGTGTTTGACCATTCGGACTGAGCGCGATCGCCTCGATACTGCTAGATTGGCGGGGCAAGGTTTGCGTGAGTTTCCCGGTCGCCAACTGCCACAACTTAATGGTGTTATCGCTGCTGCCACTGATCAGCGTTTGACCGTTGCGGCTCAGAATCAGAGAGGTGATTGCGGCTTGATGATCCGTTAAGGTTTGGCGCACTTGCCCCGTTGTCAAGTTCCAGACTTTGATTGTGCGATCGCCGTTGCCACTGACTAAGGTTTGACCATCGACGCTAAAAGCTAAGGCATTGATGCCAAAGGCGTTATCTGACAAAGTTCGCGCTGTTTGACCGTTCGACAACTGCCACAGTTTGATTACATCCCAACTACTGCTAGCCAGGGTCTGTCCGTTGGCACTAATGGCTAAGGCGTAAATAGAGTCTTGGTGCCCCATCAAAGTTTGCGCCAGCTTAAACTTCTGTCCCCCACTAGCCACACGCCAAACCCGAATCGTTTTGTCGCCACCGCCACTCACCAAGAGTTGACCATTGGGGCTAAAGGCGATCGCTTCTACCCAGTCGGTATGCTCCGCCAGAGTTTGCAGCAGTTGTCCAGTAGACACGCTCCAGAGCTTAATAGTTTTGTCGTGGCTGGCACTGACGAGAATTCGGCCATCGGGACTAAAGGCGATCGCCAAAATGGGCAACGGATGCCCTGCTAAGGCGAGAATTTCTCGTTGAGTTTGCGAGTTCCACAACTTAATTTGCTTATCCTGACTTACCCCTGCCACCAGCTTGCCATTTGGGCTAATGGCTACCGCTGCATGTCCTGAGAGAATCCGAGCGATCGCTGAGTTAGGCCGTTCTAGGGGAGGCTGGGTGAGTGGAACTTGAGCCGCTAGGGCGGGATAAACAAAGCAGAGTGAAGTGGCGATCGCACTGATCCCCATCTTGGCTAGATGAGTTGAGAACTGCAACATCATTTACTCAGCCTCCCCGATGAGGGTAAAAGCGGCCCAATCGAGTGGGTCTGGGTAACTGGCTTTCGTCGTTAGCATCGCTTGCCGTAGCGCTTGGGCTTTATCGGGTTGGCGTTGCAGTTGCCGATAAAACTCTGTCATTAAGAAGGCGGTAGGCTCGTCGGGCACTTTCCACAAAGACACGACCACGCTAGGCACTCCAGCCGAAATTAAGGAGCGAGACAACCCCACCACCCCATCGCCCGTAATTTTGCCCTGCCCCGTGTCACAGGCACTTAAAACGACTAGTTCAGCCTTGAGCTTCAAATTGAGAATTTCGCTGGCTGTCAGCAGGCCATCATCCTGACCAGAGGCAGCTAACGCAATCGCTCCTGGTACACCTAACCCTTTGAAGTCATCCAACAATCCATGTGTGGCTAAGTGAATAATCTGGGCTTGAGGCAGTTGTTGCAGAATTTTGGCTTTGGTGGCTTGGTCTCCGATGAGGGCTTGGGTGCCCAGGAGGGTTGCGATCGCCTTGGCTTCCTGTTCAGCCCCCGGCAAGCTGGAAAGCTGCTCAGCAGGTTGCCCCAACTCCGGACGGATGCTGGGCATGGTGGGATTGCCAACGATTAAGGCGTTGCCACTGTTTTTTGGTTGCTGTTGGCGTTGTTGGTAGGTGAGGTCTAGGACTTGGATCGAGGGAGCGATCAAAACAGTATGTTTCTCGAGCAGGTATTTGCCGTTGGAGTCTTGCAGGGCGGCAAAAGGTGCGAGAAAGAGAAATTGCTGAGGAATGAAGGTGACACGAGCCTTGGGGTCTTGAGGGAGCAGATCGGCGATCGGTTCGATCAACAGTTGATGGAGTTGTTGCAAGCGCTTGTTTTCAGCTTCAGCGGCGTTAGCATCGGCACTAGCACGAGCGATCGCATCGGTATTTTCCTGAAAGACTAACCCTCTCACCCCGATAGAACTGCGGCTACGAGCCACTAACTCCTTTAAGGGTTGGGTGGTTGGGGTGGGAGTGATTCCCTTTTGCCAGAAGGGTTTCAAATCCACTTGGCGAAAGTCAACTTTGCCATTGGGTTGCACTACCCAAATAAATAGCTCTGACTCGCGAAGAAAGTCACCACTGGTATGCTTCACATCGTCGTCAATGACGGAGTACTCGACCAAAGTGGTGTTGTGCTGTTTAGCGATCGCTCGAATCTGCGCCAGGTTAGGCGGCTGGATTTTAGCGGCTACCGTAGCGGCTTGGGTGGGCAAGCGCTCGCTCAAAAGTTCAACAAAAGCCCTAGCACGACCTCGCTCAGCAGCTTCTAGAGCGGCATTCGGCTTGTTCTGGGCCACCAGGGTTTGTTGTAAGAGGCGATAGGTGCTGGATTGGTCTTCAAAAATGGAAATTTTATTGCGATCGTCAGATCCGAGTCCTGCTCGCAGGGATTCCCACATTTGAGCGCTAGCCAGAAGGCTGGTTTCTGCCGCAGCTAACTGCTTGGCTGCAAGTTGAGTCCGACCGAGGTTGCTGAGGGCATAGCCTGCAACACGTTGATTGCCGATTTTCTGCGCTAAGTTAGCGGCTTTAGCTTGGTAGCTAGCGGCCTTGGAGTAATCGCGGCGCGTGTAGTGGACTCGACCCAAATTAACCGCAGTTGTTGCTTCTCCCGCTGAATTTTTAGTAGTTTGGGCGATCGCCAGTGCTTGATTGTAGTGCTTCAAGGCGAGTTGGGGCTGTTGCAAGTCGTCGTGGATTAAACCAATGTTGTTGAGAACCGTGGATTCTCCTTCGGTGTCTTGGATTTGGCGCAGGAGCTTCAGCGATCGCTCGTAGTAATCCAGGGCTGGCTCGTAATCGCGGCGGTTGTAATACACACTGCCAATGTTGGCTAAAGCATAGGCTGCTCGCCCAGGGTCATCGGCTTCTTTGAGGACTGCTAGCGCTTGTTGAAAAGTTTCTAAGGCTTCTTCCGACTGCCCCACATACGAGTAGACGGTGCCCAGGTTAGACAAGGTAGTGGCGCGGTCAAAGCGATCGCTATCTGCTTGCAGACTGGCTAGGGCTTGGTTAAAGGCGTCAAAGGCGCTTTGGTACTGGCCCATTTCGGCATAAACCAGACCCATATTATTGAGCGTCCGATTTTGTCGGGTGTGATCTCCCGTGGCTTTCGCGATCGCCAACGATTGGCGGTGATAGTTTAGCGCTTGGGTGTAGTCTCCGAGTTTGTTGTAAACATTGCCCATGTTATTGAGAACCGTCCCTTCGCCAGAGCGGTTTTTTAGCTCCCGCAGGATCGGTAGCGCTTGGCCGAAAGTCGCTAAAGCAGACTGGAGCTGACCTGTGGAGTTTTGAAGCTGCCCCATCCCGACCAAAATTGCGGCTTGGCTGTAGCGATCGCCTAACTGTTGCGCTAAAGGCAGCGCTTGCTTGTAAGCCTCCAGAGCTGGCTGCTTCTGGCCTAAGCTGTCGTGCGCGGCTCCCAAGGCCAACAAAGCTAGGGTTTCTTGCTGCCGCTCCCCATTTTTCTTAGCACTCGCTCTGGCCTGCTCAAATTTAGCGATCGCTTGCTGCACCGAAGCTCTAGAGCCTTGATTGAGTAACGCTTGTCCTTCCTTCAGCGCTTGCATTGTGGGGTCTAGGGTGCTGGTAGCAGGTTGGGGAAGTTGGGCGGCGATCGCGGCTTGCTGTTGCTGATAAGTTTTGACCTGGGCGAAGTTTCCCATCTCTTGCGAGATTTTGATCAAATTTTCCAACGCTTGCGCTTGCTTCGGCAAATCCTTGAGCTTCTGGGCCAAGGCAAGAGCAGGTTCCTGGTAGCTCAGCGCTTGCTTATTCTCTCCGACTGACGCATAGATGGTGCCGAGGGTACTCAGCATTTGCCATTCTTTTTCGGCATCGCCCCACTGCCGTGCTAGTTTCAGCCCTTGTTCGTAGTAGCTAGCTGCGGGCGGAATCTGTTGCTGGGTGTAGTGCAACAAGCCCAGGCAATAGAGAATCAAAAATTCCCCCTCGCGATCGCCCAAGCTCCGGTAAATCTGGAGCGCTCTTTGCCAAGATTTTTCTGCGGCGGCAAACTCTCGGGCTTCAAGCTGAGCAAAGCCTTGCTTTTGCAATTGATCCGCTTCAGTTTTCTGAGCCGAATTTGTGGGTGCGGGCTTTGGCGTGGCGGTAGTTTGAGCGATCGCCTTAGAGACTGGCAGAATCAGCTCTACGGAGGGTGAGGCTAAGGCAAACAGCAGCGCGATAGAACTAAACTTGGCGGGGAGCATAGCGATCGGTACAAAATTCAGAAAATATCAGTGAAGACCTAGAACTGCTTTAACTACAGAGTAATGATGCGGAATTTCCGAAGAACTTCAGTAAATATATTTAACGATCAAGCAGTTTTTAGCTCGTAAAGATTGCATTCTGTTGAGTTTTTCAAAACTCCGCTTTACCAAGTCTAGAATGCCTAATGAATAGGTAATTTTATTTTTTGCGAGATGTGTTAGTGCCAACATAACGCATAGACCTTGGCTGAAATATCAAAATATTTTCAAATAAGTTAATGGGTTGATTAAGGTTTGGATTATGGCTGTTGAGCTGTCTAGCTTAAGAAAGAATTTAATTTATCAAAAGACTGCTGCGATCGCTCAAGTTTTACATGATTTAGATGAAATTGAAGCTTTAGACCTTGTGGCCGAAAAACAGCAAGCTCGCTATCGCAATTTACTAATTGGTTTTGGGATTGCGGCGTTTGTCTCCATCTTCATTCCGGTTGTGGGCGTCATTCTCTGTCCTATATTAGCGATCGCAGCAGTTATATTTGGCGTTTTAATGGCTAGAAAAGGCCGCTTAAATGTAGCCAACTATCGCTATGCGATCGCCCAAAAAGTATTACAAATGCTGGCACGAGATATGAGCGAAGCAGCGCCAATTACTTTCACTTTAGTTTTAAGTAAACCCAACCAAAAAGAAAAGCAAACCCATACAGCTCCCCATCCCTATCGCCCTGGTTGGAAAATTGACGTTTTTCGGGATACTTGGCTACAAGTGCAAAGCGAGTTTCTAGACGGCAACCAGTTTCTTTTGAGCGCAACGGAAGTCGCTCAAACTCAGTATGGTTGGAAGCGATCGTCGAGTGGCAAATCAAAATATAAGTCGAAGACGAAATCGAAGCGTTTGGAACTGAATCTGGAGATGGATTACTCTGCTAAGCGATACGGTGCAGTACCCATCCTCAAAGACGAAGCCGCAGGTGCAATTCAGCTACCTCCCGAAGTCATACTAAAGCGCTTGGATATTAATGAAAAAGATATTCACTTACGGGTCAAAACACCACCTTGGAACCAGCCTGAGCATTTAGAGCAGTTATATCAAGCGATCGCCATGATGTTCTTGAGCTTGTATCAAGTGTTGAATTTAGCTAGAGTGCTTTCCAAAAAAGCTGAATGAGTTTGCAATGAGATTTTATGAATATAATTCGGTCTTTTTTAACCAGTTCTTTGGTCATCTTGCTATCTATTAGTATAGGAAGTTGCAATCAAGCTGTTGATACCCCTCAAACCTCTTCTACTCAATCCACTCCGGTTGCTGCGACTAGTGAACCCTCTGCTTCAACGAGTGAAAGTATTAAATTTAAGCAGGAAAATGGCACCGAAGCTTTTGTTCTGCGGTTCATGCCTGATGGAGCCAAGCTAGTTGATAGTCAGAACCGAGAATTAGCTCGATTAAATATTGATTCGCAGCAGAAGATTAAGATTAAAAACTCGGCAGATCAAGTCTTAGGCTATGTCGTCCCTGAAAACGATTATTGGAAGCTGAAGAATCCAGACCAAAGCCAAGAACTTTACGTGGTACGACGACAAGAGGATGGAGAT
Organism: Trichocoleus desertorum NBK24; assembly: GCF_030409055.1. Classification (GTDB taxonomy): domain Bacteria; phylum Cyanobacteriota; class Cyanobacteriia; order FACHB-46; family FACHB-46; genus Trichocoleus; species Trichocoleus desertorum_B. Next base: position 2,821,640 of record NZ_CP116619.1, on the reverse strand, counting down.
TACAAATTAGAAACAGGCGCGAATCAGCTCGTTTATCGCATTAAAGCTCGAGACTATGGGTTTGAAATTGAAACTCCAGAAAAACAATCACTTTACAAAGTCAAAGTTAAAGAAGGCAAAATTTCTCTCCGCAATGCCAGTGACCAAACTGTTCTCTCAACGAAATCTAATCTAGCGCCAATCGCGATCGCCCCTTTTGGCTTTGACAAACTCAGCCGGGAGCAGCAAGTAGCTCTGGCTTATGCTTTAAATCAAGCTGGAGGTCGGTAGTGCGGCTGCAACTGACTCGAACCGCTTTGGCTAGCGGGCAAGCTCAAACCTCTGTTCTAGAAACCCCGATCGCCTTAGGACGAGAATTTGCCCTGATGCCAGGGATACTAGAGGGAAATCGGGTTTCCCGCCTTGTTTTGGAGGATGCCCAAGTCGCTGACTATCACGCCCTGATTGATGAGCAAGCAGGGGAACTGGTGATCATCGATCAAAGTGGTGGGCGCGGATTGCGGGTGAATGGAGTGAGTACCACGACCAGCCCATTGCAAGATGGCGATCATTTCCAAATCGGCTCTTACGATCTGCAAGTCCAGTTCAACCCTGAGGCACCGGTAGCCAGTGATGAAGCAAGTGCTTCGGCTTTTAACAGTGCTGGAGAGTGCGATCGCAAAGTAGGTTTCCTATTCCCGCGCCGCTGTGGGCGAACAACAACGGTGGACTGTCCTTACTGCAACAGCGACCAGGCGAACAACGACCCCTATTTTTATGAGCGCTCTTACTACTCTGGCTACGGCACTTACCATTCGGGGTATTGGGGCAGCAACTACTACGAAAACCGCAATTCCTATTCCTACAACTCGGAAACGCGCAACATCGACTTCACCGATGCCGATAGTGCCAGCTTTGAGCAGGAAGCTGATACTGATTTTGAGCAAGATATGGGCGCAAGTTGAACGGTAAGCGCGATCGCACTCAGCAACATTGGGTGATCTATGCGCTCGGTGGCGGTTGGGGTCACTTAAATCGAGCGTTGGCATTAGGACGCATTGCAGCTCGTCGTCATGCGGTCACAATTCTGACAAATAGTGCTTATGTCGGGTATGTGTCTACTCAATTGAACCTAACCCCCCAGCCCCCTTCCCTAGCAGGGAAGGAGGAGATAGGAGATCTTTGTTTTAAGGCGATCGCACCTGATCTCAGCCGAGAGGAAACTTGCGATCGCGTTTGTCAGTTCTTGCTAAATCAGCAATACGATCGCCTAATTGTTGATACCTTTCCAAGGGGACTGGGCGGTGAGTTAGCTGAACTCCTGCCGCAGCTATCAGTACCTCGAATTTTGATCCATCGTGACCTGAACCCACAATACGTCCAAGCAAAAGCATTAGCTGAATTTGTCGAGCAGCATTTCGAGCAGGTTTTAGTGCCCGGAGAGGGCTATCAAGTACCCCTCGCCCATTTACCACAAGTTCACCACACCGCTCCTTGGTTGATGCGTAACGGTGATGAGCTAATGCCTCTAGACCAAGCGCGATCGCTCCTCCGCCTCCCTTCCAGTCTTACTCAACTAGTTATCGTTTGCGCTTCCAGTTCGGCTCCCTCTTCCCTACTAGGGAAGGGGGCTGGGGGGTTAGGTCAAGAAGCTCAGCTTTTTGGCACACTGGCAGCTCACTTGCACCAAGCTCTACCAGAAGTAACTGTGCGTTGCCTCGCACCTCAGTGCCCACCCCAATGTCCGCCAGAACTTTGGGTGTCGCATTGGCCAGGAATGGATTGCTTACAAATGGCCGATGTGGTGGTGGGAGGAGCGGGATACAACACGACTTACGAATGTGCGGCTCTCAAGGTGCCGTTGATTTCCTTTACTTTCAAACGTCTGTACGATCGCCAAGCTCGTCGCGCCCAGCAGCATAGTTATGAAGTGTGTAGTGTGACTGAGGCGATCGCGCTCGTAACAACCCTACTTCAGCCAGCCACCGAACCGAGGCAGCAACGGCAGTTCAGTTACACCAATGGGGTGTTTAGAGCGGCAGAGCTGATCGAAAGCGCGATCGCAGGTAGCTAAATCCTGTAGCATGCACTTAGAAGAATTAACCAAGCAGCAGTATTCTCTACATATCTGAGGCATTCGAGGCACAGTCCAGCTCTGTGAGTTGTCACCTTTGGCCCCAGGCTTGCTATCTACCGAGCAATGACAAAATTAATTATTCAAATTCCCTGTTACAACGAGGAACGAACGCTTACCACAACCCTAGCCGCTTTACCCCGTCGCCTCAATGGGGTGAGCAGAGTTGAGTGGTTGGTCATTGACGATGGCAGCCAAGATCGCACCGTAGAAGTTGCTGAAGCCAATGGGGTAGATCACATCGTACGACTGCCGACCAATCAGGGACTAGCTAAGGCCTTTATGGCTGGTCTGCAAGCCTGCTTGCAAGAGGGCGCTGATATTATCGTCAATACCGACGCTGACAACCAGTACTGCGCGGATGACATCCCTAATCTGATTGCACCAATTTTGTTAGGCGAGGCGGAAATTGTGGTGGGAGCCCGCCCCATCAGCAAAATCAAGCATTTCTCTCCCGCCAAAAAGCTATTGCAGAAACTGGGTAGTTGGGTGGTTCGTATGGCTAGCAACACCAACATTCCGGATGCGCCGAGTGGTTTCCGGGCCATTAGCCGCCATGCAGCCATGCAGTTGAATGTCTTCAATTCATACACCTACACGCTGGAGATGATCATTCAGGCGGGGCAAAAGGGGATGGCAATTCGGTCGGTGCCCATCCGCACTAATGAATACCTCCGACCCTCACGCCTGGTCAAAAGCATTCCTTCCTATATTTGGCGTTCCATATTTACAATTTTGCGGATCTTCATGGCTTACAAGCCATTGCGATTCTTCGCCGCTTTAGGCAGCATTCCGTTTTTCCTCGGTGTGTTGTTGGGATTACGCTGGCTTTGGTTATCTTTTGGTGTCACTCCTGCTACCAATCTGCCGAGCTTGATCTTGGCAGCCATCTTAATTTTGATAGGCTTTCAGCTCTGGATGTTTGGTTTGGTGGCCGATTTGATGGCAGTAAATCGCAGGTTGCTAGAGGATATTCAGTTACGTAGCCGAAAAGCTGAAATGAACGATCCAAGGACAAAAATCCATTCTTAAGCCAAAATTGGAGCTTCGTGAGTTTCGGGTAAGCCACAGGATGACTCAATTTTTGAACTTGTAAGCATGAAACGGCTACTTTTAGTTGCGGCCAGTCTAGCCATCTTAGGCCTGATCTACTGGCGGATTGACCTCCAAAAATTAATTCAGGTCTTTCAGGCTAGCAATGGGCTGTGGATGCTGGTGAGTCTCAGTATGGTTGTCCCAATCACGCTTTGTACGGCTTGGCGTCTGGAACAGCTCATGCCGCCCGGTGTCACTCTGGGTATGGGGGAGACCAACCGTTTAATTCTAGTTGCCAGTGCGCTCAATGTCGTGCTGCCATCGAAAATGGGCGAGCTAGCTAAGGCTTATTTCATTAAGCAGCGAGGTTACTTAGATAGTGCTCTTGCCTTATCTCTGGTTGTGTTTGAGAAAGCCTGCGATATGTTGTCGCTGCTTTTTTGGTGCGCTTTAGGCTTAATCTTCTACCCCAACAAGGACTGGTTATTCTGGAGCCTGACACTGAGTGTTTTGCTAGGTCTTTCGCTAGGTTTGTTGTTTCTAGCTTCCCGTCAATTTACACAGGTATTATTTACGGCAGGTAAAGCGATCGCCCCCCCCTCTTTTCGACCCAAGCTAGAAAAATTCCGCCTCTCGTGGAACCAAATGCAGGATTATTTCTGGAATAACAAGGCACAACTTTGGGGAGTCACTGCAACTTCTGTATTCATTTGGTTTCTACATCTGCTGCAAATTTGGTTTTTCATTCTGGCACTCAAGGCGTGGACTCCCTTTCTAGCCAGTCTAGCCTTGGCTCCCTTGGCAATCTTAATCGGGTTGTTGCCTCTGACTTTTGCGGGAATTGGTACGCGAGATGCAGCCATTTTGGTGCTTTATCAACCGTTTCTCAGTCCTCCCACCGCTGCGGCCTTGGGGGTGTTGTGCACAGTACGCTATCTCTTGCAGGCGATCGCGGGTCTGCCGTTTCTGGGACAATATCTTGGCCCCTTAGCCCTAACAAAGCTTCAGAAAAAACGTTTTTAGTTATTCCTATGCTGATTACGCATTTGCATCACGGGTTGACTACAGCTAAACCTTCCAAGGCCCAGTTAACTTTTTGGTTCACTTTGAGTCTGACCTTTGCTGCTATCTACGGCTGCATGGCGCTACAGGAAGCGTTTAGCAGTGACTATGTGGTTCAGGATGATGCACGTCAGCATGTGTTTTGGATGCAGCGGTTCATTGATCCAGGATTACTGCCCAACGATTTTATTGCGGACTATTTTCAATCCGTAGCGCCTTGGGGATACACCACCTTTTACCAACTGTTTGCCACAATTGGCATTCATCCTTTTCTGCTCAACAAGCTGTTGCCGATCGCGTTAGGTCTGGTGATGACGGGCTACTGTTTTGGAATTAGCTTGCAACTGTTTCCGGTGCCTGCGGCGGGTTTTCTTGCAACCCTATTGCTGAACCAAAATGTTTGGATGAAGGATGACTTGATCTCCGCCACACCGAGAGCCTTCTTATATCCATTGTTTTTGGCGTTGCTTTACTACTTGCTGCGCCGATCGCTCCTGCCTTGTTTGGTGGCGATCGCGTTGCAAGGGTTGTTTTATCCGCAAATTCTGTTGATTAGTGCTGGGACACTCGTTCTCACGTTAGTCCGGTGGGAAAACGGGCGGCTGGCTTTCTCCCGCGATCGTCAAGATTATGTGTTTTGTGCGGCAGGATTAGTCATGGCATTTCTGGTGCTGTTGCCTTTCGTGTTGCAAACCTCGGACTTTGGGCCTGTCACCACAGCCGCAGAAGCAAGACAGCTCCCAGAATACGGAGAAAAAGGTCGGAGCCGATACTTTGTCGATAACCCTTGGGAGTTCTGGCTGGTTGCAGATCGCAGCGGTGTGTTTCCGGCGCTATGGTTGCCTCCCCTCCTTTTGGTCGGGTTATTGTTGCCGATCCTCTGGCGATCGCGCGATCGCTTTCCCCTGCTCCAACAAGTGCAGCCTCAAATTCGGTTGTTGGTTCAGCTTTTGGTGGCTTCGCTGGGGCTGTTTATCATCGCTCACCTGCTGCTATTTAAGTTGCAATTGCCCAGCCGTTATACCCAGCACAGTTTTCGAGTGATTGCAGCGATCGCGGCAGGAATTGTCTTGGTCACTTTACTAGAGGCATTGCTACGATGGGCAATCCAGCCCCAATCCTTGAAAAAACAGCAGCTTGCTCTTGGAATTACCCTGTTGCTCAGTGGGGCTTTGTTGCTATATCCCAGTTATGACCGGAGTTTTCCTTCGACTAAATACAAAGTAGGTGAGGCTCCAGCTCTCTATCAGTTCTTACAAAAAACACCCAAAGATAGTTTGGTGGCCTCGCTGTCAGAGGAAGCTAATTTTCTGCCCTATTTTGCTCAACGATCGATTTTGATTGGGCGAGAGTACGCAATTCCCTTTCACCAGGGATATTACAACCAGTTCCACCAAAGAGTCACAGACTTACTACAAGCGCAGTACAGCCCCAACCTACAGGCTGTTCAACAGGTGGTTCAGCAATACGGCATTGACTTTTGGCTTTTAGAGCAAGAAGCTTTTACCCCCCATTACTTAGCGAGCAATCGTTGGCTGCGGCAGTTTCAACCTGTAGTGAGCGAGGCGCAAACTCGGCTAGAACAAGGGATTACGCCCGCGATCGCTCAGACAGCACCCAGTTGCACTGTCTTGAGTACCGGGCGCTTAGTGTTGCTAGACGCAGCCTGCATTTCTACAAAATAAGCCTTACAAGATAAGCCTGGTGACACCCCGACCGCCTGGTTAAGGCTCAGCTCGACCGTAACGAGCAGTGATGACGTTGGGAACGGGGTTTGGGTTAGCTCCGGTGCTCAACCAAGCCCATAACTGGTCGCCCCAGGAGAAGTGCCACCATTCATTTGGGTGTTGCAGAAAACCTGCACTAGCCATGACTTGCTTAAGCAACTGGCGATTTTTCTGGTAGCTCTGGACTTCAGGGTGTGGATCGTTGGCGAAGAAATCTGGATAGGAGCGGGGGGAAATCTCATCAATGGCAGAACCCATGTTTACAACTGCACCGGATGCGTTTACTAACGTCACATCGACAGCAGCGCCCGTACTGTGGGGCGGTGGTGTAGCAGGGTTCACATTTGGGACGGCCCAAAACTGATGCACTTGCTCCCAGATGGTTTGTTTTTGAGCGTCTGTGAGTTCCTGAAGTTGCAACCCTTGAGCCTGAGCCAGTTCCGCGAACGTGTAGTCCACCATATACTGCTGCACTGAGATCGGACGGTAAGCATCAAAAACCTGAATCCGCCAGCCAGGGCAATAGGCTTGTAGTTGCTGTTGGGCTTGGAGCAACCGAGCTACGACTTGTTCTCGTAAATAATAAGGAGATTTGTTGCCGTAGGGAGCGCCTAGCTTTTGGTAAGCATGGGGACATTCTGTAGCAAATACATCCAGCGGAATGGCTACGAGGGGTTCTCCACATTCCGCGATCGCAATTCGCTGATAGGGTTTCATGCAACTAAATCTATCGTTTTACTAATTTAAAAATAGTTACAAAGATTGTGAAATAAAAATTTGATTCCTAAGTAATCCTAACTTTGCTCGGTGATTTTTATCGAGCTGGTAGGATGAAATCATAAAGAAATTCAGTTGTTGCTAGCGATAGGGAGTCACCCAAAAAATCATTGTTTTAGCAATGCAACAGACTCATTTGAGGAGCATTAACTCCTAGCTAAAATGTATAAGATTGCAGTCTTAGACGACGACGTTTATTGGAGTTTATCAGTTCAAAGATTCTTAAGAAAAGAGTTTTTGGTAACTATTTTTACAGACCCTAATCATTTTTTTACCGTCGCAGCCCAGTACGATTTAGTCATTATTGATTTTGTGCTCGATCCCCTGTCAGAATCAGACAGCCAGCTAGATGGCTATGGCATTATTCACCGCTTAAAATCGTCTTTGGAGCATCCGCCTTTCTGCCTTTTAGTATCTGGCTGGATTGACAGAAATGGGTTAGCTGCAATCAGCGAACGACCCTATTTTATGGCCGATGATTTGGCGGCAAAAGATGCGGGTTTAGAAGTAATCTTGGCAAAAGTGAAGCAACTGCTAGGGATGCCGTCACCACACTCGCGCTCTTATTCTCAGTCGTAGGCGCATTCCTGCAACGAGCGGACTATGATGGAGAGCTAGATGGGAAGCTCTTGCTGCTGCCCGTTAAACTCTTCTGAACATTCAGCGGATTCAGTTTCATGGAAACAGTAGGTACAACAATTGGCAGCTACGCTCCAGACTTTGAACTCCCCGGAATAGATAACGCGGTTCACCATCTGGCCCGTTATCTAGAAAGGTCGAAAGCGGTAGGGGTGGTGTTTATGTGTAACCACTGTCCTTACGTACGGCTCTATCTGGACCGCCTGAAGCAAATTCAAGCCACCTTTCAAGCCCAAAAGTTTACCTTAATTGGCATAAACGCCAATGATGCAACGCAATACCCGGCTGAGAGCTTCGAGAATATGAAGCACTTTGCGATCGAGCAACAGCTTAACTTCCCGTATCTACGAGATGTGACTCAAGACGTCGCTCGTAGCTTTGGGGTGAAAATAACCCCAGAAATTTTCTTGTTAGACCAGGCGGGCATTGTGCGCTATCACGGGCGGATTGATGACAACCCAGAAGATGCCAATGCGGTGCGATCGCCCAACTTCCAAATTGCGATCGCTCGCGTGCTAGAAGGCAATGCAGTCCCTGTACCAGATACTGAACCCGTAGGTTGTTCCATTAAATGGCGCATTTAGCAATTCTGATAGCGACACTGATAACGACCTAAATAGCAACACTGGGCAACTACTAAAAGCTGACCTCCGACAGCTTAGTGTTATCTTTAGTTGGAGGCAATTTGAGTTAAGAAGTAGTCGCTACATGGGGATTGTTTATCAGCGGGTTTTGTTCAAACTGAGCGGTGAAGCCCTGATGGGCGATCTAGCTTATGGCATTGACCCAGCAGTGGTTCAAGCTATTGCCCAAGAAGTGGCAGATGTTGCGGCAACTGGAGTCCAGGTTGCGGTTGTCGTTGGCGGCGGCAATATCTTTCGCGGTGTCAAGGGAGCGGCGGCGGGGATGGATCGGGCAACTGCCGATTATATCGGGATGATTGCCACCGTCATGAATGCCATGACCTTACAAGACTCTCTCGAACAGATTGGCGTGCCTACCAGGGTGCAAACTGCGATCGCAATGCAAGAAGTGGCAGAGCCTTACATTCGGCGGCGAGCAATTCGTCATCTCGAAAAAGGGCGAGTGGTGATTTTTGGGGCAGGCTCTGGCAATCCCTTCTTTACAACCGACACGACAGCAGCTTTACGAGCGGCAGAAATCAGTGCGGATGTGTTGTTTAAGGCGACTAAAGTGGATGGGGTTTACGACTCCGATCCGCACCTAAATCCAAACGCCCGCAGATACCAAAGCCTGACCTACGCCCATGTTTTGCAGCAAGATTTGCGCGTAATGGATAGTACTGCGATCGCACTGTGCAAAGATAACAACATTCCTATTATTGTGTTTGACCTCTCGGTACGTGGCAACCTTCTACGCGCCGTGACGGGAGAAACAATTGGAACGATTGTGGGAGGTTCTTGTGAAATTAGCTGACGCTGAAAGTTCAATGCAAAAAGCCGTTGAATCGACTCAACGGTCTTTTAATACAATTCGGACGGGACGAGCCAACACATCCCTACTCGACCGAGTCATGGTGGAATATTACGGAGCTCCAACGCCGCTCAAGTCCCTGGCAACCATTAACACTCCAGATGGCAGCACGATTACGGTGCAACCCTTCGATCGCGGTAGCTTGAGTTTGATCGAAAAAGCCATTTCCCTATCCGACATTGGCTTAACCCCTAGCAACGATGGCTCAACCATTCGCCTCAATATTCCACCGCTCACCAGCGATCGCCGTAAAGAACTCGTAAAGTTAGCGGCAAAGTTCGCGGAAGAAGGCAAAGTCTCAGTTCGTAACGTGCGCCGCGATGCGGTTGATAGCGTCCGCAAACAAGAAAAAGCTGGCGAAGTGTCCGAAGATGAAGCGCGGGACTTACAGGACAAAATTCAAAAGCTGACAGACAAGTACATTGCCAGAATTGAAGAAGTCTTGGCAGAAAAGGAGAAAGACATCACCACAGTCTAAGACAGTTTAGACTATGCTCAATCGCTGTTCTAGAGCTAGGCTTAGACGTATTGAAGCGCTGGCATGGGTGTCTGACGAACCACATAAGCTAAATGCATGGGATAACCCTGAACGGAGTAAATTGTATCGATGCACTTCAATGCAGTCTCGCGATTCTGATAAGAACGCAGAACTCGCTTACTGCCATTGGCATACTGCACACATACTTCCCATTTCATCTGCTTAGCCTCATTTCAAACGTGTTTTGCCACTCAGAACTTCATAAATCCTTCACAAACTATCCTAGAGGTCACATAGCGACTTTGCACTCAGTGCATTCAATGAACTGTATAACTGTAGTGATTTCACGGATCGATTGTTGTTGAGACTGAACAAATTCCTCCATTTTGAAACTTGAATTGCTAAGCACACTTGTGAGACCCCTGCTGTTTTTCCCTGAGAGACGGCAGGGTTATTCGTATGCTGTTTTAGATTTAAGCTCAACGTGGAAACATTCACTGAGTTACTCCGGTCTGTCAGCTCTGGATGGAATGAGATGATTAGGATTGTCTAGTCGAGCACTTCAACTAAAAGGGTTGGGCTTAGATGCTACCCCTATCCTGAGTGTCCTGAGCGATCAGCAAGGCTGGAGTTGTGAACTGATATTCAAGAGTGAGATGCGAGCATGATGTTTGACTGCATTATCGTCGGCGCAGGGCCAGCGGGAGGAACTGCCGCTTACCACTTAGCCAAGCAAGGCCGTTCTGTCCTGCTGCTAGAAAAAGAACCTCTACCCCGTTACAAACCTTGCGGAGGTGGAGTCTCGCCTCAAGTCGCCCAATGGTTTGACTTCGACTTCACGCCAGCGATTTCACTCAAGGTCAACTCCGTACGCTTCACCTGGAAAATGGAAGATCCAGTGGAAGTGGAGCTAAAAACTCCAGAGCCAATGTGGATGGTGCGGCGAGATGTGTTTGATCACTTCTTAGTACAGCAAGCCCAAAAGCAGGGAGCAGAGCTACGAGACAACACGGAAGTCACAGGAATTCAGTTTAAGAACGACCACTGGCAGGTAGATACAGCAAACGGCCCCGTTACAGGTCGCTATCTCATTGCGGCGGATGGTGCCAAAGGCCCAATGGCGAAGTGGCTAAAATTCAAAGAACGGAAGCGTCGCTTAGCAGGAGCTTTGGAAGCAGAGGTGCCCGCTCAAGTAGAAAGCGGCAACCCCATTCACTTTGAGTTTGGCATGGTCAAGAATGGCTACATCTGGAACTTCCCGAAAGCAGATGGTTATTCGTTGGGGATTGGTACATTTCGAGGGGGTGAGCCGCAGGATATGAAAGCCATGCTGGCTGAGTATGCCACCCTGTTTGGCGTGGATGTAAAGTCTAGCCAACAATATGGCCACCCATTGTGCTTGTGGGACGGCAATCAGAAGCTACACACCCAAAATGCGCTACTGGCTGGAGAGGCGGCTTGTGTCGTTGATCCCTTTACCGCAGAAGGCATTCGGCCTTCTATTTTCAGTGGCATGAAGGCGGCTGAAGCCATTAACCAAGCGTTGGCAGGCGATCGCAATGCTCTAGAGCGCTATACCCAGATCATCAACGAAGAATGGGGCGAAGATATGGCCTGGGCTCAACGCATCGCGGGTGTGTTCTATCGGGTGCCTGGAATTGGTTACAAGGTTGGCATCAAGCGTCCTTCCGCCACAGAGCGCATGGGCAAAATTCTCTGTGGAGAGTTGCGCTACGCCGATGTCGCCAACCGAGCGATTAAGCGGCTGAGTAGCAGCTTGATTCCTGGCATGGGTGGTTAAAAAGTTATAGCCCATGCACCACTAGGGCGTACGCGGTGCGCCCTGTATTTATTTAAAAACTTATTTGGAAACTTGCTGTTGATAAGCAAGATAAACCGCCTCTAAGAACAAATCTGGGGTTGTATTCGACGGTACTTTTTCTAGCAAAATCACCTCCTTCACCTGACGAGCCAACTGTAGATTGACTTCTGACCTAGCTTTGGCAGACATTGCACCACGGCGTTGCAAGTATTCTCGAATCACAGCAAAGTCATCGGGAAGTAGGTGAGATAAATCAGCAAGTTGGAGCAACTGAACCGCCAATTCCTCGGCTGCCTGAGAAATAGGAAAAGTGGCAGCAGCAATGGTTTGATCTTCTTGAATCACCACTGTACCTGCGGCCCAGTCTCCTAACCGTTTTTCTCGGCGACCTAAAGCAATCAAGAACACACCTAAAAAGAAGGTGTCATCGAAGGGACGAAGTAAAGCTCGTAAGGTAGCTTGAGCCAAGCCAATAGGCCGTCCATCGTCACGAATCACTCGGATTTTGGTGTAACGCTTACCAGGCGTTTGCCCATGCCAAAGGCTTTCAAAGAAGACAAAGTAGCCCACATAGATTGCAAAGCCACCCAGAATAGTAATTGCAGTAAGCCAAAGATCAACGCTGTCGGCGTTCCCGATTATTTGTCCTATCAAAGCTAGAACCTGGCTAGAAACGAATAGCCAAATCACTAAGAAGGCAATTAGAAAACCACCCAGACAGGTATAGTCAATCATTAAGGCTAAGGCCCGATTACCAATGCCAGCTAGAGTAAATTCCAACTCTACGCTTTCTGGTGTCTGGAGGATAATTCGATTAAAAAAGCGCATGGTCTTTCGTCTGCATAGCTCAGGGTAGGAAGAGATCAGGAATTTGTTGGGTGGCTGAGGAAAAATAATATCGAGGCAGAGATCGAAGAGATAGCTCGAAGAGATCAAGAGAGTGCAATGGAGGTTAGCGATCGCGCAATTTCAATCCCAGTCCTTCTCGACGGCTACGGAGATCGTAGTAGACCACAGCTTTTAGGGCTTGCCAAAAAGGCATCACGATCGCACCACTCACAAAGCTGAGGCCCAAAATCAACAAAGAGATTACAAATGCCAAGGGTGCAGATGTCGTCGATGGATCTTGCCCCAGTACTGCTTGCAGCGCACTAACCACAACCTTGGAGCAAGATTTGGATGGGAATGGTAATCAGAAACGCCACTGAAACCACTCCTACAATTTGCCAAACGAGTCCCTTGGACAAGTCCCAACTGCGGCTAATGGCTTTGGTTGCATCCATATTGTCCTCAATCGCCAAAGGGACTTCTACCACCAAAAAGCGTGAGGAGAGCCAAAGCAGAGCCACAGTGAACGCAACTACAGCAATCACCCCAATCACGCTACCTACAATAGCTGCTAGGGTACTACTTCCTAAGACTCCACTCGCAAAGACCACTAAAATACCAACTACCAGTCCCAGAACGAGGGTGCCCCCTAGGATGACACCAAAAGTAATGAGGCCGACGAGCAGCCCAGCTGCCAAAAAACTCCACATCCGCCCATTGGTTCGCTGATGAGCAATGCTGGCGCTCTCTGGTTGGTTGATCAATTCTCCAAAGGCTAGCCGCGAAATTAACGCTGATAAAGCTGAGTACTTAGCCCAGCCGTAAACAGGTACTATCAGCCAAAAATAAGCTTTCAAAGCAATGCCAAAATATTGCTTCAGGTGAGAGCTGTAAAGTCGAAAACTCGCACTCACTACATTACCAATGCTGAGCGGTCGCATTGGGCCACCGGGGTTCAAATTTGGAGACGACACTAGCCAAGTTCTCCTGGGAATGAATGGAACCAGATTGACGCTATCTTAGGCTACGCTTAGCTCAGAGCGGAGTGAAAATTTACAAAGTATGAATATTCAGCGCTGGATTGCACGGCGTGAACCGAACTGGAAACGCTTAGATGCCTTACTGAAGCAAGTAGAAAAGCGAGGTTTGAAATCACTTCCAGCCGCTGAAATTAAAGAATTAGCCAGTTTATATCGCTCCGTTTCAGCGGATTTAGCCCGTGCTCGTACCAATCAGGTTGGGGTTGCTTTAGTACAGGACTTGCAAACCCTCACTTCTCGCGGCTATACGCAAATTTATCAAGGCTCTAGGCGGCAAGAATGGCAGGCAGCTCTAGATTTTTATCGCTGGGGATTTCCAGCTTTGGTGCAAGAAACGTGGGCCTACACTGGCTTGGCAACGGCTTGTTTTTTGGCAGGAGCTTTAGTGGCTTGGTGGTTCGCTTGGCAAGACCCTACCTTTTTGTCGCTGCTGGTACCGGGTGAGCTGATTACCAAAGTGCGAGACAAAGGCGAGTTGTGGATGGGGTCGATTGTGGGGATTGAACCCCTCGCTTCTACTCAAATTATGACCAACAATTTGTCGGTTTCTTTTGGCGCGATCGCAGGTGGCATAACTGCAGGACTTTACACCCTATTTCTCCTAGTTTTTAACGGATTAAGTATTGGGGCGATCGCTACTTTGGTAGGCCAAAATAATTTAGCTTATCCATTTTGGGCTTTTGTCTTTCCCCACGGTTCGCTAGAGTTACCTGCCATTTTTTTAGCTGGAGGAGCAGGTTTATTAATCGCCAGAGGGCTGTTGTTTCCAGGTAAATATCGCCGTGCTGATGCCTTGCGGCTGTATGGCACAAAGGCGGCGCAGCTAACCTATGGCATCGTACCCATGCTGATTATTGCAGGAATCATTGAAGGCTTTTTCTCACCTAGCCCCGTCATCCCTTCGTCCTTGAAATATTTTGCAGGGATGGGGATTTTTACACTTTTGTTGATGTATTGCAGTCGAAGGAAACCAACAGAGTAAAGTACCTAAAGCTGATTGCGGGCTTTTAGTTGCAGGTAGCGATCGACCAATTGCTCGGTAATTTGGTTGGCAGGTGCATCTAAAACGAGCACTCCTTTTTGACGTAGCTCAGCGAAGGCGACTTGACGTTGCGCCAGTAAATCTAAAGCCACAGCCCGACTGTAAGTAGAGGGAACGTCCTGGGTTAGCGCGTGGGCTTGTTGATCCACTTGGGGGTCGCGTAGAGTGACGCAAAAAGGTAAATAACGGGGCTTGAGGCGGGCGAGAGCAGCGAGTAACTCCGCAGAAGCAGTGGTATCAATGACGTCTGTGATCACTACGACTAGGGCACGACGAGTTTGTTGGTTGACCATGCGAGTCACCGCCCCCAAATAGTCTGGTTCCAGTAACTCCGGTTGCATCGGCGTTAAACGCTCAATCAGCTTGGTGAGATGGTGCTGACCCCGCTCTGGTGGAATCCAGGTGTGAAGCTGGCGATCGAACACTCCTACTCCCACGCGATCGCCCCGATTTAGACCTGCCAAAGCTAGAGACAACGTGGCATTCAAACCCCAGTCAAACCGAGTGAGGCCATGAACCCGCGCGCTCATCAAGCGGCCTCGATCCAACAAGACAATCAGCGTTTGTTCCTGCTCTGGCTCCAACACTCGCACTAAAGGACGACTACGGCGAGCGGTGGCTTTCCAGTCGATCAAACGCGGATCATCTCCTAAGCCATATTCTCGTAATTCGGCAAACTCAGTGCCCATGCCCAACCGCCGAGCTTGACGAATGCTGCCAGTAGACTGCAAGGTGAGGCGAATCGAGAGCGATCGCAACCCCAACAAATCTGGATAAACATCCACTGTTTGTGTTTGGAGCACTTGCCAATCTCGCCAAGCCAACCCCCAAGCCCCCAGTTGCCGCACCTGAATATTGCCCCATTGAAACTGCCCCCGCTGGGTGGGGTGAATGGTGTAAGTCAGCTCTTGGTGACTGTTAGCAGGTAAGGTGGCTTGTAGGCTAGAAGCTGAAACACCAAACACAGTTGGATAAGCATCTCGGACTTGAATCCTGGCAGGTTGTGCGCCTGTTTGCACCACCAACACCACCGGATTATCTCGACCGATCGAGAGACGATGCAGCGGTTGTCGCTCAATTTTGGCTAAGTGCGATCGCACCTGCCGAGCATCCCAAAAAGCCAAGCCCAAAACCACAGCATCAAACAGCAGCAACCCCAGCACTGCCCAAACTATTTCAGACTCACCAGGCCAAAGTGCTGCCAAAATGGTGGCGATCGCCATGCCGATGAAGAGCAAACCGTAAACTCGCCAGGAAGGAATCATCTGGGTACTGGAACTTGATTGAGGACTGAGCCAACCACAGCGTCGATTTTGAGGCCATCGAGTTGCGCTTCGGGGCGGAGGATGAGGCGGTGGCGGAGGAGGGGAGGCGCGATCGCTTTGATGTCGTCGGGAGTGACGAAATCTCGCCCAGAGAGCCAAGCTTGGGCTTTACTGACTTGTAGCCAAGCTACAGCGGCACGAGGGGAAGCACCTAAAGCTAGGTCTGGGTGTTGTCGGGTACGTTGAACCACAGCTAGTAAGTAATCTAGGACAGGCTCCTCGACCTTGACTGCCTTAGCAGCTTGGCGAGCTTGCAGAATTTGCTCCACCGTGGCGATCGCTTTGAGCCGAGCTAGATCCAGACGACGCGATTGGAACCCTGCTTGGCTGTTGAGCAGCATTTGCTTTTCGGCTTTAGCATCTGGGTAGTCAACTAAGATTTTGAATAAAAAGCGGTCTAACTGCGCTTCTGGCAGTGGATAGGTACCCTCAAATTCCAGCGAGTTTTGGGTCGCAATCACCCAGAACAACGACGGTAGCGGCATGCTTTCGCCATCCAGCGTCACCTGTTGTTCTTCCATCGCTTCTAGCAGCGCCGCTTGGGTTTTGGGTGGCGTGCGGTTGATTTCGTCTGCCAGCAAGATTTCGGTGAAAACCGGGCCTTTCTTTAAGATGAAACTGCGTGTGTTTAGATCAAAAATATTCGTGCCCAAAATGTCAGACGGCAAAATGTCGGGGGTGAGCTGAATGCGGCGAAAATCAGCTTGTACCAGTTGGGCCAATACTTTGACTAAGAGCGTTTTGCCTGTACCGGGTACGCCTTCTAGGATCACATGGCCGTTAGCGAGTAAAGCGATCAGCAGTTGCCGCACCAGAGCAGGCTGACCCACAATAACTTGGCTGAGCGCCTGACCTAGGCGAGTGATGACCGCATGCGTTTCTGTCATAGGTTATTTAATAGCGAGGCAGATGATGGCGAACAGTCTGAATTTTCTCTAACCAAACAAGCAAGTCACGATCGCTGACTCGTTGACCGCGCGATCGCAGTTGTAGCATGTCTGCTAATTCTGCGGCAGGTCGTCCGGTTTGTTGAGTCCAAGCAGTGAGCAAAATTTCAGAGTCTAATAACTGATTGCCCAGCCCTAAAGCCCGTTGCACTTGCAATTGCTCTTCTTTGCGAATCGTGTCAATCACAAATTCACTGGATTCTGCTTTGTGCAACACTCCTGCTAGCGCTTCAATGTAAGCCTTACTGTTATCTACAGTGGGAGCGGTGACTGAAATCGGCTGACCAAAACGACGATTGTGCGCCCAAATGCCCAGGAGGAGTAATATTACGACTTGGATAAATCCAGGCAGAAGAGCGGTATTTGCTAGATAGGCTAGCAAGCTGCGCGATCGCTTTTCTGGAGCTGTGGCGGTAGCCTTGCTGGGGTCGCGGTAGCCATGCAGATATTCATCTACCCAAATTGGCTGCTTAGACTCAGTGACCAATTGGGCTAGAAACTCATAATTAGCGCGATGGTCTTGATAGACGTTGGCCGCCAGATGAGGGGTAGTCGCCCAAATCACTCGACCTTGTCCCAGAGATTCTTGCCAAACCACTGCGCCAAAGCGATCGCCTAGCTTCAAGCTGGTTGTGTCTTTTTTGGGTAAGTAGTGCCGTCTGCGCGTTTCTACCCGCACATCACCAGACTCACTGGTTTGCAGCGTGCGAAACGTGGCCTCGGTGACAGGAGCATGTACGCCTAAAAGAAGCAGCGTGTTTCCTGCCTCAACCCAAGCTTTTTGGCTATCGTCCAGAGACGCTCCCCGCAGCCCACTGTTGATTTGCAATAACGTGATCTTGCCTTGATCTTCTGGACTCGATTGGGGGCCTGATTGGGAGCCTAATTGAGAACTTGTTTTTGAGTCTGGTTGCTTTTGTACCAGTTGCTCAAACGGTTGCTGCCAACGTTGGATGGGTGTACCTCGCCCGGCCATAAAGCTATACCAAGCGCCGTAACCATCGGGAGTGCGGCTATAGGTCGAACCACTACGGGAGACATTCTGGGTCGGAGCAGCCAGCAATGTGAGTAAAGCGATCGCTCCAACGATCAAAAGCCCAAACCACATTTGCCGCCGAGAAAGATTTTGAGCAGGATTCATGCAGGATGGCTCCTAGCAGCAACGCGGCTCTCAATTTCTTGATAGGCTTGCTGACAACGATTCAACGTTTCTAGCGAGATCGCCATATTGTTAAACCGCAACTGCTCGTGCGTGGTAATGAGTAGCTGGTAGAGCGGCGCTTGGGGCAAATCTTGCACTAACTGCCAATATTCGCCATCTGTGCGGCTGGCTTCCAAAGGCACTAAGTTGGTCTCGCTTAAATATTGCAGCAGCGCAAAATACAGAGCTTGAAAGGCTTCTGGGTAATTGCCTTGGCGTTGGTAGTCTTGCGATCGCTGAAACCATCCAGCAGCATCGAGTTGGCTGACTTGAGCATTCGTAGCAGGGCGGATTCTAGATCGCTGCAACCAAGCAGGGAACTTTACAGTTCGCAGAGATGGCAAAAAGGTTTTTAATAACTGCCAAACGATCCAAAGCAAACAAAATCCCGCGAGTAGCCAAAAAGCGACCCGTAAAAAGGATTCGATCACATCCGTTAACCAACTGGGTAAAGGCTGTGGAGCTTGGCGATCGGGGTTGGCCGAGAGTTTGCTCAGTTGTAGCTCAATCCACTCTCCCGCTTGCCGCAACAACTGCTGGGTCTGCCAGCCAATGTTAGTCTTCTCAAAAGAACCTGTTGGCATGAATGCATACCATCTGGGAAGGAAGGATACGGTTTTGCCCTATTATCAACGATTCCTGAGCTTTGGCCTATGGGTGATAGAACCTTAATTCGCGATCGCTCAGGGATGCTGACAATTGATACAAATTCTTGCAATGAACCGGATTCTGTTTAAATAGCTCTGCAAGTGTAAGATGACCATTTATTTTTACAAAGTTAGCGATCCCTACGGCTGTTTTTCCAACTTTTCTCCCCACCCCATCGATATTGCAGATCACACCTGGGCCACGGTTGAGCATTATTACCAGTCACAAAAGTTTATTGGCACCGAACATGAGTCTCTAATCACCACAATTCGAGGGGTAAATACTCCTGAAGAAGCGGCGGCTTTGGGGCGCGATCGCTGTCGAGCAGTACGAGAAGATTGGGAACAAGTCAAGACAGAAATTATGTATCAAGCAGTTTTGACCAAGTTTTTGACTCATCCAGAGATTCAAGCCATTTTGCTCTCCACGCAGGACGCATTAATTGTGGAAGACTCCCCTACCGATTACTACTGGGGCTGTGGCTCTCAGGGGACTGGGCAAAACCAACTGGGTAAGATTTTGATGCAAGTTCGTCAAGCCATTCGGCTGCAACTAGCTCGCAAACAACCCGAAATCAGCATGACAAAAGATGAATTTCTAGAGTAGTTTTTGCAACTTAGTAAGGCAAGAAATACCGTGAAAATATTATTGATTTTTCTTAAGTAATTTTGAGAAATTTTTAGATACTTTTACCGATGTCGGCTGTGGTCAAAAACGGCAAAATACATCTAGACCTTTTGGGCTCTTTTAGGTCTAATCCGCCATTAAGTAATTGAATAGAGAAATGCCAGAAATGCAGGATTTACAGCTCAATATTGATCATCAAGATCATGAGGTTTTACTTCACAAAATTACTACCTGCATTCGGCAATCTTTAGAGCTACAAGAAATTTTGATCGCGACTGTCCGAGAAATGCGGTCATTCCTGAGAACCGATCGCGTCATGATTTATCGCTTTCATGCAGATGAAAGTGGCGAAGTCATTGCGGAGTCGATTGAGCGCGATCGCCTACCTTCCTTATGGGGCCTCAGTTTCCCCGCCGATGATATTCCGCCCCATGCGCGGGCACTGTTCCTAAAAGCTCGGCAACGCTCCATTGTAGACCTCGCCTCCGAGCAAATTGGGTTAAGCCCTCTAGACAACCCAGACACCGGGGTACCTCTAGCAGGAGAAGATATCCGCTATCGCCCTGTAGACCCTTGCCATGTCGCGTACTTAACGGCAATGGGCGTGAAATCTTCCTTGGTGGTGCCAATTTTGCACCAAGATATGCGCACCCAAGCAGGAGAGCCGATTTTGTGGGGGCTGCTCGTGTCTCACCATGCTGAACCTCGTGCGGTCACTGAGTCAGAGTTACAGGTGGTGCAGCAAGTCGCAGACCAAGTTTCCATTGCGATCGCTCAATCAGAATTGTTACGGCAAGCCAGAGCGCAAGCGGAGAAAGAAGCCAGCATTAATCAAATTGCAGGCATGCTGCATACGCTACCTACGCTGCAACTCCAAGCAGCCCTAGAGCGGGCAGTTACGTTACTCCAAGGGTCTGGAGGTCGGCTCTATGCGTTTGAACCTCATACCCCTTCATCCTTCACCTTGGCGATTTGTGGCTCCCAACCCCAGATGCCAGGGCAAGCCGAGCCTTGGGTGATCGAGCACAGCCCCATGTGGCAGCGGTATTTCCAACCTGGGCTACAGGGTGAATCGAACAAGCTCATCTGTGTCACCGACCTCTATAGAGAGCCACAACTGCGAGTCTTAGCGCCTGCTTTCCAAGCCACTCAGATTCGTGGCATTTTGGTCGTGCCGCTCCAGTATCGCCAGCAATTCCTGGGCTACCTAAGTGTTTTTCGAGATGCGATCGACACTGAAACCATGTGGGCAGGACGGTTTGACCCCGACCAGCGACAACTCCAGCCCCGCAACTCCTTTGAGGTTTGGCGAGAACTCAAGCAAGGTCAAGCTCTGACGTGGGCTCCAGAAGATGGAGAACTGGCGATCGCATTAGGCGACCACTTCTCTATGGCAATTCAGCAGCAGCAACTCTACCAACAAATCCAAGGGTTGAATGTCAGCTTAGAGTTGCAAGTTCAGAAACGCACCACTGAACTAGAGCAAGCCTTAGAGTCTGCTCGTTTGCTCAGACAAGTCAGTGACCAAATTCGCAGCACCCTCAACCTGCCGACGATTTTGCAAACCATTGTGCGAGAAGTACGGGGCTTACTCGATACCGATCGCGTGGTGATTTACCAATTTGTCCGGGGATGGCGGGGAGAGATTGTCGTTGAGGAAGTAGCAGGAGAGTGGGCATCGATTCTGCATGAAAAATATGCCGATGAATGCTTCCCCGCTGAACATGCCGGATTGTACCAGCACGGTCGAGTTCGGGCGGTTGATCATGTGAAGCAATCTGACCTGCATCCTTGCCACATCGAGTTTTTAAGCAATCTGCAAGTGCAGGCTAACTTGGTCGTGCCGATTCGGATGGGTGAGCAATTGTGGGGCTTGTTGATTGCTCATGAGTGTCGGGGGCCTCGTCCTTGGCGTCCCTTTGAAATCGAGTTGCTAGAGCAATTGGCTGACCAAGCGGCGATCGCGATTCAACAGGCCGAGTTATATGAGCAAAGCTGTGCAACGGCAGCAATGGCAACAGCACAAGCTAGACAGATTGAGCAAACTGCTGAGCAACAGCAAGCCCTGTTTGAGGTCATTACCAAAATTCGGGAATCGCTAGATCTACAAACAATTTTTCAGGCAACAGCGCGAGAAGTACGCCAACTGCTCAACGTCGATCGTGTCGGGGTGTTTCGATTCGAGCCAGAGTCTAGTTACCAGGCTGGTATTTTTGTCTCCGAAAGTCTGCTGCCTGGTTTTACCTCGGTGCTAGACCTCAGAGTTCAGGATCACTGCTTTGGCGAACAGTATGCCCCGTTTTATCAACAGGGTCGCATTCAAGCGGTGTCTGATCTGTATGCTGCGAACTTGAGTAATTGCCACCTGAAGATTTTGGAGCGGTTTCAAGTCAGAGCCAATTTGGTAGTGCCGCTGATTCAAAGCGACGAACTCTGGGGCTTGTTGTGCGTGCATCAATGCTCTCAGCCTCATGAGTGGACAACGGCTGAGATTGAGTTTGTCACCCAAATTGCGGCTCAGTTGGGCGTCGCCATTCAACAAGCAGAACTGCTCACCCAAACGCAGCACCAGACGGTGCAACTCGCTCAAACCCTGAATGAACTGCAACAAACCCAAACCCAACTGATTCAGACGGAAAAAATGTCGAGCCTGGGGCAGTTGGTGGCTGGAGTGGCCCACGAAATCAACAATCCCGTCAATTTTATCTATGGCAATGTGAGCTACGCCAGCGAATACACCAAGGAGTTACTCACGCTCCTCCAGCTTTATCAACAACACTACCCTCAGCCTGAACGTCCGATTCAAGATTATGCTGCGGCGATCGATCTTGACTTTTTGGCGGCAGACTTGCCCAAAATGTTGGCTTCTATGAAGGTTGGAGCCGATCGCATTCGGCAGATTGTGCTGTCGCTGCGGAATTTCTCACGGTTAGACCAAGCCGAGAAAAAACCCGTAGATATTCATGAAGGCATCGATAGTACCTTGATGATTTTGCAACATCGCCTCGGATTAGCCAATGATCCACTAGCGATCAAAGTGGTGAAGCAGTATGGCTTGCTGCCTTTGGTGGAGTGCTATGCAGGTCAGCTCAACCAAGTCTTTATGAATATCATTAGTAATGCCATTGATGCAATCGTCAATGCGAACCAACAGCGCCTAGACCAAGGGGTTCCACTCAACCCAGGGGTGATTGAAATTGAGACAGAACTGATGCACCTAGAAAATGGTGCGGGTTCTCACATGCTGATTCGCATCAGTGACAATGGGCCTGGTATGCTAGAAACGGTGCGATCGCGGATTTTTGACCCCTTCTTCACCACTAAACCCGTGGGCCAAGGCACAGGGCTAGGTCTGTCGATCAGCTATCAGATTGTGGTGGAGAAACATGGCGGCATACTCAAATGCGAATCGCAACTTGACCAGGGAACCCAGTTCTTGATTGAGATTCCACTGCGCCAAAGCTCGGTTGCCCCAGTCGCGATCGCCAGTTAAGCCCAAAAGTTAAGCCCAAAAGTTGAGCTAGAGGTAGGGGCGAAATTAGCGTTTCCAGTCAGCGATCGCTTTTTGAGCTTGGGCATAGGCGGGTGTTCCGGCTGGGACGAGCGCAGCAGTTTGCAAAGCTGACTGAATCCGTCCGCGCGAGGCTCGTAACTCTGCCATTCCCAAGATGATATTGCTCCATTCTCCCGCCAATCGTTGCGCTTCTAAATAGCCTGGTTGTCCAGAGGGGATTCGGCGGACAGAGGCGATCGCTCGACTGTAGGAAGATGCTTCACCACGCCGTAGCAAGCCTTGAGCTTGGTTAATGATGGCTTGATTTGCTTTTTGCTGCTGAGATTTTTGTTGCCATTGGGCGATCTCCTGCTGCGCTTGACCATACACAGCAGCGTTATTTTTGGGAACCAAACGGGCTGTCTGAATTGCTTCGCTGAACTGACCCTGCTTTGCCCGCCCCTCTGCTAAGTCCAAAATCACTTGACTCCAGCGTTGAATATCTTGTTGGGCTTGGTCATAAAGCGGCTGACCTGGCTTGATTTTGCTAGCTTGGGCGATCGCTTGATTAAACCGCGAGGCTTGGTTCGGCCTGATCGTGACTCTGGCTGCTTCTAGTAAATCCTGATTGGCCCGCTGCTCTGCTTGAGTTTTCAGATTACGGTATTGAGCATTTTGCTGATTGACGGGTACTTGATTCAGCAAGCGCAAGGCTTCTTGAGATTTTTGCTGTTGCAGAGCCGCTTGGGCCGCAGGAAGCAATTGGTCAGGCGGTACATTGGAGGCTGCAACTGGGACTGGAGTGCTAGCAGCAGAATTGTCCGGGCTTGCTGTTGGGCTTGCTGCTGAGGATGGAGTTGCCGTCCGGACAGGTGCAGGAGAGACAGCCGGAGAAACAACCGGAGACGTGGCGTTAGTTGACTGACTGAAACCCGTTGGCTGAGTAGAGGTAGAAACGACAGGAATAGAAGTGTCCCGACCGGTAAAAGCCGACAAGTTGCGAATAATCACACCGCTACACAGGAAAACCGCAATCAGTCCTCCCCAAACCAAAAACCGCCGCCAAAACACGCTATCTGGAATTTCTGGTGCTGCTGGTTCGCCCAAAGGGTTTTGAGCGTTGGACTTACTAGGTTCTCCCGAAGAGGCAGATGGCTTGTTAGTCAATTTGCTTAGGATTTTGTAGGGTGAAGAGTGAGAGGCGTAGCTGGTATTACTGGTATTACCCGGATTAGTCTGCTCCGGATTCACAGACAGAGTAGAGAGGCCGACCCCTGCGGGCGATCGCTCATCAGGAGATGAGTAGCTGGAGCGGGAGGCATCTGAGTCTAAAGCAGCCATTGTGTCTGTACCAGCAGGATAACTGAAGTCATCCCAGGCAGGAGTCACCAGGGTGCGGGGTAGAATGCCCTGCTGCCTTTTTTCCGACGGATTTACTACCACCACAGGATGCTGAGCAGGTTGCCAATGATGCTCTGTCAGCTCTGGCAGGCGATCGCGCAAAAAGGCATCTAAATCGGCTAGAGTATTGCACTGACCCAACCGCAATCCCTCTAACAAAGCAGCAGTAAAACATCCGTGATGCAGATTCGCAGCTTCATGAGAAAACTCACCTGGCTCACAGGAAAGAATTGTGGCGATATTGAGGCGACGGGCTAGTTCTAACGTCTGGGTACTTAACGGTTCATCAACTTGAATCCCTTGAGTCCGATTCATATCCAAGATCACCAAGGCGATTTCGGCAGCAGTCGCTTCAAATTGCTGCAACAGCGATCGCACAGAAATACCAGTGCCAGAAATATCGCTCGGATCACCATCAATGGGCATTAAATAGTCTTGGCCTTGATAGGAAGCCCCATAACCGCTGAAGAAACACCAAACTAAATCCCCAGGCTGCACAAACTGCTGGCACAGGTCATCAATCCAAGCTTGCAGCGTTCCTTGCGTAGGATAGGTAGCCCGCTCCGCTCTGGTTGAAGAAGTATCCGTGAACAGTAAGCATTGCTCAGCCGGGAATCCCGCCTCCTCCACTAAAAAATCACGCAGGGCTTGAGCATCCTGCTGGGCATACCTTAAAGGCTGCAAGAACTGATATTGATTGATACCAATTGCGATCGCCCAGTGATTCACCATGCTGAATGCCCTAGATTCTTACTAGATAGTGTGCCCAGAAGGTCGCCTAAATAAATATGAACCCTACCCTCTGTTTTAGCTCAGCTCAAGCGGCATGCTGTTGGTTGAAAAGTGAGAAATAAGATAACGTTTTCTTAAAAATTAAGCACCTTACAAGTTAGTTCAGCGGATACAGATCACAACCCTGTAGAGACGAGCAACCGTACTATCTGATTGCCTTACTAAGCATCGAACTCAGACAACAATTGCGCATCTAAAAATAAAAATGTAACTTCCAAAATTCCGTCTATAGTCTAGGTTAATTCTGCCTCATTATGAATTAAATTTCTAATAACTAACTCATATGAACTGCTTAAACATAGTCCTCTCTGAAGAGCGTCCTGTTTGACCCAGTTCCAATCTTTAAATATATTGAGTAGTCTTGCTGAGTGATCGTGTAAGGAGCTAGCAGCAAACATGCGAGAGTTTCACCCTTCCCCAATGCATTCTTCTCCACTCCCGCAACTTCTAAGCTTGGCGACCTGCTTGGGATTAGCGGGTAGTGTTTGGCTCACCCAAGCCGCGATCGCTCCTCAAGTGGCTCAAGCTTATACCGCCAGAGTAGATGTAGCCCTTGACCGACGAACAGGTGAAAGCTATGAAACGCTTTTGCGCCGAGCTGAAATTGCAGCTAGGGCCGCCGCTCAGCGAAGCTTCGATCGCGACATTTTAACCAGTCAAGTGTCCGTCATTGTCTCCGCTGAAAGTGCAGGTTCGATAGTGCCCGTGCTGAATCTAGATGTCAGCCGTACTCAATGGCGCAGCCGCCCCGATCCGCAGCGATGGGCAACCTACTTTCGGACTTCTCAAGCTTTGTTACGGCTAAATCAAGGTGTGGCGGAAGAGACAGCACCCCCTCAAGCAGCTCCACCCGCTCCGGCTGTTCCTTCTCAACCCACTACAGTACCAGTAGCACCTACACCAGGAACTGTCCCAGGAAACAGAGTTCCCGCAGGTAGTGGTGCCCCTGGTACACAAGCTGCACCCGCAGGTAGAACCGGAGCAGGTGCTGGAACCGGAACTGCCGCTCCAGGGGCTACGGGTACTGGAACTACAGGTGGAACTGGGACTGCTGCTCCGGGTGGAACTGTTCCAGGTGGAACTGCTGCGCCTGCTGGTAGTACGCCTGGAACCGGAACTACTACACCGACTACTGGTACAGGCGTTGGAACAGGAGCGGGTACTGGTACCGACACAACTGTTCCGGGGACAGTTCCTGGTACGGGTACAGGCGTTGGAACAGGAGCGGGTACTGGTACCGATACAACTGTTCCGGGGACAGTTCCTGGAACTGGTACCGGAGCTAACACTGGCAATGGAACCGGGCCTAGCACTACTGTTCCGGGTGGTGTCACTGGTACGGGTACAGGCGTTGGAACAGGAGCGGGTACTGGTACCGATACAACTGTTCCGGGGACAGTTCCTGGAACTGGTACTGGAGCTAACACTGGCAATGGAGCTGGGTCTAGCACTACTGTTCCGGGTGGTGTCACTGGTACGGGTACAGGTGTTGGAACAGGAGCGGGTACTGGTACCGATACAACTGTTCCGGGGACAGTTCCTGGAACTGGTACTGGAGCCAACACTGGCAATGGAACTGGGTCTAGCACTACTGTTCCAGGTGGTGTCACTGGTACGGGTACAGGTGTCGGAACAGGTTCTGGGCAAGGTGGCACTACAGGTACGACAGGAACAGGTGGTACAGGAGCGGGAGCAGGTAGTGGCACTCAAATAACTCCGAATGGAGCTGGCACTCTTGCACCTGGAGCAACCACAACACCTGGAAATCAAGGGCCAGTCATTACGACTCCGAACGGTCAAACTGTTGCCCCCGGATCTCAACCGACTGGGACAGTAACACCAGGAATAAACAGAACGACCGCACCAGGGACTGGTACAACCACAACGCCTAACAGTGGCTCTTTTACTACTATTACAACTCCTAGTGGGCAAGTCATTACACCCACTGCACAGCCTAATGGGACGACAGCTCCAAACCAATCAACTGATGGAGTAAATCGTTAGTTCTCAGCTATCTTTAAATCGAAATTACTGACCAGCCGCAAAACCTTGGTTTAAATGCAAGCATCATGCCCTAGAATAGGAGGGTTGTCTAAAAATTGCGATCGCCGCACGGACGAGCATGGCTGTTCCTAAGAAGAAAACATCCAAGTCTAAGCGAGATATGCGGAAGGCGACCTGGAAGCGCAAAGCAGCGTTGCAGGCGCAAAAAGCTCTCTCTCTTGGTAAATCCATTTTGACCGGACGTTCTAAGGGCTTTGTCTATCCCAATGACGAAGAAGGGGAAGATGAAGAGTCTTAAGCTGCGACTTGATTGCAGACAGATTCAGGATGGGGGCAAGCGGTTGCCCCTTTTTTATTGCACCAGCTTTTATTGCTCCTAACTGGGGCGATCGCCAGAAATCTGCTACACCGTAATAAAGAGGTAGGGAATAGCAACCCAACTCCTCTGACGCTGTTCTTGAGGATTTCGCCTTATGTTAGGAAAATTTTTTCAAAAACCAGGCTCAGAGTATAGCGATCGCGTGCCTCCCGGTCAGCACCTGACCAACGGCTTCCCAGTATTAACCTACGGCCAAACGCCGAGCGTAGATCGAGCCACCTGGCAGTTTCGGGTGTGGGGCTGTGCCAAGGAAGTAACTTTCACCTGGGACGATTTTATGGCGATGCCCCAGAGTGACTTCACAGCTGACTTCCACTGTGTCACCACTTGGTCAAAATTGGATGTGCAATGGACTGGGGTGAAGGTGTTGGACTTCATGAAACAGGTAGAAGTAGGCCCCAAAGCCGCTCACATCATGGAACACTGTTACGGTGGCTATACAACGAATATTGCCATAGAAGACTTTTTGAGAGAAGAAAACTTCTTTGCTCACACCTTGTTTGGTGAACCGCTTCCGGCTGATCATGGGGGGCCTTTACGCTTAGTCGTGCCTCACCTCTATGCCTGGAAAAGTGCTAAATGGATTAACGGGCTAGAGTTTTTAGACAAAGAGGAGTTGGGCTTCTGGGAGCGTAACGGCTACCACCGACGCGGCGAACCTTGGGCCGTAGAACGATACAGCGATCGCTAACTTGCATCAGAGAGCAGTAGAATTCGGGGCTATTGTCTCCAACTAGCCCCTCACCATCATCAAATTACCGCAGGATCTGTTTAAGCCACTTTAGCTTGTCGCTGTAGGGGGCGTAGCGAAGCTTGAAGTCTAGGAAAAAAGGTTTCTTGAGAATGCTGCGCTCATGGGAAAAGGTATCGAAGCTAGCCTTACCGTGGTAACGGCCCATACCACTAGAGCCAACCCCTCCGAAGGGTAAGCCTGGAACGCCAAACTGCAAAACCGTGTCGTTGATACAAACTCCACCAGAGCTGGTTTCTTGCAGCACTTGCGCTTGACGCTGCTGGTTTTGCGAGAAAAGGTACAGGGCTAAAGGTTTGGGGCGCTGGTTGATTTGGGCGATCGCATCATCTAAATCCTCATACTCCAACACAGGCAAAATAGGACCAAAGATTTCCTCCTGCATCACTGGGTCCGACCAACTCACACCGTCAAGCACGGTGGGGGCAATATAGCGTTCTGCGGAGTTGGTATCACCACCCACCACAATCTTGCCCGACTGCACTAGTGGCGCTAGACGTTCAAAATGTCTTTGGTTAATGATTCTGCCAAAGTCGGGACTAGCAGCGGGGTTGTCGCCATAAAAAGTAGAAATGCTTTGTTGAATAGCACTTAGCAGTTGAGGCTTAATCGACCGATGCACTAATAAGTAGTCGGGGGCAATACAAGTTTGTCCTGCGTTGGTAAACTTGCCCCAAGCAATACGGCGAGCAGCCAACTCAATGGGCACCTCAGCATCGACAATGCAAGGGCTTTTGCCCCCTAGCTCTAAGGTGACGGGGGTCAAGTTCTCAGCCGCAGCTGCCATCACCTTTTTGCCGATCGCGGTGCCACCTGTAAAGAAAATATGGTCGAATCTTTCGGCTAACAACTGCTGGCTAGTCTCGGCTCCCCCTTCGATCGCAGTAATAAAGGCTGGATCAAAGTGCTGGCGAATGAGGTTGGCAAGGACTTGAGACGTATGAGGTGCCAACTCAGAAGGCTTGAGGATGGCACAATTTCCCGCTGCGATCGCTCCGACTAAGGGAGAAATTGACAACTGAAACGGGTAATTCCAAGGTGCAATGATCAGAACAACGCCTAATGGCTGCGGGCAAATTTGGGCGCTAGCAGGCATAAAAACGACAGGGGTTGGAACCTTGCGAGGTTTGGCCCAAGCCCGCAAATGTTTGATGGCATATTTAACTTCATCCAGCACGCCAACTTCAACCAGATATGCCTCAAAAGTTGGTTTGCCCAAGTCTGCCTGCACCGCCTCGACAATGCTGCTCTGCACCTCCAGAATGGCTTGCTTCAGAATCTTGAGTTGTTCTAAGCGAAAATCAATCGACTTGGTTTTGCCAGAGTTAAAAAAAGTCCGCTGCTTTTCGACGACGTCAGAAATTGCAAGCATGGCACGATTTAGGGTTGTTTAGCGGGGAGGCGCACAATAAATGTACTTCCTTTGCCTAACTCCGATTCTAAATCAACCGTGCCTTGGTGGGTTTCAATAATGCGACGAGATAGGTATAAACCCAAACCGCTGCCAGAGCGGCGATGATGCCCCTGGCGAAAGCGCTCAAATAACATAGCCTGATCCTCAGCAGAGATCCCAGTCCCCGTATCTCTGACCGTAATGACGACCCAAGCTGGCGTACTGGCTGAAGTAGCAGGAGCCGAAGTCAAGCCCACAGAGATATATCCGCTGTCTGTAAACTTAAGGGCATTGCCGACTAAGTTGGTCAGGACACGATGCAACTCCAAGCGATCGCCCAAGACATAGGTAGCAGCAGGATCAGCAGGTTCTTCCTCTAAATCTAATTTCAGAGCTAGGTTTTTGTCTGCGGCTAAAGGGGCGAGTTCCTGAGTTACCTCTGTCACAAGTTCACGGAGATTGACAGGCGCAAACGAAAAGCTTTTTCGGCCTGCTTCTAGGCGATACACTTCTAGGAGCGTGTTCACCATTTGCAGCAAGTTCTGATTGCTGCGGGCCATCGTGATGATCGCATCATTCATGTCTGGAGAAAGCTCTCCCAAGGCACCTTGGCGAAACAAACCCATCATGCGATCGGCAGCTACTAGGGGAGTACGGAGATCATGGGCGAGGCGGGAGACAAAATCTTCGCGTTGGCGAGCAATGTGGTCACGTTCGTCTACACTGTGCTTGAGGCGAAGCAGCGATCGCACCCGTGCTAGCAACTCATCAAACTCAACAGGTTTGCGAATAAAATCGTCTGCGCCTGTGTCCAAACCTTTGGCAACGCTAGGTTGGTCGTAGGCAGTAATTAACAAGATGGGAATGAAGGAAAGTTTTTCATTGGCTCGAATTCGCCGTGTGACTTCGTAGCCGTCCATTCCTGGCATCATCACGTCCAACAGAATTAAATCTGGCGGAAACTCATCAATCTTGGCTAAAGCTGCCATGCCACTATCGGCAATATCAACTTTGTAATCTTCCTCTTCTAGAATTGCCTGAATTAAAAATGAATTGTCAGCAGAATCATCAACAACGAGAATGCGATCAATCCTAGTAGACTGGGCAAAAGGAGAGTTTTTCATGAATTAGAAGTGCAAATAATGAGAGTTATTAAAAATTAGTTAAATTCTCCCATCTGGCTAGAGAAACACCTCTTTCGGGAGGAGGATTCTACTTTATTTAGCCATGAACTCAAGAGAATTACGTCTATCCAAGTGGAGAAATCGGCTCTAGCACCCGAATCAATTTGATTCCCTGAGCCAGCTAGGGCATCAGGAACAAACCAGCGATCTCTATCTAAAGGTAGAGCCTGCTGACCTGATTGCAGCTAAATTTGCTAGCAACGGCGATCGCTGTCAGCGAATTATAGGGCCGAGCTAGCACCCTTTTCCTTGCTGCTATCCTACGGCAATTAGGTGCTGTTTAGCGATCGCGCCTATGCTTCAAACCGAAACCAAGGCTCTATCGCCTTAGAACAAGAAGTAACGCTGAGCCATTGGTAGAACAGTGGCAGGTTCGCAGGTTAATAACTCGCCATCAGCCCGAACTTCATAAGTTTCTGGATCGACTTCAATGTGAGGCAATAGGTCGTTGAGTTTGAGGTCGCGCTTGCTGAGTTGGCGGGTTCCGGAAACTGCGATCGCAGATTTTTGCAGCTTGAGTTGAGTGGGGACTCCTTGAGTCAGAGCGGCTTGAGAAACAAACGTCAGGGAAGTAGCCGCGATCGCTCCACCAAAGCTGCCGAACATCGGACGCATGTGGACAGGCTGTGGCGTGGGGATACTGGCATTGGCATCTCCCATCTGTGCCCAGGCAATCATGCCACCTTTGACTACCACTTCT
The DNA here is from genome assembly GCF_030409055.1 of Trichocoleus desertorum NBK24. GTDB lineage: Bacteria > Cyanobacteriota > Cyanobacteriia > FACHB-46 > FACHB-46 > Trichocoleus > Trichocoleus desertorum_B. The sequence goes on along the minus strand of NZ_CP116619.1, from coordinate 2,790,738 downwards.
GGTTTGACCCCAAAAAACGCAGGTCGCCAGAGGCAGAGATCTGCCAGCTTACCTTCTTCCACTGACCCCACATGAGCCGCAATCCCATGAGCAATAGCAGGGTTGATCGTGTATTTGGCAACATAGCGCTTGGCCCGCAGGTTGTCGTTGCGCTCCGAGTCTCCTGCTAGCGGCCCTCGTTGCACTTTCATCTTGTGAGCCGTCTGCCAAGTTCGGATGACCACTTCTCCCACTCGTCCCATTGCTTGAGAGTCGGAGGCAATCATACTGAAGGCTCCCAAATCATGCAGAATATCCTCGGCGGCGATCGTTTCCCGACGTATCCGAGATTCGGCAAAGGCGACATCTTCTGGGATGCTGGGGTCGAGGTGATGACAGACCATCAACATATCCAAATGTTCGTCCAAGGTATTGAGGGTGTAGGGACGAGTAGGATTGGTGGAGGATGGCAACACATTGGCTTCCCCACAGACCTTGATGATATCTGGGGCGTGTCCACCCCCTGCGCCTTCAGTGTGATAGGTGTGAATCACCCGATTTTTGAAAGCGGCGATCGTGTCTTCGACAAACCCTGCTTCGTTCAATGTATCGGTGTGGATGGCGACTTGAACATCAAATTCATCTGCCACGCTGAGGCAAGTATCGATCGTGGCAGGAGTGGTGCCCCAGTCTTCATGCAGCTTTAGGCCCATTGCGCCCGCTTCTACTTGTTCGCGCAAAGCTTCTGGTTTGCTACTGTTGCCTTTGCCGAGAAATCCTAAGTTCATGGGGAAAGCATCAGCAGCTTGCAACATCCGGTACATGTTCCAGGGGCCAGGGGTGCAGGTAGTAGCGTTGGTGCCCGTCGCAGGGCCAGTGCCACCGCCAATCATGGTCGTGATGCCAGAAGCGATCGCGGTCTCAATCTGTTGGGGACAAATGAAGTGAATATGACTGTCGATGCCCCCTGCGGTGAGGATCATGCCTTCTCCCGCTAGCACTTCGGTTCCAGGGCCAATGATGATATCTACGTGGTCTTGAATGTAGGGGTTGCCCGCTTTACCAATTTTGGCGATGCGACCGTCTTTAATCCCCACATCGGCTTTGACAATGCCCCACCAGTCCAGAATTAGCGCGTTGGTAATCACCAGATCTACCGCTCCCTCGGCATTGGTAATGGGAGATTGCCCCATGCCATCCCGAATGACTTTGCCACCCCCAAACTTGACTTCGTCTCCGTAGGTGGTAAAGTCTCGCTCCACTTCAATGATCAGCTCTGTGTCTGCTAATCGCACGCGATCGCCCACGGTAGGCCCATAGGTTTCGGCATAAGCCCGACGATTCATGCGATAGCTCATAATTTTAATCCTTGAAGTTAAACATGAAATTTAAGCAATCTAATTCTAGCTTTTGAGAATTTCAAAGATAGTCAAAATACTTTGCCATGACTAATTTCCCAAAAACTCGTCATGCCACTGTTGAGCTACTTTATCCCAACCCCAAAATGGTTTTAATGCTGTAACATTTTCACGCATTGATTCTTGCTTTCCAGGGTTTTTGAGTAGATCAATCACCGCTGCCACAAAGGCTTTGTTAACATCTGGCTCCCCACCGCAGCCATCAATCTTAATTCCCGACTGGATTGTTTCGGCAAGAGCTGCATAATTGGTAACAACCGGAACGCAACCACAGGCTTGTGCTTTCAACCCTGCAATACAGAAAACTTCAGGAAAATCGCAGGGGTAAACATAAATTCCTGATTTGTAAAGCTCCGCAATTAATTGAGTATGTCCTATCCTGCCATGCTCATACACATTTTCTTGTTCTAGTAGTGGTAGTATTTGCTCTTTTCTACCTTTTAACTGTGGAAGTCTTTCGATGATTGGTGATTGAACCAAAGCATCATAGGTTTGCCAACCATAAAAGAGATGTAGTTCCGCGTCAGGAACTTCCTTTAGAATATCTGACCACTGATTTAAAAGATGCTCAATGCCACGCAAATAATCACTAATATATATCAATCGCTTAGGATTTCTTAGAGGTTTGCCAACATTAAAATCAGGTAGATTAATACCATTCTTGGTAATAAAAATCTTGTCTTCAGGAATCCAATCTGGTAGAAGAGATTGGTGAAAATGAGACAACACAAATAATTTATCGAAGCTAGCTAAGAACTCACTATGCTTTATCTCATCTACCTGAGGCAGAATGTGAGGATTATCATGCATCCAAACAGCAGTTTTATTTGCCTGAGCTTTCATCATCATGGGCTGGAGCCAATTCCGATGAAAAATCAGGACGTTAAAGTGGTCGTGAGGATTGAATTTTTCAACCGCTTGGTAGAGCACACCATTATGCTCTCCCTCCATATCACCGCATGGGTTGAAAACAGTTACTTGATATCCTAGTTTCGCAAGTTCCTGTCCTAAGTAGATAACTGCCTCCTCACTACCGCCAATACCTGTCTTAACAGAGGGAGGAGCCCAACTCTCCATATGAATTGGCAAGTTGGAATAAATTACAAGCGAATTGTTTGACCATTTCATAGCGATGTCCTTACGCTTTGTGTTGATTAAGCAGGGGAATTGTTGCTGGGTTGATATACCCCCTGTCGAAAGAGAGAAAAGAAAGAAGAGTTAAGCTTTTGTTTTGCCTATCTTTCCCTCCCTGGAGGAAAGAGGCTGGGAGTTAGGTTCTATCTAGCTGGCCGTTAATTTTGGCATTGAAGCCGTAGACTTGGCGGCTACCTACAAAGGGGACGAGTTCTACTTCTCGCTCATCTCCGGGTTCAAAGCGGACGGCGGTTCCAGCGGGGATATTGAGGCGCATGCCTTTGGCTGGTTCGCGATCGCACCTTAGGGCAGCGTTGACTTCATAAAAATGGAAGTGGGAACCCACCTGAATCGGGCGATCGCCTGTGTTGGCAACTTTGAGCTTAATTGTCGGGCGACCTGCGTTTAGCTCAATATCTCCGTCTTCTACCAACAGTTCTCCTGGAATCATCTTGATCTCCTTTTGTCTCAGCGAACCCGATTTATCGGATGGGATTGTGGACAGTCACCAGTTTGGTGCCGTCAGGGAAGGTGGCTTCTACTTGCACTTCTGGAATCATTTCGGGCACGCCTTCCATGACATCTTCTGTAGTTAGGAGGGTGGCACCGTAACTCATTAGATCAGCCACGCTGCGACCATCACGCGCTCCTTCTAAGATGGCGGCTGAGAGGTAAGCGACAGCTTCGGGGTGGTTCAGCTTTAAGCCTCTGGCTTTGCGGCGTTCTGCGAGCAATGCAGCGGTAAAAATCAGTAATTTATCTTTTTCTTGGGGTGACAGTTGCATGCACTTTCCTTATTCAGATTTGCCAAACTCTTGGTGGACAAGCAGCACGACCCAGATAGAGCTGGCGTAAAAGTTGCCACACTTGCATAAACCAGGCGCGGGCCGCTTGGGTAGAAGGCCCCCGGTACCGACAGAGTAACCCTTCGGTGAGACTGGTGACTCCTGCTTCGCCTGGGTACTCACCCGGTTGCCACAGCGATCGCGCTTGGGTGATTAGCTCTAGTTCTACCGCTTGTCCTACTAAAGCAAAACTGGCAATTACTGGGTGTCCGGCTAGGCCATGAGGGCTGTTAACAATCACTGGACTGCCTGGAATCCACTGGGGGTCAATCCACAAGGGTTGGTCTTGCCGCCAAACTTCAGTGCGCGATCGCCAGTTGCCGCTGAGGAATTGTTCACCTCTAGCACTACGACCCAAGCGGGTGATCTCCCAACCGATCCAAGTTGCCCCCGGTGCCAGTTCTACCCGTAGATTTTGTTGGTAGTTGGCTCCCTCAAACACGATCGTTTCTTGCGGAAACCATTCGCAGCAAGCTCCCTCGGCAACTTGAATCTGAGCGGTTTGTTGCGCCACCAGCCCATTACTGCGATAAATCTTACTTGCCGCCGCACTAGTCAGCAAAGCGTGAGTTTGGGGTTGCAATCGGCAATTGAGAGATAAGCGATCGTCCCCCACAACACCGCCTGCCGTGTGTAAGAAGACGCAATGACAAACCTCTGGCCCTTCTGGATAAAACGGACGTTGTAGCTTTAGGGGGGCTTGACTGCGGCTATAGCTGAGATAAGTAGCGCGATCGCGTAAGGCAAATTCTAGCTCTAGGCTACCCTGCCACCCAGCACTCAAATTTAATTGTCCAGTGGCAGCATCGGCAGCCATGCGGTGCTCAAGCGAAACGGCTTAGCGAAAATCATACTGCGATTGGCAAGGATGTGGCTGTCTGGGGTAAATGAATCGTCACTTCTGTACCTACTCCCGGAGTAGAGATGACGTGAATTTGGCCTTGGTGTCGTTCCAAGATTTGATAAACCACGGTCAACCCTAGACCTGTGCCTTTGCCCACAGGTTTGGTCGTGAAGAACGGGTCAAATAGCTTTTCTTGGATTTCTGGCGGAATCCCAGTGCCGTTGTCGCGAATGCTCACCTGCACCTGATCTGCTGGCAGCATTTGCGTCTGAATCACAATTTGCTTATCTGGGCGAGGAGAGCTTTCTAGCGCATCGATCGCGTTGCTCAAGAGATTCATAAAAACTTGGTTGAGTTGCCGAGGATAGCACTCCACTGCCGGTAGCTGGCCGTATTGCTTGATCACTTGAATCGAGTTCAAGTTATGCGCTTCCTCATTCAGGCGATGCTGCAAAATTAGCAAGGTGCTGTCAATGCCTTCATGCAGGTTAGCTGGTTTCATATCCGCTTCGTCCAGCCGCGAGAAGTTGCGTAATGACAGAATAATCTGGCGAATGCGATCGGCTCCTGTTTCCATTGAAGTGAGGATCTTAGGCAGATCTGTCGTGATGAAATCAAACTCGATCGCGTCTTTTTGCTGTTGAATTTCTGGATCGTGGCTATAGCGCTGGCTGTATTGTTGCACCAGACCTAGCAAGTCACGGCTGTAGCGGCTGATATAGGGTAAATTGCCGTAGATAAAGTTGATTGGGTTGTTGATTTCATGGGCGACTCCCGCCACCAATTGCCCCAAACTGGACATTTTTTCGGTTTGAATCAACTGGGCTTGGGCTTTTTGTAAGTTGCGTAAAGCGATGCTGAGTTGGTCAGCTTTAGCCGTGACTTCGGTATTCAGCCGCTGCAATTCGTCATGGGCTTGCTGCAACTGTTGATGCTGCTGTCGCACTTCCTCGGTGCGCTCTTGCACTCGCTCTTCTAGGGTATGCCGTGCCAACTCTAACTCTTCAGTACGTTCGGCGACCCGTTGCTCTAGGTCATCAATCAAGGTTTTGAGTGAGTTAGCCATTTCCTGGTACGAACTGGCGAGTTGACCAATCTCACCGCCTGCGGTCATGCCTGGAATCGGGCTGATTAAGTCTCCGGCGGCTAGAGTTTGGCTGCGTCCTGCTAGTTGCTTAATAGGTTGGCTGATTTGTTTGGACAGGAAATGAGCGATCGCAATCGAGAGCAATGTTGCCAACCCTAACCCAGCCCAGAGCAAGCGACTGAGGGCGGTGAGGGCTTGGCTAAAGTAGCCAGAAACAATCTGAATTTTGGCGATCGCCACAGGCCGATTCCCTGACATCAGCGGCGCATAGACCGTGTTAAGTCCCGATTGAGGCTCGATGCGATAGATAGATTGGCCTTGACGAATGTTCGGCAACACCTCAGTGGTGAAATGAGCTGATTCCCAAGCATCTAGCTTGAGATCCCCATGACTCGCGACGACAGGCTCACCTTGAAGCGAGAACAGCTTGAGCTTAGTCGTCGGCTGAGAAAACGTGAGAAACTTCTGTAACCAAGCTGCATCTAGCACTTGCCCTACCACTAAAGTGCCTGGTGAAGCGCCTTTGCCATCACTTTTATAGATAGGAGCGACAGACAACATCAACACTTGACGCTGAGGTGCTAGTTTTTTAGGGGAATCTCCCTGGGTCTTAGGTGCTACATCGGTCTGAATTAAATCTTGAGTAGTTTTCCTTGTTTCAATTAAACGGCTGATACGCTCTTGCACCGCAGGCAACTGTAGCTCTGCCCCCTGAGCGCCCAAAACTTCCCCCGCTTGGTTTGTGACTTTCACCGCATCTACGTCTGTGGAGAAAACCAATTGATTGCTGACTTCCTTAGCGATCCAAGCTCGGTTGCGCTGTTGCACCGCGTCGTACAAGTCAGTCCAGAAGGCATAACCTGCGGCTAAATCCTGCAATCCTTTGGCGCTAGCAGCGGTATAGCCACGAAAAGCTTGGACTTGATCATTCAACCGCACTTTCTCCAAATCCTTAAGCGGCTGATGTCCAAAGTGCCAAGCAGCGCCCACAAGAAAAATCACAGGAACTAACGAGGCTCCGAAGGTAAACACCAAAATTTTGGGTTGGAGGTGATGCAATCCTCCAACCAGTTTGGCTTCAGCTTGTTTGAATCGAGAGAATAGCAATTTCTTTAAAGGTATTGCGGAATACTGCCGACTAACTGTCAAAAAAAGTCCACGACTCACACCCTTTACCTACAACTTCGCCCTGTTGAGAATCTGACCACGCAAGTCCTTGATGTTTCAGAACTTTCCGTCCACACTGTACTCCTACTGATCAGCCTGCAACTCACGAAAAAGGGTGAAAGCTAAGCCAAGCCTAAAATCAAATCTTGGGATGAGTCAAGGTCAATTGGTAACTTGATAGCTTTTAGGATTCGTAGCGAAGTTTCAAAATCAAATTGATCGATGACAAAACAAAAGTAACAGAATTAGCAATAATCACAGGCAAAGACTGGATATAAACACCATAAATCAGCCATAGAAAAACTCCAATGGAAAACGTGATCAGCATCCATAGAGAAACATCTTTGGCAGATTTAGAGCGCCAGGTTTTGAATAATTGCGGCACAAAAGCGGTAGTCGTTAAAGCGGCAGCAACAAGACCCAGCAATGTCACAGCATCCATCTGTCTTTTTCCCTTAAACACATTAATTCTCCCCATGCCTGATCATGCCAGCCTGAGGAGAATTCGCGTCGTCCAGATTAGGAAGCTTGACTTACACGGCCAAGAATTGTTGAATCACATCGTTGCTGAGTTCTTGGGTAGAGCCAGATGCCACGATGCCGCCTTTTTGCATGGCGTAGTACCAATCGGCTTGACGAACAAAGTGGAGATGTTGCTCGACCAGCAGCACCGAGATCCCAGTTTCAGCAATAATCCGCCGCACTGCGGCTTCGATCTCCAAAATGATGGAAGGTTGGATGCCTTCAGTGGGTTCATCTAGGACGAGTAAGCGGGGTTTGCCCATCAGCGCACGGGCGATCGCTAGTTGTTGTTGTTGACCGCCGCTTAAGTCTCCTCCTTGTCGTGAGAGCATGGTCTTAAGTACGGGAAATAGCTCAAAGATTTCCGCAGGGATTTCTGCTTGCTGGCGAGTTTTGCGATCGCTACAAGCCTCCAGCCCCAATAACAAATTCTCTTTCACGGTTAGGCGAGGAATGATCTCCCGTCCTTGCGGCACATAACCAATGCCGAGTCTGGCCCTTTGGTCAGGGGATTTGGCATTAATGCGATCGCCCGCTAGATAAATGTTGCCGCTCCGGGGTTGCAGCAAACCCATTACAGTTTTGAGCAGGGTCGTTTTACCCACACCATTGCGCCCGATCAGGCAGACCATCTTACCCATCGGGACGCTGAGATCAACCTCGCGCAGAATATGGCTCTCCCCGTAGTAAACATTGAGTCCCGCCACCTGAAGCATGGGAGATGGGGTGGTCGCACTTCCGGGAGCGTTCTCTGGGGCGATCGCGGCGTTAGCTGAATTCATCATGTGGTGCCGATCTCCTCTCTAACCGCTTCAGCATGCATCTCTGACTGTTGACCTAGATACACTTCGATCACACGCGGATCGCTCTGTACTTGTTCGATGGTGCCTTCGCAAAGCACCGATCCCTCATGGAGAACGGTGACTTGGCGAGCAATCTGGCGAACAAACTCCATGTCGTGCTCAATCACCAAAATCGAGTGACTTTCAGCCAATGCCAGCAGCAGATCCCCAATATTGGCGGTTTCTTCATCGGTCAGACCTGCCACAGGTTCATCCACCAGCAACAGATCGGGCGATTGGGCAACGAGCATACCAATTTCTAGGCGCTGCTTTTCACCGTGGGAGAGCAATCCTGCCAAGCCATCAGCCTTGGTCGCTAAGCCAATGGTTTCTAGCAAACTGCTAATGTTGCGTCGCTCTGCGGTAGAGGCGCGGCCAAATAAAGTTGAGAGCACAGACTTGGAGCGGCTGCCCGCGATCGCTAAGTTATCTCGCACTGAGAGATTGAGGTAGATGCGAGGAGTTTGGAACTTGCGACCCACACCAAAACGGGCAATTTTGTGTTCTGAGAGCGATCGCAAATTGCGACCCTTAAACAGCACTCGCCCTTCAGTAGGCTTGACCTTACCTGTGATGACATCCAGAAAGGTAGTTTTACCTGCACCATTGGGGCCAATCACGACTCGGAGTTCGCCAGTGTCCATGCTGAAGTTAAGCTGCTTCAGAGCTTTAAAGCCATCGAAGCTAACGGTAAGATTCTCAATTTCCAGAATTTTGCTGTTCATGGAAGTGTGGGGTAGGAGACAGAGATGAAGGAGATAACCTAATCATGTTTGCTAAGCGTTTGACGTTCTTGCTCAACGTCGGGATCGGTTTCGAGACTGGGATAGGTCATGACATAGGGGCGACGGCCTAAGAGCGATCGCAGTTGTTGCATCCCTTGAAAACGCAACCAACCGATCAAACCGTTGGGCAACACCATTACCACCAGGAGAAACAAAGCTCCCTGGAAGAAGAGCCAAATATCCGGGAAGCGCTCGCTCAATAAGCTTTTGCCATAGTTAACGAGGAGAGCACCCAGTACAGCACCAACCAGAGAAGCGCGGCCTCCTACTGCAACCCAAATCACCATCTCAATCGAGAAGGCAATATCCATGGCTTTGGGTGAGATGATGCCCGTTTGCAGGGTAAACATGGCTCCTGCTAAGCCTGCTAAACCTGCGGAAACCGCAAAAACTAAAACCTTGAACCCAGTGGGATCGTATCCAGAGAAACGTACACGGCTTTCGTCATCACGAATGGCAACTAGTAAATTACCGAAGCGACCTGTGGTAAGCCAACGGCAAAGGGCGTAAGCTGCGACCAACAGTAAAACCGTGAGGCTGTAGAAGACAAATTGAGTCTGGGGAGCGCTGACAGTAGCTCCAAATAAGGTGCGGAAGTCGGTGAGGCCGTTGGTGCCATTAATAAACTTCTGCTGACCGTTAAAGAGATTGAAAAAGATAATCGTGGCGGCTTGAGTGAGGATCGAGAAGTAGACACCCCGAATGCGATTGCGGAAAACGAGATATCCCAGAACTGCCGCCAGCAACCCCGGAATCAGCACGATCGCAAATGCTGTGAAAGGAAATGAATAAAATGGTTGCCAAAACCAGGGAAGTTCCGTCACCCCATACAAGCCCATGAATTCTGGCAAGGGTACAACACCTTGGGTTTCCACAGGAATCTGCAACTTCAAGTGCATGGCTAAGGCATAGCCACCCAAGGCAAAAAATACACCATGCCCCAAACTGAGCAAACCTGTGTAGCCCCAGATCAAGTCAATTCCCAAAGCTGCGATCGCCAGAGCTAGAAATCGCCCCAGCAAATTCAACCGGAAGCCAGTCAGTAAAAGCGGCATTACGAAAATTAGGCCCAGCGCGATCGCACCCACAATGCCAACTTCTATCAGCAGTTTGCGATGCCTGCGCCAATCTATCCCTCGATTCCCAATTGCTGTCTCCACCATTCTCCCTCTTGCCTCATATCAATCCGCGATTGAGGGGGCCATTTCCTTCATCCCTCCTCCCCCATCTTTCATCTTTTCCTTATGCGTCCACCGTTCGCCCTTTCTGCGGAAACAGACCCGCCGGACGCACTTGCAGAAACACCACAATCAGCGCGAAGACCATCACCTTCGCCATACTGGTGCTAGAGAAGAAGGTAAAAAAGTCAGCCAATGGAGGCACCGCCGTCAACAAAGGACGAAACGCATCGGAGCCGATTAGATAAGTTAAGGTGCCGATCGCCATTGCGGCCACAATGCTGCCGACCAACTTGCCGACACCACCCACTACAACGACCATGAACGTATCCACAATGTAATTCTGTCCAGTGTTAGGGCCAACAGAACCGAGTAAGCTCAGAGCGCATCCTGCCACACCTGCTAGCCCAGACCCCAAGGCAAAGGTAAGCGCATCTACTTTCTGTGTGGGGATACCTAAACAAGCACTCATGCTGCGGTTTTGGGTCACAGCTCGGATGCGTAAACCCCAAGGCGATCGCTGCAAAAAGAGATAAATGCCCACAACACAAAAGATAGTTAGCGCCACAATAAAGAGACGCACCGAGGAGACTTGAAAGCTCCCCAAAGAGAAGCCACTGCGGAGCCATTTAGGCGCGGTAACATCTACGTTTTGCGCCCCAAACCAAGGTTTAGCTACAGCCAGCTTATAAGTTTGGCTGAGGATATTGCCTGTGACCGCAGAAATACCAAACGAGATCGGCAACAGTAGCGCGATCGCCCAACCCCGCAAACGTTGCCAATCAGCGCGACGAGATAGCAGCCACATGCCACCAAAAAAGAAGAGGCAAAAGAGAGCTAGACCAATCACCAGCACCCAGTTCACGCTCCGCACAAACTGCTGCAAGATCAAGCTCACGCCCCAGGTAGCTAGCAAGGTTTCTAGCGGGCGTCCATACAGATAGCGCACCACTCCTCGCTCCAAAATTAGCCCCATTAAAGCTGCGACCAAAAAGGCCAAAGGGAGCGCAAAGAGAATGTAGGTTTCTAGCCAGTCACCTCCTAGGCTCTTAAACACATTCTGAACCACAAAGGTGGTGTAAGCCCCCAACATCATCAGTTCCCCGTGGGCCATGTTGATCACGCCCATGAGGCCGAACACAATGGCGAGTCCCAGTGCTGCTAGCAACAACACCGAACCGATACCAATACCACCCAAAATCCCATCTACCAATCCCGTCAGCATTCTCCCTCCCAAAAGCTTGGATTTTGGACTGGAGTTCAATCCCAATCCAAAATCCTTTAGCGAAGCGGCACGCAGTGCTATCTAAAATCCAAATCCCTAAGTGGTCTTGTACTTGCCACCCTTGGCTGGGTCAGACCAGTCACAAGCAAAGCCCTTGGTTTCAGCGACATACTGGTTCCAAGGCACAGGGGCTACGGCTTTGTCAGTAGAGGAGACGATCTCAAACAGGCCATCGTCGCGAACCTCACCAATGCGTACCACTTTGGACAAGTGATGGTTGGGGGCTAAAGCCACTTGGCCTTCTGGAGCATCAAAGGTTTGACCAATAGCAGCAGCCCGTACCTTCTCCATGTCATCTACTGCCCCAGCCTTCTCGACCGCTTGCTTCCACACATAGACCATGATGTAGGCTGCTTCCATTGGGTCATTGGTGACGCGATCGCTGCCATACTTGGCTTTGAACGCTTCCACAAACTTCTTGTTGGCAGGAGTATCTACGGTTTGGAAATAGTTCCAGGCTGCATAATGCCCTTTGAGATATTCCGGGCCGATCGCCTTAACCTCTTCTTCCGCAATACTGACGGACATAGAGGGATATTTGTCTGGTCCCATCCCCGCGCCCTGCAACTGCTTGAAGAAAGCAACGTTGCTGTCTCCGTTCAGCGTGTTGTAGATGACGCCACCGTTGGGTAAAGCCTGCTTGATTTTGGCAATAATCGGTGTCACTTCTGTACTGCCTAGAGGTAGGTAGTCTTCTCCGACAACCTTGGCACCCTTGGCTTCTAACTGAGCCTTGATGATGGTGTTGGCGGTGCGAGGGAAAACATAGTCAGATCCCACCAAGAAGAACTCTTTGCCTTTGTTTTCTAGCAGCCAATCTACAGAAGGTTCAATCTGTTGGTTGGGAGCGGCTCCAGTGTAGAAGATGTTTTTGGAACATTCTTGCCCTTCATACTGCACTGGATACCAGAGCATATGATTCTTTTGCTCAAAGACAGGCAGTACGGCTTTGCGGCTGGCAGAGGTCCAACAGCCAAAGACAGTTGCGACCTTATCTTGGTCAATTAGTTTAGTTGCTTTTTCAGCGAAGGTAGGCCAGTCAGAAGCGCCATCTTCTACCACAGCTTCAATTTGTTTGCCTAAAACACCACCTGCTTGATTAATTTCTGCGATCGCTAACTGTTCAGCATCTACCACACTCTTTTCACTAATGGCCATCGTGCCACTTAGCGAATGAAGAATCCCAACCTTGATGGTATTACCGCTACCAGCGGCGGCAGGGGATGCTGCTGTCGTAGGGGAAGCATCGCCTGCTTGAGGGGTGGGATTGTTGGCGCAAGCTTTTAGCAAAATGCTAGTACCAAAAGTGGCTGAGCCGTAAATCAGAAACTTGCGCCGCCCAAACTGCCTTGCCATGTTGTTATTATTCTCCTGACTTAATCTGCCAACCGGTGTCGGAAGTTACACGATTAAAGTGAGATATTAGGGCGGAGCTTCTCAGACTAATTGTATTAGCTTATACAAAATCTCAATCGCAATAAATGTTCTTAGCTTCAAACCATGACTTTTGCGTGGGTTGAGTCCAAATAACTCCAAGGTTGAAAGTTAAAAGCGATCGCCAAACTCTACACACTTCTACATATTCTCTGCAATAAAATTAAGTACTCGGTCTAAACCTACTTGAGTTTTGAGATTAGTAAAGACAAAGGGCTTATCGCCTCGCATTTTAGTAGCGTCTCGTTCCATTACCCCTAGGTCAGCACCCACAAAGGGAGCTAAATCAATTTTGTTAATCACTAACAAATCTGATTTGGTAATTCCGGGGCCACCCTTGCGAGGAATTTTATCCCCTGCTGCAACATCAATGACATAAAGGGTGAGATCAACAAGTTCTGGGCTAAAAGTAGAGGCAAGATTATCACCACCACTCTCTACAAACAGTAAATCTAAGCTCTGGAAACGCTGCTCTAACTGAGCGATCGCGGCTAAGTTGATTGAGGCATCTTCTCGAATCGCGGTATGAGGACATCCTCCCGTTTCGACTCCAATGATGCGATCCTGCGCCAGCGCTTGATGTCGCACTAAAAACTGAGCATCTTCTTGGGTGTAAATGTCATTGGTCACCACTGCAATGTTGTACTGCTGCCGTAACGCTTTACAAAGCAGTTCTACCAAAGCAGTCTTACCAGATCCTACGGGACCTGCGATCCCAACTCGTAGCGTACTCATCCGAAATTCTCCCAATAAAATCAGAAGTCTATTCTCTCTAAATAAAAATTAAAGACTAATCCCAGTATTTACCGTAGTTGCTACTTTTGACGGTACTGAGGCAGAACTAAGTAGAGACCCCTAGCACAGGTGCAATTCTGTAAAGATAGATTTGATCCCCATCGTCCAGCATTAAAAGTTTAAGATCAGGGCACATTTGTATATAGGAAGTCAAAAACTCCTGCAACACCTACAACCCGTAAAAACTTTAAGATAAGGTTGATTTTGTATCTTAAATAACTATATGTATCAGTACCCCATTAAAGTGCTGCTGGTTGAAGATGATGAGGATGATTACATTCTCACTCAGTCATTGCTCTCAGAAATTGAGGGTGGCACCTTTAGCCTGGAATGGGTCAACTGCTATGAAGCAGCACTGAGCATCATGGGGCAGCATCAGCATGATGTTTATTTAATTGACTATCGCTTAGGGTTGTACAACGGTCTAGAGTTGTTGCAGGCTGCGATCGCTCAAGGCTGTAGAGCGCCAATCATTTTGCTAACGGGGCAAGGGGATCACGAAGTGGATGTCGCTGCGATGCGAGCAGGGGCCGCCGACTACCTCGTGAAGGGCCGAATGGATGCCACCTTACTAGAGCGAGCCATTCGTTATGCCATTGAGCGCAAGCGCACTCTAGAAGCCTTACGAACCAGTGAATCTCGCCTAGAAGGAATTTTAGCTTCCCTTGATGATGTGGTGTGGTCGATTTCAGCTACCACATTTGAAACTATTTACATTAGTCCTTCCGCTGCCGCTCTCTACGGTCGCCCTGTAACTGAGTTTTACCAAAATTCGCAACTCTGGCTGGAAATCGTTCACCCAGAAGATCTAGAGCAGGTCAAAGTAGCCTCAGAACGCTTGCTCAAGGTGGGTTCCAAAAATCTAGAGTACCGGATTCTACAGCCAACAGGCGAGCTTCGCTGGATTCATGATCGAGCGCATGTGGTCTATGACGAGAACAACCACGGCATTCGCATTGATGGCATGGCGATTGATATTACCGACACAAAGCAAGCCGAAGCTGCGTTAAGGCAAGTTGTCCGCGAAAATAGCCAACTGGCTTCTGCGATCGCCAACATGACCATTGGAGTCGTGATCACAGACCCCAATCTCCCCGACAACCCGATCATTTTTGCCAATCCGGGCTTCACCAAAATGACCGGATATACCGCTGAAGAAGTGCTCGGTTGCAACTGTCGATTTTTACAAGGCACTGGCACTAATCCCGATCATCTCAATGCCATGCGTCAGGCGATCGCGACCCATCGCTCTACCACCCAAGTGCTACTGAACTATCGCAAAGATGGCACCACTTTCTGGAATGAACTGACCATCAACCCAGTGTTTGACGGAGATGGCAAGCTGATCAACTTCATTGGCTTACAAAATGATGTCACAGCCCGTAAGCAAGCCGAAGAAGACCTGCGGGAGAGCCAAGAACGCTATGCCCTAGCGGTAGAGGGAGCCAATGATGGCTTGTGGGACTGGAATCTCAAAACCAATGAAATTTATTTTTCTCCTCGCTGGAAATCTATGTTGGGGTATCAGGAGGGAGAAATTGGCAGTTTTCCTGAAGAATGGTTTAGCCGAGTTCACCCCGAAGATGTGGAGCGCTTAAAAGCCCAGATGGGGTTGCATCTAGAAGGATTTTCTCCTCACTTTGAGAGTGAACATCGGATGCGGCACCAAGATGGCTCCTACCATTGGATGCTGAGCCGAGGGCTCGCCGTTCGAGATAGCAGTTATAAAGTGACACGCATGGCAGGTTCTCAGACCGATGTCACCGAGCGCAAGCAAGTCGAAGAACAACTGCTCCATGATGCCTTTCATGATGTTTTGACGGGTTTACCCAACCGCGCTTTGTTTATCGATCGCTTGGGGTTAGCAATTGAGCGATCGAAGCGCCCTGGGCATAACTTGTTTGCGGTGTTATTCCTCGATTTAGACCGCTTCAAGGTGATCAACGACAGCTTGGGGCACATGATTGGCGACCAACTACTGATTGCGATCGCCCGTCGTCTGGAAGCTTGCTTGCGGGGGGGAGATACCGTAGCGCGGTTGGGGGGAGACGAGTTCACAATTCTCCTAGAAGATATTGTGGATATTCATGATGCCACTCGCATCGCCAACCGCATTCACCAAGCCCTGCTCTCCCCCTTCAACTTGCAAGGGCAGGAAGTCTTTACGTCCGTCAGCATTGGCATTGCCCTCAGCGAAACAGGATACGATTGGCCCGAAGATTTGCTCCGCGATGCTGACACTGCCATGTATCGCGCTAAATCCTTGGGACGCGCCTGTCATGAGGTGTTCGATCGCACTATGCACTTGCGGGCCGTAGAACTTCTGCATCTAGAAACCGATTTACGACGGGCGATCGAGCGTCAAGAACTACAACTGTATTACCAACCGATCGTCTCCCTCACTACAAGCAGAATTCATGGCTTTGAAGCCTTAATTCGTTGGCAACATCCAGAGCGCGGCTTAATTTCCCCAGCCGAATTTATTCCGTTAGCAGAAGAAACGGGATTAATTGTTCCCATTGGGCTATGGGTGCTACGCGAAGCTTGCCAACAAACGCAAAAGTGGCAAAAGCAGTTTTCGGATAACTTCCCCCTCACCATCAGCGTGAACCTCTCTGGGAAGCAGTTCTCGCAGCCAGACTTGATTGAACAAATCGAGCGAGTTTTGCAACAAACCGCGCTAGAGGCCCGCAGTCTCAAGCTGGAAATCACTGAAAGCGTGATGATGGAGAATGCGGAATCTGCGACCAAGATGTTGCTGAAGCTCAAAGCGTTGGGAGTGCAGCTCCATATTGATGATTTTGGCACTGGCTATTCGTCGCTGAGCTATCTACACCGCTTCCCGATTGATCAGCTCAAAATCGACTGCTCGTTTGTAAAGCGTCTCGGAGCAGATGATGAAAGCGCCGAAATTGTGCGAGCGATCGTCACCCTAGCCCATAACCTAGGAATGCATGTCACGGCGGAAGGGGTGGAAACAGCCGAACAATTGATGCACCTGCGGGCTCTAGAGTGTGAATACGGCCAAGGCTATTTCTTCTTCCAACCCCTACCAGAAACAATGGTTGAGAAACTGATTTTGACGGAGCAGCAATGCTACGAAAGCTATCCTTGCCTAACTTCTGAGTTGGAAAACCCCACAAACGCCGATCCAGCATCGGCCAAGCCAACCCACCTAGCTTTACCAATGCTTAATGCCGAATCACTACGAGCCAACCAAGAAATGATGCCGAAGTTTCCTTCTATTTGAATTTGAACGTTGAGTGCAGATCAGTCCTCTGCTGGCAACTCAACAATTTCAAACCAATATCGGCCCAGAATTTTCATCACCTCTACCAACGACTCAAAGGTAACAGGCTTGGTGATGTAAGAGTTGGCTCCTAGATCGTAGGTGCGATAGATGTCTTCCTCGGCTTGAGAAGTGGTGAGGACGACAATGGGAATGTGACGTAGCTCTGGATCGGCCTTGATCGCTTGGAGAGCTTCCCGACCATCTTTGCGGGGCATGTTGAGGTCTAGCAGAATTAACCCTGGACGAGGCGACAGGGATTGAGGAGCAAACTGCCCCCGATGGTAAAGATAGTCCAGCAGTTCCTCCCCATCTTCGACAAAATGCAAGTCATTAGCCAGCCTACATTCCTCTAATGCTTCTTGAGCCAGCATACGATCGTCCTCGTCATCATCGGCCATAAGAATCGTGATGGGTTTACCAGAGGAGTTGCGGGAGGCTTGCTTCATAGAATTTGTTGAATTGGGAGAGTGACAATAAAGGTGGTGCCTTGACCAGGACTACTTTTAGCGGTGATGCTGCCTCGGTGTCGTTCGGCAATTTTGCGACAGATCGCCAATCCTACACCCGTACCTTCATAATCGCCGCGACCGTGTAGCCGCTGAAACACCGTAAAGATGCGATCGAGATATTTTTCATCAAACCCAATGCCATTATCGGCGATGGAAATCTGGCAGGCAGGGCGACCAGAGGCATGAGGCAGGATTGACGAGTCGGGAGATTCTAGAATCTGAGCTGAAATGCTGACAATGGGACGGCGATCGCTTTGATGAAACTTGAGAGCGTTGCTAATCAGGTTTTGAAATAATTGCCGCATCTGCAAGGGGTCAGCTTCTATCGTCGGTAAATAATCAGCCTCGATACATCCGTCAACTCGCTGAATCTGCACTTCAATATCGGATAAAACTTCTTGAGCGATGGTTGCTAAGTCAACAGGCACAAAAGGCTGAGCTTTGGTGGTCACTCGTGAGAAGGCGAGCAAGTCATTAATTAAGGTTTGCATGCGTTGAGCGGCATTTTGCATCCGTTCTAGATAGTCTTTGCCTTCGGGCGGAAGGGTATCAGCACACTTAATCTTTAAGCGATCGCCAAACGCCTGAATTTTACGGAGTGGCTCTTGCAAATCATGAGAAGCGACCGAGGCAAAGTCTTGCAATTCCCGATTGCTTTGCTCCAATTTAGCCACCAAAGTTTCTAGTTCTTTTTCGGCTCTGGAACGCTCACTAATTTCTGCTTCTAGTTCCGCATTCGTGGTTAGAAGTTGTTGGGTGCGCTCTTGCACTCGTTGCTCTAGCAGGGCGTTAGCACCTTTAATTTCTCCAAACTTCTGCGTCAGGCTGGTAGCCATTAACTGAAAGTTATGAATCAGAGAATCTAGCTCCGTTACCGAGCTACGGGGCCAGTTAATCAACTCACTTTCTAGCAACTTGTCGGGCAGGTTCGTGGTCACGTAAGCGAGCTGAGAAAGAGACTGGAGCAAACGGCGACTAATTAAGGTGGCAAAGATTAAGCCTGTCCCTGCGATGAGTAATAAAAGGGTCAAATTTTTGGTGTGGACTTGCTCAATCAAGCGCACTTTAGGCTTGGCAGGTAGTTCTACGATTAAGGCCCAAGGAAGTTGGGGAGCGATCGCCGTTTCTTGAACAAAGAAAGAATTGCTCCACCTTGCCATCGCTAGGGGGCTGCCAAATCGAGGAAACCATTGGTAGGTTTCAGGGTCAACGCTCTGCACATCTCCTTGCTGCTGGCGGTTGAAGGAAGTGGCAGCAACCCGACTCGCATCAGTGCTAGCTACCACCATTTGATCCGCATCGACTAAGGTCACTTGCAGCCCTTGTGCGGTTACATGCGATCGCAGCAAGGCACCCAGCCCCCGATCCGCATCAATTTCAGCTACGACAAACCCGGAGAGTTCACCGCGAGTCTGGATGGGAGCACATAGCACCAACTGAACCGTGGGATGGGCTGATGGCTCTGCGGCAACCCTAAAAGACCGAGCCTGAGTTGTTAGGTCTCCCTGGTTCAGAGAACAGTTAAGTGGCAAGGCGGAAGGGCGAGTAGCTAGCGATCGCTGAGCCGATTCGAGCAGAGACGTAGACAGAGACGGAGATGCCATCAGTAGCGGTGCACCTACAGTGTCTACGATCAACAAATTACGAAAGTCAGCGAAAACAGCTTGGGTCAGCGCCAAACCCTGCTGTAAGCCTGGAGTAGGAGCATCTAGGGGAGTCCGGGCAGCAAGTTGAGCTAGCTCTGTAACTGCTTTGAGATGCTGGTCATACCAAGCTCGAACCTCCACCCTCAAGTTGGCAGAAGCGACACTTAATTCAGCAGCAGATGACGTTCTGATGTTATCCATGACTTGACGGCCATCTAGAACCATCAGCATCAAGGTAGGGAAAAAAACAAAAGCAACCAATAGGTTGAGGAGGGTTTGTTGCAAAGAGAGAGTACTGATCGCTCGTGGGCGATCGACCCAACGATGAATAGGCAAGTGAGTCAGCATTAAGCTGGCAATTAAGGCATTGAAAATACCATTAGCGGGCTGCTTGAGAAGAATGATAGTGGTCTGAGTGGCATCTAACTGTAAGACGCTGCCGTAAAACAACCAAACCAATGGCATGCCGATCAACATCCAAAACAAAGCGTCGAGGAGGACGATGTTTTGCCGCCGACGGTGAAAGAGGACACCGACAAATAAAGCTTCAGCCGTAAAGGTAATGATGGAATAAGGATGAAGCCAGAGCATATAGGTACAGAGGCTTGCCACGAAAGCAGCCAAAGTGCCCCAGACCGGGCCATACAAGCAAACCACTATCCAAGTGGCGATACTGCCGAATAAAAAGTCGATATTGAAGAAAAAAGACCACCGCCAGTAGTTACCTAGATAGCCAGCGATGATCAGCACAAGGAGCCACAAAATCGCTCGATCACGGATCGCCCACCGTTTCAGATTTGGAATATGCAGATCCATTACACCTACCTTGTCGTCCTGCGGAGTTGAGGAGAGTCGGCAGCGTTAGCCCTAGCAGACAGCTACATCAGCTCAGATAACTCATATAAATTTAGTAATTCCTAATTGCGCTAGTTTCCTACCAGTCTTAGCTAATCGTTACTCATCACTAATGCTCGTCACCTTGAGGAGGGCTAGCTGCGAAAGAGACGACTGTACTGCACTTCATGGGTCATACTGGCGATCGCTAAGCCCCAGCCACAACTGCATAAGTCCTCATCGTCGAGAGCCAAAACAGTCTGAGCAGCCTCACTCAAGCTACTCTGCAATGCCAGTAAAAGCTGCTGTCCAGCGGTTTGGCCCAAAGGAATCAGTTTGACCCCCGCATTCATCAGGTTGGTCGCCCAACTGTGGAAATATCCTAAAACTGCGGCTTCGAGGCCAATCTGCCAACTAGCAGCGGCCATGCCAAAGGCGATCGCAAAATTACATGGTTCACCACAAGCGTGAATCATTGGCGCTAGCTCTGGCTGGAGTTCTTGCAGTAGGCGGCATAAGGAGTAGCCCATTTGCCAGCTTTGTTGGCGTAACTCTGTCGTTTCTCTAGCAGCGGAGAGCCAAGCATTCCAGTCACGCAGAGCGGTGCGATCGCCTGATTGGGTGGCATTGTAAGCACGCACCATCACCGCTGCTTCGAGTCGAATGGCACCCACTTGCAATTCCTGTTGCAGCCAGTGTTCCAAGCCCAATTTGTCTTTAAGAACACCTGCTTCTACGAGAGCTTCCATGCCTTCTGAGTAACTGTAGGCTCCGACAGGTAGGGCCGAACTCGCAAGTTGGAGCAAACTCAGCAGCGCTTGGGAAGACAGACTAATGAGCATGGCTGTGCCCACTCTGACCATTTGTGTGTCCGGTGTGTCCAGTTTGTCCGGTGTGTCCGTAAGCACCAACTTCAGGCTGAAAAATCGCAACTTCTTCGATCACCTGTAGACCCAAATGCTCCAGCATGGATTTGAGCACCGGATCGGGTGAGAGACGCAGATAGTCTGGGGCGATCTCTAAAGCAACGTGGCGATTCCCCAAGTGATAAGCTGCCCGCAACAATTCCAGAGCAGTTTGGGCGTTCACCGTTAAGACAGGTTCTGGTTTAGCCACAATCTGAACGATGGTGTCTCCATTTTCTGATTGCAAGCGATCGCCATGATGCAACGCTGCACCTCTCGGAAGCTGCCACCGTACCTTTTGGCCCTCAGCTGCCTCAATCTGATAACGGCTCCGGGTGCGCTCCTCGGCGGTAAGAGCCAAGGTGAAATGAACCGCGATCGCAGCCCCAGCAGGTAAACGGTGCGTCAATGTCAGCATGACTCAGACTAGTGTTTCAGAAAAATCAACCTCACTCCTGAGTATAAAACCCTAGGCTAGTTGCTTGAACCATTGCGATCGCCTTTCCTTTGTGGCCCATCACCCCTTGAGTCTTACTCCATCAAAAATGCCGCCTCCATGACAGAGAACGGCTTTTTGAAGACTCAACAAAACTCAAATGGATGCGATGACCAACGGGCTTTATTTTAATTTTTTCTTATGTAAGTGTGGGAGCCAACTCAATTTCGGGTTTGAGGGGATTGACTGAAAACAGCCTCAAATCCCCTCGTCAAAGATTGTTCATCCTTCCCGGCACATCGACACAACTAACTGGGTGAGCATTTACAGCTCTGTCATGGAGCTAGGGCAAATTTCGCAGGTGCCCCCAGTTTATCTAGTAGGCTTTTGAAGCTCCAACAACTCAGCTTGCACTCGCTTTTCTAAGTTCGGATCGCCCTGAACACTCATCGTAATGGCGTTGAATTTATCAATGGTGAGGCCATTACTCTCAACAATCTTTTTAGATTTGTTGCAGTACTCAACCGCAATTCCCCGAACGTTCTGGGACAATCCTTGTAAGCTCTTGGGTTTATGACAAGCGATCGCTGGGATGCCGCTAGAGCCGACAATTTTTTTAATGTCTCGATAAGAGACCTGACGCACTTCTTCGACCGCTAACACAGCGCGAGCGTAACTTTTGAGTTCTGCTTCACTGGGTGCCGATTGAGCCACAGCAGCGGTACTAAACATTTGGGCGGGCGATCGCTCCGATAAGCTAGGAACCCATCCCGAAGCAAGACCAACAGCGGCTAAGAAACCAATGGCGAAAGACTGGGAAACCAATTGCATGCGGGGCTGCTGTAGTTTAGCCGCAAAGTTGCGAAGCATTTGAGAATGAGAGGGCACGAGGGAACGGCAAGAGTTCATCATAATCCGATGTGACAGAACAAAAACTAGAACAATCCCAAATCTATTCTTGTTGAACTATTTTATAGAGCCTAAGTTCCAGCTGTAGGGCAGACATTTAACCCATTTTGGTTAATGTCAGGGTCTAAACAAACTTACAAATAAAGTTACCTAGCGCTGATAGATTTGGCAAAGTTCAACGACTTTAGTTTGCAAAGTTGAAAGCTCTTCTGCGCCTTGCTTCAGGCTCACTTCTAATTCCAACAACAGGGGCAAGGTTTGTTGGAGTTGCTGCGCAGACAGGCCACGCACTTCTTGTTGGAGAAAATAAATACGTTTAGGATTGCTGACTTCGGCGGCTTGAGCGATCGCCCGCTCATCCCTTTCTCCAGCCTCCTGCATTAATTTTATCCACAACCAAGTGCGGAACTGACCAATTAAGGTTGCTACAACCCGTAACGCTGGTTCATTGAGACTCAAGAGTCCCGCAACGAGTTCCAATGCCTCTCCGACTTGGCCCTGACGGATGGCGGCTGCCAATTGCAGACTGTTTTGGGTGTTAGCAACCACCAAGCTAGCCACGACTTCTGCTTCTAAGGGTTGTTGGCGATCGCCTGCGTACAGCCGTAATTTTTCTAACTCACTGTAAAGCTGGCGGGAGTTATTGCCCACGGACTCAGCCAGTAGCTCTATGCTGGGCTGCGTGAGGGTTACGCCTACAGTTTGGGCGATTTGTCGTACTTGGTGGATAAGTTGATCTGTTTTCCAGGGCGGAATCGGTGAAAATTCTTTAATTTCGGCATATTTCTGCAACAGCTTGCTGGACTTCAAGCGGCCATCAGGTTTGTTACGAGCAGTTAGCAACAGCACTGAGGTCTCTGGAATGGCAGGTAAGGTGCGCTCTAGCTCAGCCAAAACCGCCTCTGGGCATTGCTGACCAATATTGGTGTTTTCTAGCCAAACCAAGCGTTTGCCCATACCAAACGGGGGGGTCATGGCCTGCGTCAAGGCTTGAAGTACTGCATTGGTTTGCTCTGCCGAAATTTTGTCAAAGTTGAAGCTAGTCCAATCTGGATCAAGGGTCCGATCGCGCAGGCTTGTAACAGCTTTTGCGATCGCAAAGTCATCTTCTCCCCAATAGAGGTAAATTGGCATACAGAGCACCTGAGAGCGCGAGGCGATCGAGAGTTGGACGATAATTATCAGACGTATGTAAATCGAGTGTTACGGCTACCCCTGCCAGAGACTTATAAATCTCAGCTGCAAAACATTCAAGAGTCTCCCAAGTTCCAACTACAAGAAGTGGGAGGCGAGCGGCAGCCAGTGGCATTTCCGGGTTATACCGTAGTGACCCCTCCGGCGGGCGAAGAAACAGAGAATCAGGCTTTCTATGCCAATCTACAAGCGCTCCAAGCCCAACTGCAACAGCAGTTTGATTCGGATCTATTCATTCCCCTCCCACCGGAGAGCTTCCACCTCACCCTGGCAGACGTGATTTGGGATCATGCCTATCGCGATGCGGCCAAAAATCCAGAGTTTGAGCAGCAGTTGCGCGATCGCATGGGTGAGAGCTTTCGCCAGTATCAGCGCATGCACCCCCAGCCCCATCCGGTGCGCTTACAAGCAGTAGGCTTAATCGTGATGCCACGAGCCATTGGAGTGGGTTTAGTTCCCAAGGAGGAAGTAGCCTACGAACGGCTCCTGCAACTGCGCCGAGCCATCTATCAAAATCCTGACTTGATGGCTTTAGGAATTGAGCAGCAGTACCACTTCACAGGCCATGTCACCCTGGGCTATTTTGGCAGCATTCCGCCAGAACTCGATCGCGAGCGTCTCAGCGAACAGTTCAGTCAGCTCAATCAGCAGTGGATCACAGGTGAGCCTCAGGAGATGTGGGCCTACCGAGGCGAGCTGCGAAAATTTGATAACATGACGCGCTATTATCGAGAACCGGATTGGCCTGTGCTTGAAGTTTAGTCGTTTACACTAGCTGCTTTATGAATCTACCGATGCACCCCATTATGCAGCAGAGCTTTGCGGTGATTGACCAGGAAGTTGGCGATCACAGCTTTAGCGCGGCTGAGTATGCGATCGTGCGACGGGTGATTCATAGTACAGCTGACTTCGACTTCCAGCAGTTGCTCCGCTTTAGCCCCGGAGCCATTACGACCGCGATCGCAGCACTCCAGCAACGCTGCCCGATCATTACTGATGTCGGCATGGTGAAGCAGGGGGTTGCCAATATGGTGGCGCAAACCTTTGGCAATCCGCTGATCAGTGCTGTGGAGCAAGTGAGCGAGGCGCTTCCTGGCAAAACTCGAACCGAAACTGGGCTGCTCAAATGTCTGCAACAGTTTCCCCAAGCGATCGTGGTGATTGGGAATGCCCCGACTGCTTTGCTTGCGCTCTGCCAACAAATGCAAAATCAGCAAATGCAGGATCAGCGGACATTAGCCAATTCAAGTAGTGCGGTTTTAGCGCCCGCTCTGGTGATTGGTGCTCCGGTTGGGTTTATTTCTGTGGTGGAGTCGAAGGCTGCTCTCGCTGTCACCCCTGTACCCCAGATTCGGGTAGAGGGTCGGAAGGGTGGCTCTCCGGTTGCTGCCGCGATTCTCAATGCCCTGATGGTATTGGCCTGGGAACAGCAAACTGAAGCACCAGCCCCAATTCATCCCTCTAGCCAACCCCACTAATCACCAGCCAATGAGCCCCATCCATGTCGTCGGAATCGGCTTAGATGGAGCCGCTGGTCTGACTCCTGCCATTCAAACAATCATTGCAGAAGCGACACTATTGGTTGGCAGCGATCGCCATTTAAGCTATTTTCCAGAGCACCCCGCCGAAAAACTAAAGTTGGGAGATTTTACCTCTGCGATCGCCACCATCCGCCAGCACCTCGCGACAACCGCAACCGCAACACCTTCTCCTCAGGTTGTGGTTTTAACTTCTGGCGATCCGCTCTTTTTTGGCTTAGGACGGTTGCTGCTAGCCGAATTGCCAGTAGAACAATTAACTTTTCACCCCCATCTCAGCTCTGTACAACTTGCCTTTAACCGCGTCAAAGTGCCCTGGCAAGATGCTCGGATCATTAGCGCTCATGGACGCTCTTTGGATGAGCTAACTCAGGCGATTCAACAAGGTGCCGCCAAAATTGCTGTCCTCACAGACAACATTCATTCCCCCGCTGCGATCGCCCGTCTGCTGCAAAATCTTGATCTACCCCAGCGCTATCAAGTTTGGGTGTGCGAGAACTTAGGTAGCGCTGACGAACGAGTCCAAGCTTGGTCGCTAAAAGCGTTGCAGCAAGAAACCTTTGCTCCGCTTAATGTGGTGATTTTGCTGCGCTCAGACAGCCAGACAGAACCTCTAGACTGCAAAACTTTACCGCTGCTGGGGCTACCAGATGCCGCATTTCTTAGCTTTAGCGATCGCCCCAACCTGATGACCAAGCGCGAGGTGCGGACTTTAGTGCTGACAGAATTAGCCCTCCAACCTAAACAAGTGATTTGGGATATTGGCGCGGGGACAGGTTCCGTCTCGGTTGAGATAGCTCGCTTAGTGCCCGATGTCCAGATCTACGCGATTGAAAAAACCGCGATCGGCGCTAGTTTAATCCAGCAAAACCGCGATCGCTTTCAACTGCAAAACATCACCGCAATTCACGGGGCGGCTCCCATCGCTTTGCAAACTCTTCCCCATCCCGATCGCATTTTCATTGGGGGCAGTGGCGGCAACTTGCACTCCATTCTCGATATTTGTGCAGCCCGTTTAGCGGCTAGAGGAGTTTTAGTTTTAGCCCTAGCCACCCTAGAGCACCTGAATCAAGCTTTGACTTGGCTAGAACAGCAAAACGCTCTATTGCTTCAATCACAGACTTGGCAACATCGTCTCCTGCAAGTGCAACTCTCGCGATCGGTTCCCGTGGGGCCGCTGACCCGTTTCGCGCCACTCAACCCAGTCACATTACTCACCATCAGCCAGCAACCTCCACGAGACATCTCATGACGACATAGCGGCTAGAGGGTATGGTGCTGCCGACAAGCGAGGAATGGGAACTCTGGGGGATGTGGTTAGCACGATTCCGCGTCCAGAGCAATTCTCTCCAGTATTCGCACTATGACTCAAATGCCCCTCCAGTGTCAGAGCCTGCCAGAACAGGTCGATTCTCTGCTGCAACTGTTGCACCAAGAACCGTCGTTACGTGCCCAGCAAGATGTCACCGTCATCCAATCGTCTCTGAAAAAAGCGATCGCCCCGAAATTCCAGATCGTGTTTGCAGGGGCATTTAGTGCCGGGAAGTCAATGCTGATCAACGCCTTGCTGGAGCGAGAATTGCTCTATAGCGCCGAAGGTCACGCCACCGGAACTGAGTGCTATGTCGAGTACGCCGAGTCAGATCAGGAGCGAGTCGTGCTCACGTTCCTCAGTGAAGCCGAAATCCGAGAACAGGCAAACGCTCTGTGTCAGAAGTTAGGTTTATCGGCAAGAGACAATATCGATCAGCCAGAAGTGATGGGGCTGCTGCATCAAGGCTGTCAGGCGATCATTCAGCAGGAAGGCGGTGAAAGTAAATCTGAGCGAGCTAAGCAAGCCAAAGCGCTGATTTTGTTATTGGAAGGGTTTGCGGCTAACCGCGATCGCCTACACCCCACCAATCACGCGACTTACTCAATGGAGCAGTTCAACTTCTCCAGCCTCAAAGAAGCCGCTAGTTTTGCCCGTCGGGGTAGCAACAGCTCGGTTCTGAGGCGGATCGAGTACTACTGCCATCACCCCCTCTTGCAAGATGGCAACGTTTTGGTAGACATGCCCGGAATTGATGCCCCGGTGAAAAAAGATGCCGAGCTGACCTACCGCAAAATTGAAGACTCGGACACCTCAGCCGTGGTTTGCGTCCTGAAACCTGCGGCAGCGGGAGACATGACCACCGAAGAAACAGAACTTCTAGAGAAGATGCGGAGCAATATCGGCATTCGCGATCGCGTCTTCTATGTGTTCAACCGGATTGACGAAACTTGGTACAACAGCCAACTGCGGCAACGGTTGGATGATCTAGTGCAAGCTCAGTTCCGGGATTCCACCAGAGTCTACAAGACCAGTGGTTTGTTGGGCTTTTATGGTAGCCAGATTAAGCAAACTAAGGTTGGCGATCGCTTTGGCCTGGATTCTGTCTTTGCTGAGAGCATCAAAGGCTTGGATGGGCAGGAAGAAACGCCGCAGTTTGTGAACGAATTCAACCGCTACTGTGCCAACTCTGGCAAACTCGCCTCTAGCCGCTTCCGCATCTCGGTTAACAGCTACGAAACGCCCAACGAGAACTATGTGCGGATTCTGCAAGAGTCGGGTGCGCCTCTGGTGGAGCAGTTGATTCAAGATAGCGGCATTGAGGAATTCCGCATTGCCATCACCCGCTACCTGACTGAAGAAAAGCGACCACAACTGTTCGCTAACTTAGCCGATGATTTGCAACCGCTCTGCATCAATCTCCGCAATCACTACCTCACCGCTCGACGAGAGCTAGACAGCCAACCCCGCGCGATCGACGCGATGAAAGCTCGTGAACTGGAGCATCTAGGACATGAGCTGAAGCAGATTGGAGCGGATTTCTCTCAAGCGATCGCCCAGGAAGTGAATGCGATCGCCGGAGATGTCACCAACACCACGTTTGAGGCAGCATTTATCAAGCTAAAAGCCCGCATGGTGAGCCGCTTGGATGAGTTGCTGAATACGTTCTCGGTGGCGGATGCTTACAGTCGGGCCACGCTCAGCCATCCCCGCAATGCCACAGCCCCTCTGATGGCGATTTTAGTAGAAGCGTTTTACTACTTGGCAAATGAGCTGGAAACCGTTTTGGTTGAGGCATCTCAAGCGGTGGTGACTGCCTTTTTCCAATACTTAACGGAGCAGGTTCGCAAGTCAGACTACTACCGCAAGCTCTATCGCTTATTGGGCAATGATGGCGGCATTGAAGCCCAACTGAAGCACCTGGAAGCGCAAGTCCGACACGCGATCGCGAACCAAGCTCGAATTGAATGCGATCGCTATGTGCGCGAAACTCCCCAGTTTTTTGGCGATTCCCCGTTCTTTTTCCAACTGCGCCAAACCTTGCAACAAACGTCTCAAGGGTATGACTGCGAAAGTATGGCTGAGGCAGAACCCGCGATTCGCCAATTGCTGAAGCTAGATTTTGAACCGAAGGTGTCAGCGACCATCCGCCGCAACTTCCGTCAAACGCTCAACCAAACGCTGAAAACTCACTTGTTACCAATGGCAGAGCAACAAGCAGATGCCATCTTCCAGCAATATGACCATGCTCGCGCTTATTTGGAGCAAACGCTGGAGAAGGAAGCGGAAGAAAAAATCCTCCGCAATCAACGTCTCCTTACAGAAGTTGATCACAATATTGCGACTTATAACCAAGCAGTTGAAGCGATCAATGGTTGCTTACAAGCGATGCAATTACGCGATCGCCAGCTCCCTTTTATCTCTACTCCTGACTTCGATCAAACGGTTCCTGCTGCTTACAACTCAGAAACTTTTGATTTCGGTTCAAGTAATGGGACTCAAACTAGTGTGACTGAGACCAACGCTAATTTGGCTTAGGTGTAAAAGGCTCCCCTAGCCCCCCAAATTTGGGGGGAACTAGATTCTTAGCCTTCCCTAAGTAGAGAACTGAACTCTTAGCTTCCCCCAGTATTGGGGGACTGAGGGGGCTAACGCAGAGCTTCAAAAAGCACAGTCAAGACCGCTTAAAGCAACATCCGACACCCGTCCCCAAGAACTTCAGGAGTTAAAAAGTTACATGGAAAATCAAGATTTTCTATCTGAGTTTGGTCATGAAGATGTGATTGCATTTGATTCTGTTTTGCATAAAACAGGTAAATTCAAAAATGTTGCAAAAAACACATTCATGGATCGAAATTGGGTGCCAATAAAATTTAATACCAATCTAGGAGTTTCTTCGGAAAAGTGGCTTGAAGAAGGTGTATCTTGCGAAATTTTGAGGCTTGGTGATAAATCTTGGCAGAAGGGAAAAATCAAAATCAGAGCCAGTGTAGAATTCTGCCCCGATGAGCCTGAAATAACAGAATCCCCACTCGATGATATTCGGCAAGCAATCGCTGAGGAAAACTAAAATTCCAATGGAAGATATGAATAATCGATACAGCCTAAATGATTTTGACAGCAAGGATATTGTTTCTTTTGATTCTCGGTTGTTTAAGGTGGAGCAGTTAACAGAAGCCCTCAAAAATGCATTTAATTCAAGATATGTTGGCCCCTACCTATATGAAGCTTTGGCCCAACAGAATGTCCCAATTGATACCCGAAGTTTTAGCGATGCTTATCGCGAGGAATCCAATGAATGGTGGTTTAGTGAAGGAGGAAATTGTGAAGTTCTCAGACCTGGGCCTCAAGGCTGGCAGAAGGGGAAAATTCGAATCAGAGTGAAAGTAGATTTAGAATTTTGTCCTGATGAAACAGAAAATGATCAGACAGAATCAACCCTGGATGATATTCGCCAAATGATTAATGAATAGTTGCTGCAAGCTGAATAATGTGTACACGGCAAAAACTATCTTCTTCTCAATATCCATCTAACACAGAAATATCCATGAGTAATGATTTTCGGGAGCTTAATACTCAATCTCTTGATAAAGATGCTGCCCTAATGTTTTCTAGTTCTATGTTTAAGGTAGAAGAATTCTTGTCAAAGATTCAAGAAACATTCCCGCACCCTGGTTATCAAGCTTTTTCCACAGCCTTAAACCCTAAAGGAGGTATACCAGGAAGTTGGCGAGATTGGTTTAGCAAAGGAATAGATTGTGAAATCTTGCGAACTGATGCTAAAGGATGGAAAAAAGGAAAGCTTAGAATTAGGATAGCAGTTGAGTTCTGTCCTGATGAAGCAGAAGAAGTAACTGAAGGCATTGGTTTATTAAATGAGCAAGTAAAATCGTCCCTGGATGATATTCGCCAGATGCAATCTCACTAATTTACATAAACGAATCCAGGAACAGGAAAGAATGAATAATCAATTCCAAGTCTTATCGGATACCGAAGTAATTTCTGTAGAAGAGGCTGACCAAATAGTAGTCTCTCATACGACTTTTAAAGCTGGTGAGTTTCTTGAGCTTTTGCAACGAGATTATTTATATTCTGATGAAGCTGAAGGATGGTTGAGCAAAGGTATTAGTTGTGAGGTTTTAAGCCCTTCTAAAGGCTGGCGAAAGGGTAAAGTCAAAATTAGCTTGGCTTTCTGTCCTGATGAAGTAGAATCACCGCTTGATGATATTCGTCAACAAATTTCAGAAGAAGGCGATCGCGATTAACTTATGGAAAATAGCGAGAACAACAAATTTCAAGCCTTGAAATATGATGAAGTCCTTTCGATTTACTCCGAAGACATCTCGGACTATTTAGAATTACCTCGGACCCTTAGAGTTGTTGAATTTATCGAAGCGATCGCCGAGAAATCTCTACCTTCCGATCAAGAAATTAGTGTCTTTGCTGAAGGCATGGAATGTGAAGCCCTCAAGTTTGATGGACAGGGTTGGCGTAAAGGCAAAATTAGAGTCAGCTTGGAATTTCTTCCCGACGAAATGAAGTCACCCTTGGATGATATTCGTCAAGCGATTCCTAACGATGTCTGGCAAGACCCTTCGTGAGCAAAAAGCCGTAAGAAAAACATTATGAGCAAAACCCCGCGAATTCGGATTCCGCCAGAAGTTCGGAAATATGTGTTTGAGCGCGATCGCTATCAATGCCGAAGCTGTGGGCAGACTCAAGTAGAGGTGCATCTCAGTATCGACCACATCATTCCATTGGCGCGAGGCGGGTCTAACGACATTAGTAACCTGCAAACGCTCTGTCTGCCTTGCAATCAGCAGAAACAGCATTATCTCGATCCGCGATTTCAGCGCCACTTCAACCTCTAGACACTCCAGCAGAGACAGCCATGACCCAACCTCAATCTTCTCTAGTGGTGCCGATGCTAGCTTCTGAGGCAATCGAGTGCCTAGAAGGAGAGTTGGTGGCTGAAGCCGAGGAGTTTGACCCCAAATTTGACTTTGCCGCGATCGCCAAAACAGTTTTGAAGTTGAGTGAGCCAACCGCCATTGAGAGCAACTCGCAGCCACTAGTCTTAGCTCAGCCAGTTGCTCAGCCCGTTCTAGAAACGATGCAGCGATTGGTGGCAATCGTAGCCAAGTTGCGATCGCCCCAGAGTGGCTGGCCGACCGACTTGGAGCCAACGATTGAAAACTTGATTCCTTACGTCACAGAAGAAGCCTACGAACTCTTGGAAGCGCTACAAACCAGCTCTCTAGGTTCATCTTCTGGGCCAGTCGCACCCGCTGCAACGGCGACCCTACCAGACTATTTTTTGATTGAAGACTTAATTCCGCAGTGGCTTTGGTACATTGCCAAAAGCTCCTACGACTTAATGCGCCTGCTTTGTGGCGTTGAAGCAAAAGTGTTTCAGCCTGGACAAGGTTGGCAAACGGGGGCTTTACGTCTCGTGGCCTTGCTAACGCTGAAGTTGCCCCATGAAGAATGGGCGTTAGATTTAGCCACCAATCAGCCACCTGCCAACAACCTGACGCATCAAGCCCTGATTCAGACTGAGGGCGAAAATTTCTGCAATCAACCCACTTGGGCACAGCGCTTTACCCAGCAGTTGCTCCAGCAAATGCAGACCGTGACGCCAGAAATGCAGCGTTTTACTGAGCCTACCGCAGTCGATTGTCTCCAACCCGGACAGGCTTGGCAGTCGGGCACTTTACAGTTGCAGTTTGCGTTTGAATTTACCGAGGGCACAACCCTCACGGATCTCACAGCCCCCAACGGCATATCAGCATTTGGGACAGCTTTAAAGGTCAAGCTAACCGAGCCAACGATCGCGCAAGCCTACTTTCAAACTCAGCTACAAACCCTGAGTGTGGCGATCGCTCATGCAACTGCTGCGCCTGAAGCCGATCCAGCCTCTACTGATCTCCCTGCTGTACTGCTACCCAGCGTTGTAGCAACTGCTGAGGCGATCGCAAAGGAAATACCCAATGCCACTGAGCTAGCACCGGATGGGCCATTTCAGCCAGAAATTTGTGTCGATCGCTGGCTCCCACAGTTGCTTTGGCAACTTACCAGCAGCGCTTATCAGACAATGCACCTTGTAGGCGGCATACCAGCGGAGGTACTGCAACCCGATGAGCCTTGGCTGACAGGGACTCTGCGGTTGTTTGCCGTGCTCGATGTTAGCGCTCCCCACCTAAACTGGCTATTCGATCTGTCAACTGGACAAGTACTCAAAACCCTTCCCAATGCTTTGGCGACCCAAACCTTACTTCGAGTCAGTTCCGGTGCAGGTGGGAAAGACTTGCAACCCGCAGCCACCTTCCTCACCCAACTACTTCAGCCGATTGAAGCTAATACACCACTCTTGCAACAACTCCTTCAAGGCACTCCCATCGCCCTACAACCACCCGTGAGCGATGCTTGGTCTGCTGGACGCCTGCAACTCAAAATTGGTCTTGAGCTGATTTCAGATTCCGTCACCTAGGGGCTTAAAGTGGATAAATAAAGCAGGAAAATGCCGCCTTTGTTCACCACGTCCTGCCTGAAGTAACCTGGCTGCTTCAAGCTCGCCTAGATGCCGATGTACACCTATGCTTTCCTCAACACACCCACAAGTGCCATCGAACTACCATCTGGAATTGTGAGTGCTTTGGAGCTAGTGACTTGCGATCGCCTCTCTGCCCTAATCGAACCTGAGTTGTCTTTTGAAACGCTACAAGATCATGACGCTCAGTTAGTTCAAGCAGTGTTGACCCACGATCGCGTGATTCGAGAATTGTTTGAGCAGACCGCTTTACTGCCCCTGCGGTTTGGCACTCGGTTTTTATCCACTGAAGGATTGCTAGCTCATTTGCAAACCCACAGCCAGGAATATCTGGAGAAGTTAGCCAGGGTGACTGGGAAAGCCGAATACACCCTGAAGTTAACTCCCTTAGTCTTGGAGATCGAAGCCACCTTGCCAACAGAGGCGCAGGGGCGAGAATATTTTTTAGCGAAAAAACGCCGTTTCCAAAGTCAGTACGAACAGCAACAGCAGCAGACGGCTGAGTGGCAGACCTTGGTGCAAGCGATCGCCCAAATCTATCCGGGGCCAGTCTTAGGTGAAGCACAAGATGGCAGCCAACGAGTGTATCTGTTAGTGAATGCTCAGGAAGGCCCCCAACTTTACGAACACTTACAAACCTGGCAAATTCAATGCCCTCATTGGGAACTGACTCTCAGTGAAGCGCTTCCTCCCTATCATTTCGTTTAGCTTGAGCTTTAGAACAACAACTCCGCTGCACCTTGAATCCGAGCGAGGGGAGTCACGGAGCGGGGCAAGACTGGCAGATGAATGGTGGTGTGCTGAGGTAAAGCATCAGCAGGCAGCAGGAGTTCTGGTTCAAAGCGGTTATGAACCACGTAGCGTTGAGACACCCCCATCTCCGCTAAGGACTGAGCTAAACGCTGACCCTCGGCCACAATGGCCGACTGCGCTTGTAACACCAAAATAAACTCGGTATATTTCGGGTCTTGGAGCCGTTTTTGCGCTTGCATCACCCGTTGCCGCAGCGATCGCAGACGCCCCATAAACTCAGTTCGCCCCAACACATCCTGATACTTGATCCACAGCTTAAAAATCCAGGCTAGCCAATCTCCCAGAGCGGTAGGCATTTCGAGGAAGCGGAGCAAGTGTCCAGTTGGAGCGGTATCCAAAATAATCAAATCTTGCTCTTGCCGCTCCAGCAAATCGATCACCGTGATCAGCGACAACATCTCATCAATGCCTGGTAACGCTTGAGCGGCAATCCGTCGCCATGCTTCGGGGCCGTAGGCAATGCTGAGCGATCGATCGCCCTCGGAACTATCCCCACTCATCATCTCCGCCAGTTCCCACAGGTACTCCTCTCGGAACTGGTTTAGAACTTCGCTGGCATCAATTTCCTGCCCGGTTAAGTTGTGGGTTAATGCTGTCGGCTGATGTCCTAACGGTTGCCCAAAGGCATCGCCTAAAGAATGAGCGGGGTCTATGGAAATGACTCGCACTTGGCGATCGGGATGTCGTTCAGCCATACCCCAAGCGATCGCAGCGGCGACTGTGGTTTTGCCCACTCCTCCTTTGCCCCCAACGAGTAAAAGTTGCCGATCTGCCGCCATAAAATCCTCAAAACTGGGAGAAACTTTGGTAGGCCATTGCACCACCACTGGCGGAGTAGAAAACACAACTTCTAAAGGCGTGATCTGAGCCACCAGATGATCGAGCGGGGCTGAGCCGACAGGTTCTTCAAGTTGCTGGGGGACAGTGAAAATCGGCTGATCACCCAGGGTTTGAAACTTGCCTAAAATCTCCTGCTGCTCATAGTAGCGATCGCCATCCTCAAGCGGCGTAAGAATGTGATTCACCAGCAGTCCACCCAAGGGAATTTGCAGTTGGTTCAGTGCCTCTAAAAACCGCTGAGTTTCCAAAAAGCTCATCGGTTCCGCGATCGCTACTACCAGACAAGCGGTGCAGTCAGGGTTTTGCAAAAGCGATCGCCCAGCCAATAGCTCTGCTTTCATCTCATAGAGAAAAGCATCGGCATCATCAGCGGTGTAACGTCCGGTAAAACTTTGGCTCAGAACTCGATGTTTTTCTTGAAACAGTTCCAACGCCGTCAGCAACTCATCCAAGAAATCCATCAACTTAAACAAGTTAATCGTATGGCCGCTGGGTGCCATATCCACCACCACGCGATCAGCTTCTCCTTCTCGCAAGAGGCGTTGGATTTCCAGAATGCCCATCAACTCATCCAGCCCTGGCCAGCTTAAGTTCCAAACCGGAGATAGATCTTCTCCCTGAACAAAACTGCCTCGCTCTACTAAAAGCTCTAAAACCTGACCATACCGAGCTTTAAAGTCTTGGAGAAGGGCCGCAGCATCCAGCGATCGCACCTGCAAGTTGGGTAAATCGGCTAAGGCATGGGACGTATTACTGGTTTCTGTTTGCAGCACATCGCCCAAGGAATGAGCTGGATCAGTGGAAACTAAAAGAATTGTTTGCTCAGGAAACTGTTTGGCCCAGCGGCGAGCGAAACCGCAGGAAAGTGTGGTTTTACCGACACCCCCTTTGCCGCTAAAGAGAGCGAGTTGCAGGGAATCATACTGATGCATAGGCTCGTAAAGATTGTTACACCTGAATCAATGGGCCTGGAACCGATCGCTATCTTGCATCACCTCACTGGCATCACCCAACTGGCAGCACAAGCATGGACAACTTATTCAAAGGGTTTGAGCAACTGATAGAACTCGCCAAAGCCCTAGAAGAAAAGGCAGAACAGGGAGAAATCAAGACAGATATTCAGTTTCGCTCCCGCAGTTTAAGTAGTATTCCCCGACAAGGAAACATCCCCTCAGGTATGGGCGTGCGTCGTGGCCCTGTCACTTCTCCTGGCGCTGATGCGACATCTGCCCCAACCCCCGAAGTCACCGTCACGCCACCGATCCGCGACTCCAAAGCCCCACCGCTACAGACCGTGGGTGGGCTAGCGCCTGTCCTCAAGGAACTGCGAGAACTGGTAGAAATTCCCCTCAAGCGTCCAGAGTTGTTGCAACGGTTGGGTTTGGAACCCACTAAAGGTGTGTTGCTAGTCGGACCACCCGGAACAGGTAAGACTTTAACTGCCCGCGCCTTAGCCGAAGACTTAGGAGTCAACTACATCGCGATCGTTGGCCCCGAAGTCATGGGGAAATATTACGGGGAAGCCGAAGGTCGATTGCGAGCCATTTTTGACAAAGCCGCTAAGTCTGCTCCCTGCCTGGTGTTTATTGATGAAATTGATAGCCTCGCTCCCGATCGCAGCAAAGTGGAAGGGGAAGTCGAGAAGCGTCTGGTCGCCCAACTGTTAGGGCTAATGGATGGCTTTGCCAAAACCGAGGGTGTAATTGTTCTCGCGGCCACCAACCGCCCCGATCATCTTGACCCAGCACTGCGTCGTCCTGGTCGCTTCGATCGCGAAGTTCAATTTCGAGTGCCCGATCGCGATGGCCGATTAGAGATTTTGCAGATTCTCACCCAGTCCATGCCCTTAGATTCAGTGGACTTAGGGGCGATCGCTGACTTGGCAGTTGGCCTAGTCGGTGCAGACCTAAAAGCCCTTTGCCAAAAAGCTGCCTACAGTGCCTTGCGCCGCTTAGTCCCTTCTTTAGATGAACCCCCGCCCGAAGAAATGACCTTAACACAGCAAGACTTCCTGCAAGCCATCAAAGAAGTCAAGCCCGCCGTTCTGCGCTCGGTAGAGATTGAGTCCCCGGACGTAGCTTGGGATGACATTGGCGGACTAGATGACCTGAAGCGAACGCTCCAAGAATCTGTGGAAGGGGCACTGCTTTACCCAGAACTCTATCAACAAACGGGAGCCAAAGCGCCACGCGGCATTCTGCTTTGGGGACCACCAGGTACAGGTAAAACGCTCCTTGCTAAAGCCGTGGCGTCTCAAGCTAGAGCCAACTTCATCGCCGTTAATGGCCCAGAATTATTGAGCCGTTGGGTCGGTGCTGCCGAACAAGCCGTGCGGGAATTATTCGGCAAGGCTCGTCAAGCGGCTCCTTGTGTCGTGTTTGTGGATGAGATTGACACCCTGGCTCCAGCACGAGGCCGCTTTAATGGAGATTCTGGAGTCAGCGATCGCGTCGTGGGTCAACTTTTAACTGAACTAGATGGCTTGCAAGGCTGCCCGAATGTGTTGCTGATTGGAGCGACCAATCGCCCCGATGCCCTCGACCCTGCCCTCCTACGAGCGGGACGCTTAGATTTACAACTCAAAGTCGATCTACCGGATCAAGCCAGTCGCCTCGCCATTTTGCAAGTACATAACCAAGATCGACCCTTAAAAGGCGTAGACCTAGCATCTTGGGCCGCACAAACGGAAGGTTGGAACGGTGCAGATTTGGCCCTTCTGAGTAATCAAGCCGCTTTAGAAGCTGTTCGACATTACCGAGCCACAGGACTTGCCGATCCTACCCAAATTCGGATTAGTAACGATGAGTTTGCCTCTGCTTATCAAGCTCTCGCTGCCCAAAGACAAACCCCATAACTCTTTCCGCTCGCTCCATACCCTTTCGTATAGGTTCTCAGGAGCATGGAGTGCAGTTTCTCAAAGAAAGCAGGTTCCTATAGGCAGCATTTTAGTAATGAAGTGCTGCTTATTTTTGAAGTGGGAGCGATCGCATCACTGAATCAATTCATTGCAAAAACTTTTCCGAGCTTCACGCACTGTCCTCAGTACTTCTCTCAACAGCAAAAATTGCTGAGGCAGATTTTCCGTGTTTATGCTGGCCTTTTTAATACCTTAAATACTTATTCTAGCCTTGTACCCACAGCTCCATCAAACCCTTGCTATGAAAAGGCTGTGGTGTTTCAGGCCCCAAAAATTTATCAATTAATACACCTAGGAAATCATCATGGCTGTTGAGAAAGTAAACTCCTCCTCTAGTTTGGCTGAAGTGATTGACCGCATCCTCGACAAAGGTATTGTCATTGATGCTTGGGTTCGCGTTTCCCTAGTAGGAATCGAACTGTTGGCAATCGAGGCACGGGTTGTAATTGCTTCCGTTGAAACCTACCTAAAGTATGCCGAAGCAGTAGGTTTGACCACTCAAGCTGCGGTTCCTGCTGCTTAGTAGCTAGCTTGGGGAGTCTTGCTGACTCCCCTTTTTTCATTTCGCCCATTTTTATTTCGGCTGATCTCTCGGCTTGTGGAAGGAAACTCGCAATGGTTGCTCTGAGAAACTTATGGCAAGAACAGCGGCGGCAGCGCCAGCAGCAACTAGCTCAGCGCCAGCAACAAGTACAAGCAGCTTTAGCGGCAACGCGGCAACAACGCCAAGTCCGAGCAGCCCAGGTTCATAACAACCTCGCTGCATTTCGCGCTGATTTAACGGAAGAGAGTGAACTTTGGCAAGCCAACCAACATCTGTTCCGGCTGCAACTGCAACAGTCAGTCCAGGCGTTGCAACAAGAAACCCAGAATTTTCTGGCTTACAGTCGCTTAGAGCGTCAAATCCAAGCTGAGGAGCTAGCTGAGCAGCTAGATAGTTTTGTACAAAAGCTCCAAGAGCAGACGGCTGAGTTTTTATCACTGACTGCCATAGAGCGATCGCTGATGGCTGAGCAATTAGCCCAAGAACTACGCCAATTCCACTCCGAGCTAAATGCCAGTGTTACCCTGCTGCGCCAAGAGATTCAAACGCAAGTTTCTACGCTTCAACAAGAAACTCAAGCGCTCTTATCAACCAGTCAGCATGAACGGGTTTTAATGCGAACCCAACAAGCAAAAGAACTCACTACCTTTGTCGAGAAACTTAGTGCTGATGTGCAGAGCTATTTGTGGGAGCTGGAGCTACTACGAGAAGACCGAGCCCAACAACTGCAACAAACCCTCAGCCAAAGTAAAAGCGATCGCCAAGCCCATGTCGCAGCGCTGTTCCAACGCTTCGACACCTTTCGCACTGAACTACAGCAACATTGCACCAACTTGCGAACTTCTGTTTGGGGCGCAGATTTAGAAAATCAATTAACTCAAAGCCAAACCTCTCCCCCATTCCCTCTCCTACAGAAGAGGGGGGCCACAGACGGGCAGAGGTCAAATTCAGAGCCTACTAGCGCTCCAATTCCCCCTGCTCAACCCAAACCTGTAGACATCGAAAAAGAAGTTTACAACTACATCCATCAAGTTCAAGGAGCTCGTTTAGCAGAACTAGAAACTGCTTTAACGATTAATCGAATTCAAGCCGTCGATGTGCTCCGCTCCTTAATCACCAAAGGTTTAATTACGCAGCGCGATCGCGTCTATTACACCCAAGAGGAATTTAACCTGTGAGTACCGTTCTACAAGCCCGCCCCCGTCGATTTGTCAGCACTCCCGCCGTCGAGCGTGTAGCTGCTAGAGCTTTGCGCTACCTGCAATCTGGATTTTCCGTGCATCTGCGTGGCCCTGCTGGCACAGGTAAAACCACTCTGGCTTTACACTTGGCTGACCTTTTGACTCGGCCCATTATGTTGGTCTTTGGCGATGACGAGTTCAAAACTTCAGACTTAATTGGCAACCAATTGGGTTATACCCGCAAAAAAGTTGTAGACAACTTCATCCACAGCGTCGTCAAAGTTGAGGATGAACTCAAGCAAAACTGGGTAGACTCGCGCCTCACCTTGGCTTGCCGCGAAGGTTTCACCTTGGTCTACGACGAGTTCAACCGCTCTCGCCCCGAAGTCAACAATGTTTTACTCTCTGCCTTAGAAGAAAAGATTTTGGCTTTGCCACCTAGCGGCAACCGTCCCGAATATGTGCGAGTAAATCCTCAATTCCGGGCCATCTTCACCTCCAATCCAGAAGAATACTGTGGGGTGCATTCCACTCAAGATGCCTTGATGGATCGTCTGGTCACAATCAACATGCCAGAGCCAGATGAGCTGACTCAGCAAGAGATTTTAGTCCAAAAAACCGAGATCGAGCGAGAAAGCGCCATCTTAATCACCCAGTTGGTCAAAGCTTTTCGGCTTAAATCTGGGGGTGAGAAATCTTCTGGTTTACGCTCTGGCATTGCGATCGCCAAAGTTTGCCAGGAGCATAATATTCCTGTCATGGCGGAGGATGCTGACTTCCGAGATATCTGTATGGATGTGCTGCTCTCCCGCACCAGCCTGCCTCTACAGGAATCTACCACCCTGCTTTGGGAACTCCTCAACGAACTCGTTTGCCGTGAACCTAAGGCGATCGCACCCATACCCACGACTGCACCGCCACGAACAGAGTATGCCGATCGCACCGTGACCATCACAACCACCTCAATTGCACTCGAGCCAGCCACTGTAAAGGCTGCTGAACTTCAGGCTGCTCCTCAGGCTACGACTGAACCCACTACTGCGATCGCGGAACCTGAGATTAGCGACCAAGATCAACTGGGGTTAGATGAGGCAGAAGTGTATACCTATTTGCGTCAGGCCAGTGGGGCGCGAGTCTCAGAAATTGAAGCAGCCTTAAGCATGAATCGATTTCAGGCGGTGAATGCGTTACGTTCCCTAGCTCAAAAGGGAATCCTAGCTCAACGCAACAATCGCCTCTACGTCACTTCCTGAGGAAGCCCCACTGTGACTACTTTCCCCCAAATGCCCGCCCCTAGCAGTTCTAACCGTGGTGCGATCGCCACCGCTACTCAAGGCTCAACCTTAGCCGATGTCCTAGAACGAGTTTTAGATAAAGGCATTGTGATTGCGGGAGACATTTCCGTTTCAGTTGGCTCTACCGAACTGCTGAGTATTCGGATTCGCTTGTTGATTTCTTCGGTAGATAAGGCGAAGGAAATTGGCATCAACTGGTGGGAAAGCGATCCTCATCTCAGTAGCCAAACCCACAGCCTGATGGAAGCCAATCAGCAACTCCTCCAACGGATCGAGGGTCTAGAAACAGAATTGCGAGCCTTACGCGCCACTCCCGCCGCATTTCCCACAGCTCCTGCTTAGAAATATAGTTTTTCCTCTGCCATAGACTCTCCCTCTCCAAGTGGGCTTCGTGCCCACTTTTTTTGTGGATAAGAGTTTTATGGATCAGGGTGAAATGGGAGGATAGCGATCGCGCTGGGCATACTGAACTCGTAGCCCTAGGGTCAAGCCATGCCCTTATCCGACCCCCCACCTCCCGTATTACTAGAGCCTCAGAAATCGAGTAAAGATTCTGGTTTAGCGCCGTTACTCCTGACTGTGGTTGAGCTAGTGCGGCAACTAATGGAAGCCCAAGTGATTCGGCGAATGGAAGCAGGACGCCTGAATGACGAAGATCTAGACCGAGCTGCTACCAGCCTCCGCAAGTTAGAAGAACAAGTGGTTCACCTCTGCGAAATCTTTGAAGTCGATCCCGCAGACCTCAACATTGACTTGGGAGAAATTGGCAATCTGCTGCCTAAAGCTGGAGGCTACTACCCAGGTGAAACCTCCACAAATCCTTCCATTTTAGAGTTATTGGATCGCCTGCTAAATACAGGGGTAGTCGTGGAAGGTAGCGTGGATTTGGGACTGGCTCAACTCAATTTAATCCAAGCAAAACTGAAGCTAGTTTTAACTTCTCAACCTCTATAAAAAACGCCATTAATTTCACTCAGTAATCAAACATTGCAGTAGGCAAAGGAAAGTCAATGGGAACTGGATTGTATTTGTATGGCATCTTCCCTACCCCTGGCCCCCAGCATCTAGAAACCCAGGGTTTAGATAAACAACCTGTTCATACCCATGTTCTAGACGGGTTTACATTTCTCTATTCTGAAGCCCAGCAAGAACGTTATTTAGCCAGTCGTCGCAACTTGCTGGATCATGAGAAAGTGCTGGAACAAGCTATGCATGCAGGCCACCGGACGCTTTTGCCCCTACAGTTTGGTCTGATTGTGGAAGATTGGCGCACCGTCACAGAACAACTTACTGCAACTCAGGGACCCAAATTAGAACAATTGTTCCACAAACTAGATGGCAGAAGAGAAGTTGGTGTAAAAATATTTTGGGACGCTGAGGCTGAGGTACAAGCCCTGTTAGCTCAGAACGAACAGCTACGCACCGAACGCGATCGCTTAGAGGGTAAATCTCTCAGCATGGATGAGGTAATTCGGATTGGTCAGGCGATCGAACAAGCGGTAGAAGCTCGCAAGCAAAGCATTATTCAAGTATTTCGAGCCACCTTAAATCCTCTAGCAAGCACCACCTCAGAAAATGATCCGCTCACAGAAGCCATGATCTACAACGCAGCTTATCTAATTGCTTGGGATGATGAGCCAACCTTTAGTGAAGAAGTAGAAGCTTTGGATTTGCAATTTGAGGGCCGTTTGCGGATTCGCTACAACAACTTCACCGCTCCCTACAACTTCGCTCAACTTGACTCATCCAATTAGGCTAACTTGTTATGTTTTTTGACTTGCTATTAGCACCCATTACTGGCCCCCTGGCAGGTCTAACCTGGCTAGGCTCACAAATTCAAGAACGGGTAAACGCGGAGTGGGACGATAAAGAAAATCTGAGTAAGCGGTTACTGGCTCTGCAATTGGCGTTTGACATGGGCGACGTGTCTGAAGAAGACTTTGAAGCGCAAGAAGAAGAGTTGCTACTAGCCATCCAAGCGCTAGAAGACGAAGCAAAAGCGGCTCAAGCAGACTGAAGTCTTCCGTAAGTTGGTATAAAAATGGCCCCTTATTTCTAAGGAGCCAAAAGTTCACTTTATGAGGCAATCTGAACTAAGTCACACCTAACTCTACTCACAGCCCCCTCCTCTGATGAAGAAGGGTTAGGAGAGGTTAGCCCAACAGTGCTTTCGCTCTGGTGACTACGTTGTCTACGGTGTAACCAAACTTCTCTAGCGCTACATTACCGGGAGCCGACACCCCAAAGCGCTCAACGCTAATCATGTCGCCTTCGGTGCCAGTATAGCGGCACCAACCAAAGCTGGAGGCTGCTTCTACGGCCAAACGCTTGGTCACGGCTTTGGGAAGCACTGACTCGCGATATGCTGCATCTTGCTCATCAAACAGTTCCCAGCAAGGCATAGAAACTACGCGGACGTTCTTGCCTTCTGCCCGGAGCTGCTCAGCAGCCTTGACGCAAAGTTGCACTTCGCTGCCAGTAGCCAGCAAGATCAGGTCAGGGGTGCCTTCGCTGTCAGACAAGATGTATGCACCCTTAGCCACGCCTTCAATTGAAGAACCATTTAGTTGGGGCAGTGCTTGGCGCGACAAAGCCATCAGGGTTGGACGCTTACGCTCTTCTACCGCAACTTTGTAAGCACCAGAGGTTTCGTTACCGTCCGCTGGGCGCATGACTAGCAAGTTAGGAATTGCGCGTAGGGATGCGATCGTTTCAATGGGTTGGTGGGTAGGACCGTCTTCACCCAAGGCGATCGAGTCGTGGGTCATGACATAAATGACACCCGCTTGAGACAGAGCAGAGAGACGAATCGCTGCCCGCATGTAGTCTGCGAAGACCAAGAAGGTGGCGCAGTAAGGAATCAAACCAGAGTTGTGCAGAGCAATCCCGTTACAGATGGCGCCCATGCCGTGCTCACGCACCCCGAAGCGGAGGTTACGGTTTTCGTAAGCACCTTTCTGGAAGTCACCCGATACTTTGATATAGGTGAGGTTGGAGTGAGTTAAGTCAGCAGAACCACCAATCAACTCAGGCAGCGCAGGGGCGATCGCATTCAAAGTCTTCTCAGAAGTTTGGCGAGTCGCGATCGCTTTGTCTTCGGGAGTGTAAACAGGTAGAGACTTTTCCCAACCTTCGGGCAACTTGTTACTAATAAAGCGCTCAAATTCTGCCGCTTCACCCGCGTACTTAGCTCGGTATTGAGCCAAAACTTGATTCCACTCATCTTCTAGCTGAGCACCCCGCTCTATAGCTTTGCGCCAGTGGTTGAGTGCATCTTGGGGTACTTCAAACGGCTCGTAGCTCCAGCCCAACTTTTCACGAGTCAGCTTGATTTCATCGGCACCGAGCGCCGCACCGTGAACGCCAGCAGTGTTGGCTTTGTTAGGAGAGCCATAACCAATAGTGGTCGTGACTTTAATGAAAGAAGGCTTGTCAGTGACTTTCTTCGCTTCTTCAATAGCCTTGGCGATGCCATCTAGGTCGGTGTTGCCATCAGCAACATGCAGTACATGCCAACCGTAAGCTTCAAAACGCTTCGAGACATCTTCAGTAAAGGAAACGTCGGTAGAACCGTCGATCGAGATATGGTTGTCGTCATAGAGGGCAATCAACTTACCGAGGCCGAGGTGTCCAGCCAAGGAGCAAGCTTCGCCAGAAATCCCTTCCATGTTGCAGCCATCACCGAGGATGACATAGGTGTAGTGGTCAACCAAGGTGGCATCAGGCTTGTTGAACTTACCTGCCAAGTGAGCTTCTGCCATCGCTAAGCCCACACCATTACAAATCCCCTGACCTAGAGGACCCGTGGTGACTTCAACTCCAGGAGTCATGAAGTTTTCGGGGTGACCTGGAGTCTTGGAGTCCAACTGGCGGAATTGCTTGATGTCTTCGATTGTAACGCTATCGTACCCAGCCAAATGGAGCAGGGCGTATTGCAGCATGGAACCGTGGCCTGCCGACAATACGAAGCGATCGCGGTTGAACCAGTAAGGGTTTTTGGGATTGAACCGCATAAAGCGATCCCAGAGCACGTATGCCATCGGAGCAGCGCCCATCGGCAACCCTGGGTGACCAGATTTTGCCTTTTCTACAGCGTCAATCGCCAGAAAGCGGATGGAATTAATACAAAGCTCGTCGAGTGATTGTTGGGTTGCGACAGCCATAAATCTCTTGTATTGAACTACGGTTAGCACTGGACTGGGTGAGCGATCGTGACGTTGCTCCGGGTCAC
The DNA here is from genome assembly GCF_030409055.1 of Trichocoleus desertorum NBK24. GTDB lineage: Bacteria > Cyanobacteriota > Cyanobacteriia > FACHB-46 > FACHB-46 > Trichocoleus > Trichocoleus desertorum_B. Next base: position 2,746,477 of record NZ_CP116619.1, on the reverse strand, counting down.
CCTAAGCTTATATACCTACTGAATTACCAATTATGGTAGCTGATAATGGCAATGGATAGGTAATAACTCCTAACGGGGAAACCCAGGTATTTATAGACCTGAGTTTCCCCGCGATCCCAAAGACTGGGTTAAATTTTACAAGCTCAGCCAACGTACTTTCTAAATGCTACCGTAACGTTGTGACCACCAAACCCAAAGGAGTTGGATAAAGCTACATCAACTTTATGGGATCGGCTGTGATTTGGTACATAGTCTAGGTCACAAGCAGGATCGGGATTTTCCAAATTAATGGTTGGCGGCAGTTGGTCGTGAGCCACAGCCAGAGCGGTAGCCACGCCTTCAATGCCACCTGAACCACCCAGTAAGTGTCCCGTCATCGACTTGGTAGAGCTGACTGCCACTTTGTAAGCATGGTCGCCCAAAGCAGTCTTAATGGCTTTTGTCTCATTAGGGTCGTTCATTGGGGTGCTAGTGCCATGAGCATTGATGTAGCTCACTTGCTCTGGCGTAATCCCAGCATCTTTCATGGCAAGTTGAATCGCTCGTGCCGCACCTTCGCCACCGGGAACGGGGGAAGTCATGTGGTAAGCATCGCAGGTCATGCCATAGCCAATCATCTCGGCGTAGATGCGGGCTCCCCGGCTAAGAGCATGCTCTAATTCCTCTAGCAACAGAACTCCTGACCCTTCTCCCATCACAAAACCGTTGCGATCGCGATCAAAAGGACGACTCGCATGAGCAGGGTCATCATTCCGGGTGGAAAGCGTCCGAGCTGAGGCAAAACCTGCCACTGACAGGGGAGTAATGGCTGCTTCCGCACCACCGCAGATCATGGCTTGGGCATAGCCACCTTGAATCAAACGGAAGGCATCGCCAATTGCATTAGAACCAGAAGCACAGGCAGTTACGGGGCAAGAGTTTGGGCCTTTTGCACCAACATGAATCGCGGTCAGACCCGCTGCCATATTGGCGATCATCATCGGCACCATGAAGGGGCTACAGCGATCTGGGCCTTTGGTCAGATAAACTTCCTGCTGGTCTTCCAGAACTTTGATGCCACCGACCCCGGAACCGATGATGACACCCACCTGTTCTGCGTTCAGGTCGTTGATGACAAATTGAGCATCAGCGATCGCTTGTTTACTCGCTGCCACCGCAAACTGAGCAAACCGATCCATCCGCTTCGCATCCTTACGGTCTAGGTACTGGAAGGGATCAAATGCTTTAACTTCTCCAGCAATTCGGCAGTCGTGCCGAGATGGATCAAACAGAGTGATTGGGCCAATTCCATTGCGTCCACTCACCAACCCTTCCCAATACTCTGACAAGGTGTTGCCAATGGGTGTAACCGCGCCGAGACCCGTTACAACAACGCGCTTACGGTCAGAATTTGTCATGATGTAAAATTCAAGGGCTTTCTAGCCCAGAACGCAGAATACAGGTTTTGAGTTGACATCTTCCCACCCCCAGACTCGGTACGGTGTCTAGTTGCCAATTGTTTAGATGGATCTATCTAATAGATAGATCTAAGCTGCTGCTTTGTTGCTGATGTAATCAACGGCATTTTGCACAGTGGCAATTTCTTCCGCCGCTTCATCAGGAATTTCGATGTCGAATTCTTCTTCTAGAGCCATTACGAGTTCTACAGTGTCGAGCGAGTCAGCACCGAGATCGTTAGCAAAGCTAGCTGCTGGCTTAACTTCACTCGCTTCAACCCCTAATTGCTCGGAAACAATTTTTTGAACTTTAGCAAAAATTTCTTCTTGATTCATGACAACCCCTAGCTTCTTATTTTAGGACTTACTGAGTGGTTTGAGCCTTTGTCGGTGCGCTCTAGAAAAAATTACTCTAGAAGGGCTGCCAAATTACAGATGAATTCGCTGGGATTTGATCCCAGACAGACATCAGCTCTAAGCATTTCTTATCTTATCTGAAAGCGTGACGGCGATCGCGTTGGATAGGCGCTTTCCCTAACTGACACATTGCAAGCTAAAACTCAACGAAAAGTTAACTGCGATCGCCACAGTCCTAAGCTGAAAAAGCGATGATGGAAGAGTCAGTCGCGAGTTAGCTCCTCAATTTTAGGCAGACTTACGTTTAGCCCAAGATTGAAGTTTGCTGGAGCTGAACGTTCATTCAGTCATGCTTAGCTATGCCATCTCCGTCTTTGAAGTACGCTTATTTCCCTGGCTGTGTGGCTCAAGGAGCCTGCCGGGAGCTTTATCTCTCAACCGCGGCCTTAACTACAGCCCTAGGCATTGAGCTAGTCGAATTAAAAAAAGCTTCTTGCTGTGGCTCCGGTACCTTTAAGGAAGAATCCGCTCTTTTAGAAGACAGCGTCAATGCTCGCAATATTGCTTTAGCAGAAGAATTAAGTTTACCCCTACTTACGCATTGCAGCACTTGCCAAGGGGTAATCGGTCATGTAGATGAACGGTTAAAAAAATCCCAACAAAATAATCCTGACTATATTGACCAAATCAATGGCTTATTGAAGCAAGAAGGCTGCTCACCCTATAAGGGCAGTACTGAGGTGAAACATTTGTTATGGGCCTTGGTGGGAGACTACGGCTTAGAGGCGCTGCAAGCAAAAGTAACCCGGAAACTAGCGGGACTGAAGTGTGCTGCCTTCTATGGCTGCTATTTGCTCCGGGCACAAACTTCGATTCCTTTTGACGACCCGTTCCAGCCAGAATCAATGGAAAACGTCTTCCGGGCGATCGGCGCTACACCGATTTACTACCGAGGACGAACTCAGTGCTGTGGTTGGCCGCTCTCTAGTTACGCCACCGATCAGGCATTTCAGATGGCGGGAAATCATATTCAAGAAGCGATCGCGGCTGGAGCCGATTGTTTGGTCACCCCTTGCCCCTTGTGTCACCTCAATCTTGACTCTCGCCAACCGGAAGTCGAACAAGTAATCGGCCAAAAGCTGGGCTTGCCAGTTTTACACCTGCCTCAACTCGTCGCATTGGCTTTAGGAATTGCCCCAGAAAAGTTGGGCTTAAGCCATCACATCGTTTCTACTCGCTCAGTTTTGGAAAAGCTCGGTGTATAGGCCAAAAATCTCTAGCTTGTTTCCTACGTTTTGTAACGATCAGTTTACAAAAACTGGCATTACTAAGCCAAAAATAGCTGACTAGACAATGATTAAGAGCAAGTTTCACTAGACTTGATCAAAAAAGCTAGCCACTATTGCAGTGTGTATTAAATTCTTTAAATTTTTGCCGCCTTTCTCAGAAGCGATCTCTGGCACTGCGGTAAACTTGGCGTTGATTCTAGAGTCTTAGTTCTAAGACTTGCTAGTCTGCTTTGCTGCAGATGTTGCAAGGCATTGAACACCTAGTTTGGAGTCTTTATTCAATGTCTCATTCTGTCAAAATTTATGACACCTGCATTGGGTGTACTCAATGCGTCCGGGCTTGCCCTACAGACGTTCTAGAGATGGTTCCCTGGGACGGTTGCAAGGCAGGTCAAATTGCCTCGTCTCCTCGTACCGAGGACTGTGTGGGTTGCAAGCGGTGCGAAACTGCTTGTCCTACTGACTTCCTCAGCATTCGGGTTTATCTATCCAATGCTGAAACAACCCGGAGTATGGGTTTGGCTTACTAGAAACTGACATTAAACGCATCATTTTTTTATCCTGCGTTTATCGATATACTTGGGTTCAAAAACCGGGGAGGCTGAATACCTCCCTATTTTTTTGGTGATTTACATACCAAGGTGCAGCGTTTTTCCCGTTGGATTGATCGGGTGAGCGTAGATATTTCCGTACTTGATGCATCACTGTTGATCGTTAAAGACTGTTATATTCGCGTTTTATCTGTCTGAAGGAGCGATCGCGCGATCGCACTACAGCCAAGACGCTGAAAGGCAGATGGCACCTAAACCGTAATCGCTTGGCAGGAGTTGTGGGTTAAATGTGCGGAATTGTTGGCTATATCGGTACCCAAGCAGCAAGTGACATTTTGTTGGCAGGGTTACAGAAACTGGAGTATCGCGGCTACGATTCTGCGGGGATCGCAACCGTTTTAGAAGGCGAGATCCACTGCGTCCGCGCCAAGGGCAAGCTGCACAATCTTCAAGAAAAACTAGAAGGCATTGAGAACCCCGCTCAGCTTGGCATCGGTCACACCCGTTGGGCGACTCACGGCAAACCAGAAGAATATAATGCCCACCCCCACATGGACACAGCCCGCCGTTTGGCTGTGGTACAAAACGGCATTATCGAGAACTACCGAGAGCTGAGGGAAGGACTCATTGCCAGAGGCCACACCTTCCGCTCTGACACCGACACAGAAGTAATCCCGCATCTGATTGCTGAACTGCTAGAGAAATTAAAAGCTGATCCTAGTTCGATGCCTGCGTTGGCCCAGCATTCGCCTTTACTAGAGGCGGTTCGTCAAGCGGTCACCCAATTAGAAGGAGCCTTTGCGATCGCGGTCATCAGTGCTGACTTCCCAGATGAACTAATTGTGGCGCGACAGCAAGCACCGCTTTCAATCGGTTTCGGTCAAGGAGAATTCTTCTGCGCTTCCGATACTCCTGCTTTAGTGCCCCACACTCGCGCCGTCCTGACCCTAGAAAATGGTGAACTGGCCCGTCTAACTCCGCTGGGAGTTGAGGTATACAGCTTTGCGGGCGATCGCTTGCGGAAAACTCCTCGCACCCTCAACTGGAACCCTGTCATGGTAGAGAAGCAGGGCTTTAAACACTTCATGCTCAAAGAAATCTATGAGCAACCAGGGGTAGTCCGGGCTTGCCTAGAAGCTTACCTAGACACCAGTTGGAGTCCTGAGTCTGCCACGTCACCCATTAAACTTAACCTAGCTCCGGAACTGTACAGCGATTTGAAACAGGTACAAATTGTCGCTTGTGGCACCAGTTGGCACGCTAGCTTGGTCGGCAAATACTTGATCGAGCAGTTGGCTGGGATTCCGACAATGGTGCAATATGCCTCAGAGTTTCGGTACGCACCTTCGCCTCTGACTCCCAACACTCTCACCATTGGCGTGACGCAGTCTGGGGAAACGGCAGATACACTAGCGGCTCTAGAAATGGAAAAGCAGCGTCGAGCGGGTCAATCACCCCGGTTCGAGGCGCGCTTGCTCGGCATCACCAACCGTCCCGAAAGCTCTTTGGGCCACATGGTGCCTCAAGTGATTGACACCCACGCGGGGATCGAGATTGGGGTGGCTGCAACTAAAACTTTTGTGGCGCAGTTGATGGCCTTCTACGCCCTAGCTTTAGATTTGGCTTACCACCAACAAACCCTATCTCCCACTCGTTTAGAACAAATCTTGCTGGGATTGCGGCAGCTTCCGGCACAAATTGAGCTAATTCTAGAGAGCCAAGAGCGCTACATCGAAGAACTGGCCCACGACTTCGCGGAAACTCAAGACTTTATCTTCTTAGGACGGGGGATCAACTTCCCGATCGCCTTAGAGGGAGCCTTAAAACTCAAAGAAATCAGCTACATTCATGCCGAAGGCTATCCTGCGGGTGAAATGAAGCATGGGCCGATCGCGCTGCTGGATGCTAAGGTGCCTGTCGTCGCGATCGCCACTCCCGGTCTAGTCTACGAAAAAGTGCTTTCCAACGCTCAAGAAGCCAAAGCTAGAGATGCCCGCCTGATTGGGGTGACTCCTTTAGAAGCCAGCGAATCTGCCGAGATCTTTGATGACTTGCTGCCTGTGCCAGTTGTGGAAGAGTTACTCTCGCCAATTTTGGCCGTGATTCCGCTACAGTTGCTGGCCTATCACATCGCGGCCCGTCGCGGCTTAGATGTAGACCAGCCAAGAAACCTTGCCAAATCTGTGACGGTCGAGTAAGTGGTTTGTTTGGCAGAAGTTTGCCTTGCCATCTCTTAGGCTGATAATAAGGCACTCAATTGTTACTCCCTTCATGGCTTCCATCGCCCGCAAAAATCTGTTTGAGGATATTCCTCGATTCCTGGTCGCGCAAGCTGGCATCATGTTTGCGGTCAGCCTAGTCACCATTCAAACTGGGATTCTCAGAGGGTTTACTCGTTCTACCACCCTCTTAATTGACCAATCCCAGGCTGATCTTTGGGTTGCTTCCAAGGATATGGTGCAGGTTGAGCTAACGTTGCCCCTTGCAGTTGATCAGCTTAGAGTCGCGCAGCAAGTCACCGGAGTAGGGCGAGCGGAAGCCTTGATCTTTAGGCCAGCTCTTTGGCGCAACTCTCAAGACGAGATTGCCCCGGTACGAGTTGTCGGATTTGATCCCCAGGGACAGTTGTTTGCACCGCAAAACATCATCCAAGGCAACCTCAGCGCCCTCAAACAGCCTTTTTCGGTCATGGTGGATGAAACCAACGCAGATTCTCTAAAGCTCAAAGCCCTGAACGCTCAAGGCGCGATCGGATCACTTCCAGCTCGACTCATCGGCCTCACTCGCGGCACCCAGTCAATGGTGTCTAGTAGCTTCCTATTTACCTCTCTAGAAAATGCCAATGCCTATGTGAATGCTCCCGTTAGTTCTAACTTGCAATGCCGATCGCAGACTGGCTCTGATGAAGTGCAATGCACCAACACCTATGAAACCGCCCCTGCTGGCGCTGGCCCGCTCAATGCTTCTCCTACAACACCCCGACGCCTAAACCTTGGCGACCCCATCACCTATATCTTGATTCGCGCTCAACCCAACCAAGATCTAGGGGTTCTTAAAAAACGGCTGGAAACTACACTGCCAAATACCCATGCCTATACGCGGGCTGAAATGGCTGCAAAAACCCGTAATTATTGGCAAAAACGCACTGGTATTGGCTTTGTTCTCGGTCTAGGAGCCGCCGTTGGCATCATTGTGGGGGTCGTGATTGTGGGCCAAATTCTCTACTCCTCTGTCTCGGATCACTTACGAGAATTTGGAACTCTCAAAGCGATGGGAGCGTCAGATTGGGTAATATACAGCGTGATTGTCGAACAAGCCTTATGGATGGCTGTTTTAGGCTATCTTCCTAGCTTAGTCCTGTGCTTTGGAGTGAGTACGTGGACATCGGCAACTCAAGGAATCCTGATTTTAATTACACCCGCAACAGCCTTTGGAGTTTTTGGCATCACAATCGTGATGTGCGTCAGCTCCGCACTGTTTGCCATTCAGAAAGTGACACGAGTTGACCCTGCCATCGTGTTTAAGGCATAACCTTAAACTTCACGATAGGAATACGGAGAACTTAAGGAACCTGGATACACTAGATAGTATGACTTTACAGCGATGAGATCTCGATTCGGCATCTAAGCATCCGAATCTGCCAATGCATCACTGCCAAAAGTTCGCACTCCACTCCTTTTCATTTAACCAATGTTGATTAAAAACCTAAGCGGATGACTGCTTCTCAAATTCGTATTCCTGAATATGCCCAGGTTCAGAGTCAGGTTGCTTCTACCGCACTAGGCTCTACCCATGTCAAAACAAATGCCATTACTGCCCGTGGGGTGGAAATGGTCTTCCAGTCTGGTGCTGAACGCTTTTACGCCCTCAAAGATATTGATCTAGATATTCAGAGAGGGGATATCTACCTGTTGATGGGGCCTTCCGGCTCTGGAAAAACCACACTGCTCTCTATCCTAGCGGGGATTTTAACACCTAGCCGTGGCAGTGTTCACCTGTTGGGACAAGAAATCACGAAAATGTCTCGTACCCAATTGGCTCAGTTCCGCTTGGAGAATATTGGTTTTATTTTTCAAGGATTTAATCTGTTTCCTGCCCTAACTGCTCTTGAGAATGTGGAATTGGCACTCAAGGTCAAGGGTCTGCGGGGACGCAATAATCGCCGCCATCAGGCTCAATACTTACTAGAACAGGTGGGTCTGCAAGATAAAGTGAGACTGCTCCCTCGTGAGCTATCGGGTGGACAGCAACAACGAGTGGCGATCGCGCGGGCTTTGGCAGGCGACCCACCCTTAATTATGGCGGATGAACCCACTGCGGCTCTAGACTCTCGTAGCGGCCATGCGGTGATCGAGCTACTGCGAAACCTAGCCAAAGAGGGCGGTCGTACAGTGCTGATGGTGACTCATGACCCACGCATCATGGATGTAGCAGACCAAGTGGTGAACCTGGAAGACGGCATGCTTAATCAGCAATACGCTGCCTAGCTCCACGTTCTAGCTCATGCAACTTTCATGCGATTTAAAACTAGATAGGGGCACAGAATGCTGCGCCCCTACCCGTGATTTATTCCATACAGTTTGTCGAGAACCTGTTGCTTGTTGCTGCTCCGATTAGCGAAGACAACAGGTTAACCTCGTCATAATTACTATCAGCCTCTATATTAAGTGAGGCTTGGTGTGTTAAATGCCAATTGGCTGCTTTGTTATATCTGTATTCTCACTGGTAAGAGAGGCGATCGCATAGCGGCAATCTACCCACTCCTCATAGGGATCATCCCCAATAGTCAGCGTTTCCTAGAAATTTAATCGAAACCAGGGGTGATTCCAAAGCGGAAGCATTACCGAGGCTAAAGCGTCTTCTGCACTGCTTGAGCGATTTCAGTCAAGGTGTCTGCAACTGAGCGGGGTTGCCAATTCAAATCGCGTCGGGCTTTAGCAGCATCCACTCGGACACAGCGATCGTAGACGTAATGCACCCGTTCCCGACTTAGGGGGGGTTGCCAGGAGAACAGTCGTCCGATGGGGTCTAAGATATTTCCTACCAGTCTTACGAGCGCTTTGGGAGCTTCGGCTGGAGCAGGAACACCAGCCTGTTGGCCCACAATTTGGAACATCTCTCGCGTGGTTAAATCCCCAGCAGAAACAATGTAGTGCTCCCCAGTTGGAGCTTTTTCTGCCGCCAAGATCATAGCCATCGCCAGGTCATCAACGTGAACCACTCCGGTGACGCGATCGCCTCCTGCCCAGAGTTTCAGTCCACCTTTAAGAAACTGCCGCAGTACTGGGATGAAGTGTGGATCATCTGCACCGAAAATTCCAGAGGGCATGACACTCACGACTGGTAATCCTTGCTGCGCCATTTGATCCACCAATACTTGCGCGTCATACTTGGTGCGATCGTAGGCCGAAGAAAAATCTTTCTGAGTGCGCTGAAAGGTTTCATCTACTACTTGCCCTTGGGTGTCGCCAAATACGCCAATGGTGCTGCAATAGACAATTTTACCCACACTCATTTCTTTAGCAACTTCCATGACAGCGCGGGTGCCTTCCACATTCACGCGCTCCATTTCAACCGCATTGACTAACCCAAGCTCCACATAGGCAGCGGTGTGAAATACCGTGTCTACCCCTTGCATGGCAGTCCGTAAGGCTTCGCGATCGCTGAGGTCGCCATAAACCAGTTGCACTTGAGTGTCAGCCAACCGCGACAGACTGCTCGATTTGCGAACCAGCCCAACGACCGTATCGCCTCGCTGCTCTAATAGGCGAACCAGGTGAGATCCGGTAAAGCCATTTGCCCCGGTGACTAGCGCCTTCATAATGCTTTTTCGTAGATGCGGTACGTCTTATAAATCTTGCCACCTGATGCTTCAATCAGCTTGCGCGACGGGAAGTTATCTTCGTACACCCAGGACAGTTCAGCTCGCTGATAGGGTTTGCCTTTTTGAATACCACCGCTCATACCTAAGTAAATCAAAGCTAAAGGCACCATCTTGCGACGATATTCTGGCAAGGAGCAGATAGCAATGACTCGGCCTTGGTTGATTTGTCGCCGATACCAAAGAAACTTGAGAATGCCTAGCCAATTCAGCTTGCCGCCCACCTGCTTAAGGGGAATGTTGTAGTCGGGCAAGCCCATAAAAAAACCAATCATTTCGCCGTTATATTCCGCGACTGGGAAGACATCCGGATCAACTAAGCTTTGCAGCTCTTTGGCTTCTTCTAGGAATTCTTCTTGGGTTCGGGGCGTAGAACTCCAATTACCAGCAAAGGCTGTTGTGAACAAGCAGTAGAGACTAAGGCAATCTTGCTCAAAGCCTTCCCCTTTCGTTCGTAGAGAGCGGAAGGTTACACCTGACTTACAAGCGATACGATAGGCTTTCTCGAACTCGGTGGGTAACGGTTTATCTAGAGGAAAGTTGTAAGCATAGGCATCTTTGGCCTTTTGCCAGCCCAACCGCTCAGCAAATTCGGGATAATGAGCGGGGTTGTAGGGCATCATCACCATTGGCGGTGAGTCAAAGCCATCCACCAACCACAGGCAACTGTTATGGGTTGAAAGATCAATCGGCCCCCGCACTGCCGTCATACCTTGCTGACGTAACCACTCGCAGGCAGCATCGAACAAAGCTTCGGCGATCGCAAAATCAGCAATGCACTCAAAAAAACCAAACAGGCCAATTTGCTGCCCTTCCCGCTCAATCAGGCGCTGATTCACCGCTGCTACCACACGTCCTACCGCCTCTGGCCCTTTGGCTCCCTCAGCCACTGCTACAAACTGTTGCCACTTGCCGTACTGCAAGAACGGGTTACTGGATGCGAATTGCTTGGCAACACTGCTACGTAAAGGTGGCACCCAGTTCGGATCATTGGCATAAACTCGCGCTGGCACATCCAGAAACAAGTCTTGATCTGCTGGTGTCGTAACCGCTCGAACCTGATACGTCGACGCCTGAGTAGCCACCATTTTTTTAACTTTTGAAACTAAAAATTTTATGGCAAGAGTAGAATGTTTTTTCTACCCTTGCAGTATTTTATCGAACTAAGCACTGATTGTGGGTTTATACAACACATTTCGAGTTGCTACTAACCCCGCCACCAATCGATCCATTTCCTCTTTGGTATGGAGGGCGTTGACAGTGACCCGGAGACGAGGCTTAGCAATGAACCAAATCGGAGATACCCAAATGCCGTAGTTTTCTAGCAACAACCGACCAAATAGCTTCGGGTTGATTTCGGACGGCAGAATGATGGGAACAACGTTGGTTTCGCCGATCGCTAGAAAATCTTGCTCAGCCAAGCGCGATCGCAAGTAAGCTGTGTTTTCCTGCAACTGACGCACCCGTTCTGGCTCCCGTCGCACTATTTTGATGCTCTCTAAAGCCGCAGCGGTAAGCGGTGGGGGCAGAGAAATGGTGCCAATTGAAGTGGGTGACACATTCAACAATGGCTTTAGTTCAGCAACGTGACTACTAATTGCTGCTCCAGCCGACGCCGCAAACTTAGAAAAAGTTGTCATGATCAGCGGCACCACACCCTGCTCAATCGCTTGCTGAGGGGTGAGATTGAAGTGCTCATAGATACCTCGCCCAGTGGCACCGATCGCACCGCTAGCATGGGCTTCATCCATCATTAGGACGCTGCCTTCGTAATTCTGCATCACGTCGAGAATGTCGGGCAGGGGAGCAATATCGCCATCCATCGAGAACACTGCATCCGAGACCACCATGATGCGGTCTTCGGGTCTAGCATAACGGCGCAGTTTGGTGGCCAAATCGTTGACATCGCAGTGGCGGTAGGCACGCACTCGCACACGCGGGCTATGACCAAACAGCTTGCCAGAGCGAGTCCCTGCATTCGAGATTGCAGACACAATGCAACCGTGGTTCAGGACATCGGTGAGAATTAATGTTTCTCGGGTATGCTGAAAACCGGGCACAGGAATGGCTAGATGACAGAAAGCGTCCATGAGCGCCTGCATTGCCATCCAAGCATTTAGGAATAGTTGAGTGTGAGGCAAATGCTTGAAGGCCGAAATTTCATCTTCGAGCTGCCGATGCAAATCAATGCGACCACTCAAGACGGAGCAAGAACTGTTGGAAGTGCCGTATTGCAGAATGCTATCGATCGCCGCCTGTCTGACGGACTCTGCTTGAACCAGCCCCAGGACATCATTGGTGCAGAAGGTTAAAGCGGTGCGGCGATCGCCTGTTTTGGCATCTTCAAGTTCAACTAAATTTCCTTGTTTGGCGTGGCAGATGTATTCATCCGGTTCAAGTTCGCTCTCATACCAGCGCTGAACATATTCTTTAATAACTTGCACAGTAAACTCCCCTCACCTTATTCCCAGATAGTCTATCGTCTCTGGCATAACAGTGTATTTTCCTAGCAAAGTACCCCTCATCCAGGTCTAATACAACACCAAATGCAAGCAATCCAGAGCGTCTGGACTACTTTATGCAACCAACTTGTTTGTGACCCAAAGTACTGGGTAGAGGCTAGAGTACAGTTCCGGATTACATCTGTTTGAGGAACGGCTGGTATAGTTGCCTTCATCCGACTGGGCTTTCTGTAGTTAGTTCGGCTGGGCTAGAAGCCATAGCCTTAGAGAAAGAAACAAGCTTATCTGAGTTCCCACTTTCGGGATCTGGTGATTGACTAGATTTTTGCACAAATTTCTCATACTGCCGGACAATTAATCGCTGCACTGCGATGATGGCTGGATTTACTTCCACATAGCGGCGCTGCGGGTTGTCTAGGTAACGACGCTGCTCACTTTCCATCATCTCAATATCTTGATTGAGAAATTTCATGAACACGTGCTGCTCTAGCAAGGGCTGTAGCACAGGCTCTAGCGATCGCAAAAACCACTTGGGCAACTTCACCCGCAAAAAAAACATGGCAAAGGAAGCGCTCTGGGTCGAGCCAATCGGCAATCGCATCAGATAGAGACTAGAAACGCCCTCTAGGGAGCTTTGATAATGCGGATAACGATATTCCACAGAAACGGTCTTAGTCGTCACTTGCTCAGCTTCCTCAGCCAAACCCAGAAATTTCGCCAGCTTTCCTTTATAAGACACTTGATAATCGGCACAGACGCTGTTTTCAGTTTCTCTCAAGCTGGTCAGGATGGGATCGAACCAACCCTGCAAATTTTCGTGCAAAAACCCATGAAATACATCCATTGAGTTTTCGTTGCAGATAGAGAAATGAGACTTAAAGTGTCCTGTCACGGGCACCATGAAAAAGTCAGGATGGTCAAATTCTGGAATATCGGGTGGAGAACAAGTTTCAGCTAGCGCTGGATCGCCCGGAAAAATCCAAATAATGTTGTACTTCTCTTGAATCGGGTAGCTACGAGCTTGGGCACAGGGCAATTTTTGCTCAGGCGGAAAATAAGGAATTTTGACGCAGTCGCCTTGGCCATCAAACTCCCAACCGTGATAGCGACAAGCCAAGTTAGTGCCATGCACTTTGCCTTTATGTAGCGCTACACCTTTGTGGGGACAGGCATCTTCGAGGGCATGGAGCTGGCCTGTCGCATCTCGGTAAACTGCGATCGCCTGCTGCCAAATTTCGACGGGCATGACTTCGTTCGGCTTCAGCTTGTTAGCCCAACCTACGGCATACCAGTAGTCAGGGTTGATGCCAACTTCTCGTACTGCATTCCGAACCGTCTGCCCTTTTAAGGTTGTCGTCAATTCCATTCACTGTGCCCTCTGCCTCTACTGCCTACCCTGGGAACTTGTTTAGCTTTTAGCTCCTCAGTTCATCAATCTTGCGTCCATGTCTGAGGATTGACTAAATCTAAGGTAGCTTTGCTAAGGTTCCACGCCGATCGCGCCTACTTCTTATTTAGAGTTATAGCCGCAAAAGATTGAATTATTTTTATCTTAGGTTCTGCGGCTCAATAGTGCGCTCCCAAGCGATTGGGGCTTGTGTAGTCGTAGGCTGACTGGCACCCGTTCTAGGACAAGTTTTGCTCTCGTTGTCGCAACTTGCTAAGAAATTCAGTTGCTACTCTCTCTAACCAACGTTGAGCGATCGGTTCGATGAATTTATCTGAGGGATTGAGGTCAACTACATACGGGCCTACCTGCACCCCTACTGGCTCCAAATGTTTACCAGGTAATTCTTGGCATAGTAGCGACGCTTGCCGATTTTGGAGCTGCTGAAAGAACCACAGGACATCACTATTTTTTTGGATTTCTTCGCTTCTGTCTTTATCTCCTAAATTTCCTGCGACCGTATCTTTTTCGAAAGAAACCAGAGCCGTCAAGTTAAACAAGCTGCTGGACGCGACACAGCATTGAGTTTGTTCGCGAGTAGGCAGTACCCCTAACTTGAGCTTATCTAACCAACGAGCCACAGCCCGAATTGGAATGGCGCTTTCGGTGTTGCTGATGTCGGGAGCTAACAGCAAGGAAGGCTGACCCTTAATAGACAGTTTCTCTGAGGGCACGATCTCGGCAATCACGCGCTCAATTCGTTTAGCTTCTTGAGCACTGACGCACTGCTGCACAATTTCCTGCCAGCGATCGCCGCTCAGAAACTCTAGCAGCGCTACGTACTTGCAACCCAAGCTATGCCCCACCCAGAAGTAGCAAGAGTCGTCTTGATAAATTTGGTGTTGATAGCCAGAGCGCTGTGCCAAAGCAGTTAATTCTGTGCGTAATCTGCTTTGTTCAGCAAATAAACTAGCTGCGATCGCCCAGTGTCGAAAACTAAACCGAAAAGGTAAAGCGACAATCGTGTAGCCTTGCTCAAATACTTTTCTTAAAAAGTAGCGATAAAAAACAGTGGGGAAGGTTCCAAAGAAAGCACCTCCAATAAACTGAACCACACCTTTCGGTTCTGGGTGTAAGGCTACCCAACTAAAAGAAACAGGTTGAAATTTAAACTCAACTTCCATTGAAACGAACTCCAATTTCAGATATAACAAGTTTTTATTCTTAGTGTTAGTCTTTCTAAGAACAAAGTATTTTTAGGAATTAAGCTACTGACTAAAGGTGTCATGAGACTAATTAGCCAGTAGCTATATTTAAAGGCTCGATCTATTGCCAAAACCATTCAGCAGCTTCCGAGTTGAAGCAGCACTAAACCTTGGGTTCGTTGGGCTTATCCTTGGAGCTTGCATACTCAATGAGATTCAGGGCTTTACCACTAGCCAGAGGTAACGAGTAAGCAATTTGATCAAAGTCTAAAGGCTTGCCAGGTTCGAGCACATTAGGGAGAAAAGTACCCCGAATTTCTGGGCTGAGCAGCACTTTTACGGGGGATTTATCCTTGGAAGGAGTGACATTTACCAAGGATGCATAGCCACGAATTTCGAGTTGTGGATCAGGATCGCCGAGAATGCCATTAGCCAGGTCTGGCAGGAGTTGCACCGAAGCCGTTTGCCCCGCAGGCAAATCAAACTCGCCGATGTACTTACCTACTTTCTTGCTGCCCGTATCGACTCGCTTAATATCCAATTTGATGTTTGGATCAAACGCAATGTCATAAACCAAAATCGTATTGGCTTCTAGCAGCCTGGGCTTAGGGTTAGGATTCGCTTTGGTTGGTAGGCTGATGTAGAACTCGATTTGAAGCTTGAGGTCTTGGTTCTCCAGGTTAGATACTGTCAGGAAATAGCCCTGAACAACTCGACGCGCAACTTCATCTGTAACAGGGTTAGAAGGCTTGCGAGGTGCAATCGCTTTAACCAACAATTCAAAAGTTGAAACTTCCATAATCACTTCTCCAGATGTAGGTTGCTAATGTTTTCTTAGCGGCTTACATCAATAACCTACAAACAAGAATTAAGTCTTTCCGGTTAGTCACTCGGATATTTCAATCAATTTTTAATTAATCTAATTTATATTTAAATCAACCATTAATTATTTTATTCAAGCATCAACAATTCGAGCATAAATAACACCCATTCGAGTGATTTTCAAGCAAAAATCTGCTTTTGCTAACTTTAATTAGTAACACCCATTCGAGTGATTTTTAGCTTTTCCAGCAATCCTCAACGGGTTTTGAGCAAAGTTCGGAACCGACAAAGCGCTAAGGTTACAAGCAGCAAGCAACGACAGATTATGACGACAGGCCCAAAGGGTAAGCAGCTTTTCAGCTAATAATGAGGACATTTGATTCTCAACGCAGATAGGAGCGCAGGGCCGTGAGATTGGTAATTCTAGGTGGGCCAGGAGCAGGGAAAGGGACTCAGGCTCAGCACCTATGCCGCCATTTTGAGATTCCCTTAATTTCTACCGGGGAGATGTTGCGTCAGGCGATCGCAGCTCAAACTTCTTTAGGTCAACAAGTCCAGTCTTTTGTCGAAAAAGGCGAACTGGTTCCCGACGAAATCATGATTCAACTGATGCGGCAGCGCCTCTTGCAAGCGGATACCCAGGAAGGGTGGTTGCTAGAAGGGCATCCACGCACCGCCTTTCAAGCCGAGGAATTGGATTTTCTCTTAGGAGATCTAAATCAGCACCTGAACTGGGCGATTTGGCTAGACGCTCCAGATGATGTATTGATGAGCCGCTCGATCGCTCGGCAACGCGGCGACGATAAGCCAGACGTAATTCAGCACCGGATTGAGTCATTCCGAGACTACACCATGCCAATGCTGGACTATTACGAACACCGCGATCGCTTGCTGAAAATTAACAGCAACCAATCTATTGAACAAGTGCATCAGGAAATTTCGCAGCACCTACAATGATCGGCAGGATACTCCAAATCATCTATTGCAGTATCCTAACTGAGGCATTTGAGGCAAAGGCGTGAATTCAGAAGCACTTCTCACAAAAACGGCTTTCCAGCGAACCGATGGTCGCCAACCCAACCAACTGCGGCCCATCAGCTTTGAGCGTCACTTTACACGGTTTGCCGCTGGCTCCGTCTTGACCCGTTGTGGCGATACCCAAGTCCTTTGTACCGTCACGATTCAACCCAAAGTACCCAGATTTTTGGAAGGCAAAGGTCAAGGGTGGCTGACTGCAGAATACCGTATGCTGCCCGGTGCCACTCCTCAACGTCACGAACGAGAATTTCTTAAGCTGTCTGGGCGCACCCAAGAAATCCAGCGCTTAATTGGCCGTAGCTTACGAGCTGCTCTTGATATGGAAGCTCTAGGCGAACGCACAATCACAATTGATGCAGATGTCTTGCAAGCCGACGCTGGTACCCGCACCACTGCCATCACCGGAGGCTTCGTCGCCCTCCAAGACGCGATCGCCCAATTGATCCAAAAAGGAGACCTAGAGCGATCGCCCATCCGCCACCAAATCGCCGCAGTCTCAGTCGGTTGGCTAGAAGACCAACCCATCCTAGACCTTAACTACGTAGAAGACGTAGCCGCCAAAGTAGACCTCAACGTCGTCCTTAACGACCAGCTAGGCGTGATCGAAGTCCAAGGCACCGCCGAAGAAGGAGCCTTCAGCCGCACCCACCTCAATCAAATGATGGACCTAGCCGAAAAAGGCATTCAAGAGTTGTTTGAGGCTCAGCGACAAGCGATGGAAGAAGGGTGAGGGGAGTGAGGGGAGAGTGAGGAGTGAGGGGAGAGGAGTGAGGGGTGAAGAGGAAAAAGGATGAGGGAGGAAGGATGAAAGGTGAGGAGTGAGAAGCCTAGAAGTCAGGAGTTAGGAGCTAGAAAGTAGGGGCCAACAGTTAACGTTTAACAGCAATAGCCAACCCTAGCCCAGGCTCGAAACACCTACAGTCAGCTTCGTTTGGAGGGAGTCTGAGGGACGCAACCGTCCTTCAGCGGGGGTTTGGGGGCGAGTGCCCCCAAGGCTCGGATTTCACAAGGCCAAACCTAGAAAACCCTCCCATCAGTCGTTTTAAGCCAAATCACAAACAGTTAAAAATCATTGCGGCTTCTCCACCGATTAAGCCACACAAATAGCCCCTCCATCTCAAGACAGATAAGGGTTTGACGCGATCGCTCCATCTCTCCAACCCCAATGCGCCCACACTCACATTCCCACCATCTTTGAGACAATCAAAAGCGACTCACACTATAAAACCCATCACACCCCACGATTGCGATCGCTGAGCCGTTACTTCCTTGGTGCCAGAAGGTGTAAGAACTTTTTGCCAAAGGTTTTGACTTCTGCAATTTCCCTCAGCGGAGTGGTCGATGACAACCGAGATTAAGGGAGAGCACCGGATATGAAATTGGCTTACTGGATGTATGCAGGCCCCGCCCACATTGGCACCCTCCGCATAGCCAGTTCTTTTAAAAATGTGCATGGCATCATGCATGCTCCCCTAGGAGACGACTACTTCAACGTCATGCGATCGATGCTAGAGCGAGAGCGAGACTTTACCCCAGTCACCGCCAGCATCGTAGACCGCAACGTCTTAGCCCGTGGCTCTCAAGAAAAAGTAGTAGACAACATCACCCGCAAGGACGCAGAAGAGCATCCTGACCTGATTGTGCTCACTCCCACCTGCACCTCCAGCATTCTGCAAGAAGACCTGCAAAACTTCGTCGATCGCGCCCAAGAAGCCTCAGTAGCGGATGTCCTGCTAGCTGACGTGAACCATTACCGCTTCAACGAAATGCAGGCTGCCGATCGCACCCTAGAGCAAATCGTGCAGTACTACATCGCGAAGGCCCGCAAAAAAGGCGACCTCCCGGAAGGCAAAACCGCCAAGCCCTCGGTCAACATCATTGGCATCTCCACCCTGGCGTTCCATAGCCACCACGACTGCACCGAGCTGAAGCGGTTGATGGCTGACTTGGGCATTGAGATCAACGAAATCATTCCAGAAGGAGCATCCGTCCTCAATCTCAAGAACCTGCCCAAAGCTTGGTTTAACTTGGTTCCCTATCGTGAACTCGGTTTGATGACAGCTCGCTATCTGGAGCAAGAGTTTGGCACGCCTTATGTCGATATCACGCCGATGGGAGTGGTAGAGACAGCTCGTTGCATCCGCAAGATTCAAGCAGTGCTCAACGAGCAAGGGGCAAACGTTGACTACGAAAGCTTTATCAACGAGCAAACCCTGCATGTCTCGCAAGCTGCCTGGTTCTCCCGCTCCATCGACTGCCAAAACCTCACTGGCAAAAAAGCGGTAGTCTTTGGCGACAATACCCACGCCGCCGCCATGACCAAGATTCTGGCTCGCGAAATGGGTATTCACGTAGTCTTAGCAGGCACCTATTGCAAGTACGATGCTGATTGGTTCCGTGAGCAGGTTAGCGAGTACTGTGACGAAATCTTGATTAGTGATGACAATGGTGCAATTGGAGATGCGATCGCCCGCCTAGAACCCTCAGCCATCTTCGGCACCCAAATGGAACGTCACGTCGGCAAACGCCTCGATATTCCCTGTGGTGTCATTGCCGCCCCCATCCACATCCAAAACTTCCCAATTGGCTACAAACCATTCCTCGGCTACGAAGGCACCAACCAAGTCGTCGATTTGGTCTACAACTCCTTCACCCTGGGCATGGAAGACCACTTGCTAGAAATCTTCGGCGGTCATGACACCAAGGAAGGGATCACCAAGGGCATCTCCGCTGATTCTGACCTCGGTTGGAGCCGCGATGGTCTAGCTGAACTAAACAAAATCCCCGGTTTTGTCCGTGGCAAGGTGAAGCGCAATACCGAAAAATTCGCCCGTGAACGTGGCATTGGCGAAATTACCGCTGAAGTTCTCTACGCAGCCAAGGAAGCAGTTGGCGCATAGTCTACGAGACTATATTTTACGAAAAGAGGGTGTACCCATAAACGCATCCTCTTTTCGTAGCTTCAAGATGCTTGAGCTTTGAAGTACCAATAAAGATTTGCAATAGTTAAGTCTGGCACTTCATTCCAGTTTGCTGACGAAAAAGCTTTGTAGTCCAATACATATGCTTGTTGAGAGATATACGCCTCATGTTCTTGCCGAAGTTCTTGTTTAACCATGAATTTAAGCTGGTCACGTAAAGATAAAAAATGAGACTTTGATTTTAATTCCTCATAAATAACTTGTTCCTGTGGTATCGCCTCACTATCAATTTCTTGATAGTTATCCTCATCAAAATTTGAGGTATCTACGTTAAGAAGAATCTCACGCTCCTCGGGTGGCAAGTCTTTGATCCAATTGATTTGGTTTCTATAAAACTTCAATATCAATAAATCATGCTTGCAAATTCGCATGATTTCAGGAAATAAAACATCCAACTCATCTTGAGAATTACAAATACTAATAATATTAAGTAGATCCTGAATCATTCTTGCTTGAAGATGCTCGATACATTGGCTAGCAGGAGTTAGCTCATTTTGTAGCTGAAATGCTAAAGCTCTTACCTGCTCTATTGCCCAAGCACATTCCAGCCTCCGTAATTTTCCAAGCGCACATACTTCGGTCAGAAGTTCTGTGGAGTTATAAGTTTCCAACGCATTTCCTAATGAAAAAATAGCATTTGCCAAATGATTATTTCTAGTAATCTCATTCTCACAAGATATAGCTAGCTTTATCAACTTGACAGCTGCTAGAAACTGACTGTAAGCATCAACTAATTTAAGACGATGTATTTCAAACTTTGTGTCTTTAGCAACATGGTCAATCCAAGATTTTAACTCTTCGTTATAATATTTGAAAGTAGATTTTAACTCCTTATTTTTCTCTTTAATAAGAAACTCTAGATCGGTGAATCCATTTTTGATTTCTACTCTTAATTGTCTGACATCTTCTCTAAGCTTTAATGTGTTATGAAGATTGACTGCTGTTAAAACTATATTACCAACTACACCAACCCCAATTACAGCAGTTGTTGCTTGCAAAACTCCTACACTCTGTTGAACAAGTTCGATCATCTTGTAGGTCTTTTGAAATCCTCTATGGGTTTGAACTATTTGTCCAAAATCCAATAGAAGTTTTGCAGAGGTTATGATTGGATTTAGTTGAAAACCTACGACAGCCTTAGCTACCTCAGTAATTGCTCGAGTCTTTGGATCGATAGCGAAAGGTAAGACTTGGCCTGATACGGTTTTTAGTTGTTTTAGTTTACCTTGTGCGAGAAGTGCTTTAGTGACAATACTAAACTCATAATTCATGATAGATAGCTATAGATGTGTTGTGAGTTAGTTTGTATTGTATGTCCTTTCTTATAGAACTTTGATGAAGGGGTATTAGTGTGAATGAATACTTAGAAATGTTTCAGAAAATCACAAGCTCTACAGAAGATTTAATAGATGATCAATACCATTCTGTAAATTCAAATGAAATCAAGCAGACAGCCACTGAGCTTCAGGAGGCGGTGTGGCCTTGTATAGAAGAGATACGTTCATTTGCTACGTCTCTCAAAGACTCAATGGAGGAATGCTTTAGCGTTTTAGAAAAAGCAGTTAAAGATTGGCATAACAAAACAAAAGTTTCCATGATTCCGCAGCATCAAATATGGAATCAAGTTGCTATAGTAAGTCGCATATTTTTTGAGATTAATTTTCTAGCTGGTCAGGATAAATCCAGTTTAATAAATAGTAGTAAGAGGGTCTGGATAGAAAAAATCGAGGCTTTGAAGATTAAGTATGATTTGGATGAGAAAAGTAAGCAGAAGAAGATCTTGCGATCGGGAAAAATTAATTTTAGCAATGAAATTTATGCTTTGCTATTTCATTCATCTAAGGAAATAGAAAGTGATTTAATGATGAGTGTAACTAGAATATCTGACGAGATAAGTGATCGGAATCTAAGAACTATTGAAGAGCTCCTAAACGAGTTAAATGAGGATGGTAGAAATAGCATAGAAGATGAGTTTAATGATTTAGTGGAGAACGTAAGGCATGTACGGAATAAAATCACAAACCGTTATGATATTAGGCTAGTTGATGACTTTAGACCGACTATAGAAGATTGGAAATCTAGAATAAGCGATGTTTATGCGAATGATATTGTAGAGTTGAACAACCAGGTTTTGGATGCAATAGAGGAAAAAATTGAACTAGTCTTTGATAAAAAGTATTCCTTTGCTAAAGAAAGCCTAGAGCGAATCGTAAGATTCTACAATGACCTCTTAGAGCGGCAAGTACGGTATCAAAAGGAGACAATAGCTCAGCGCCAAGCAGAGAAGGCATGGATTGAACATCAGCAACAGGATTTAGAGAACTTAAAAGTAAAACTTACTGCTCTTGAGCAACTTACAGCTAATTCCAGAACTGATTTCAAAAAGAACAATAAATCTACTACTGATGATTCTCAATTAAGACGGCCTAATCCCCCCGATCCATTCATGGTAGAAAAGGCCCAGCCATTTACGGATTAACTTAGAGAGCCCAATCAAAACTATTCCCTTGCGAATTAATTTGGCACGTATCAATCTTTAACTAATGGATAGTTGTAGCTACTTTAGAAGGGAGGAGCGATCGCTCCCCTAAACTCCCCTAACCGCTACTAATTGTTTGTCGTAAAGGCAAACTATCGCGTTTGAGTTGGGCTTTGAGGGTTTCTAGATAGTCGATCTGAGATTTGTAGTCGGCGGCAGTTTTTTTCCATTGGACTTTACGGTAGAGAGCAGCACGGGCTAACTCCTCTCGGCCTTGTTTCAGAGCCGCTAGGGCCACACGGTGCCAAGTATTCTCTTCCTTTTGGGCGTGTTGATGCTGCGGTCGGAGTGTACTTTCTGCCGAGGCAATATTGTCTAGCGCTTGGCGGTACAGCTCCATAGACTTAGCAGGAGATGAATTGTCGATCGCCTCATGAATCAACTTGTCAGTCCCAGGCAAGCTAATTCTGACAGCATCTAAGCCAAAGTTGCGGAGTTGGGCACTTTCATTCACTCCGGTTTTGCACCAAGTGGTAAAGTGCTCACAATTGTTGGTCGTGAGATTGTAAGCTGATTCCCCAATGCGGCTCTCGGCTCGTTGTACTACCACATCGGGAAGATAGGAAGTGGCATACCGCTTTACATAGACGGGTTGCCCCATCGCAAACTCTGCCATTGAGGTGCGCGAAATTCGAGCCACTTCGGTTTTGCGGTAATGAATCACCGTGCCGTCGCCACAGTCGATGCCGTGATGCTCATAGAGACCTGGTAGCCCCATAAACTCGCGCATCACGTAGATCTGATCTCCTCGTGCCATGAACTAAATACCCTGTCTAGAACTGCTGATCTGCCAATTCGATCCTAGACTGCAATTTCTGCGATCGCCGTTGCCACCTCACGCGCAGTTTTGTAGCGCTCTTCTGGCTGAGGATTGGTAAGCGTGCGAATGATGGGAATTAAAGCAGGCGGTAAGTCAGGGACATACTCTGCGTAGAGCCTAGCACCCTGATCTCGATGACCGTAAAACAAGCTAGGGTCTTCTCCGGTAAGTAAATAAATCAAGAGCGGGCCGAGAGCATATAAATCAGACGCGATCGAGGTTTCCCCTGATTCCTGTTCTGGAGCCATATACCCCGGTGTGCCGATGGGTTTGCCAGGTTCAGCTGCCGCAACTTTCACTGACCCAAACCCAACTAAAGCAAGTGCATGCCTATTCACCGGAACAGTCCGTCTAATTAAATTCTGGGGTTGTAAGTCTCGATGCAGAACTGGAGGCGTGAGGTTGTGGAGATAGTCGAGCGCTTCACAAATTTCTGTCATCCAAGCGATCGCTTGAGTCAGAGGGACAGGGCCATTTGTCGCTACATCCTGAGCTAAGCTCTGACCGTGGATCAGCTCCATCGCCAAATAGGGCTGCCCTGACAGCGCAAATGTATTAATCAACCGGGGCAAACTAGGGTGGTCAAATTGCTTAAGTAGATTTACTTCTTGCGCCAATAAATCTTTGGCTTGGGGATAATCCGACCATTCTGAATTTAAGGTTTTAAGAACGACACTCTGCCCGTCCCGCCAAGCCCAGTAAGTAATGCCCATTTCGCCGTGATTCAGCGTCTGCAACACTTGGTACTTGCCCAAGAGCTGCTGAATTTGCAGCGGTTCACCACAGTCTAGGCAAAAACGTAGCTCCGGGCCAGCCCGCTGATGCTGACAACGCACCTCGGTCACCGGAATTGTAGAGACTTTAGTAGATTTGGGTTGCTGCTCTCTAGATTGCTGCTCTCTATGCTCTCTATAAAGAGTGAAAACCTTCCTCTCGCGAGCGGTTTGAGCAGAATCGCGCTCCTCCGATGGAGCAGGTAGACGCAAATGCGGTGGCACAGGAATTGGACCCGCTTGAGCGCTAGTTTCCTCAAGAACATCGCTAGAGTCTTCGTCTAGCTTAGTGCGGGCTTGTTGAGCCAAGGTGCGCTCTCCAGACAGCGTTTTAGGCAGTTCTTTCATTGCCTCGGCCCCAATGCGAATCTGAATATTCGGCCCAGAACGGGCAAGACGAATAATCACCCCATCAATGACAGGCGCTTGCGTAATGCGCTTGCCCTCTAAGTAAGTACCATTGGTTCCGATGCTAACGATTTCCCAACTAGAGCCATTACGCCGCACTTCAACATGGTGGCGAGAAACCACCGCACTGTAGAGCACGACATGATTGTCGGTTGACCGCCCGATTCGAATCACTGGCTCTTGATCGAAGACCCAGGTTTGAACCGGAATATGCTGGAGAGGATGGAGGAGAGTCAGAGTAATCACACTGGCGATGCTAGATCTGAAATAACAGAAGTATCGCGGCCGAAGCAGCAATAACTTAAAAGCTTTTCTACAATCCTAAATCCTATGCTGGCCTTAACTCGATTTTGTTCAACGATTTTCTCACCCATCGATGGTAATTCATGGTCGGCAAAATGAGAGGTTAGTTATTTATTGTTTGCAAACCAAACTAAGGCGTTCTAGGTGTTGGTTAGCTAGCTCCTTAATAATTCGAACTCTGCAAAAGTCTTAAGAAGACATTAAGAAATCTGAAACAAAAAGGTGACGCGATCGCCCTTACCCAAAGAAATGCGATCGCCAGAGCGCAAACGATGGCGGTTGCCTAATGGCAGCAGCAGGTTATTAACGTAAGTGCCATTGGAGCTACCCACATCCTCAATGTAAAAAGCGTCTCCCTCCACCCGAATATCTGCGTGAATGCGAGAAACAATTTCTGAGTCAGGAAACCCAGACAAGTCAATGTCTGGAGGAATGCGATCGTTCCACTTGCCAATGTGAATCAGAGACAAATGCGGTGGCAATTCCAGAGTCGTATCGGTGCGTAAATGCAGTAGCTTTGCGGTCTGCTGTTGCAACCGAGTGTTGGAGTTGTTAGAAGCAACCGGAGGCGGCACAGGAAAGTCACTTGCAACAGGTGGCGGCAGTTCCTTACCTAGCGAGGCAGGAAGCGGGGCAGCAGAAAAACTATTGCCTAATTCATTGCCCCCTGGCTCCTGAAAGTTGGTTGTAAAGAGATCTGGCTCCAGATCGGGTTGAACGGATGAGCTACTACCCGGCATGGCCGCTCCCACAAAGGAGGGCATAGAGGTTTCATCAACACTAGGGAGCGGGGTATTGGTGCGTAGGTTAAAGCCGCACTGACCGCAGAAGTTTGCGTCTGTCTGTACGGTTGCACCACAGTTAGAACAGTTGACAGTAGCAGGGAGCGGGGTATAGCAAGCCTCGCACTGCACTGCGCCCTCAGGATTTTGGTGGTTGCAATTGGGACAGACAATCATGAAAATTTCTCTTCTGCCGGAATCATGTCAGGGGATAACCAGACAGCTAGTACTCAATCTTACCCATTTATGGCCTGCCCAGCGGCAGCATCAAATAACCACCAAAGTTCTCCTTGCGGTTGAACTAAGCGAGCTGGATAGGTCATGGCATCGGCTGTGGGAGCAAAAATTTCCTTCAGAGCAGCTTGCTTGTTAGCCCCCGCGACGACAAACGCCACGCATCTGGCGGCATTAATCAAGGGAGCCGTAAAGGTGAGGCGCGGTTGGCCATCTTTATTTCCGACTGTAATCAGTTGATCTTGCACCTGCAAAGCCTCTGTGTGCGGAAACAAAGATGCTGTATGGCCATCATCGCCTAACCCTAAGAGAATGACATCTAAGGCAGGGAGGGATTTGTCCTGAACCTGTAACACTTCTCGTAAGTGAGATTCATAGTTTTGAGCCGCGATCGCAGGATCAGCAGCCTCGGTTGGCATCGGATGAATATTCTTAGCAGGAATCTGGATGCGATCGAGCCAAGCTTTACGAGCCATCCCCTGGTTGCTGTCCGGGTGATCGGCAGGAACATAGCGCTCATCGCCCCAAAACACATGGATTTTGTCCCAAGGTAAATCTTGAGTGGCTAGGGCTTCGTATAGAGGCTTAGGCGTACTTCCACCAGAGAGGGCGATGGTGCATTGACCCTGCTCTGCGATCGCCGCTCGAATTTTTTCGACCACTACTTCCAGCGATCGCTGAATCAGAGCTGTGGTATCTGGCAGAACTTCTATAATTTTGTTCATTGGTTTTTAATTGCAGCAGATCTATCTATAACGTCTACGGGGCTCTATGGGGCGTCTATGGCGTTCGCGAAGAAATCAAGTCACTGTTTAATCTAATTGCATTCTGGAGTTGGGACTAAGTTTGGACGAAGAGAGTATAGTTGGCGATCGCTCACAGGTTGCTGGCAGAGGGTGCCTCAATTTGGTCTGACTATCCGAGTAACGGATCACAAAAAAAGAAAAATCACCAGGAAGCTCTGTCAGGAGCGCACAACCATTATGCTGGGATTTGCTGAAAACCGCAGACGGCTGATTACCAAAGCCGTTAAAACTTTAAGCAAACATGCAGTTAGTACCTTAATTCAAGCTCGTCTAGCTGACTTCTTTCAAACGAAAGATAGTCGAGAGTTACACCGGGCTGCTCCCCTCTTCGTTGCCCAGCGACTGCAATTATCTGAGCGAGAAACACTAAATGTTTTAGTGATAGCGCTACGAGAAGGATTAGTAACGCTGCATTGGGAAGTTAAATGTCCAGTCTGTAATAGCTTAGATTTGCAGCCTCAATGCTTAGCTGATCTACGAACCCATCACACCTGCCCCGCCTGTCAACACACGCACGCTACGATTGCCGATGAACAGGTACAAGTAACTTTTAGCATTGATGAACGACTCCGAAAATTGGGGCCTGAAGCGAAAGATTTGAGCTTTCGATCGCAGGTAGAAGCCCGCTATGGGACAACTTCTGGTCATACCTTACTGACGCTACAAGCCTTTCGCAATTTGTTTCCCCGCGAGACGCTCTTGCCTAGCGAAAGTTTGCTAGTACGACGGGTGGCAATTTTATTTACAGACTTAGCTGGCTCCACGGCACTGTACGCCCGTCGAGGAGATACCAGAGCTTACAACTTAGTGCGCCAGCATTTTGAAATCCTATTTCGGGTCATTGATGATCATCACGGTGTGGTGGTTAAAACCATTGGAGATGCTGTCATGGGAGCTTTTACAGTGCCAATGCAGGCATTACAAGCCGCGATCGCTATGCACCACCAGATGGCTCAACTCAATCAACAATTATCGCTCTTGCCTGAGGATCAGCTAATTCTCAAAGTCGGGATTGATGCTGGCCCTTGTCTCAATGTTTCGCTGAATGAACGCCTAGATTACTTTGGTATCACAGTCAACACCGCAGCACGGGTGCAAGCAACCAGCAGCGGCCATAATATTGCAGTCACCAATGCTATTACCGCTGATTTAGAGCCATCTTTTACCATCCCTGACTGGACCTGGCAGAAGGAGAATTTAATGCTTAAAGGAATTGATGATCCTGTAGTGGTTCACTATCTTCAGCGGGCTGAAGGTAAAAAGTACTGATTCAAATTAAACCGAACTAGTACGAAACTAGTCTTGATAAAATTTTCATGAAAAATTGATGAGATCTTTAGAGTAAAAAAATTAAAAGAAATTCAAAGTTATAAAATATTTTTCGCTAAATCGTTTTGTTGAGCCGTGCCTAAAAAAGATGCCAGGGACTATAGATAAAACCAGCCTGTTGAATCAGCCAGATTAGCGATCGCCCTCCCCCAAAAAATATGGCTATCAGTCTTCAGGGTAGCTTTACAAAAGCTTTAGAGAAGTTGCAGCAGCTCTTTACAAATTTATCTTATTTGACCCAGCTATGAATAATTAATGATTGTTTAAAGGCAATTTTAGGAAGAATTAAAAATTTCTTAGAACAGATAAATAATCTTTAAACTTCAGCTATTGCGTATTTGGATTTTCCTTTAAGCTTCTAACCTTGGCTTGCCTAGACTGAAATAATTTGCTAGCGGTTGTACTTGACGTACCGTCCTGTTTGCCTACCAGTAAACTGGGATAACAAACGAGTATGCTGAATCTAGCTCAGCTTGAAACAGACCATCACTAAACTCACTTTGAAGCCCAATGAAAGCAACTGATAGCCGCCAACTCTCTGCGATCGCCTCCCAAACGCTCAAATACGTGGGAATCATTCTGATTCTGGCTGCTCTGATTGACTATGCTGTGATGTTGGTACCCTCCGATGTACCCGCTAAACTCAGCAGCTTGGAAGGACTCAGATGGCAAATCGCTCTCTTCAGTCAAATTGTCGATCGCGGTGTTGTACCCCTACTGGGTTTTGTCCTCTTATTCACTGGGGTTTGGGTTGACAGTGTTTCAGGTGCCTCTCCAGAACGGCAAAAAGCTTGGCAAAATATCAGCTTTGCCTCCCTCTTATTGGCGAGTCTCCTAGGTTTCGTCTTTTTAGTGTTGTCGCCTCTCCATTTCAGCAATACCTATCGAGCGAACCAGCAAACTCGGGCCCAGATTTCCCAGGAAGCAGGCCAAGCGGAAGGTCAGCTCAATCAACAGTTGCAACAAATCAATAGCTTGGTCAAAAGTGACTCTCAACTAAATCAAGCGATCGAGAGCGGGCAGCTCAAAGGGGAACAGTTAGCGCAAGTTCAAGCTCTCAAGAGCCAAGTTCAGCAACAACTCCAATCTGATCCTCAAGCGCTAGACAAAAAAGCAAAAGATGCCCAAACTCAAATCCGAACTCGTCGGCTCGATCTAGAAAAACGGGCGAACGCTGAGTTTCTCAAGTCTGGATTGCGAGTAGGACTGAGCAGTTTGCTCCTAGCAATTGGGTACATTACGGTTGGGTGGACTGGATTGCGACAACTAGGAGCAGGGTCTCGTAAAGCAGCTCGCTAGGAATTTGTAGCCTGAGTCGTCTGCATTTAGGCGCAATGACATGCCTAGAACCATGTCTAAGACTATGCCTCAAACGGGGGGTGCCTCTCTACCGACGCAATGTTTCTGCTGCACTATATCTCCCCTCATCAAAAAAGCTGAGCTATGTTCTCGATTTACATCCTGACCTACAACGAAGAAACTGAGATTGCTGCCTGTATTGAGTCAGCTTTGCTCTCAGATGATGTGGTTGTGGTCGATTCCTTGAGCAGCGATCGCACAGTAGAGGTGGCCCAACGTTATCCCGTTCGAGTGGTGCAGCATCGGTTCGAGAGCCACGGACGGCAACGCACCTGGATGCTCCAATCAATCCCGGTCAAGCATGAGTGGGTTTACATCCTAGAAGCAGATGAGCGGATGACGCCAGAGCTGTTTCAAGAATGCCTCACAGCAATGCAAAGTCAGGACTACATCGGCTACTACGTGGCTGAGCGAGTCATGTTTATGGGGCAGTGGATTCGACGCAGTACGCAATATCCCCGCTACCAAATGCGGCTTTTCCGTCGCGAGCAAGTTTGGTTTGATGACTACGGCCACACCGAGCGCGAGGTGTGCAATGGCCCCACCGGATTCCTCAAAGAAACCTATCCGCACTACACTTGCGGTAAAGGCTTAAGTCGCTGGATTGATAAGCACAACCGCTACTCTAGCGACGAAGCCCAAGAAACTCTAAAGCAACTAGAAACGGGCACCGTCAAGTGGCAGGATCTATTTTTCGGCTCGTCCGAAGTGGAACGACGTCGGGCTCTCAAAGACTTATCTTTACGGTTGCCCTTTAGGCCGCTCATTCGCTTTTTCTACATGTACTTCTTGCTGGGCGGCATTCTAGATGGCCGAGCTGGGTTTGCTTGGTGTACCCTGCAAGCGTTTTATGAATACCTAATTTTGCTCAAAGCCTGGGAAATTAAGCACTTGCCGCCGCCCGTGGTGTCAGAAAGTTCCGTTTTGGCGATCGCTGAACCTCCGGAAGTAGATTCTGTGACTGTCAATTGACTATCCCATGGCTATGGCAGTCTTAAATCAAACCAATATCCAGATTAATAAAAGCAGTATCTGCGGATACAAAGCAGGCCACAACGAGTAATAATTGCTCTAAGATATCCCCTGGGTTGGCCTGAGTGAAGCTCCAAGCGTGAACCTTAGAGTAGACATTAAACCTTGAAACAAATTTTTACAAGGTTTACAAATAGAGGAAGGCACTGAGTTGTCGGCCTTCCCGCAGGAAACCAACCAGAGTTATCAATCGACAGAGCACAATGGAAGTAATACTGCCTGAAAACTTGGGCTGAATAGACTATCTCGGTCTTTAACTCCTACCGTTCGGTTTGATTCATAACTTGAGTGATAGCAGCCAAATTTTCCAGCCGATTGAAGGAGAGTGGGTTGTCTGTGTTCCAACGCCTAAAGCAGGACTTAAAGAATGATCTGATCGCAGGTCTTCTCGTTGTCATCCCCTTAGCAACCACCATCTGGTTGACGATTACCGTTGCGAATTGGGTGATCAACTTTTTGACACGCATCCCAAAGCAACTTAACCCTTTTGACGGCTTTCACCCCATCCTGGTCAACTTCCTCAACTTTGCTGTGGGCCTAACGGTGCCATTGCTCTTGATTTTGCTGATTGGCTTAATGGCTCGAAACATTGCAGGGCGATGGTTGCTAGATTTTGGGGAGCGGTTGTTGCAAGCGATTCCGTTAGCAGGTGCGGTTTATAAAACCTTGAAGCAACTGCTAGAAACGCTGCTCAAAGATTCTAATAATCGCTTTCGTCGGGTGGTGTTGGTGGAGTATCCCCGTCGGGGTATTTGGGCGATCGCCTTCGTGACAGGGATGATCAGCGGCGACATTCAGACGCATTTGCCTGGATCGATGCTGGGCGTGTTTATTCCCACCACACCAAACCCCACTACAGGTTGGTATGCAGTGGTACCTGAGAACGAAGTCGTTAATCTCTCGCTGTCTGTGGAAGATGCTTTTAAGGTGATCGTGTCAGGCGGTATTGTCAGTCCCACCTCCCAAGCGACGATGGCCTTGAAACCTACCAGCGATCGCAAACTAGATCCCCCGCTGGCAGAACCCCAATGGCAAGCCTTAACGCTGCCGCTCGAAGAGGAGTGAAGAAAGAGTTAAGATAGTCAAGCTGCTCCTGAACCTGGACAATTAACTCTCCATGCAAGCTCGCCGAATCGCTCGTGAACTTTCCCTGCTCAGCATTAGCCAATTGCCTGCTAACCAAGGCCGCCTGGACGAGCAGCAACTACAAAACATCATGCTGGCCGCTGTTCGCACTCTAACAACTGAAGTTCAGGAGACCCTAGAAACCGCAGCAGCAGAAGTTAAGCGAAGCAGCGATCGCTTGCTGAGTAGCGAAACGCGAGCCAGTGATGTCCAGAGTGCTAGAGGGATGGTTCAAGAAGCACTGGACTTAGCCCAGACCGCAATTAATCGCATGGGCATGGCAGTTGAATTGCCAGAACTGATTCAATTAACCAATCAGAAAGAAGTTCGAGCTTATACTTTGCAAGTGATCAGCACCCTAAATGCCAATACGGCAGCGGTGGATGAATTGCTAACCCAGTCTTTAGTAGATTGGCAACTCAATCGCTTAGCTCGGATCGATCGCGATATTCTTCGCATTGCTGTCACCGAAATCATGTACTTGGGCGTACCAGACAAAGTCGCGATTAACGAAGCTGTAGAATTAGCCAAACGCTACAGCGGAAGCGAAGGGCACCGTTTCATCAATGGCGTGTTGCGGCGCGTGACGGATCAAATCAAAACCCAATCTGTCTAACTTTGGAGCATGAACCTAGTCAGATTGAGTTGCTGCAAACTCAATTGAGTGTTCAGATAGTTCTAAGTACAAACATTTTCTTCACAGTGAGATCTATCGAGATCTCGATATTTCCTTAGGTAGCAGTTTTAGGTAAATTGCAATGGTTTTCAATTGGTTCCGTCGGCAATTTGACGATCAGTCAGAAAAGTCTCAGGTTGATCAGACAGAAACAATGTCGGAGGAATCTGACGCGGAGCAGGCTGAGTCCGAGCAGAGTGAGCCAGAAGCAGCTGAACCTGCGACTGAAGAAGTAGCAGAGGATTACCTGAACTGGGCCAAGGCAGCCTACCAAAATATTCAAAAGCGGCAGCAGGTCGAGCCAGAGGAAGCACCGGAGGAAGCTGCTGTCGAGGAGCCTGCGGCGGTTGAAGCACCTGTAGCAGAAGCACCAGAGGAACTCGCAACTGAAGCGTCTGTGGCTGAAGTGCCTGTAGCAGAAGCGCCAGAGGTCGCAGAGGTAGTAGAAGAAACAAAGGCGGTAGAAGAAACAGAGGCGGTAGAAGAAACAGAGGCTGAAGATTCTATAGAACAGCTAGAAGAGCCTATAGAAGAACCTGCGGTCGCTTCAACCACTGCCGAAGTTACCGCCGAAGTCGCTGAACCTGAAGTCGCTGAACCCGCGCCCACTGAAGAACCTGCCACAATTGAACCTGAACCCGCTGTAGCCATTGAGGAAGCGATCGCTGAGCCAGTCTCTGAGCCAGTCGCAGCCACAGTTTCAGAAGAACTAGTAGCCGCCGCGATCGCCTCAGAAGCATCACCAGAAACATCCCTAGAAGCACCAGCGGAAGATCCAAGCTCCACCGCTGAGGTGGCTCCACTACCTTTCTGGGCACAGGCAGAAGCAGATCGGCAAGCGAGGCTAGAAAGGCTTAAAGCCACTGCCATTGAAGAACCTGAACCGGAAGTTGCTCAGCCGACTGCCACAGTTCAAGAAACGTTACCTGAAATCGTCTTTGATGAAGGTTTCTTGTGGTCAGCAGAGGTGCTCGCCGCCCAAGGTCGCCGTCCAGACCAAATTTCGATTGAAGAAATCACCTGGCTGAAACGATTACGCCAAGGCTTAGACAAAACTCGTCGAAGCTTGGTCAACCAACTCAAGGCGATCGTTGGGCAAGGGCCACTCAACCAAGATGCCGTTGAAGAAATTGAGGCGCTCTTACTGCAAGCCGATGTGGGCGTAGCCGCCACAGACCGAATTATTGAATCCCTCCAGAAAAAACTGCGGGAAGAAGCACTGCCTCCGGATCAGGCGATCGCTTACCTAAAGTCAATTCTCCGTGACATGCTGGATCGGCCTTTGGGCAAATCCTATAACCCTACTTTTGCCCCCGAAAAAGATACCTTAAACATTTGGTTGATTACAGGCGTGAATGGCGCTGGTAAAACGACCACCATTGGGAAGCTAGCCCACTTAGCTCAAAAATCGGAGTACAACTGTTTAATCGCTGCTGCCGACACTTTCCGGGCCGCCGCTGTAGAGCAAGTTAAGGTTTGGGGACAGCGGAGTGGGGTCGAAGTGATTTCCAATCCTGGACAAAATACAGACCCAGCAGCAGTCGTTTTTGACGCCATCGGTTCTGCTCAATCTAGAGGGACAGAGCTGTTATTAGTCGATACGGCAGGACGCTTGCAAAACAAGAAAAACTTGATGGACGAATTGAGCAAAGTTCGACGCATTATCGACAAGAAAGCAGGTGATGCCAAAATTGAATCCTTGTTGGTCTTAGATGCTACGTTGGGCCAAAATGGACTACGGCAAGCTGAAGTATTTCTAGAAGCCGCCCAACTCAGTGGCGTTGTTCTCACCAAGTTGGATGGCACCGCCAAAGGTGGGATTGCTCTGGCGGTAGTGCAGCAGTTGGGTCTACCTATTCGCTTTATTGGAGCGGGTGAGGGAATTGAAGATCTCAGACCTTTCTCTAGCTATGAGTTTGTGGAAGCTCTCCTAGCAGGTTAAGTTACCGTAGGCTAAGGCCGTTCAGGGTAGGTAGGGCAGTTATTTTCTTCACACTGCTGGAGAAATGCTTGCTCAACTCATTGGCAGAAACCAAGATTAACGCTAACAACCAAAAACTAGATTTGCTCGCTTGAGACGATGCAGTTCACCCAGCAGATTGCCTACAGCGGATTGCCTACAAAAGATTGAGTCCGGTTCAGAACAATTCTGCTAGTATCAACAAATTCATTAGAATTTATGCCAACATTGACACCGTTGGCGGAACTTACTGGTATTAAGTTGATTCTTGTACCAAGCAGTTGGTCTTAGGATAAACAATCACACCACTTTGTAGTGAGTTAGATGCTTTACTAATTCTCACTAGTTCGCTGAACTTTAAATCGGCACAACTAGAGCGTAAATTCTGCAAATAGTGATAAGCTGTCTCTCCAGTAATTTGCTCAAATTGCAGGCAGAGAATTTATTTTTCTTCACCTGTTAGTGCTCTTCAATTTTTCGGTTTTCGATGACAACTTAACCTTGCTCTAATGACTGCTGTGCCTGTTCCTCGACAGCCCTCTCAACCCTCCGACCGCACCAGTGGCGGAAGTTCTCCAGACATGACGCCAGTTTTCGCCCTGAAAGAACTGGTGGCGCGCCTGCATCGGGAACAGCACAAAATTCAGGACTTGTTAAGTTCTCTCAGCTTTGCCTTGCGGAGCTTCAACAACTTAAACCAGTTTTTAGAGCTGATTCCGCTGATGGCCAGTCGGGTGACTGATGCGGATGGGGGTGCCTTAGTACTGTTCAAGCCAAATGGGCAAATGCGGCTAGAGCGCTTGCACTGTCAAGATAGCCGCCAGTGTCACGATATTCGCAAGGCTTTAGAGACTGCGACACGCCAGTTAGCTGCTGCGGCGGCTACTCCCGGAGGTGCGATCGCCCCTGCTAAGATGACTGCGGCTCTCGACCATCAAGTCAGTCATTACTTGGGGCCAGATGTACAGTTGTTTGGCACCGCAATCTTAGTCAAAAATGCCGAGCGAGGCAGACTCTATGTTTTTAGTCGAGCGGTAGATTATACCTGGACAGAAACGCGGCAAAAGTTGGTGCGCTTGGTGGCCGACCAAACGGCTGTAGCGATTGAAAACGACGAGCTGACGGTGGAGCTGCGCAAAAAAGAAAGGCTCGATCGCGAATTAGAAATTGGAGCCGAAATTCAATTGCAACTTCTGCCGCGCCAGTGCCCTAAAATTCAGGGTGCAGAACTGGCCGCGCGTTGTCAGACGGCGAATCGAGTCGGGGGTGACTACTACGATTTCATTCCCATCCATCGCACTCGGTTACGTTCGGTAAAACCAGGCGCTAATGAGGCGGGGCGTTGGAGCGTCTCTATTGGCGATGTCATGGGCAAGGGCGTCCCTGCTGGGCTAATCATGACCATGCTGCGGGGCATGTTGCGGGCAGAAGTGCTCAATGGTCATTCTCCCGCTCGGATTCTGCAACACCTTAACCAAGTGATGTATGCAGATTTAGAAAATTCCAATCGGTTTGTGACTCTGTTTTACTCGGAGTACGAGCCGCAAACACAGATACTGTCTTACAGCAATGCCGCGCACAACCCACCGTTACTGTGGCAAGCTTCGACGGATGCGATTAAGCGCTTAGATACTTTGGGGATGCTAATCGGCTTAGATGCAGATACACACTACCAAGATGCCCAGATCCAACTGCATCCGGGTGATACGCTGATCTACTACACAGATGGCTTTACGGACGCAGCCAACCGCAGTGGCGATCGCTTCGATGAAGACAATCTGACTCGCGCCTTCCATTGGGCTTGCCGTCATTGCGAAAGCCCCCAAGAGATTCTGGAGCATTTGTTTGCCCAAGTGCAGCAGTTTATTGGAGCAGATAATCGCAACGGTGATGATATGACATTAATTGTCATGCGGATCAAATCGCCAGATTAATCCCCATTTTCGCTTTACAATTGCCAAAAATCTGCGACTCTATAGGGTACGTGCTCATTGCAGTAGTTAAGCTGCTTAAAACGCGCCAAAAATCTGCGATCGCGCTGGCTACGGATTAGCATTTGGGTCTTGAACCTTTGAGTAGCCCTAACACTTAATGAGGAGATGGTAGCAATGGTCATCCACGTAATGCAGGACATGACAACTTGGCTAAATCACACCGCACATTGGGGTGACTGGCTCCAGCAAGGCTTAGCTTGGCATGTTCCCCACGACTGGACAGTGTTAGCTCAACAATATAACCAAGACATCTTGGGAGATATTCAGAAGGGCTTTAATAACTTTGTCAAAACAGGCCAAGTATGGGCCTTATTAATTGGAGTGATTTTGGGCTACATGATTCGCAGCATGACTGCCTTCTAAACTCATGCCTGAGTTTTGATTTACATAAGCTTTTACCTCCTAAATGATCCTTCAGTGCTGGTAGCTCGGACTGCATTTTAGGAAGTATCACTCATGTCAAGATGAGTTTTTGACGCTGTCAATTGAATTCAGGAAGATAACCTTGGATACGGAACTGCCACCCCAACCTGCTGCTAGCTCACAAGCTTGGAGTCAGCGATTTGAAACCGCGTTACACCCAGCGATCGCCCAATTCAATGCCAG
Organism: Trichocoleus desertorum NBK24; assembly: GCF_030409055.1. Lineage (GTDB taxonomy): Bacteria > Cyanobacteriota > Cyanobacteriia > FACHB-46 > FACHB-46 > Trichocoleus > Trichocoleus desertorum_B. The sequence goes on along the minus strand of NZ_CP116619.1, from coordinate 2,710,322 downwards.
TATTGGCTTTGATATTGAGTTGGTGGAATATGACATCATCGGATCGCAAGCCCATGCGCAAATGCTCGCTTACACAGGCATTGTTACCCCCGAAGAAGGGGAACAGTTGGTGACGGGGTTAGAGCAGATTCGCCAAGAGTACCGCCAAGGCTTCTTCCGTCCTGGAACTGACGCAGAGGATGTACATTTTGCCGTTGAGCACCGCTTAACCCAAATTTTGGGAGACACCGGTAAAAAGCTGCATACGGCGCGATCGCGAAACGACCAAGTTGGAACTGACACCCGGCTATATCTCCGAGAGCAGATCGAGCAGATTCGCGCTCAGGTGCGAGAGTTTCAAACCGCTTTGTTTCACCTAGCAGAGCAGCATGTAGAAACCTTGATTCCTGGGTACACTCACTTGCAGCGGGCTCAACCAATTAGTTTGGCCCATCATCTGCTGGCCTACTTCGAGATGGCGCAACGCGATTGGGAGCGGCTTGGAGAAGTGTATCGGCGGGTGAATGTGTCGCCTTTAGGGTGCGGGGCACTGGCAGGAACCACCTTTCCGATCGATCGCCACTACACGGCTGAATTACTGAACTTTGATGGCATCTATGCCAATAGCTTGGACGGAGTCAGCGATCGCGACTTTGCGATCGAATTTCTCTCAGCAGCCAGCTTGATCATGATGCACCTTAGCCGTTTGTCAGAAGAAGTGATCCTTTGGGCTTCCCAAGAGTTTAGCTTCGTCACCATGAAAGATAGCTGTGCTACAGGTTCCAGCATCATGCCCCAGAAAAAGAACCCCGATGTACCAGAACTAGTACGGGGCAAAACTGGGCGAGTGTTTGGGCATTTGCAAGCCATGTTGGTGCTGATGAAAGGCTTACCCTTGGCGTACAACAAAGATTTGCAAGAAGACAAAGAAGCTTTATTCGATGCCGTCAAAACCGTCCGTGCCTGTCTAGAAGCCATGACCATTCTGCTGCAAGAAGGGATAGAGTTTCGGACTGCTCGCCTAGCAGAAGCAGTGGCAGAGGACTTCTCCAATGCCACGGATGTAGCCGATTATCTGGCAGCTAAAGGCGTACCCTTCCGCGAAGCTTACAACCTAGTGGGCAAAGTGGTGCGGACTTGCTTAGCAGCCAACAAGCTACTGAAGGACTTGAGCCTAGACGAGTGGCAAACCTTACACCCTGCTTTTGAAGCAGACATTTATCAGGCGATCGCACCTCGTCAAGTCGTAGCAGCCCGGAACAGCGCGGGAGGAACTGGCTTCGAGCAAGTGAGAAAAGCCTTGCAAGTCGCACAACAACGGCTGCACCAAAATTAGGCTTGTACCTATTGGCGCTTAGCCCACAGCTTGCCCCTCGCTGCTAACCGAGTTTTCATTACAGTTCATCCCATAAAGTTTCATCCCATAAGTCCTGTCTATGTCTCTCCAACTTGGCGATCTTGCGCCAGACTTTAGCTTGCTGGATACGCAAGGTAATCTAGTTCGCTTATCAGACTTGAGAGGTCAGCGAGTCGTGTTGTACTTTTACCCGCGAGACAACACCCCTGGCTGCACCAAGGAAGCTTGTGGCTTTCGGGATGCCTACTCAGACTACCAAGCCCAAGATGTCATAGTTTTGGGCATTAGTACCGATGATGCTAAGTCCCACGCCAAATTCACGACGAAGTATCAACTGCCTTTCCCCCTCCTGTGCGACCCAGAGGCAGCAGTAGCCCAAGCCTATGGCAGTTATGGGCTGAAAAAGTTTATGGGTAAGGAATTCATGGGCGTTTATCGGCAGACCTTTGTGATCGGCTCAGATGGTACGATTGAGAAAATTTACCGCAAGGTAAAACCAGAAGCTCATGCAACGGAAATTCTGGCTGATTTGCCTGATTAGAACCTGATTAGAAACTATAAGAACGGGTGCATGGTTCAATTGCATTGGCTTTTGGCTTCCATCGTTCCATTCGTATGACAGCCTTACTTTATGCGTCGATCCTGGCATCTGATTCAAACTGTACTGGGATTGATCTTCCGGCACCCCATTATTGGCACTAGTATCATCCCCCTCTTACCCGATGGTCGAATTGTCCTGATTCGGCGGCAGGACAATGGAAAATGGGGATTACCCGGTGGCATGGTGGACTGGGGCGAAGATATTCCCAAGACAGTACAACGAGAACTAGCAGAAGAAACGGGCCTAGAACTAGTCAAAATTCGACGGTTAGTGGGAGTTTATTCGGCACCCGATCGCGATCCTAGAATTCATTCAGTCTGCGTCGTAGTAGAAGCTGAAGTGCAAGGAACCATGCAGGCGCAAGACACCCTAGAAGTGATAGAAGTGCAAGCTTTTGCCCCCGACGCTCTGCCTTCAGGCACGTTATCCCATGATCACGATCGCCAACTGCAAGATTATTTGAAGGGCCTGACGACATTGGCGTAGTGGAAGGATGAAGTAGGAAGGATGAGGGATGAAACAGGAAGGATGAAATTGAATGGCTTTGCAGTGCTTGCGTAGTTTTAGAAGAATGTACGCCTTGAGCGTTCCCGGCGGTTGGCAGGAAGGATTGCAATTGAATGGACTTACAACACTGCCGTAATCTAGGGATGAAAGTTAGCCCCATTCATTCCTCATCCTGCCTGTTTCATCCCTCATCCTTCCTCCTTGATTAAAATGTCTCTACCGCTGCGTAATTCTCGATTGAAGCTGTCTCAAGGGCAAATTTTCTGGCGTGAAATCGGTCAGGGAGATGCACTTGTGTTTCTGCATGGCTCTTGGAGTGATAGCAGCCAATGGGTGCCAGTGCTTGAGCAGTTAGGAACGGAGTACCACTGTTTTGCACCTGATCTGTTGGGGGTTGGGGAGTCGGAACGCCCCAATGTGCACTACTCGATTGAGCTGCAAGTAGAGACGCTGGCAGAATATTTAGAGAGCTTGCGATTGCGGCAGGTGTATTTGATTGGTCATTCTTTGGGAGCCTGGGTGGCGGCGAGCTATGCCCTGAAGTATTTGGATCAGGTACGTGGCTTGGTGTTATTGGCTCCAGAAGGGATTCAGGTGCAGAAGGTGGGGCGGCGTTGGTGGTGGGCCAAGTTGTTAATCGCTCGACCGCCGCTGTTGTTTTGGTTGCTGCGATCGCTACAGCCCTTTGCACCTTTATTAGGTCTGCAAAAGCGGGTTGGACGCACTTTGCAATGGCGAAAACAACTGCTGCAATCTCCTGTAGCCTGTCGCTTGCTATTTCAACGCCGACGGGCTGAGATTCAAGCAGAGCAATTGCAGGGAAGGCTTGATTGGCTCAAGGTTCCGGTCACAGTCTTGCAAAGCGAACAAGATGCCTTTGCGGCTAAGCTGCTGAGCCAAACTTACGCAGAACTTACACCAACCGCAAATTGGCGGATTGTGCCGCAAGGTGGTGAAGAACTACCGCTCACAGCTCCAGCAGCCGTTGCCCAAGAAATTCGGGAGTTTGTCTCACCCACTTAGAGCTGAACTAGGCTTGGTTCGGCATGCTCGCATCCCCCAAAAAATTAAGTTAGGGTCAACCGTAATTTGAGCCGCCAGTTCAGGATACTGGTCTTGCAAATACTGGTGGAGTAGAACGCGATCGCCCCCGGTCATCACTACAGCACTACCCGGAAACTCTTGCCACCAAGCTTGGATAAAGTCTACAACTCCCGCCAAAACCGTATGGATAATGCCACTGGCGATCGCCTCTTGCGTGTCATTGGCCCAACGCTTGGGTAAGGTTTCGAGTAAGGCGATCGCAGGTAAGGCTGCGGTTTTGTCAGCTAAAGCTCGTACTTGCAGACTCAATCCAGGCAGAATCGCCCCCCCAACGAGTTGTCGCTCAGTGTTGCCACCTGTGAATGTCAGCGCCGTGCCCGAATCAATCACCAGAGTAGGCCAACCGTACACTTCTCCCGCTCCCCATAAAGCCAAGGCGCGATCGATTCCTAGAGTGGGGTAGCTGAGCTGTAGGGGAATTTGTGCAAGCGTGAGGATTTGGAGTTGGGGATAGTCTTGCCAAATAGCAGTTTGGGCTGGAACGACAGAGGCTAAGACAATCGCCAATTCGTCAAGGTTCTCTTCTCGCAATCGCTCTATAGCCCCCTCCCAGCCTTCAATACATACCCCTAACGGACATTCAAGAAAAGGGGAAGCTGTTTTCAAAATTCCCCCCAAATTTGGGGGTTTAGGGGGTTCAGAATTCGGCAAATGCTCACTATCCCAAGCTGATTGCAATTGGTCTCCATCAAACCAAGCCCAATGCAGCCGAGAATTGCCAATCATCAAAGCTAACCAGCTTTTATCCACAGGTGATTAGGTATAAATACATATAGAATTGCTTAACTTACCTATTAGGTCTTTCAACCCAGGTTTTTAAATCAACGTGTGACAATAGGGAAAGGCGATCGCCTCAGCCAGGTTTGACGAGGAGATTTTACATGGTAGTGCTGACTGACCGGGCTCAACGTAGACTGACAATACAAACGAGCGAAATTGCTGCGGAAACCACCACGATTCGCTCATTAGATTGGGACCGCGATCGCTTTGACATCGAGTTTGGTCTGAAGAATGGTACGACCTACAACTCTTTTGTCATTAAAGGCGAAAAGATTGCGCTGGTCGATACGTCCCACGAAAAGTTCCGCCAACTCTACTTAGAGACGCTAACTCAAGTCGTAGACCCAGCCAAGATCGATTATTTGGTGATTAGTCATACGGAACCAGACCACAGTGGTTTAGTTCGCGATGTCTTGGCCTTGGCTCCCCAAGCGACCGTGGTGGGTTCTAAGGTGGCGATTCAGTTTCTCGAAGATTTGGTACACCAACCGTTTAAGCGGCAGATTGTCAAAAATGGCGATCGCCTGGATTTGGGCAATGGTCACGAATTGGAGTTTGTGATCGCTCCCAATCTGCACTGGCCTGACACCATTTTTAGCTACGACACCAAGACGCAGATTCTCTTCACCTGCGATGCGTTTGGCATGCACTTCTGCGACGATCGCACCTTTGACGAAGACTTAAGCGAAATTGAAGCGGATTTTCGTTTCTATTACGAATGTCTGATGGCTCCCAATGCTCGCTCGGTACTGTCTGCCCTGAAACGCATGGGTGAACTGCCAGAGGTGAAGCAGATTGCCACCGGGCACGGCCCCTTGCTTTACTACAACGTGGCGGAGTGGGTCGATCGCTACCGCAACTGGAGCCAAGCCAAGGCTAAGTCAGAAAAAACCGTGGCCGTGTTTTACGTGTCTGACTACGGTTACAGCGATCGCCTCTCGCAGGCATTGGCAAAGGGAATCACCAAAACAGGTGTTGCCGTCGAAATGATGGATTTGAAATCGGCAGACCCGCAAGAAGTCCAAGAACTGGTGGGTCGCTCGGCAGGTTTAGCGATCGCTACACCCCCTGTATCGGGGTCAGCCGCAGCCACCGCGCAAGCTGCCCTAGGTACGGTGTTAGCCGCCGCAAAAGACAAGCAAGCCGTAGGAATTTTTGAATCCTATGGTGGCGATGACGAGCCAGTTGACCCCCTCGTGACACGGTTTAGAGAGTCGGGCTTGACCGTAGCCTTCCCAGCGGTGCGGATCAAAGACACGCCTAACGAATCGGTTTATCAGCTTTGCGAAGAAGCGGGAACTGACTTAGGCCAGTGGCTGACTCGCGATCGCGCCATTCAACAGATGAAGTCGCTCGATGGCGACCTCGACAAAGCGTTGGGGCGGATTAGTGGTGGTTTGTACATCATCACCGCGAAAAAAGGTAATGTCGGCGGGGCGATGTTAGCCTCCTGGGTGGCCCAGGCCAGCTTTACTCCGCTAGGTTTCACGATTGCGGTGGCAAAAGATCGGGCGATCGAATCTCTAATGCAAGTAGGCGATCGCTTTGTCCTTAATGTGCTGGAAGAAGGCAATCACTTGGGCTTGATGAAACACTTCCTGAAACGATTCCCACCAGGGGCCGATCGCTTTGCTGGCGTAAAAACACAACCCGCTCAGAACGGTTCACCCATTCTCACTGAAGCGCTGGCTTATTTAGAGTGCGAAGTCAGCAGCCGTATGGAGTGTAACGACCACTGGATCGTTTACAGCACGGTGCAAGAGGGACGAGTTTCTAACCCTGATGCGCTCACCGCTGTACACCATCGCAAAGTGGGCAATCACTATTGACCCGAAAGGTGGTTTCGCCAGGTTGACAAAAACATTAAAGTGAGGCAAAGAGAGTGATGCTACGATAAGAGCACTCGGACAGGTGGACTATGAACGTCGATGAAATGCGGGTTTTGAGCGCGCTAGAACGGAGACCGCTCACCGTAGAAAATTTAGCTCATGCCTTGGGGTGCCCGATCAGCGAAATGCACGAAGTTGTGCAGCAGCTCTGGCAAAAGGGCTACATTGACACCAGCCGAGCGACCGCTGAAAACCATCACGGTCATGGTCAGTGGCTGATGAGTCAGTTGTTGCCTTGGGGACACCCGCAGGCTCCAGTGGCAATTCACTCCAACTCTAAAACCTACTTCATCCTGACCTCGAAAGGACACCTACATTTACACCCCGTTTTGTCTTTGAATCAGGAAGCGTGAGTGAATTGATAGCTTGGTTGCCCTGGCTATTAATATTGGCAATTCCAGGGTTAATCAATATTGCGGTGGCATTTAAACAGCTAGCAGACGACTGCAAGTTCCTCCCTTTTTTTGAGCCTTTCAAAACTGGGGGTGTTTGGGTGTGGGCAACTGCTCAGTTTTTGTTTCCCTGCTTCCTGTTTTGGATGACCACTTCGATGACCCCTCGACTCCCCATTGACTGGGCCTTGGTGAGTCAAGCGTTAGGGTTTGGGGTGGGGTTTGTCACGTTGATGAATGCTCGGACTGACACGGGCTTTTTTACGTTAGATATCAAGATTATCTATGCCCGATTAATTCGTGTTGCCTACGCCTTGATTGCTTCCAAAGAAACAGGTCGCACCGCCGCCTTTTGGACAGATGTAGAACGGATCTTAAATCTTTGCCCTGACCTCACTGATGGAGTTGATTTTTTAGAAAATTACTTTAGAAATGATGTGTCGCTGACCGCAGAGCAAAAGGCAAATCGCCAAGAAAAGTTAGATGCGGTTCTGAAGCGAAATTCCCGCGCGGCGCAAGCGGAAGCTATTCTGGCACTAATGGACGTCAGACGTGCAGATTTACCGAACATGCTGCTGCGCTTTGGCTGTAGTCCCAATTTTCTCAAGCAATATTTTCCTAAAGCGAGAATCTATGGTGGAAACTAAACCCAGAGACGTGCAAGTTTTACCGATCGCCCTTGATACAACCGTATTGCGATCGCGCAGTTGGACTCGTCTCCGCTTTGAGATTGAGTACGCCCGACAACGAGGCACCACAGCCAATTCTTTCTTGATTCGCGGTGACCAAACTGCTCTAATTGATCCGCCCGGTGAATCTTTTGCAGAAACCTATCTCACCGAATTAAAGAAGCGTCTAAACCTGAAACAACTGGATTATGTGATTCTGGGGCACGTCAACCCCAACCGAGCCATCACGCTACAAACCTTGCTCGACATTGCACCCCAGATCAACTTTGTTTGTTCCAATCCAGGGGCGATCGCCCTCCGCAATGCCCTCGGCAATCAAGATCTCAACATCCTCGTCGTTCGAGGCGAAGAAACCTTAGATCTCGGTCAAGGGCACCATCTGCAATTCATCCCCACCCCAAGTCCTCGCTGGCCCGACAGCCTCTGCACCTACGACCCACACACCCAAATTCTCTACACCGATAAATTCTTTGGCGCTCACATCTGTGGCGATCAAGTGTTTGATGAAGGCTGGACGGTCTTTAGTGACGATCGCCGCTACTACTATGACTGCTTGATGGCTCCTCATGCTCGTCAGGTGGAAACAGCACTCGATAAGCTAGCTGATCTGACAGTAAAGTTCTACGCGCCGGGACATGGGCCTTTGGTGCGCTATGGCCTCACAGAGCTGACCCACGCTTACCAGCATTGGAGCCAACAGCAAAAGTCGCAAGAACTCTCAGTGGCGCTGCTGTACGCCTCAGCTTATGGCAACACCGCCACTCTGGCTCAGGCGATCGCGCGAGGCATTACTAAAGCAGGCGTTGGTGTAGAATCCATCAACTGCGAAATTGCTGAGCCTGGTGAAATTCAAGCAGCAGTGGAGAAGTGTGCTGGCTTCATCATGGGGTCTCCTACCCTGGGAGGCCACGCGCCTACCCCGATCCAAACTGCCCTAGGGATTGTTCTCTCTACAGCTACAAAGAGCAAACTCGCCGGGGTATTTGGCTCCTTTGGCTGGAGTGGCGAGGCGATCGACCTGATCGAAGGCAAATTCAAGGATGCAGGGTACAGCTTAGGCTTTGAGACTATCCGGGTCAAGTTCAAGCCCACGGAAGTGACAATCAAAATGTGCGAAGAAGCAGGCACTGACTTCGCCCAAGCCCTGAAGAAAGCCAAGAAGGTGCGGGAACCAAGACAACCTGCCACCTCCCTAGAGCAAGCCGTAGGTCGTCTAGTTGGCTCCCTCTGCATTGTCACCTCGAAGCAAGAAGAGATTGCGAGCGCAATGTTGGCCTCATGGGTGTCTCAAGCCACTTTTAGCCCGCCTGGTTTGACCGTGGCTGTTGCGAAAGAGCGGGCGATCGAGTCCTTGATGTATCCCGGTAGCCAATTTGTCTTGAATATTTTGGCAGAAGGCAACCACCTCGGCCTGATGAAGCACTTCCTGAAACCGTTCGGCCCTGCGGAAGACCGCTTTCAAGGCGTAGAAACGGAACTCACCAGTGATGGCGCTCCGATTCTCAAAGATGCTCTGGCCTATTTAGAATGCCGTGTGGAAAACCGAATGGAGTGTGGTGATCACTGGTTGCTGTATGCGATCGCGGATAGCGGCAAAGTCTTGGAATCTAACGCCCTCACCGCCGTCCACCACCGCAAATCTGGTACGAATTATTGAGGTTAAGGGCGATCACTTTGATTTAAGCCTTGGGGCTAGATAGTGTGCGATCGCTCTGGTGTCATTTCTGGCAGCACCTCTGAGGCGTTGTTGCCGATGCTAATTTGGATAGTTGTGACATACCGCTTCAAGTAAGTCAGCAGGGCATGGAGAAAAACCACAATCCCCAGCATCTCCAGAGTTTCTTCAACCGACATTATGAGAGCATAAGCTAAGTTTTGCTGGCCATAAAGGGTGACGTGCCAAGAACCCACCATTTCCATACCCAAAGCACCGCCAATATAGATAGCCCCACTTACAACAAAAGAACGCCGCGTTCGAGCAGGCAACTGAGCTAAAAACTTTACATATCTAAGGCCGAGAAGGAGAACTAATCCACCGTAGGGAATGACCCAAGCATAGTGAAAGATTCCTGTCGTACCCAATGTATTCCTAACAGGGTTAATGAACAGCTCGTGAATACTAGCGAGTTCATCAATAGACAAAAACAAAAAGATGATTGATAGAGTCCACCAATCACCAGCTTTGGGCCTTGTTTCTTTAGGTTGGGTTTTGGCTATCGTTGCTAACAGCACTGAGCAAGCTAGCAGAGAAATAGAAGCATACCAACTAGGAATATTGCGTTCATAATCAAGATTAAAGAGTCTAGCAATTCCGAACAGTCGGCCATGACCTAAAACGTAAGCAGAAAAATATACAGCCGAGTTCGCAAGAACAAGTGCAACAACAATTAGAGTCAACCAAGCGGCAACTCGTTTAGGGGAAATTGTGATCATGGGCTATGAAATTATTACAAAAACGTAGGAGTAGCCACCGATAGAGACTTCTGCTAGCACAACAGAAAATGGCTTAATCTATGATTAATCTGTGATTAAACAAATGTTAACCCCATAAACCAAATTTACTCCTATGCCAAAAGAGATACCCTTACGGATATCTCTCTCTAGACAGACGGATTTTTAGCGATCGCTACTAAACATGCTAAATACGTTTTTCCAAATACTGACCGATCATTTGCTGTTCACCCGCACGGGAAATGATGGTTTGGCGAGTACGGTAGCTGTCACCTACCAACTTTATTTCTTCCTCAAACATTGAACCATCGTATTCGGTCTTGAGGCAAAGGGTTTGGGGAGTCGAGAAGTGATATTCCGCTGTGACAGGTTTGACTGTTGCGAAACCGCGATCGCGATACAAGATATTGCCCGCAGCACCAAACAGCGTTGAGCCTTTAGACTTCTTACGACCCGAAACCGACTCTCTACTTTCCCAAGTGACGTGGGCACCGCAAGTCAGAGTGACGGCATCGCTCAACTCATGCAACGCTGCCAAGCGTGCCAGCTCATCACAGCCTGCTTCTAAAAACCGAATGGTGATGAAGCTCACCATTTCTTGCGTATCTCCTGCGGGGAGCGTGTAATAGCGCCGTTCCGATCGCCACTGACCTTCCGATTTGCGGAAAAACTCAGCGATCAAAGATTCCTCAGTCGTTTTTGCAACCTGTAGAAGTGGTGCCACTGGAATCAGTCCCCTTACGAAGTATGGAAAATTTGTTTATGTTTCTTAATAATACTTATCGTACTCAATCTAGGCGAGTAAGTTTGTAACCTATGTTCCTATCGTGAAAGATATTTCAGCGATTGCCATCCGCTTCCAGGCTTAGCCCGTCTGGATTACAAGCTCTACATCTGGTCAGAGAGCGATCGCGAAATCCGCTTCTCGACAGAACCGCAGCCCTGCTTACCCTATACCCACAACAAAAAAAGCCCGCAGTTACGGGCTTGACAAAAGAAGTTATTTTATTGTTGGAATTTAGCTCGCTCTACTTAGCGATCAAAGCGCTAGCATCACTTAACCAGGTTTAGCCGAGGTTGACTTTAACGACTTTGTTCTTCTCTTCGTCAACTTTCGGTAGGGTCAAAGTGAGGACACCATTCTTGAATTCCGCTGCTACTTCGTCGTTCTTAATGCGATTAGGTAGCGGGATTACCCGTTGGAATTGACCATAGCGAAATTCCGAGCGAATCACACCTTTTTCTTGGGTTTTGGTTTCAGATTTCCGCTCGCCTCGAATGGAAACGGCCTCAGCAGAAACTTGTACATCTAGATCTTGGGCTTCAAGTCCAGGAACTTCAACTTTGAGCTGAATGGCATCTCCTGTTTCATGAATTTCTGCGGCTGGAATAAAGGGTGCTCCAGTATTCGTTACATCACCTTCATCTACATTGGCAAGGCGATCGAAAAGCCGATTCATTTCTCGTTGTAGGCTGTTAACTTCTCGGAATGGTTCCCAACGTACGAGTGCCATAGTAGTTGTCTCCAATACTTGATTTAGGGAGAGCTTGATGGTGACTAGCTTCTCGACAAACCTCGATACACTCGGCTCTGAAAAGGCTTTAGCTAGTTCATCTAACGCTCTATAAGTATTAAGATAACTGTGTAAAAAATTGAGGTGGTTCGGTTGTTTTCTAAAGGGCGATCGCAATTACCGTACTTCCAATCGTATAAGATATTTCTACTAAGAATTCTATTTTTTCCGCGATCGGTAGCTGTTATAGAGAGTGTAAAATTGCCACAAAATCTAGCCAGTAAATCACAAACTTACAACTTATGTAAGGTTATGTGAAACTTTGGCGGATTGATTGCTCACTTGATAGAAAATGGCGGTATCTGGTCTGACAACATGACCTCCATTTTTTAAGCTATATGCGAATTGGCAATCGACCGCCCCAATCGGAAGCAGAAACCCGGACTCGGATTCTGCAAGCTGCCCAGAAATTATTCTCGCGACAAGGTTACGACGGGACGACCACGCGAGATTTAGCCCAAGCAGCGGCGGTCGCAGAGGGAACATTATTTCGGCATTTCCCCAATAAAAAGGCAATTTTGATTGAAGTTGCCACGCAAGGATGGATAGAGATCCTGACGGATTTGCTGACCGAGCTGAGCGAGATGGGCAGCTATAAGGCAGTAGCTCAGGTGATGCGGCGACGGATGCTGAACCTGCACCAAAATATGGACATGCTGCGCGTTTGTTTTATGGAAGCGCAGTTTCACCCCGATTTGCGCGATCGCATCCAGCTAGAAGTGGTCGATAAGATGACGGATGTGGCCGAAGCTTTTTTCCAGACTGCAATGGATCGCGGTGTTTATCGACCCATGAATCCCAGAATAGTAGCTCGTATCTTCTTGGGCATGTTTACGATCGCGGGTTTTAGTCAAGATACTGTGATGGGTGAGAAGGCTTCACCCAAAGCCATGCAGGAAATGGCCGAAGGCTTGGCTGATATTTTCCTCAATGGGGTTTTGGTCAAAGAATAGAACTGCTACGGTCTAGTTATGCAAATTCCTAGCAATTCTGAAGCGCTTGCCCCTGCCTTGCGCGATCGCCGTCAGCGTTTAGCGGCTTTGTTTAATGGCCCTGTAGTGCTGTGGTCTGGGGGCCGTAGTTCCCGCAATTTTCCCGCTAACGTATATCCGTTTCGGGCTAGCAGTCACTTCCTCTACTTCGCAGGCTTGCCGCTGGAAAACGCCGCGATTCGGCTAGAAGCAGGCAAGCTGGAATTATTTATCGATGAAGGTACGCCAGCAAGCGCTCTCTGGCATGGCCCCACCCCCACTCGTGACGAAATTGCTACGGCCATTGGCGCAGATGCTGCATTTCCCCTAGCTGATTTAGGGATGCGAGCGGCTGGAGCGGCCACAATTCCGGTGCAAGATACGGCCACTCGGCACCAACAGGCAGAAGTTCTAAAGCGATCGCTTCCTCCAGCCAATCAACTCACTGGGATTGATTTAGCGCTAGCTCAGGCGATCGTGACTCTGCGGCTAACTCATGATGCTGCGGCGATCGCGGAGTTGAAGCAAGCAGCACTCGCAACAGTGAATGCTCATCGAGTCGGAATGGCAGTCACCCCCGGTGCTAAAACCGAAGCAGCAGTGCGAGCCTCAATGGAAAGCGTGTTTGTAGCGCAGAATATGACCTGTGCCTACAACAGCATCGTCACGGTGCAGGGAGAGGTGCTGCACAATGAGCAGTATCACCACGCCCTCAAGCCAGGAGATTTGCTCTTGGCTGATGTAGGGGCAGAAACGGCTAACGGTTGGGCCGCAGATGTCACCCGGACTTGGCCTGTTTCTGGTAAGTTTTCACCTACACAACGGGTGCTGTATGAGGTGGTGCTAGCAGCCCACGATATTTGCATTGCCAAAGTTGAGCCAGGGGTGGAGTATCGTGACCTTCACCTCAGCGCCGCCCTAATTATTGCCGCAGGTCTGTTAGATCTAGGCATTCTGCGTGGCAAACCTGAAGATCTCGTTGCAATGGATGCTCACGCGCTGTTCTTCCCACATGGCGTGGGTCACATCTTGGGTATGGATGTGCATGATATGGAAGATTTGGGCGACTTGGCAGGATACGAGGCAGGGAGAAGCCGCAGCGATCGCTTTGGTCTTTGTTATTTAAGACTCGATCGCCCGTTACGTCCAGGAATGGTGGTAACGATTGAACCCGGTTTCTATCAAGTTCCTGCAATTCTCAATGACCCCGAACGGCGATCGCGCTACAAAGATGTGGTGAATTGGGATCGCTTGGCGCAGTTCGCTGATGTGCGCGGCATCCGCATTGAAGATGATGTGTTGGTGACGGAATCGGCTTCTGAGGTGTTGACGGCAGCGCTCCCTACAAAAGCAGATGCGATCGAGCAATTGGTGACAGGGGAGTAAACAGGGCGATCGCTTTTTTGGTGTGAGGAGGGGCGGTCGCCTGTTGTTTCTGAAGAGATAGCCTAGCCAAATAGTGGTTTTCCTTCAAAGTACTGAGAAAGAAGCATTGACGCAGGTAATATCCCGTAAGACCAGACATTCATTGAAACAACTGTAGCAGCGAGTTGAGGACGAAATTTTGGCATTAATAGCGAAAGAATCCAGCCTTCAACGATCAAATTAAACAAAAATCCAATTAATAATAAGCCTGCAATAGGTGGTAAAAGTGTGTCTGGCGCTTTGGAAGTCTCAACAAGACGGTCTAAAGCCAAACTACCGTAGCTCATTCCAATCAAAAAGAGATAAACGCCTATTTGTCCTAAACCTTTAGTTAGCCCTAAAAAGTATCCTGTTCGGCGGCAAAACGTGGTCAGCATTAGCCCTAGGATGCCACCTTGAAATGCCAAAGCTGTGAAGCCTGGGGTTGGTAGACCAAAGGCTGTCACTGTTCCAACTACAACGGCGATTAACCCGCCAATATTTGTTAGTAAAGATAATCCAAATGATTTGGGCCACCCTATTGACTCCCCATAGTGAAGGATCGCTGATTCAATCACGATGCTCAGCAGTAGAGGCAAGCCATAAAAAAGCCCTACAACCCCTAAGGGATATGCCAGTAAAATCAGCGCTCCTTCAGCTCCACCCCCACCACAAGCTAAAACGGGCAAAGCAGTTGCTCCGACTAATATCAATGCACCTATCAAAGTCTTAAGACTTGGAATGATGGGGCGACACAATAATGCTTTGATAGTATTTTTTGTAACGGTAGATCGCATAGCTGAATCTCTGAGATTGGCAGGGGAGAAATACCTAAAGCTCACCCTTAGTAAGCGCTAACCTAGGCAATTTCAATGCTAGGTGACTTCACTAACTACCCCTGTGATTTCAGACAGGCTTGAAGACTTCTAAGCATTTCTTAACAGCCAGGTCTGATTTTTTACAAAATGACGATCGATTTTTCAGTTTAGGGAGGGGTGATCGCTTCCTATTGCACCTGAGCTTTGAGCCAATCTCGAAAGGCGGCTACAAGATCTAAATAGTCGTCCCTGAAAAACCTCGCCAGCCTTTTAGAATCAGAGCTTTCAGCCTCTAAAATACCTTTAAAATTGCAAGAAAACGCTCACTCCCTTGCAAACTCTAGAGAAACCAAGAGTTTCCAAAGAGCCTCAAAGCCGCATTTTTTCGTGATGCGCTTGCTTGCCCCACGCGAATTTGCCGGCTGAACCCCTTCTACCATGCTGCTCGGTGTCTGAGTGCCTAAAAAATTAGGGGGTTTTTCAGGGACGACTAAATAATCGGTTGTGGCGGACTGTTCTAAAAAGCGGGTGATTTCGGCGATCGCAACATTGGGGAAAGCAAGACTTGCTTCTGAAAGTTGATATTCCTGATTTTGCAGTTGATAAACCCGGAAGACTTTGCCATCGTAGCGCCAGATTTCAGGTACACCTAGAGCTGCATAGGAAGCCATGCGATCGCGAGAGCTACTAGTGATGTCAATTTCAACTACTAAATCGGGTGGTGAATCTTGAGTCGGGTCTAACCGCTTTTTGCCTTTAACAGCAGCTTGGTTACGGATATAAAAACACTCAGCGGGTTCTAACCCTCGGCCTAAATCTTCACGGGCAAAGGTGGTGGAACCCAAGGGATGAATTTTGATTTTCAGTTCTTCGGCTATGGTTTCCACAAAGCGACCCATGAGTGTTTTGTAGAACTCATGTTCAGGCGATGGAACCATAATTTCGAGATTGCCTTGATTGTAGGTGAGGCACAAACGGCGATCGCTCAACTCACTCAGCAAGGCTTGATAGGTCTGCCAACTAATGCCAGAAAGCTGAACTTTTTGTTCAAGTTGCGGGAGTGTGGAGTTAACCATACAACTATTCTCTTTTGGCTGAGGGGCGATCGCCTTCTGTTAACAAGTTGGGATAGAACTCTTAAAGTCCAAAAACTCTAGCGATTTGGGGTAATACATGTTCAGAGATTTGCACGATCGCGCTGGGTTCAGCGAGTTCAGTTAACATACCTTTGAACCACCGGATTGCTGACTTCGCTACATTTTTCTTCGCTGCTTCTGCGGGATCTTTCGCTGCTTCTGCTAAAGCTTTAACTTGCTCAAGGGCTTCGGCTTTGTCTCCTAACATAAGTTCCTCAGAACTGACGATTGCCCAGTGTAGCTGTTCCAGCAATTCTTTGATACTAGGTTCATCGGGTTGTGAAGAAACGGTTAACTGATTGATAGTATTAGTAACTTGTCCGCTGATATCACCGAGGTTAACAACACCGCTTACTAAACCACTGAGTTCGCTAATAATACTGTCATTTGTAACTTTTGCAATTGCCTTCGCGTGTACCTGAATGGGTCGAGCAGCCAGTGAATTAATCACTGTCCACATATTTGCACTTTGCTCACGATAAGTCGTAATCTCACTTTCCTCTACCTTTAGTTCTGTCTTATATCTTGCCTTAAATTCTTCTGAGGCAAGCTCATACTGCTGGGTAAATTCATAGTGAAATTTTGCTTTATTTGCATCAAGGGGAATAATGAACTTGACTACAACAACACCATTTCCTTTGCTTTCAATACTTTGTATGGTCAGTTCTATATTCTCGTTCTCAACCCGCACCCGATTGAAAGCAGCAACGAAAGCTTGCCAATCTACTCCATTGCGAAAAATTATATCGACGGTATGGAGTATCTCTTGAAATAACTTGCTAAACTCACCAGGTACAAATTTACCGATACTTGGGCGGCGTTCTCGTTGATCATTCAACAAGTAAACATAATCGCAGAGGACTCCGTCTAGTTGTGTTGTATTATCAGTCCTCCAACTTTCTAAACAAGCACCTGTTAAAGTTGCACCAGAAAGGTCAGTATTTCTTGCCTGTACTTCAGTGAGATTGGCGTTGGTTAAATCAGCTTGCCGAAAGGTAGCCCCACTGAGATTAGCTCGGCTCAAATTAGCTTCCTTGAGATTTGCTCTATCAAGATTCGTACCGCTTAAATTGCTATTACTAAGATTCGCACCACTTAGGTCAGCATTTTTTAGGTCAATATTTCTTAGATCAATGCCAATTAGTTCGGCACCAGCAAAATCTTCCTTAAGATTCAATTCAGCAGTTTTTATGAGTTCTACAAAATTATCTGTAGCTGCGCTAGCAACTCGGTCAATTAATTCTTGAGCTGAACGAATAAATTCTTGATTAGACATAGTGCAACTCCACTCGACTGAGATAGGGTTGTAACTTGTGCTTCAAAAATTGTTTGGCGAGTGCTCTGTCTAGTACTGCTCTTTTCTCCCGGCTAATGTTTGGGGACCACAATCCCTCTGCATCTGTCAGATGGACATCTCGTAAGGTAACTCCAAAGGTTGCTTCCACTTGGCAAGGTTTTCCAGCGATACCCAGGACTCCTATCTTCGCACTCTTAAGCAGACCCTTCAAAACGGGTTCACCTGTTTTAACTTCAAAAACCCAAGCTGGGTTTTCTTCTGAGCCTTTAGTTGTTATCTGGCAAGAGGTGAATTGAAATTTATCGCTTCTTCCAGTAGTTTGCTTTTCGCTAATGTTTGCTTTAGCTCCAGGTTTGCTATCAGCCCACGTAGTCTCAATCCCGCTTTGATTTTCACTACCTTCTTGCTGTTGTCTTTCCTTTTGCACCGCCAAGTCGAATGACCCGCCCAGCTCTCGGTCTTGCAGAGAAATTTCTCCATTGTCTAGCTTTAGTCTCAGTTCCCCTCCGCGCAAACCAAATTTGATGCGGCCTCCGGGTAACTGCTCCCACTGCTCATTAAATTGAATGGTCAAGTGTAGATTGATCTGTTCGTTAGTATCTACTTTTGGTTTAACTGAAAAGATTTTACTCAAAAGCCCTTCAGATACTTGGATTGGAATTCCTTCGAGTTCCAGGCAGACACAATCGGGGCATCTATTCTCAGGGTTTGACAGCGGAGAGCGAGAGATTGGTTGTTGCATAGTTGTCGGAGAGGCAGTTCGGCAATCACTTCGGTCCTAGGGACAGGATGCCACTGCATTTATTAGCTGTCCACCCTGAAACGGGTTAGGCAGGATTTCCGCACTGGTTGTCTATGTCAGGCATTCGTTACAGTGAGGGGTATATAGATAATGCCAAAGAAAATAAAGACAACCTATGAGTGCAAGTGCCACCCTTACCCAAAACCCCTTGCTGATTGGTAAAGGACTTCCCCCCTTTGATGCCATCAAGCCAGAGCATGTGGTTCCAGGGATTACCCAACTTCTGCAAGAGTTAGAGCAAGACTTGGCGACCCTGGAAGCGAACGTGCAACCGACTTGGAGCAGCTTGGTTGAACCCCTCGACCGTCTGAGCGATCGCATTGGTTGGAGTTGGGGAATCGTGGGGCACTTGATGGGGGTGAAAAACAGCCCAGAAATGCGGGAAGCTCATGAGCAAATGCAGCCCCATGTCGTGCAGTTCTGGACGAAACTTGGTCAAAGCAAACCCGTGTATGAAGGCTTCAAAGCGCTGCGGGATAGTGATGATTGGAACGGTTTAGAACCCGCTCAAAAAAGAATTGTTGAAGCTGCCATTCGCGAAGCTGAGCTGTTGGGTGTGGGTTTAGAAGGTGAAGCCAAAGAGCGCTTCAATGCCATTCAAATGGAAATGGCTGAGCTATCTACTCAGTTCTCTAATCATGTGTTGGATGCCACTAAAGCCTTCAGCATGACATTGACCACCCCAGAAGAAGTAGACGGTTTGCCCCCTAGCTTGTTGAGCCTTGCCGCTCAAGCTGCCCGTGCTGCGGGTGAAGAAAACGCCACCGCAGAAAATGGCCCTTGGCGAATCACCCTCGACTTCCCCAGCTACGGCCCTTTCATGCAACACAGCACCCGTTCTGACTTGCGGGAGAAGCTTTATAAAGCCTTTGTGAGTCGTGCTTCCAGCGGTGATCTAGACAACCGCCCGCTGATCGATCGCATCCTTACCTTGCGGAAAGAACAAGCTCAACTGCTTGGCTTTGACAACTACGCCGAACTCAGCTTAGCGAGCAAAATGGCTCCCAACGTCGCAGCAGTGGAGCAGTTGATGGAAGAACTGCGTCGCGTTAGTTATGATGCGGCGGTCAAAGATTTAGCCGATCTCAAAGCTTATGCGGATTCCAAAGGAGAATCTGGTGAGCTGAAGCATTGGGACGTGAGCTACTGGGCCGAGCGTCAGCGGGAAGAAAAATTTGCTTTCAATGACGAAGAACTGCGCCCCTACTTCCCCCTACCTCAAGCGCTAAACGGTTTGTTTGGTCTCGCCAAGCGACTGTTTGGTGTCACGATCACCGCTGCTGATGGTCAAGCTCCGGTGTGGCATGAAGATGTGCGCTACTTCCAAATCTCCGATGAAACCGGAGACGCGATCGCCTACTTCTACCTAGATCCCTACAGCCGCCCTGCCGAGAAGCGTGGCGGTGCTTGGATGGATGATTGCGTCAACCGTGCCAAACTTACGGTAGAAGGAAAAGCCAGCACTCGTTTGCCCGTGGCTTATCTGGTCTGCAACCAAACCCCACCGATTGATGGCAAACCTAGCTTGATGAACTTCCGGGAAGTTGAAACGCTGTTCCATGAGTTCGGTCATGGCCTCCAGCACATGCTGACCAAAGTCGATTACTCTGGAGCCGCTGGGATTCGCAACATTGAATGGGATGCCGTGGAGTTGCCCAGCCAGTTTATGGAGAACTGGTGCTACGATCGCGCCACTTTATTCAGCATGGCGAAGCACTACAAAACGGGAGAAACCCTGCCAGAGCATTACTACGACAAGCTTGTAGCAGCGCGTAACTACATGAGTGGGAGCGGCATGTTGCGGCAACTCCACTTCAGCTTGCTCGACCTTGTCCTCCATGCTCACTATCAACCAGGTGGCAGCGAAACGGTGCAGGATGTGCGGCAACGTCTGGCGGAAACTACAACCGTCATGCCCCCACTCCCCGAAGATGACTTCCTCTGTGCCTTCGGTCACATCTTTGCGGGGGGATATGCCGCTGGCTACTACAGCTACAAGTGGGCGGAAGTCCTCAGTGCCGATGCTTTTGCTGCCTTCGAGGAAGCAGGACTAGAGAACCCAGAGGCGATCGCAGATACAGGCAAGCGTTTCCGCGAAACAGTCCTGGCTCTCGGTGGCAGCCAACACCCGATGGAAGTGTTCAAATCTTTCCGGGGTCGCGAACCTAGTACCGAACCACTCCTACGGCATAGTGGCCTGATGGCGGCATAACTAGCAGTTGCGCTCTAGTTGAATCCTGTTGAATTTTGATAAAAAGGGGAGCATAGGTCAAAAACTTGCTCCCTTTTTCGTATTTGTCCAGATCAGCACCCTTGGGATATTTGCAGAACGCCAAGCCGATTTGTCAGAGGGCGATCGCAGAGTTGTATGCCAAGGTTTTACATTTCGCTGTTTTGTTCGCTACTGCTCTGGGATCAAAATCAATCTAAAGTTTTGGCAATTAAGTCCCAAAAGATGCTTAATTCAACAGAGTTGTATCTGAATTTTTGGATAGAATAGCGAGCATAGATTGAATTCAGCTTCAACCCTGAGCAATAAATAGCTTTGTTGACTGTTTAGCACTAACTCTAGCCTCAAGAATGATTAATGCCAGCAAAAGTTTGGCCTATCCTGAAATCAGCTTGACCTAACCCTATGCATGGAGTTGCTCTTACGCTCATCCGCGCCATCTTGCTTGTAATCAGACTTCCAAGCCAAAACTGTCTGGTTATGATGATCCATGAATTGAATGAATTCATGACTGAAGTTGAAGCAAAACTCTTAATTCAAATTGATCCCAGGCTTCATGCCAAAGTTTGAATGAGTTCTGAATAAATTCAGTGGCAAGAAACCAGCTTTTGATTTCTGCGATTGATTGTTAAAAAGTTTTTATTGAGCTATTCAACACTATGTTTGGATTCTTAGTTTTCCTCATTCTTGCCTTGGTGCTCTTCCTGTTTGTTAGCCGCAAACCAACTCAAAATCAAAAAGACTTTGCCTGGTGGGTAGAGGTGATTACGGCTCAACCCAAATGTACTTATTACTTTGGGCCTTTCGCCAATGCGGAAGAAGCCAGACGCTCCGAATCGGGCTACGTGGAAGATTTAGAAAAGGAAGGCAGCAAAGGCATTACCGTTCAGGTCAAATGGTGCCAGCCTAAAGAACTCACCATTGCTGAGGAAGAGCAGCTGACTTACAGCTAAACCCACAGCTAAACCATTGGTGAAACGGTGAGTTTTTAAGACAGGCTTTATTCAAATAATGCCGGTAGACTGGGCGATCGCAAAAACAGTTGGGTGAAGTAGTAGCTGTCGCCCTGCCGCCAAACTCCTACGCCTGTCTCGCTATATCTGGCGTTGAGGATGTTTTCTCGATGACCTGGGCTTTCCATCCAACCTTTGATCGCAATCGGGCCAGGATCGGGAATATTGACGCTTTTGAATAGGTTTTCACCCACAATCCAATACACAATGCCTGCTGCTTGCACCCGTTGACCTACATTACGACCGTCGGGTCCGGTGTGGCTGAAAAAGTTTTTCTCGGCCATGAGGCGACTGTAATCGCGAGCTACCTGAGCCAAACGGTCATTGGGTTGGAGGGGTCTTAATCCTTGCTCCTGCCGAATCTCGTTGATGCGCTGTTGCACTGTTGCTTCCATATCCGCGATCGCCGCAGATGGAGCCGCAGATGGAGCCGCAGATGGAGAAACAGAGGAGGGATCGGGCAACTGGATTGGAAAACCAGAGGGTACTGGCAGGTCAGGAAAAACCTGAGTGAGCGATTCGCAACCCATTAGGCTCAACGCGATCGCCCCGCCCAGTAACCAAACGGGGTTAAAACACCTCAGGCGAGAAAAGAATGGCTTAGCGACTACTGGCATAGGCGACTGTACTCATGAGGGCGTTCTCAGCTTGCCGGGAGTCTAGCCGCGTATGCTGCACCACAATCGGCACATCAGACTCAAACACGCTGGCGTAATCCGTATCTAGAGGAATCGGAGCGGGATCGGTGAGGTCGTTAAAGCGCATATGATGGGTGCGTCGAGCAGGAACTGTCACCCGGTAAGGCCCTACAGGTTCGCGATCGCTGAAATAGATCATGACTTCGACATGGGCATCTTGGTCGGTGGTGTTGAGGATGCAAGCAGTTTCATGGCTAGTAAATTGAGGTTCAGGCCCGGTGCCATAGGCTGGAATGTAACCCTCAGCGATCACCCATTCCGTGTGTCCAAGTAGCTTACTCATTAGTTCTTCTAGAATCAGTTCTTTGAGAAGTGGTTTGCGGTCGGTCTCACTCCAAGCCATGCCCCTACGCTAAAGTGACTCCTAGCTTGGGCAGGAGTAGGCACTATACGTCTACAAATTTGTCGGGGTTCTCGTTTCGGCTCACCTATCCTCAGAAGGAGATTAGGCTGAGTTCGTTGCTAGTAAATTCATGATTGCTGCCCTAGTTGGCAAAGCTGTTTGCGCCCCAAAACCTGTAGTAGCGATCGCCGCTGCGGCATTAGCAAACCGTCCTGCCTCTGACCAAGGCTGATTTTCGGCTAGGGCCACCGCGATCGCCGCTGCAAAAGCATCTCCTGCTCCTGTGGCGTCAATACTCTGCACGGGCACTTTGGGCAACCAGCATTCTCCCTCTGGCCAAATCAACAAATTGCCTGCATTCCCCGCTTGCACTGCCACTGCTCCTACGCCTCGCTGAAGTAGGATCGCAGCCGCCTGTCGGGCAGAATCTGGATCGGTGACCTTAGTGCCAGTAATAACTTCCGCTTCTGAGGAATTGGGGCGAATTAGATCAATCAGTTGCAGAAGTTCATCCGGTAGAGGCACCGCTGGAGCAGGATCGAGGACTGTCCGCGCCCCTGCCTCACGAGCCAGCCGAAATGCTGCCTGCACCACGGCTAAAGGCGATTCCAGTTGGGCCAAAACCACCTTCGTCGAGGCGATCGCGGCTTGGGTGGCCTCAATATCTGCCATAGCTAACTGATGGTTCGCGCCTGGAGCAGTCAAAATCTGCTTTTCACCACCTTGCCCTACCATAATCAGGGCGACTCCCGTCGGAGCCTGCGGATCTTGAATTAAATAACGAGTATCAACTCCTTGGGCTTGCAGATTTGCCATTAAGGTTTGGCCTCGCTCATCTTGACCAATGCGAGCGACAAAGGCAACACGAGCACCTAAACGAGCCACGGCAACCGCTTGGTTAGCGCCTTTTCCGCCAGGTGCGGCTAGAAATGTTTCTCCTTGAATCGTTTCTCCGGGTTGTGGCAGTTTGGGGCCGCGAATCAAGTAGTCACTGTTGGCGCTACCCACCACCACAATGTCCCAAATCGCTGTCTGTGTCATGGCTGCTCAATCCTGCTAGAACCATCAACTCTGAGGCAGCGATCGCTATCCATTTATTCTAGGAGCTTAAAACTTAATCCTTACGGCAGGCGACAAAAATTATTTCTTCAGTTCAAGATCTAAGCATGATTGCTTTGGAGGTGATGTTAGGGTGATTTCGCCTTGGCGAAGTCCGCTCCCGTTGGCAGAGTACACAACCAATGAAGTCGTTGTCTACTTTTACAGTGGCAGATGGATTCCAATTATGTTTTGTCGTTTGGCAGAGGCGATCGCACTACACCGTAGAGCTTTGCTCGCGGGCAAAGAGCTGTTTGTCTTTCCCCCGGAGGTTAATCCTAGCGACTCCTCACAATCACTGCCTTAAATCCTTTAGGTGGTTTAGGGACGCGATCGCTCTAGTTAAAAATTAGAAAGCACTTTTCTAATTGTCTCTCTCTAGATTTAACAAAAAATTTATCTTTGCAGCCGTCAGGTGGTTATCTATCTAAAGGTAGATTAGCCACTTAGGTGAGTTTGAAAGTGCAAAAGACCAACAAAAAACCACCGCTCGCTTAAAGACGGTGGTTTTTTGTTGACTTTGTGAGTTTGCTTGTAGGGTTCGCAGAATTTAATATCCAGCGCCTGCGCAGACGGCTAAACCAAGGCTGGAGTTGAGGCTTGCTTTTGTTGGGCTAGTTCTAGCAAGCGCTTGATTCGCTCCTCGGTAGGCGGGTGAGTGCGGAAAAGAGACTGTAACCCTTGGGCTGAAAGTGGATTGATGATCAGCAAGGGAGACAGGGCAGGATTGCCATTCATAGGAATGCGAAGACCCATCTCTTCCAACTTCTGTAAGGCGCTGGCTAACGCAGCAGGGTTGCCAGTGATTTCAGCCGAGCCTTGGTCAGCGGCAAATTCTCTGGTTCGAGAAATGGCGAACTGAATCAGACCTGCGGCCAAAGGAGCCAAAATAATTAAGAACAAGATGGCAAACGGGTTGCCACCCCGGCGAGTGTCACGAGTCACAGGGCCATACAAAGCACCAAAGGTGAGGATGCGACCCAGAAAAGTGATTGCTCCCGCCAAAGTCCCTGCTACCGCTTGAGTCAGCGTGTCGCGGTTACGCACATGGGTCAGCTCGTGGGCAATCACCCCTTCGAGTTCTTCGCGAGAGAGTAAGTTAACAATGCCTTGAGTCACCGCGATCGCCGAGTGTTCTGGGTCACGACCTGTAGCAAACGCATTGGGTGATTCGGTCGGCACTAGGAATAACTTTGGCATCGGAATTTCAGCGCGATCGCTCAACGAAGCCACCATGTCATAAAGTTCTGGAGCTTCCTCACGGGCTAAGGGCTGTGCTTGGTACGCAGCCAAGGCGGCCTTATCTGAGTAATACCAAGAGCTAAAACTGGTAAAGGCAGCAATCCCCAACCCTAAAAACAGCCCTTGCTCATTACCCACTAGATAATAAGCACCTAAAACAATCAGCCCACTCAGCAAACCCAAAAGAGATGCCGTCTTGATTTGATTCGCCCCAAACATAAGTTTTTACCAACCGCTTTAAAGAAGTTACTGAAGTCTTGTTCTTAAAGTGTCAAACTTTCATCTCTTCTAGTCTCTATCGGCTGAAAGAAACTCGCCTCTTCCGACAGTACGGTACTGAACCACTCAGCTCAAAAGTTTGGCACCGAAAGTTTCGTAGCTAAATCTTCGAACTGTGTTTGCATCGCGTATCATTGCTTCCCTCAGTATTCCTGCCTACAATGAGACCAATTTCAAGCAACTGCACAGGCGGCTCTTATCTGGGAGGAACCATGTCAGAACGTCCGATCATCCTTGGCATTGTGGGAGATAGTGCCGCCGGAAAAACCACCTTGACCAAAGGAATTGCTCAAGTTCTAGGCCCAGAGGATGTCACGGTCATTTGTACCGATGACTACCACCGTTACGATCGCCGCCAGCGAGCTGAGATGGGCATCACTGCACTGCATCCTGACTGCAACCATCTCGACATCATGCAGCAGCACCTCGCTCTACTGCGCTCAGGCCAACCGATCCTGAAGCCGATCTATAGCCACAAAACAGGCACCTTCGAAGCTCCTGTCTACATCAAACCGAGCCGCTATGTCGTAGTAGAAGGGCTGCTGGGCTACTCAACTCGGGAAGCGCGTGATTGCTACGATGTCAAAGTTTATCTAGCGCCGCCAGAGTCCCTGCGAGCAAAGTGGAAGGTGAAGCGAGACACGCTCAAACGCGGCTACACAGAAGACCAGGTAATGGCTGAACTCGAAAAAAGAGAGCCAGACTCTGAAGAGTTTATCCGACCCCAACGGCAATGGGCTGATGTCGTGGTTAGCTTCTATCATCCAGAGACAAGCTTAGATGAGACGAATTCACATCTCAATGTGCGTCTTGTCCTCAGACCTACAATTCCTCACCCAGAATTTAGCCAAATTTTGAATCAACGCAGCCCTGATCCTATGCCTGCCGTCAGCCTAGGACTCGATCGCGATATGGGCAAGCCCGTAGATGTGCTGGAAGTGGCAGGAGCGGCTACCCAGGAACAGGTCTACGAGTTAGAAAAAATCTTATGTCACGAAATGCCCCATTTCTGGCATGTCTGCAATCGAGAGGCTAACCCTGAGTTGGGTAAGATTGCAGGAACGACAGGAGAAATGTTACAAAGCAACCCCTTAGCACTGACACAATTGCTGGTGGCTTATCACATGCTAGTAGCGGCTCAGGGTTACTAAACCCAAAAACAACTCCATCAAGTTAGCTGACTCAAGTTAATTGACTTTCAAGGGCAGCAACTCGGTGGAGTTGGGTAAAAGCATCTAACACAATGGTTTTCTGGTCTGGAGTCAAACCAGAGAGAGTATCAACCCACAGCTTGAGTAGTTCCTTGCGGCTAATACTATTGGGCACGATAGACATGCTAAAAGCTCCCGATCGCTTCTTGTCCTAGCATGCCCAAATTTACCAGATGTGGCTTGAGCCAGATTGCGTAAGTTACAAAATTCTTGTTACGTTTTCTCTCTTATGCCCGAATCTGATGCCCTAAGTGGAAGCAACTTAGCCTTAGGAGCGTTTGTGCATTCGGGCCAAAATCGCTTTACCCGCTTCCCGTTTAACTCCAGCTACCAACTCCAACGGCCCCCTGACCAGCGAAGAGTTGAGCTTATCAACACTGATGCCACGCGCCACCCATTGCTCCTCATTGGCATCCTCCGCTAAGGCCGAATAAACCACGCGCTTAATGCCCACAAACGAAATAGCTGACAAGCACATCAAGCAAGGCTCTAGGGTGACGTAGATGCTGAGGTCTGCTTTCTCCTCTGGACTCATCTGGCTCAAACGTCTGGCCGCCTGACGTAGCACCGTCATCTCACCATGAGCGGTCATGTCACCTGTTTCTTCAAACGTATTGTGTCCTAAAGCCAAAATTTCGCCACGCCATAAAATCAAGGCTCCGACGCCTGCTTTGCCTTGGTCAATCGCTCGGTTGGCTTCTTCCAAGACCTTATCGATCATTTGCTCATCCAGATCTGTGGGAGTGTGCAGGTTGGCTGACTTCAGCTCCTCTGGTGGCATGGAATATTGGGTGGTCACTAACAGGCTCCTAAGTGGTTATTAAAAAAGTAGAGATAAAAGATGGCGATTAAATTAAGCGATCGCTCTTCTCTATACTCAACCCTAGTTGCAGCCGAAGGTCTTCGGTCTCCAGGCGGAAGTTCCTAGACAGAGTAGGCTCAGTCTCAAGGCCGATAGACAGGCTCTTGTGTAAATTGAGCGGCCTGAATCGGGATAACTGAGAAGACGATGGTTGAGTGATGCGAACATTTCTATGACCTACTGCCTCAGGGTTGCTGATCTACCAACAAATGAACGCCCACGGGAGCGGCTCCTGATGCAAGGGGCTAAAGGGTTAGCTACAGCCGAGTTACTCGCTATTTTGCTGGGGACAGGTCAGGGGCCAGGAAAACTATCAGCGATCGGCTTG
Source organism: Trichocoleus desertorum NBK24 (assembly GCF_030409055.1). Classification (GTDB taxonomy): domain Bacteria; phylum Cyanobacteriota; class Cyanobacteriia; order FACHB-46; family FACHB-46; genus Trichocoleus; species Trichocoleus desertorum_B. The sequence continues at coordinate 2,683,267 of NZ_CP116619.1, read as the reverse complement.
GGCCAATATATTCTGCAAGAACTCAGCCAGCACCAACGCGACCCGCTCGAAGTATTGCGCGATGTAAATGCACTGGAGTTAACCAAAATTCCGGGCATTGGTCCTGCTAAGGCAACCACAATTTTGGCCGCGATCGAGCTAGGGAAGCGAGCCTTTCAATCTCGCCCTGTGGAGCGCACTGTGATCGATAGTCCTGAATCTGCCGCCGCTGCCCTGAGCCACGACTTGATGTGGCAGAACCAAGAACGCTTTGCCGTGATCCTCCTCGACGTGAAGCATCGCTTACTGGGGACACAAGTCATCACCATAGGCACTGCAACCGAAACTTTAGCTCACCCTAGAGATATTTTCCGAGAAGTGATTCGCCAAGGCGCAACCCGTGTGATTGTGGCTCATAACCATCCTTCGGGCAGCACTGAACCTAGCACGGAGGATATCGCCTTAACTCGCCAACTGCTGATGGGGGCACAGTTCTTAGCGATTCCCCTTCTGGATCACTTAATCATTGGCAATGGCGATCACCGCAGCTTGCGCCAAACCACGGCCCTTTGGGATGAATACCCACAAGGCATTTAATTCTAGATGGCTCTTATTGTTCCTACCCTCTACCTATGCTAGATTAGGAACTCGCGGGCGATTAGCACAGTGGTAGCGCACTTCCTTCACACGGAAGGGGTCACTGGTTCGAATCCAGTATCGCCCATATTTTTTGCTGAGGGTTAACTGCCATGACCACAGCCACCCAAAAGTTCAGCTTTGAAGACTATCTCGCCTATGACGATGGTACAGGCACCCGCTCTGAACTCGTCGAAGGAGAGTTAAGCCCAATGAGCTTGGGAACGGGTAGGCATGGAGCGATCGCAGAGTTCCTGAATGACCAGTTCAGAGCTGCTATTAAAGCCGCAGGACTACCGTGGACTTCTAAAGATATGCGAATTGGGATACGATCGCCTCGCGGTGGGCGCTGGGACACGTCCAGAATCCCAGATGTCACGGTTTTACCAATCGCTCAATGGGAAGCAATGGCAGATCGAGAGGCCGTGATTAACTTGAGTGAACCGCCTCCATTATTAGTTGTGGAAGTGGTGAGTGAGTCTACTAAATCGGCGGATTATCGGGCTAAATATAGCGAATATAGTGTTTTAGAAATTCTTGAATATTGGATTGTTGATCCGCTAGAGGCAAAAGTAACGATCTGCCAGTTGAATGAAGGTCGGTATGATGAGGCAGTCTTTACAAATGAATCTATAATTCAGTCTCCGATATTTCCAGATCTGAAACTAACAGTTGCTCAGATATTAGCAGCGTAGTGATTGAAGTTTAAAGAGAGGGCGATCGCTTTGAGTTATCTGCTAGGTTGATCCTACACTGGTGCGGCTTCCTTATTAGTATTTGGGATGCATTCAGTGAAAAAACTTGCAGCAGTTGTGATAGAACGATATACCTTTCGAGTGCTTGGTGAAACAAATTAATTCATCTACTAAGGGATATGGGCACTAATGCTAATCAACCCGTTAACGCAGCAATGTAATAATGATTTTCAACGATGAAAATCTTAAGGTATATGAGTAAGTTAATTAGCGACCTTATCATCCAAAATCCCAAACAAGTTTGTGGAAATCGTGTTAGACATACCAACATATATCCATATTATGCTGGATTCTCACAATCTTTTACATATTCACTTCTCACTTCAATAGATCTCCAGCAAAGGACAAGAATTGTCGATCCTTGGAATGGAAGTGGAACAACAACAACAACAGCTATCAAACTTGGCTATCACACGCAGGGATATGATCTCAATCCAGTGATGGTTATTGCAGCAAAGGCAAGTATGCTCAATGTACGAGAGAGCGCCAGTTTATGGCCTATTGCTATAGACATTATAGGCAAAGCCTTAAAAGATGATCTATTAGTTGCTAATGAGGAAGATCCATTATGCACATGGATGACTCCTAGTAGCGTAACGATAATACGTAAAATTGAAAAGGCTTTGCAAATCCTTCTTGTTGACAGTGAAGATTATAAACCGTTGATAGTTCGAAATAACTTCAGCTCTCTTTCAGATATTGCTGCTTTCTTCTACACTGCTCTTTTTCGTTGTGCTCGCAGATTGATTAATGATTTTATTACATCAAATCCGACTTGGATAAAAAAGCCTAAAAGCCCGTCATATAGGCTTCAACCAAGCAAAGAGGCGATTATTGAAAAATTTAGTATAGAAACCAAGGAAATGATACAAGCTATGAGCAATAAAGCTTTTGACAGTAAATATAATACAGGAAAAGCTTCAATTGAAGTAGCTTCGTCTGAAGCCTTACCTATTTCCGATAGATCTGTTGATTTCATCCTATCATCGCCTCCCTACTGCACTCGAATTGACTACGCAGTAGCAACTATGCCAGAGCTTGCTTTACTTGGATACAGATTGGATAGCGACTTTCGGAATCTTCGTAGAAAGCTAATTGGTACTTCAACAGTTCCATCAGAATATATTGACCCTCTACCATCGTGGGGAAAAACATGTAATCTATTCCTTGAGGAACTAATAGCTCACGAATCGAAAGCCTCAAAGACCTATTATTACAAAAATCATATTCAGTATTTCGATGCAATATACAAATCATTTCTAGAGCTTAGCCGCATACTCCAGCACAACGGAATATGTGTTCTTGTAGTTCAAGATTCTTACTACAAAGAGCTACACAACAATCTACCTCAGATATTCATTGAAATGGCACGTAATAATGGATTGGAATTAGAACGAAAAGTTGATTTTTCCTTAACTAGGACAATGTCATACATCAATCCAAGATCAAATAAGTACAAAAGAAACAAACTGACTGAGAGCGTTCTTTGTTTCTTAAATAATTAACGAAGTGAGGTTGTAAATGACATCTTCAGATACCCAGGGGCAAAAGGTAGTTGAGCTAATTAGTGCTATCGAAACTCAGATTGAGAGAGTTCATACTCAGAGCCTTGATATTTCTTTCAATGAATTATTAGATATGTATAAAAATGGTGAACTAGATATAAATCCTGACTATCAACGTTTGTTCCAGTGGTCTGAAGGCGCGCGTTCTCGTTTCATTGAGTCACTTTTATTAGAGATGCCTGTTCCTCCAATTTACGTTATTGAAAGTAGTGATGGAAAGTACATGCTTATAGATGGGCTTCAGCGGTTATCATCTTATTTACATTTTCGGGGTGAATTAGAAGCTGAGCATCTTGATCCAACTATTAAGCATGGTGATAAGCTGATGCTGTCAGAGTGCGATATTGTTAAAGAATTAAATGGTAGAACTTTTGATGATTTAGGAACTGCTCTGCAAATTAGGCTTAAACGCGCTTTTGTGAGGGTTGAGGTAGTAAGAAAAGCTAGCGATCCTAAATTTAAATATCATATGTTTAAACGTCTAAATACAGGTGGATTACTATTAACTGATCAGCAGCTTCGCAATTGTACTATTCGACTTCTTGATCCGAAATTTAATGATTTTATTATTGAACTTAGTAAGGAAGATGTTTTCTGTGATTGTATAGGCAGTTTGAATCAAGAGAGGTTACTAGGTTCTTATGATCAAGAATTAGTATTAAGATTTTTCGCTTTTAAGAACTATCGCGATAATTTTTCACATGATGTACGAGATTTTCTAACTGAGTATATGGAACGTGTTTCTGATCCAGAGCCAGCAAAAAGTCTTCCATTTGATTATGAGAATGAAGGAGCTGTCTTTCGTAAAACGTTTTTAATTTTTCAAAAAACTCTTGGTGAGCACGCTTTTGCTCCTGCTAACCAAGCACGCAATAAATTAACGAGAAACTTTGCCATATACCACTTTGAAGCTTTTACTATTGGATTGCAAGCCAGTTTACAACGAATCGACCCTGAAAGTGAGGAAGTGATTCAAATTTTGAAAAATATTTTTGAATCAATAAAGTACGATACAGAGTTTATTCGTTTAACAACAGGTGGAGGTAAAAATTCAAGAGGTCCTCTTCGAGATCGTATCGAATTCGTCAGCATTAGAGTTGAAAATGCAGTATGAGTATCATAGATATTGCAACTGTGTTGGCAGAAATTGAGGCTGAACAAACTTGGCGATATGATGAAATAAGGTTCTTTCAGAATCAATCAACCGTTGTTTCTCTAGATAAGCAAGATCAATTTCGTAGAGTTCTTGTCCTACTTCTCTATGCTCATTTCGAAGGCTTTTGTAAATTTGTACTTGCTCTTTATGTAAATAATATAAATTCTATAAATATTAAGTGCGGAGAAGCAAATCATGCTATCGCTGCTGCATCCTTGTCAGATTTATTTAAAGCTTTAAGAAATCCTGAGAAAAAATGTCCTGAATTCCAAAAGGTGCTGCCTGATGAAACGGAGCTTCATCAGTTTGCTAGACATCGAGAATTCGTGGAGCAATCTGCAAAGTTTGAGGATAGACCTGTAAGGATTCCTGAGAATTTAGTAGATACTGAATCAAACCTTAAACCTGTTGTTTTAAGAAAGAATTTATACCGTCTTGGATTTTCTCATGAGCAATTGAAGCATGTTGAAGGAGATATTAATCGGCTTTTAAATTACCGCAATAAGATTGCACATGGCGAATCAACATCAGGAATTGGGTTGGAAGAATATTTGGTTTTAAGAAGTGCTGCATTCAAAATTATGGATGAAGTAAAGCGGTTAGTTTTGGAAGCTTTGCAAAACAAGCATTACCTACGCCAACCGTAGGTTAGCGCTAATTTAATAGATTTGATAAAGATTATTGACAAATATTTCTGAAGATAGGTGCCATTGACGATCACCTTTGTCAGCTAATTAAAACCCTTTTTATTGGCTCGCTACTAACGCAATTAGCTTGCTTAGCCTTAATCCAACTTATCCAATCGATGCTTTTCAACAATTTCTTGCTGTTGGGGCTGTTGCAGCCATAACTCTAGTGCTTCCGCTACAACTGCACTAATCGACTCATCCCGAATGGTGGCGATCGCATTCACCAGCTTATCCAAGTTGGAGTCCAGATATATCCTCAATTTTGGTCTTTTTTGGGACTCAATCGCTTTATTGAGGTTGTACCAGCCGACGTAGAAACGCACTGGATTTGGCTCTCTCCAGAAAACCGCCAGCTTCTTTGTCCCTTCGATTCCCTCTGGTCAAAAAATCTCACTCAAGACATTGTGCGGGAGTTAAGGCAAAGTTGAGGCTGACGAGAGTTCATTGTTAAGCTTCCTTAGTTCTCTCCTGCTCTAGATGTTTTCTGGGCTTAGACTTGGCGTAATAGAAATACGGCTACTAGCAACTATTGACGTACTCACACATCTAGTGTTTGATGAGGGGTGTTGGAAGCAATACACGCTATATTTTGCTTTCTACGCTGCGTCTACTGCCTGAATTGCCCGATTTAAAGCCCTGACTGGATCGTGACGTGCCTTATGGTTTCCCAAATTGAAACCCCAGCCCTAAATCCCCTCAAAACGCAAGGTGTTGGAGAACGTCGAGTTGCTGTAGAGGTGAGTCGTCGATTCCCCCACGCGATCGAAGGATTGGTACAGGTTTTTACTTGCTCGCATCGCAGCTTCTTCACCAGTGTGATGGCGCAAGCACTCAGAATCGCAGGGCAAGGCACATCAGTCTTAGTAGTGCAGTTTCTCAAGGGTGGCATTGGGCAAGGCTACGAGCATCCAGTACGGCTAGGGCAAAATCTGGATTGGATTCGCTGCGATTTGCCTCGTTGCATCGACACCCCTCATCTAGACGAGACAGAAATGCGATCGCTTCTAGATTTGTGGCACCACACACAAGCCGTAGTGATGCAAGGCAAGTATGATCTAGTCGTCTTAGATGAATTAAGCTTGGCGATTAACTTCGACTTGATTGCAGAAACAGAAGTGCTGGCTTTCTTACAGAAGCGGCCTAGCTATGTAGATGTAATTTTAACTGGGCCAGAAATGCCGCAAGCGATCTTGGACGTTGCCGATCAAATCACAGAACTTCGCCGCAGCCATCAACCTTAGCTAATCAAGCTCATAGTTATCAGCTAGACATCACGAATTAGCACGGAATATTGCCCTGGTGACAGTTATGGGTGTAATTTAACTCTGCTTTGGGAAACATGGGATTCGGAGTTTGGGGAAGCGGGATGATTAAGAACGATACATGGATTACAGCAATGGCAGCAAAAGGCATGATCGTGCCGTTTGAGCCACAGTTGGTTCGGGAAGTTTCCGGTGATGCCAACTTAGCAATTCGACCTGTCATTAGTTATGGTCTATCGAGCTATGGCTACGACATTCGTTTATCACCTGCCGAGTTTCGTATTTTCCGCCACATTCCCGGCACTGTGATCGATCCGAAAAACTTCAACCCAGAAAATTTAGAGCCGACTAAGCTGCATACAGATAGCAATGGTAGCTATTTCGTACTGCCCGCCCACTCCTATGCTTTGGGAGTCGCCCTAGAGAAGTTGGAAGTTCCTACCAATGTCACGGTTATTTGCATCGGCAAGTCAACCTATGCCAGAGCAGGAATCATCGCCAACCTCACACCTGCTGAGGCGGGCTGGCGCGGGCACCTTACTCTAGAGTTTTCTAACTCTTCCAGCGCTGATTGCCGCATTTATGCCAATGAAGGCGTGGTGCAACTCCTATTTCTAGAAGGGGAGCCTTGCGCAGTCAGTTACGAAACTCGTCGAGGTAAATATCAAGATCAACCAGAAGCCGTGACACTGGCGCGAGTCTGAGGCGCGAGTCTAAAACATCGGCTAATTTGGCGCTAGGAAGACCAAGATCGCCGGAGATTTAACCAAGCTTCTAAAAAGTTTTGCCACATTGAGTTGTGCTGAAAGCGGTGGAGCTGCCATTCCGCCGCTGTTTGACTCAGGATTTCCGAAAACGTAGGGGAGGCAGTCGTTAAATCAGCGATCGCCTCAATCTTGAGCTGCTGTCGCATAGCTAGAGCCATCACCGCAATCAGCTCATTGGCCTCTGGCCCTAAAATATGGGCACCCAAAATCGAGCCATTGCGATGCACCACCAACTTACACAGTCCGGTGGTTTCTCCGCGAATCTGTGCCTGCGCCAAACTTTTGAAGTCCTGCCGTAGCACCAACACCGCTTTGCCATAGCGTCGTCTGGCTGCTTGCTCTGTCAAGCCCACTCTCGCCAAGGCTGGAGCGGTAGTCAACGTCAGGGGAATTCCTTGGTGGTTGGCCCTGTAACGCGGAAAAAAGAGCGCATTTCTGAGGGCGATCGCGGCTTCATATTGCGCGACATGAGGCAACAAATTACCTGCGATCGGGTTGCCACAGACATAAACCCTGGAATTTGTGGTTTGTAATTTTTGGTTGCACCAAATTCCCGGTGCTGACCATTGCACTCCCGCCGCCTCTAAATTAAGAGACTCTAGCTGCGGTTGCTGCCCCATTGCCAATACAATTTCATCTACAGCGATCGCCTGGTTTCCCACCTGCACCCATTTTTGCTGCTCAATTTGCCGCACCTGAGTTACAGGCGTATCAGTCAAAATGCGAACCCCTGTGGCTTCCAACTGGGCTTGCAGTAAAAACGCCACTTCTGCATCTTCATGGGGCAAAATGCGATCGCTCTCCACAACCAACGTCACCTGAGTATTCAGCCGCACCAAAGCTTGAGCCAGAGCAATTCCGGTTGGATCACCCCCCAAAATCACCACCGATTTCGGCAAATTCTGGTTGGCAAACCATCCACTAACCTGAGCTGCCGAGACAAATCCAGTACTGCTCAACCCCGCAATCTCTGGCACCACTGGGCCACTCTCTAAAGCCAACAGGTAAGAACGGGCTCGGAGCAAGCGATCGCGGACACTAAAAGCAAACCGAGGCCGACGACAAAATTGCCCTGAGCTGAAAATTACTTCAACTCCTAGCGCTGACAGCACAGTGGGTGATGTTTGTTCTTCCCAGTTAGCCGCAACTCGCTGTATCCACTGCCCCATAATCGGCCAGTGCTCAGCCAGGGTTAAAGCTCCTGTATCAGTTGCCTGCCCTGACAAAAAGAATTGGCTTTGGTAAAACTGTTGCGACATCTGACCCAAATGAGCCAGGGCATAATGGGTAATCCCTGATGACTCTGAATCTACCTCCCCCCACGTTTCGGGCACAACCCAAGCCACACGCGCTTTCAACTCGGCAGCCATCTTCGCTGCATACCCGCCCGCAGGGGTGCCACCAATTACTACCAAGTCGTATTCAACTGACATGCTTTTAGTCGTTCACCAAGTTATTTGAATCGGTTATTAGATTGGCTAAGCTCTTCAGCAACCTCTTAAAGAATCTCAGCCAACCCTGCGATTAATCGTTGATTGTCCGCCTCCAAGCGCACGGCAACCCGAAAATAGCGATCGCCCAATTCTGGAAAGCTGAGACAATCCCGAATCAAAATTTGATGACGCAGCAGCAGCTTTTTTTGCAGCTCTACACTCGACTGCGCCGACTTGACTAATAAAAAATTGGCGGCACCCGTATAAGGTTGCAGCCCTGGTAATTGAGCCAAACCTTCGTAAAGTTGCGATCGCGCCGTTGGCAACCAAGCCCAAGTTTGCTCTTGAAAGGCGACATCCTGCATCACTGCGGCTGCGGCTCCTGCGGCCAGCACATTTACAGGCCAGGGGTCACGACATTGCTGCCAGCGCTGCAAACGGTCAGGATGGGCGATCGCATACCCTAAACGTAAACCAGGCAAACTGTAGAACTTCGTCAGCGATCGTAAGATCACTAAGTTGGGGTAGTCCTGTACTACGTCGCTCAAGCTTTGCTGCTGCCCTGGCGGCAAGAAATCCATAAAGGCTTCATCCACCACCACCAAAGCAAACTGCTCTAAATAAGGCAGGATACTCTCTCTAGAAAATAGCTGTCCGGTCGGATTATGAGGATTATTGAGCAGCAAACCGCTGGTTTGAGGTGAGATTTTGGATGTTAGGGTTTCAAGCACCAAGCCAACATCCAAAATCGGCCAACCAAAATTGTCGAAAGGGCACTCAAGCACAGAACTGTTAAATGCTTTTAGTGCCCGCGAATAGTCGCTAAACGCGGGGGTAACTAAGCCAGTCACCTCCAGCTTCGATAAATCCCAGCAAGCCCAGGTCAACAATTCAGCCGAGCCATTCCCTGGCAAAAGCCAATCTATAGGTAAGCTATGAGTCTGGCTAAGAACAGATCGGAGTTGACCGTAGTCTGGATCAGGATAGGCTGTCAGCTCGGATAAGTGAGTCTGAATCGCCGCAATCGCAGACTCAGGAGGACCTAAAGGATTAATACTGGCAGAAAAATCGAGAATAGCCGCAGGGGGACAGCCTGCCAGCGCCGCTGCCCAAGCTAAATTCCCCCCGTGAATTGGACGGCTCAAAGAGCAGCCTCGCTAACGAAAAGTAGCTATTTTTCCGGGGGCGAGACCTTCTCCTTAAATAACTTACCTGCTGAGAAAGCAGGGACTTTGGTAGCTGGGATTTCCATTTTGTCACCCGTTTTGGGATTGCGTCCCTCACGAGCCTTGCGCTCCCGTGACTCAAAAGAGCCAAAGCCGACCAGCGTGACTTTATCGCCATTGGAAACTGCGTCAACAATCGTTTCCAGGGCCGCCGTCAAGACTGCATCTGCTTGCTTTTTGGTCACACTCGCCTTATCAGCGATCGCGTCAACTAATTCACCTTTATTCATGCGTATGAATCTCCTTTTTTAAGAAGGTAGATATTGCTGTTTGAATCTCCAGTCGAGATTGTGGAGTGAATCTTCGAGGGGAACTCAGCCCAAAATGGCTGGAAGTCCCACAGACTCGAATTTTCAATGCCTTATTCTAAGGTGTACTCGCCCCATATGGATCGTCGAAACCTTTAAGATATATAGATTTCAGGATTTTTTAGGCAATTTAACCCAAATTTGAAAACTTTTTCCACAAAAAAATCCCCTATCTCAAGATTAATAGGGGATTGATCGCTAAAAATAGTCAATTACAATCGTAGGATCTAGCCCTACTGATGCAGAGGGTATTCACTCCTGAACTAGTTTTTTTCAGGATTGCTGGTGGTACCTCGCTCTAGAATCTGGCGCACATCAGGACTTGGCGTGTAGTTATAACCAACAGTAGAGAGATCGGAATCATCCAAGATCTGCGGTGTTAACAACACAATCACTTCAGCTCTAGTATTGGATCTTACAGTACTTCTGAATAAGGCACCAATAAGAGGTAAATCCCCTAAGATAGGAATTTTTTGAGCGTTAGCTCTGTCTTGATCTTGAATAATGCCAGACAGAATTAAAGTCTGTCCATCCCGCATCCGAATGGTTCCAGAAGTCAGCGATCGTTCTGATAGCAAAGCAATTGTCTGTGTACCCGATCCTGGCAATGTAACATCGTCCGTGCCTGCTAATGCAATTACTTGGGGAGCAACTGATAAAGTCACAAAGCCGTTATCATCAATTCGCTCAACATTGACAGTAAGAATCAGACCCGTATCTTCTTTGGTAATTTCTGTGGTGACTACTGGAGGTGTGCTAGTCGAAATTGTAGTCTCAACGTCTCCAATTACCTGTTGAGTCAAATTGACAGTTGCTTGCTGACCTTCTTGAACTACTAGAGTCGGGTCAGTCAGAATCTTTGCATTACCATTGGAAACAGATGCTTGCAACTGTAGCAAAAACTGCCTAACGAAGTTGAATCCGAAGGGTCCACCAAAATTGGTAGGTCCTCGGCCTACAATTTCAGTGGTTAGGTTGCCCGCGGTCACTGGGCTGGTACTGCCAAAATTTACGACTCCAATTCCACCCGCATTAATAGCTCGGCTCTGGTCAATTCCAAACGAGAAACTTGAGCCAAATCGTTCTTCTTTACCCAAGTTTACATCAATGATTTTGACGTTCACGGCTACTTGACGACGGCGTAAGTCGAGTTGCACTAACTGAGCCGATGCCACGTCAACCAGATTTCTAGCTCCTACTAAGGTCACGGAGTTGAGGCGGGTATCCACTAGGACTTGCAAACCCCTGAGCAAAGGATTTGAGTCTTCGGTATCAATCCGCAACGTGTTTACGACCGTCTGGTTTGTGGTGCTAGTTTGCGTAATCGGTGGCGCACCCTCAGCTCCTTGGACAGGAATCGCGTTAACAGTCGTTACGGGTTGAGTCACTGTAACCGCACTTTCTGCGCCCATACTGACCAAGAAGCCGGAAGCCTGCTCTGCACTTACCTGGTTCATCCGGAAGGTACGAACAACCACATCTCTAGCAGTATTGGGCAACCGAGGAGCCACGAAAATGGTTTGTCCGACTCGGTTCGCCTCTAAGTTGCTCAGACGCAGCACATAGTTAAATACATTCTGTACAGGCTCATTCTCAATATCTAGTGAGATGGTTGGCCCACCCGCTCCCGCTGCTCCTGGCTGAGCTGGGGCTTGCTGACCTTGCTGTTGCCCACCTCCTTCAGCGCTGAAAGCCAAATTGAGTCCTGCGGCACGAGCTAATAGAGATAGGACTTCCCGAACTGGCGCATCTCTTAACACGAGCCGGGGAACCCGCTCAGCACTGCCTAAATCAATTGCTGATGCCGCCGCATCTACATTGGAAACCACAATATCTCCTACTGGAGGAGCGACTGCTCTAGGCAGGAAAGGCGGAGCTACATTCGGGCTTTGCGGCTGTACGGGCACCCCATCTACTGTAATTTTGGGGTTAGGAACTAGAACATCCTCAGCAGGCGCTGGGGGTACGGGTGCAGGAGTTGCCTGGGTACCTGTACCAGGCTGGGCCGTAAGGGCAGGAGTTGCTTGAGCCGTTTCACTTCCTGCGGGGCGGGTAAGGCTGAAAAGCAAGCCACCGCGATCGCGCTGTGCTACCTGACCTGCGGGAGCCGCTCCTTGGCCCGCCACAATCACTCGCACACTATTAGTATCCAGCGGCAGCACTACGACAGAGCTAATGCCAGGGGCAGGATTGTCTTGGCGAAAACTTTCACTTTGTGGCAAGCGCAGTTGGGTATTAATCACATCTGCCACCCAACTATTGCCGCGACTAACGGTAAAAACCTGAGGACGGGCTCCATTGCGCGTCTCCAGTACAACCTCCACCCCACCACTGGTGGGATTCACCTTTACACCAGTCACTTGCGTTGCTGGAGCAGCCCATACAGGCTGAGCAGCCATTACTATGACCGCTCCACCAATGTATAGACTGCTCAATCCGAGATGATGTTTCACAGTTCCCTCCTCTCAAAAAATGGAAATCTCAACCTATTTCGGCCCCACACTCAAAAGCCGTTCACGTTACTTCGCAGGTGCTGGTGTCGCTGCTGCTGCTTCCTGCGGACTCAGTGGCAGTAGTGCCTGCAACTTAAAGGATGTTTTTAATGTAGTTTCAGGACGTCCAACTGGAATCAAGCGGCCTCGGCGATCTACAGTAATTTTCTGCGTTGACTGGTCTAGTTGAGAGTTGAAACTCTTAACTAGTAGGAGCGGTTGTAAACGTTCAATACTCCGCATAATTGACTGAGTTTGTTCGTAGCTGCCTTCCAAGTTAACGGTGATCTCTTTCCGCTTCAGTTTGCCATTCACCGCTGCTCCCAAAGAACCGTCACTAATCACAGTGGCTGGTTCCTGAGAAGGGGTGAAGCTACTTAACTTTGCCTGTCTAGCATTGACTAGGCGATTGAGATCAAGCAGCAACGTATCTAATGTCCTTTCATCCGCAAACAAAGCATAAACCTCTGTGCGGCGTTGTTGGGTTTGTTCTAGGTTCTTGTTAGCTGCATCAATTTTTTTCTGAATATTTCCTCGTTGCTGAATTTGAGTCTCTTTTTGCTCCACTTCAGCTTGGAGGCTCTGGTTCTGCTCCCAAGCTGGCTGCACTTGGTTAAGCAGTAGATATGCAGCGGCTCCAATGCCTAAGACAGCCACCAGAGCTCCACTTACTGTAGGAGTTAAGGCGATGCCAAAGATTGTAGGATAGGCAGGCTCGGAGCCAAAGTCTCTGCCATCGGAAGGGACAAAATCTCCACTGATAGTCATGGTTGGATGACTCCTTTCTGTTGAAGCGTTCTGATACGAGTAACCAGCCCCACAGCCCCTTTGCGATCTAGCTCTCTCAGTAAGTCAGAGGCAGGAACATCGCTCAAGCTCGTTTGAATTTTATAAGACACCACTTGTGGCAACTTCACCTGGACGTCAGGAGTCGTGGTTTGGGGCGTGGGGTCTTGACGAACCTCAATTTGAGTTGGGTTATCTCTTAAGTCAGCGCCTACCAACTGCGTTTCAGCGGATTTCAGAAAAGGCGACTTCTGTAAAGTGAGTAAGAAGTCATTGACATCGTTAAAAGAGCGGGCTACCCCTGAGATTTCCACCCTAGGCGCAGGGCTGGGATTCTGAGGGGTAGCAGCAGGAGCATCAGTTTCTTGGATGGTGCTTACCTGTACCCCCGCCGGAACGCGATCGCGAATATCCTGCAACATAGCAGACCAAGGCTTGATCTGATTAAAGACTGTTGCCAACGCATCAGTTTCAGCCTTAATTTGGCTTGCCTGGGCATTAATGGCAGCCACCTTCTCATCCGCTTTTTGCAGTTCCCCTAATTGCACATTCAAAGTGTCAATCCGCGTCACTAGCTCTGCATTTTTGTTCTGTAGCACTAGCCACAGCACCACCATGGCAACAGGAAGAAAAACACCCGCTGCGACCCCTAGAAATAAGGGTGCCATGCTACCAGGCGTGGCTTTAGGACGAGCAGGCCCACCCCCTACATCCGGTCGATATTCCGGTCGGTCATTGAGAAAATTAACGTCGAGACTATACATGGGTTCAGATCTCCCGCAATCCTAGACCTAGCACTACCCCTAATCCAGGTCGTTGAACCAGGGGAATTTCTTGTTCAACCTCTAATGAAAGCGCTGCAATTGGGTCAACCTGACTTGCAGGCAAACTGAGTCGTTGAGTGAAAAATTCATCTAACTGACCAATTCCGCCTCCTGGGCCTGCCAAAAGGAGTTGCGCCACTTCCAAGTTTTCACCTTGGTTGAGATAGAAATCGATGGAACGACGTAGCTCATCTGCTAGTTCTCCTAGAACTCTCAGCATGGCAGCCGTACCTGGATTGGTACCCCCCATTTTAGTTGTGCCACCAATAGTATCGGTGGGAGTGATTGGAATCGTCATACCTTGAAGCAAATCAGTATTGCGACTAGGGGGTAGGTTCATGGCCCGACTTAAGGCACTCTGAATTTGGAACGTGCCAATGGGAACGGTGCGGGAAAATTGGGGCACCCCATCCACCACAATAGAAATTTCTGTACTTTCAAACTGAACGTCAGCGATCGCTACTGCCTCTTGAGGAGCAAATTGCCGCAGTTGCTCTCGAATTGTCCGGATCAAGGCGAAGCTGCTAGTTTCTAAAACGTCCAGTTTCAACCCCGCTTGCTCAAACGTACTGATATAAGTATCTGTAACTTCCTTGCGCGTGGCGACGAGCAAAACTTGAACCTTTTCAATGCCATCCTCATCTACAAAGAAGCCGAGCTTTTGGTAATCGACATCAGCCTCTTCTCTAGGAAAGGTCAAATAAAGACCTGCTTCTTGATTCAAGACCATTTCCCGCAGCTCCCGGTCATCCAATTCAGCCGGGACGGGAATGAGGCGAGTGACCGCTTCCCGTGCTGGGATCGCTGTCGCTGCACGCTTGACTTTAATTTTGTTTTCAGCCAAGGCAGATTGAATCAAGCCAGCCATTGCAGTCGGGTCAGCAATTTGGCCCTCCTGAAATATTCCCTCTGGCACCTCTACAGAAGACAGAGTGACTAATTTGAATGCCTGTCCCTGCTTTCGCACTTGGGCAATATTAACTCGTTCGGGGGTGATCTCTATGCCAACCCCTTTCGTACGCTTTGAAAATAGACCTTTCAATGTGTTAACCACAGCATTTATCCACTCAGTCGTATCAGTTTAGTTAGTTAGGTGAGGCCAGAGACAATGGCTGCAGTGAGATGGATGCCGATGTATGGTAACTAATTTATTGCAGAATTACCATGCTGCCTAGAAGGATACAAACCTTAAAAAATATCATCAACAAAAAGCGAGCTGCCAACAGATCGCGGCTTGTGTCTTCGGCAGAAAACATCAGCTAAAGCAATACTATTTGACAAAGGGAAGAAAACAGTTGTTTTCCTTTCCTAATGTTTCTAGCTTTTTATCCCCAATAAGCTCAATTTGAACTTGCCAAAAGTTTGTTTTTTTGGGGAACTGAGCGAGGGGGCAACTCTCTCCTGTTGATCTCAATCCAACTCAACTTACCAGCGATATTACACACAATTGTGAAAATTGCGTACACCTCTTCAAAAATTGAGGTAATCCGCTACGGTGAGAAGGCATTTGTACTGTGGACGGGCGCGCCAAAAAACGGGGGAACCCATCAACTAAAGAGGTATTTTCCCTTCTAGCAAATCACCGATGTGACGCTGATCTGATGGTTCATTGTTCCCGCCAAGCTAGACAAAGTCTTTCTTTGGCTGTGCCTTCTTGGGCTCCATAAGAGCACAAAAGCGTAGAGCAACCCTTGATTACCGCATCAATTAGAGCGGATGGATGAAAGTATATATAAAAAAGAGAAAAATACAGACGGTTAAATTATGAATGCTGTGCCATCACGCCAGGAAAGCCAAGCCTGGGGAACTCCATTAACCTCAAGTGGGCGACGACTCATGTTGCTAGGCTCTGGAGAGTTAGGCAAAGAAGTTGCGATCGAGGCGATGCGGTTGGGGCTGGAGGTGATTGCGGTTGATTTCTACGCCAACGCCCCCGCGATGCAGATAGCGCATCGATCGCATGAAGTGGATATGTTAGATGGCGCGAAGTTGCGGCGCTTAATTGAGCGGGAAAAACCAGATTGGATTGTGCCCGAAGTAGAAGCGATCGCCACTGCGACCCTGGTCGAGCTAGAGCAGGAAGGCTGGCGCGTGATTCCCACCGCACGGGCCACAAACTTGACCATGAATCGTGAAGGCATTCGGCGCTTAGCGGCTGAGGAGCTGGGATTAAAGACTTCGCCTTATCGTTTCGCAAATAGCGAGGCGGAATATCAGCAGGCGATCGCGGAACTGGGGCTACCTTGTGTCGTCAAACCCGTCATGAGTTCTTCGGGGAAGGGGCAAAGTATTGTCCGAACTGAGGCTGAAATTGATGCCGCTTGGCAATACGCCCAGTCGGGAGGCCGAACCCAACACCGCCGGATTATTGTGGAAGGGTTTGTCGAGTTCCACACGGAAATCACCTTGCTGACGGTGCGGGCGGTAGATGGCACTCATTTTTGTCCTCCCATTGGGCACATTCAGGTAGATGGGGACTACCGGGAGTCTTGGCAACCTTGCCCGTTGAACCCAGACACGTTGGAGCAGTGCCACGCAATTGGTCAGCAAATCACGGAAGCACTGGGGGGCTGGGGCCTTTTTGGGGTGGAGCTGTTTATTCAAGGTGATCCAGCAGGAGCGCAAACGGTTTACTTCAGTGAAGTCAGCCCTCGCCCCCACGATACAGGGATGGTGACGATGATTAGCCAGAATATGTCAGAGTTTGAGCTGCATGTCCGGGCGATCGCAGGGCTACCCATTGGCGAAATTGAACTAATTCGACCGGGAGCTTCCGCCGTGATTTTAGCGTCTGAAGCAGGTGACGCTCCGCGCTATGTCGGGGTAGATGCAGCTTTACAAGTGCCGACCAGTAAAATTCGGATTTTTGGTAAGCCTTTGTGTCATCGCCAGCGACGTATGGGTGTTGCTTTAGCTTTAGGGACAACAACCGACGAAGCCAGAGAACGAGCCAAAGCTAGTGCAGCTACCGTCAAAATTGTGGTGTAGTGGTAGCTACCCTGAAGCAGGAGATTGGGCAGTACTCAACCGATGTGGAATTATGGGAATGAGACGTTGGAGACAATTTGGCATTTTTGCCTTACTGGGTTTGCTTTTGAGTTGGGTGGTGAGTTGTGGCACAGGCCCCGCCTCTAATGGCAATAATCAAACTGCCGGAGGAAAGCAAGAAATTGAGTTCTGGACGATGCAGTTGCAGCCTCAATTTACCGACTATTTCAACCAACTAATTGGTAAGTTTGAAACCGAAAATCCTGATATCAAAGTGCGCTGGGTCGATGTGCCCTGGGCAGCAATGGAGAGCAAAATTCTCACCGCTGTTTCAGCCAAGACTGCCCCTGATGTGGTCAACCTCAATCCAGGCTTTGCCTCTCAGCTTGCCGCTCGCAATGCCTGGTTAAACTTGGATGAAAAAATTCCCGCCGAGGTGCGCCAGCAATATCTTCCTAATATTTGGAAAGCCAGCACGCTGAGTAATCAAAGCTTTGGCATTCCTTGGTATCTGACGACGCGAGTGGCGATTTACAACACTGACTTGTTGAAACAAGCAGGAATTAGCCAACCACCAACCACCTACGCTGAACTAGCCACAGTCGCTAAACAAATTAAAGACAAAACGGGTAAGTACGCCTTTTTTGCCACGGTCGTCCCGGAAGACTCTGGCGAGGTGATGGAATCTTTTGTGCAGATGGGCGTGCAGTTAGTCGATGACCAAGGCAAAGCCGCTTTTAATACCTCCCAAGGTAAAGCTGCTTTTCAGTATTGGGTCGATTTGTATAAGAGTGGCGCGTTACCTCGCGAAGTGCTGACCCAAGGCCACCGCCACGCCATTGACCTATATCAGCAAGGCGAGACTGCGATCCTGGCCTCTGGCGCAGAATTCCTCAACACGATCGCGAAAAATGCTCCTGCTGTAGCTCAAGCCTCTGCTTCTGCCCCTCAAATCACCGGAGATACGGGCAAGAAAAATGTGGCCGTGATGAATCTAGTGGTTCCCCGCGACACCAAGCATCCTGACGCAGCCGTAAAGTTTGCTTTGTACGTCACCAACAATGACAACCAACTCACCTTTGCCAAGGAAGCAAATGTGTTGCCCTCGACCGTACAAGCGCTAGAGGATAGCTACTTCAAAACCCTACCAACTAACGCTACTCCGGTAGACAAAGCTCGCTCTATTAGTGCAGAGCAGATGAAAGACGCAGAAGTGTTGGTGCCCGCTATGAAGGACGTGAAGCAACTGCAAAAAACCATTTACGACAATTTGCAAGCTGCCATGCTGGATGAAAAAACCGTTGATCAAGCGATCGCGGATGCCGAGAAAGAGTGGAACCAACGCAGGGGAGCTTAAACAGTACCCAAATCCTGTTGGAATCGTTTAAAGAAGTCACCTAGCAAGTAAAGCGAACCAGCCAATACAACTAAAGCACCGGGGGTAGGTTGATCGCCTACCCCTTTGGCGTTTTGGGTGGCGGCTTGTAGGCCCAACTCTAAATCTGCATAAGTTTCACAGGCCACTAACTGAGGGCAAATTTGCTGGGCTACACCAGCTAACTGGTCGAGATCCACAGGCTCATGATCTGGGACGGGCACTAGATGCAATTGATCGTTAGGGCGCAATAAGGCTTGCAGAACTTCTTTGTGATCTTTAGTGCCGATCATGCCCACGACCCAAACAATGGAGCGATCGCCGTACACTTCTCCGGATTGATCGCCATGCCGATCGACATATTGCCGCAATGCCTCAGCTCCCGCCGGATTGTGGGCACCATCGACTAGCAAACGGTGACCTCGCCAAGTGAGCCACTGGAGCCGTCCGGGCCATTTCGTTTTAGCAATGCCACTAATAATGGCTTCATCGGGAATCTCCCAGCCTTGCTGCTGCAAAATCTGTAACGTAGCGATCGCTAAAGCGGAGTTACTCAACTGCACTGCGCCAGGAAGCGGTAAGGGATATTCGATTTTAGATTTTGGATCTTGAATTTTGGATTCTGAACTGAATAAGTTAGGGATAGGGGAGACTACGGCCCAACCAGATTGAATTTCGATCGCGGGTTGCGGCCAAACAGCAGGGCAATTCAGCTCTGCAATCCGTTTTTCGACCACTGCTTGAGCTTCGGGAGGCAAGGGGCCAACGACAGCGGGACAGTTAGGCTTGAGAATGCCAGCTTTTTCTCCGGCGATGTCTGCGAGGGTGGGGCCAAGGCGTTGCCAATGTTCCCGGCTGATGGAAGTAATCACGCTGACGAGGGGGCGATCGCAAACATTGGTGGCATCCAAGCGACCCCCTAACCCCACTTCAACTACCGCAATATCCACTTGCTGCTGGGCAAAATACAGCCACATGGCCGCAGTGATGACTTCAAACTGGGTAGGGGAAGGTTGATCAGGGGCGATCGCGGCTTCCACTTGCCGCAAAACTTGTGCAAAGGCTTCTGGTGCAATGGGTTGCTCATTCAGGCAAATTCGCTCAGTCCAATCTATCAAGTGCGGCGAGGTATAGCGACCTACCCGATATCCAGCTTCCGCAAGCACAGCTGACAGATAAGCGCAAACGGAGCCTTTCCCATTCGACCCTGCCACATGAATGATCGGGACTTGCTGGTGCGGATTGCCTAAGTTCGCCAAGAGTCGCTGGATACGCTCTAAGCCCAGATGCACCCCAAAATAGCCAAAGCGGTTGAGCAGAGCATCCACGTTGAGGAACTGGCTGGCATCATCAGGTTGAACTGCATCACTCGCTTGCTTGCTCGAATTCATTGCAAAACCACAACCACTACTTTATAAAATGGCATCAGCTACCTGGCCATCTATCTTGATTTTTGCAGCTCTGCTTCTTGGCTAGATGAATCACTAGTTAAAGTTAGTTTCTCTTGTTTAATGAATTTTGTCGTCCTCTATTTTGCCATCCTCTAAACTTTTATTTGAGAGGTATGCATTGACAACAAAACCCGTAGGCACTGTAAGCTATGCCAAACGAATCATTCGAGCCAGAAATATTAGAGCAAATTGGCAATGCTTACGATCAGGCCGAATCTAAACTCCAAGATGCGATCGAATTGCTACAACAGTTGGAGTCTTTGAAGCAGCAACTAGAAGCTAAGGACCACGACACTCAAGTCCTAGAGCAAGAGCTGGTCCATGTCTATCAAAGCAAATCATTGCAGCAAGAAGTATTAGAGCAAATTGGTGATGCTTATGATCAGACCGAATCTAAGCTCGAAGATACGATCGAATTGTTACAAGAACAGTTGAAGTCTCTGAAGCAGCAACTAGAAGCTAAGGACCACGACACTCAAGTCCTAGAGCAAGAATTGGTCCATGTCTATCAAGCTTTAGCTAGCTTGAATCAGAAAAATCAACAATTATCTGCCAGCCCGCAGCTACCATTGAGTCAGGCAAAAATCCTCGCTCAAGTGTTATTAGAAAGAAAGAAGCTAACGCCAGAAACTTTAGCAGGGCTGCTGAGCGCAATCTACAGTACTCAAGTTAAACCTAAGGAGTTTTATCAGGCTGTAGGGCCTACATCACCTAACGCTGACTGCTAGGCAGTCAGCGTCAAATTTTTGGTTTAACCCAGCATCTCAACCCTTTTCCTAAATTCAGTGCCACAATGCTTTCCAAGAAACTCTCTGTGAAAGCATCATGCCCAAGCGTTCACCCCATTTCTCCGCCGCATCACCCACTCCACCAGAGCGTTACTCTGGGTGGTTTCTGCTCGTGGTGGTTCTATTCGTGACCTGCTTGATTGTGTCAAACATTATCGCCACTAAGCTGGTGAGCCTGCAAGGTCAGGTCGTCACTGCTGCGATCGTGATTTTTCCGATTAGCTATATCTGCGGGGATGTGCTCACTGAAGTGTATGGATATCGGCAGGCACGTCTAGCAATCTGGCTGGGGTTTCTGTGCAACTTAATTGCCGTGCTTGCTATTTGGCTGGGTCAACAACTACCAGCCGCCTCGTTTTGGGATGGACAAGCTGCTTACGAGCGAATTCTGGGAAATACACCTCGGTTACTGCTGGCTTCGTTTCTAGCCTATCTGGTGGGGGAATTTGTCAATTCCTTCGTGTTAGCCAAGATGAAAGTTGCCACGCAGGGACGGTGGCTTTGGATGCGAACCATTGGTTCCACGATTGTAGGGCAAGGGTTGGATTCGCTAATTTTCGTCACGGTAGCCTTTGTCGGCACGATCGCAGCTAGCCAGATGATTTCAGCAATCGTGACGCAATGGTTGATCAAAACGGCTTACGAGGCGATCGCCACCCCTTTAACCTACATAGTAGTGAATTTCCTCAAGCAGACCGAACACATTGATGTCTACGACTACGACACTTCCTTCAACCCGCTGGCATGGTCTGAAATAACCGAGCAAAAACCTGATTAAAGCCACAGCCCAACAAAACTCCAGCGCTCGAATTGCTCGCACCCATAGCGCTAAAACAAAAACGACTGTAGTTCCATAAAGGATGACAGTCGTTTGTTGCATAACGTGAACTGAAATAATTCAGCGCTACTTTGTGGTTACTTAGTCAGAAAGCCCTGAATTTGAGCCAAGGCTGCCTTGGCAATGTTGAACGCTGCCCAGCTTCCAGCCACAATAACTGGCAGCAAAACTACCACTACACGAAAATCCAAGTCCATATCCCGATCCTCTTCTAACCAGAGATTAAAGATTTTTGAATAGCTCTCATAATTGTATTATTTATCCAAACGGGCGCTTTTTCACAGCGATCGCAATTTCTCAGCCTTTTGTCTCACTCTCTGCGATCGCAGATCACTCACAAGAAGTGTCCTAGAAAAGAGGCTAAGCAGGTGCTTGGGTAAAGCCAATATCTGTGCCTTTGCCTGCGTGAACCAAGGCCAATCTTTCATAACGACGGGCATGTTCAAATAAGTCTGCAACTTCTTCATCTGAGAGTTCACGCAGTCGCTTTGCCGGAACTCCGACCACGAGCGATCGCGGAGGGACATCTTTGGTCACGACCGAACCTGCCCCCACAATGCTGCCTGCCCCCACACGCACTCCATCCAGCACGATCGCCCCAATCCCAATTAAGCACCCTTGCTCAATATGAGCACTGTGAATGACGGCGCGATGCCCAATGGTGACGTAGTCTTCCAAGATCGTGGGCTTACCAGGATCGCCATGCAAAATAGCGCCATCCTGAACATTGGTACAGATGCCAATTTCAATACGCTCGACATCAGCCCGCACCACTGCACCAAACCAAATGCTGGCCCCAGCAGCGATCGCTACATTACCCATAACCGTCGCACCTGGAGCTACAAAGGCAGCTTGAGAAAGATCCGGTGCAGGCCAATAAGAGGCCGAAATTAGAGAAGATGGGTTGAAATCACTCAAAATTGTGCCCAGAGTATCAGCAGAATGCCCATAGAATTGACATCTAGGGCAAGACTTCCCTAGTTATAATAAATAAAACTGGCACTGACGCAGAAATACCATGCAGATCCGCACTTCATGATGACTCATGGCTTACAGTATCCAATTTTTGGTCCGGAGATTCAGTGCCCGCACTGCCGTCAAACCATTCCGGCCCTAACCCTGACAGATACTTATTTGTGTCAGAGGCACGGTGCTTTTGAATCAGATCCACAAACAGGCGAACTGGTTCACTTGCAGTCAGGACGTCACTGGAGGCAGTGGAATAACGAATGGTATCGTCAGCACACGCATCCAGACGGCATTCGGTTTGAAATCCACGAAGCGTTAGATCGGCTTTACACCCAAGGCTATCGGGCGACTCGCGTCATTATTGCCCAACGCTATAAAGATTTAATTAGCGCTTATTTAGAACGCAGCACTCCCTGGCGGGGTCAGACAGATTCAGCCAAACCTCGGCTTTACGGTCTGCCCGTAGAGTTTAGTCCTAGCCCAGAAGAAGACCCTTGCTGGGATGTAATTAATTTCGACTTAGAAAAAGAGCCAGGTGCTCCGGTTCGTTATCCCTATTTCCGATTGTTTGAGTAATCCATCCTGAGCCGTGAGCCATTCATTAGCTAACGGCCCGACGCGCTTAGCTTCATCACCTATGCATCACGCATCTATTCGGACTGCCAATATCCATCGAGCGATCGCGTTTTACGAGCAATTAGGGTTTGTAGTTAACGAACGATTCACCACAGGCTACACCTTGGCTTGCTGGATGGAAGGCTTGAACGGACGGATTGAGTTGATCCAAATTCCGCAACCGCGTCCAGTGGCTGATGCTTTTAACGACGAGCACTACACCGGGTACTATCACCTCTCCTTTGACCTCACCGATACCACTGCGGATTTGCCAAAGTGGCTGGAGAATTTACAAGCGAAATTTTTGGCGGCAGCGGAGACTCAGCCAGAGCAGATCCAGCCCTTAAAGGTGCTTTTGGAACCGACTCAACAAATGATTGGCGATCGCATCTATGAAGTTGCTTTCATTGCCGATGCGGATGGCTTACCCCTCGAATTCATCCGGGTGATGAATCATGAGTGATCCAGTGGAAGGGTTTCAGAATAACTGGGCCTACCTGAAAGCAGAACTGACTTGGCTCGATCGCATCCTGAGTGTGGCGATCGCTCGGCAACGTCAAGAGCAAAAAACGGTAGACCGAGTGGCCCAGTCACGGGCTGATCGGGTCACAAGTCATTGGTGGAAAGGCTTAGTTACCTTAGATAGCACTGTTGGTTACGACGAAATTCGTCCACGTCCCACCAATCGGAGCAGCTCTGCCACCAGCTATCAGCAGCAGATGGAAGCTCGAATTCAGGCTAGTTTGCAGCAGGGTGTCGCTTTGGGTTTACCTCAGTTGCGCGATCGCCTCAAGCTTACGATCTTCGAGAAGAACCTTGTGCTGTTTAGCTTGGCTCCAGAAATTAATCGTCGCTACGCTAAGCTCTACAGCTATTTACAAAGCCAAGAGTCCAGTTCAGCAGCGCGAGTGGCGGTTCAAGTTTCTAGTAGTTGTGGTTGCCCTGACCTACCTACCGTTGATTTGGTGTTGCGATTACTATGCCGCAATGATCAGGAATGGCAAGCAGGGCGAGCTTATCTAACTACCAACTCTGGCTTGATTCATCAGGGTTTGTTGCAAATTGTGGCTTGTGGCGACGAAACGTTGCTAACTCGTCGGCTGAAGCTGAGTGATAGCTTGGTGAATTACTTATTAGCTGAGCAGCCGCAACCGCAAACTTTACAGATTTTGCTTCAACCGCCTCAGCTTCCTAAGGTGCCCCCAATTCCTCATAGCCCTTCTCTGCTGCCTTGCCACCTACATGAAGCAAAAACTATACCTACTACACCTAATTGGACGCAACTAATTTTGCCGCCATCGCTCCTAGAAACCTTGCAGCATTTGGGACGGCGGGTAGAACTCTGGTCTGATGTACAGGCAGTGTGGAGCCAGTTACAGCTTGATGCCTCTACTATTCCACCACTACCTGGAACCGTGGCAATTTTGGTAGGAGCAGCGGGTACAGGCAAAACAATGGCAGCCGCCGCGATCGCTCAACAACTACAAACTTCCCTATTCTGGACTGATCTGGCATTGGTTCCGCCCGCAGAATTTCCAGGGTTGCTTCAGGAGATTCACGCACATAGCCCAACTGTATTGCTGATTAAGTCAGCGCAGCTTTGGCTGGGACGTTCTGCTCCATTAGCGAGCGCAGAGCTTCACCAACTGATTCACCAGCGTCAGCAACAGCGAGGGATCACCTTATTCAGTGTGCCGATGTTGCAATCGGTTCGATGGCATTGGCGACAGGAAATTGACCACATTTTAGAATTTTTGCTGCCCATTCCGGGCGATCGCTTGAAGTTGTGGCACCAAGTCTTTCCAGCCACAATTAGCTTAGACTCTAGTATCGATTGGGAGTTTCTGGCTCACAAGCTGCCTTTGAGCGGGGGTGAAATCCGAGCGATCGCCCAAGCTGCGACCTTCTATGCAGCCGCAGAGTCATTAGAGATTAAGGTAACGATGGCTCATATTCTTCGAGCTTGGGAACAGAAGCAGCAGAAATCTAGAACCCGTAACTAAAAAAATAAGCCCCTGAATTAGGAGCTTAAGGTCTGATAGGTCATTAGGAGGGAAACTTTTGGTTCAAAGCTGATAAAAATCTAATTTGATTGGAATTAAAATCGCTGAGTCGTCAAATAAAAATTGGGTTCCAAAAGATCAGGGTTTAAGACTTGCTAAGCTAAAGCATTCTTTACCACCGTCGCAAGGGTTCAGTGAAACCTTCTACCCTGCTAGTTTTTGCTTCAACTGAGAGTTATCCCCGTCCTGCCCCAGAACCGAGACGTTGCAAGGGCATTTCCATTGATCCAGAAGCTTCCCGCTTAATTATTCCCGAATGAACCGCGCTATATAGCTTTTCTAGCACTTCTAAATCAGCAGCTTTATAGCCCCTAATTGCTAATACCTGGCGGATTAACCCCTCAGATTCCACGCTGAGACAGCCTGTTTGGAAAGCAGATTGTACGAGCGTATGGATCATAGCTACGAATTATCCTGACGTTTGTACTTCCACCCTTACTATCAAATACTTTTGAGTTCTAGCAGTTGATTAAGATCGACTAAAACCTGTGACTTTAAACGCCATAAACTTGTGATTAATATCACTGACAATTAATATCAATTGAGAAGAGTAGTGTCTGCGTCCACGAAGTCAAAATAGCGTGAACTACAGTTCTAGCAGGGCTAATTATTCTGTATTAAGGCTGTAAATAGGTTTCCCGCTTGGGTAATTAGTGATTTAATGCCGATAAGATAGGGTCAATCATCTGCCAATTTGTGGGTGCAACTGGAAGAACGGCGGCAGTTGATGTTGAGGAGTGAAGAGGATGGCTTATTCTAATGATGTTTATCAACCTTCGGTGCTGGAGTTAGCGCGAGAAGGAAATGTTCGAGCGATCGCCTATTGGCTGAATAGCTACTTAGCGCCTCAAGGGATCTACGCCTCAATTCGACCCCTTCGTTCTAATTGCCTGCATATTACGGTGGAGTTCGATCGCATCCCAGAACGCGAGCGCTTAGTCCGATTCATTTGCCATCGCCTCTGTAAGCTCAACCTAGATTTCATTGAAGGGGTACGAATTACTGCCCGCTTTACGGATGAGAGCCAGGTTTTGTGGCAGCAGTCGGTTCGTTTAGCCAATGCTGCTAGACGCCAAAAGCGATCGCACTCTCCATCCAGCCGCGCCCCAGCCGTGGCTAAACCACATTCAGTCAAACAACTCCTAGACCAGCGCGTCTACCTCAAGCTAGCCCGCTCCCTCCTCCTCAGTGGTTCTGCCGTGGCAGCTTTTGTCTTAGGTTGCCTGCTCAGCTACAACGACACTCCGACCGCACCCACAATCGCCTCCGCCAACGGACAAAGGCCAGAATCTACCCTCACCACTGCTGCATCCAACCGACCCAATACGATTCGAGCTGCCTTGGAAACGGTTCCGGTGGTGAAGCACCAAAACTTGCTCAACCCCTCCGATCCAGCCGTCACCTTGATGTTTGGTGGCGATGTCACTCTGGCCGATGCCTTTGAGGATTTAGTCGGCGAAGACTACAACTGGGCCTTTGCTGATATGAAGGAATATCGCCAAGCAGATGTGGCGATGGTGAATCTCGAAAATCCTTTGACTGACGCTACCACCCCGCTACCCGATAAGCAATTTAACTTCAAAGCCGATCCTGAATCAGTGGAAGTGTTGAGCAATGGTGGCGTTGATATTGTGACGCTAGCCAACAATCATGCGATGGATTACGAAGCCTCTGGGTTAATGGAAACGTTGGAGACGCTAGATCAAGCGGGGATTCATCACATTGGAGCTGGCCGAGACATTAAAGAAGCTCGTCGCCCAGAAATTCTAGAAGTTAAGGGACAGCGGATTGCTTATCTGGGTTACTACGACGCAGATCTCCATGCGGCAGACATCGCCACTGCGGGCACCAATTCTACCCGTAAAGACCGCATTGCCGAGGATATTCGAGCGATTCGTAAGCAAGTGGACTGGATCGTGGTGAATTACCACTGGGGCGAAGAGTTAGCTGAGTATCCGGCAGATTTGCAGATTCAATTAGCCCACCACACGATTGACGTAGGAGCCGATTTGGTCGTGGGCCACCATCCCCATGTACTTCAAGGGGCAGAAATTTATAAAGGACGCCCGATCGCCTACTCGCTCGGTAACTTCATTTTTGGCGGCAATTCTCGCAGCGATTATGATACCGCTGTGCTGAAGGTCGCCTTGCGCGACAAGCAAATGAAGGTGGAGTTTTTGCCTGTCGAGGTGGCGCAATATCAACCCCGGATTGTGTCGGGCAATCGCGGTGAGCAAATCTTGAATCAAATTCGTGAGCGATCGAGCCTCTTTGATCAACCGATGCCATCCACGGTTATTCTCGATGCTCAAACTTCTAAAGTAGTGGCTCCAGGTGAATCAGAGGTTTTCAGCGAGCCATTGCCTAGTCCTGATGCCACCAATGTGGCTCCATCGCCTCTGACCCCACCCCAACCAACATCCCCTGACTCTTTTATCACTGCTCCAGACGCAGCACCGAATGATCTGCCTCCTGAGTTCCCTAGGGACACTTCTACACCGCTGAACTCGCAACCTGCCTTTCCGCCTGATACTGCGCCTGATACTGCACCCTATAACTCACCCAGTAACAACTCTCCTAGCTTCTCCAACCCAGAGCCTACCCCTGGCTTCCCTAACTCAAAGCCTACGGACAACTGGCAACCGCTACCGTCTCAGCCTCCGGTTGACTCCTTCTCACAACCGACCACTGCACCTTTCTCGGAACCGACCACTGATCCCTTCTCACAACCAACCACTGCACCCTCTTTTGACTCCAGGGATGATTCTGGGGATGGTTCACCCTCCAATCCCTCGTTCAATGATGAGCCATCAGAGCCACTAACAGAACCAATCACAGAGCCAGCCACAGAACCTGAAAGTGGTTACACTTACCCCCATCGCGAAGAACCGGATGACTATTGGCAACCCCTAACACCAGATCCAGCAGAGCCGCCTGATGAGCTTACTCCCAATGACGGTGCTCCAGACCCTAGCGCCCCTCTCAATTCTCAACCTGCGGGAGAACCTTTTACTGCACCTCAAGACACCTCTGAACCATTCGAGTCGCCCTTCAATGACGATCCTTCCAGACCGCTCAATGAAGCACCTGCCTCTAGACCTGGTTCTAGTGAAACTTTAGAACCTTTTACTGCTCCAGCGGACGCACCTACAGAGGATGCCTATCCACCTTCAAACTCTGAGCCATCGTCTTGGCCATCGACTTCCCCTAGCAACAACCTGGAACCGTTTACTACCTCTCCAGAAAATCCTGCTGATGATTCGACTGGGGTGGAATCACAGCCCTTGGAGATGCCACCAACCGCACCAAGCGATCGCTTAGAGCCTTTCATCACTAATCCTGCCGAGACCGTCCCGATTGCACCCGCTACAGATCCGAATTTACAGCAAGGGAATTCCTCTCCTGACCCTGTACCCACTGTGCCCCCACCGGAACAGCCGCCGCGTCCGAAACAGTCTCTACGGGAGCGCATTGCCCTTCTAGAGCATGAAGCTTCTACAACCCCCGCACCATCCGCGACAATTCCAGCTTCAGTTCTAATGCCTAGTAGCCAGCTCTTGCTAGATGCACCTGTAACGTCTCCAGTGACAGAATTGCCGTAGAAGTTCTGTAGAAGTTCTAAAGGGCTGAGCCAGGTGTGATTCAAAATTTAAGGAGTTAATCACTGTGTTTGCGATCGCAACTGAACAGCGGCAATACAAAACCTATCTACTCTCCGACCAAGCCACCAACTCTCACTTAGAAGTTGTGCCTGAGCGAGGTGGCATTGTTACCAGTTGGCAAGTGCAAGGCCAAGAGCTGCTGTATCTGGATGCGGAACGATTCACCAATCCTGAATTAACTGTGCGGGGCGGCATCCCAATCCTGTTTCCGATTTGCGGCAATCTGCCCAACAACACCTACAACCACAACGGGCAAACCTACACGCTCAAGCAACATGGCTTTGCTCGTGATTTACCTTGGCAAGTGGCGGAGCAGGAAACGCAAGACGTAGCCAGCCTTACTCTGGTGTTAGAGAGCAATGAGCAAACTCTGGCGGCATATCCCTTTCAGTTTCAAGTCGCCTTCACCTACAAACTGCAAGGGCATACCCTAGAGATTCATCAGCGGTTTGAGAATCGCTCTAATGAGCCAATGCCCTTCTCAGTAGGACTGCATCCCTACTTTGTAACCTCAGATAAAACTCAGCTCCAGTTCGATATTCCTGCCACGGACTTGCTCGATCAGCGATCGCAGACCGTCGAATCCTTCAGCAATCAATTCGATTTTGAGCGCGACGAAATTGATGTGGCGTTCCGGGAACTCTCGCGCCGCTCAGCCACAGCCAGCGATCGCAGCCAAGGGGTGCATTTGACGCTCAGCTACGAGTCACCCTACTCCACTGTTGTCTTCTGGACCGTAAAAGGCAAAGAGTTCTATTGTCTAGAGCCTTGGACTGCGGGACGCAATGCCTTAAATACGGGCGATCGCCTAACCCAGTTAGCACCCGGTGCAAGCTTAGATACAACCGTTCAGCTCATAGCCAAATTGCTGTAGTCTAGGCGCTGTATCTCAAGCTGGGTAAGCAATCTAAAAATCTCCGGATTATTTGTAGATTTTTCTCGCAAATATCTTTCTAAATCTAGAAAGGGTGTGTTATTGTTGTAAACGGCGCTGAGACAAGTGCAATTCAACGGGTCGCTAACTCAACGGTAGAGTACTCGGCTTTTAACCGATTTGTTCCGGGTTCGAATCCCGGGCGACCCATAAAAAGAAAGATAAACAAATCTTATAGACCTAGTAAGAAGGGTTCAAGGTGAATCTTGAGATACTTCTTCTATTTATAAGTACAAAGTATCTTAAGATTAACGTAAGAATTGAGCTCGTCTAAAACTAGCTAGCTAACGACGAAGTAATTAGGAGGACTCTCTATGGCGCTCGTACCCATGCGGCTGTTGTTGGATCACGCGGCTGAAAACGGTTACGGCATTCCCGCCTACAACGTTAACAACATGGAGCAGATTCAAGCCATCATGCAGGCTGCCCATGAAACCGATAGCCCTGTGATTTTGCAAGCCTCTCGTGGCGCTCGTAAATATGCTGGAGAAGCTTTCCTACGCCACCTGATTTTGGCTGCGGTAGAGACCTATCCTGATATTCCTATCGCAATGCACCAGGATCATGGCAATAGCCCTGCGACTTGCTACTCAGCCATGAGTCATGGTTTTACCAGCGTCATGATGGACGGCTCTCTGGAAGCGGATGCTAAAACTCCTTCCAGCTACGAGTACAACGTTGAAGTAACTCGCCGAGTGGTAGAAGTTGCTCACGCGATCGGCGTCAGCGTCGAAGGTGAATTGGGTTGCCTCGGCTCTCTAGAAACTGGCCAAGGTGACAAGGAAGATGGACACGGTTTTGAGGGCACCCTCTCCCACGACCAACTTTTGACTGATCCCGATGAAGCCGTAGATTTCGTAGAGCAAACTGGCGTTGATGCCCTTGCAGTTGCGATCGGTACCAGCCACGGTGCTTACAAGTTCACCCGTAAGCCCACTGGTGAAATCCTCGCCATCAGCCGCATCGAAGAAATCCACCGTCGTCTGCCCAACACCCACTTGGTAATGCACGGTTCTTCCTCTGTACCCGAAGATCTGATTGCACTGATCAACCAGTACGGCGGTAAGATTCCTGAAACCTACGGTGTACCCCTCGAAGAAATTCAAAAGGGTATCAAGAGCGGTGTGCGTAAAGTTAACATCGACACCGACAACCGTTTGGCGATCACTGCTGCGGTACGTGAAGCGCTAGCTTCTAAGCCTGAGGAGTTCGATCCTCGTCACTTCCTCAAGCCTTCTATCAAGTACATGCAAAACGTTTGTGCTGAGCGCTACCAAGCCTTTAGTGCTGCGGGTCAAGCTAGCAAGATCAAGCCTGTTTCTCTGGATGATTTTGCTGCTAAATATGCCAAAGGCGAACTGGGTGGCGCTACCAAGAAAGCTGTCACTGTTTAATTAACAGGTTTTAATTAACAGGTTCGACTCTTAACTAAAAAAGCTGGGTAGTTTTTGATGCTATCCAGCTTTTTTTATGGAAAGGTTCAAGGCGATCGCGATACCAGATTATCGAGAAGCCAAGGTACAAGCTGCTTTAGCTTCTGCGTCTGAGGGCACAAGTGCGACCACATGAGGCACAGGGCGAGGAATATACCCCACCAGTGATTCACCTT
Source organism: Trichocoleus desertorum NBK24 (assembly GCF_030409055.1). Taxonomy (GTDB): domain Bacteria; phylum Cyanobacteriota; class Cyanobacteriia; order FACHB-46; family FACHB-46; genus Trichocoleus; species Trichocoleus desertorum_B. The sequence continues at coordinate 2,652,097 of NZ_CP116619.1, read as the reverse complement.
TGTAAGCTAGTGAAGTACTAGCACCAGAGTCCAGCATCACGGCATCACGAAAACCTGCCTTCTCTAGAGCAATTCCTAAGGAAACAGAATCGATTGGCTCTACCGAGACGCCGATGATGGGTTGGCCTGTTTGATTGATGCCCCAGAAAGCCCGGTGGCGCACGGCATCAAAGTCGAACAAGCTACCGAAGGTACTCGCAGGTTGTGGTTGGCTTTCTTTGACTAACCAAGCCGCCGCCACGAAAGCATCTGTCGCACCTGGCAATTCGGCTTGCACGCCCTCTAAACTATTGTGTTTTTCCCCATTAAAAGGAATAAACTTAGCAGCGTGAGGGCTCATAACGACTAAAGGCCGTCCCGCCAGCTTCCGATTTTCGCTTTTATTTCCTGGCACAAATCGCCCGTTGCTTTGACTCATGACGGGGCCAATCATCACGTTGGAGTCCAAGTACTTGAGCGAGAAGAAACCACCATCCACCGCTGCGATCGCCTGAGTTCCTTCTAGAATTTCTTGGACTTGGTAACGGCTCTTGGCATGAATCGTGATCGGTTTACCCCCGGAAATTAACCGAAAAGGTGTCTCGTCAATTGTTGTCTCGGTAAGTTGCACTGGTGCAGAAAAATCAAACCCTAAATTCCAACTGGGCAGAGGTGCTCCACCCCAAGCTTGATCCACCACATCTGGTAACCGAGACTGGCCAAAGCGAGCGATCGCCAACAAGCTTTCAGACTCACCTGCAAAGCGCTCATCGACATCATCCATTGTGAACGCTGCTAAGTAGCCCGCCTCTTGAACCACCTTAGCAACACGCTCATCATATTTGCCCTCTGGATAGGTAAAGTAGCGAATCGGTATGCCCAATTCAGCTTCTAGGATTCGTTTCGACTCGGCTACTTCTGTCTGCAAATGATCATCTGTGAGTTTAGTTAGATCAGGAGGATGGGTCACACTATGAGCCGCGATCGTCACCAGAGGATCGGCGGCCATTTGTCGCAACTCTTCCCAAGTGAGGCTAGAGCGCCCCAATTTTTTGCTGACTTTGGCGGTATAGATAGAAAACACGGCAGGGTAGCCATATTTCTTTAATAATGGGTAAACGTACTTATAGTGACCGCTGTAGCCATCATCGAAGGTTAACAAGATTGGCTTTTCTGGCAAAGGCAAGCCAGTTCGTAGATGTGTGGTCAACTGCTCAAGGCTAATCGGAGTTAACCCCCGTTCTTGAATCAGTTGCAGATGTTGCTCAAACTCTTCTGGCGTGACATCAAAGAAGACTTGCTTTTCTGGCAGAATATCGTGATACATGACCACAGGGACTCTGGCTTGTTGAGCGCGATCGCTAATCGTCGGCCAAGGACTGGGATTTAAATAACTCGCAAGCTGAGGGCCTAAGCTCTGGATGAGCTGCGTCAGACCCGCTTCAGGATCTCCTACCCAAGTCGAAACCTGCACCAAATTTCCCACCCAAGTGGTGAGTTGAGTGGGGGAACTCAAATTGTCGCTCGTTTGACAAACCCGACCAGATGATTGTGTTTTTGTAGAGTTGGAAGTTGCCAGCCCAGTTATGGATGCAAAAACTTGCGGGGCTGGCAGTCTCAAGTTTTGTGCCACTGTTACTTGTGGATAAAGTAATGCCGCTAGTGCCAACGGTAAACCAATCGTTAGATGGTGACTTAGATGGTGACTAAATTGAGTAGTTTTTAAGCTTTTAGCAGAATTTTCGGCAACTGGAAAATCCAGGGGGCGCTCCCGGCAGATCCACATCATAGTTTTGTAGAACAAAGGGCACTGTGGCTAGATGTAACCGATACCAGAGGATTTGTTAGGTGTTGCAAATAACACGCACTGCAATCCTTAGACCAACCAGTTCTGTGGTTGTTCCTATCAACTCGTCTTCAAGCACCCTCAACCATTAGACACTACTCTGTGTGTCCTAAAAATCCGGGCAAAACCCTAACTTCATCTCACTGTTACGTAGAGACAAGCTACATCCTACGCTCCAACCTCCTTTGCATCCCTCATCCCTCATCCCTCATCCCTCATCCCTCATCCCTCATCCCTCATCCCTCATCCCTCATCCCTCATCCTTCCCCCAAAATGCTGCCGAACTACATCCCAACGAGAACAGTGCCAATAATCGACGTGGGAGGTGATCAATCCAGATGGGTCAAGTTGCAGTTCACTCCAACCTGAAATTGCGATCTGCGGTTGCCAGGGGAGAGGCGATCGCCACCTGAGCGTCCATTCGGTTCTAATCTGGTTACCTTCTTGCCGAATATCATGCAAATCCATTTTCAGCTCGGCAAACCAACGCTCTAAAAAAGCAATCATCTGCTTGTAGCGCTCTACCCCTTGGAAGCGATTGAGCGGATCTTGAAAGAAAACCTTTTCTGCGTAGATGCTGTAGGTTTGGTTAACCGGAAATCGTTGATAGTCTTCGCGCAGAATTTGCACAATATCCATATCCATCAAGGTTGCACCTCAGGCCACAAACGCTCTAATTGTCGCCGCCAAGCCGCCAGTACTTCTTCTCGGCTAGTGGCTCCTTGAGCCAAATTTCCCATGACTCCCTCTTCATAAAAATGATTGAGCGTTTGTAGAGTTGCTTCTAAGGATTGTCCTTGCAGCTTTGCTACTTGAATAATTTGACGAATGCGAACTTCCACCAAGTCATTGAAAGCTGTAGACAAACCTTGCTCATGTAAAGATTGCAAGCGCTCGATCGCGGTCACCAAATCTGCTGTTGCTAAGCTCTCTAGATGATGCTGAAACACTCCCCAAAGCACGTCTTGGTGTAAGGCATAACGAGTCTCCTGAGTCGCATCAAAATTTGCCTCTAAAAGCTGTTCTGTAAAAGCTTGAGCTTCTTGAGCTGGGGCGATCGGTACTAGCACTCTCAACCAGGTGTGGTCTTGCGACAGCAGCACCAGGAGGCGAAACTTGGCGGTTTCAACTTGCCAAGCTTCCGGTTCTAAACGCTGCACTATAGAGCCAAATTGCTGAGTTAAAACATTCGTAATATCGTCAGGAGTCATAGAAGCAAGCAAATTTTATAGCGGTAGCCTGATCATGCCGACCTCGCTCCGTTTAGCACAACCGTTTCTGCGTGTTTCTGAGTGGTAGCTAATGCAGCTCACCCAGTCATCAGAAACAGCCGCAATGGGTCTAGAGAAATGTGCCAAGGGAGGGGTTGGTCTTTGAGCTGTAGCCATTTCTCCTTAAACACCTCTGCCTGTAAATGGTAGTCCTGTTCATCGGTCGGAACTGTATGCAGTTTCAGGTAGAGAGTCATCCGGTGTGGCGTTTCGCTAGTTTGGGCTAGCCAGCAAGGAAAGATGTTTTGATTATCGGTAACCTGCTTGCGATCGCCCTCCCCTAGAGCAGTCATCAATCTAATGTGATGCGCCCGGATACCAACCATCGATACGTCAGCCGGAATCGGCTCCACCACATGCAACACACAATGCCAATCAATGGCTCGAATGGTTTGGGTTCCGACTTTTTCCACTTGAGAGAAATTTTTACAGCCCGTTAACTGAGCTACCGCAAATGTAGTCGGACGTTCCACAATTTCTGCTTTAGGTCCGTGAGCGATCGCTTTTCCTGCGTCTAAAATCACCAAGTTTTGGCAAATTCGATAAGCTTCTTCTAAGTTATGAGTCACAAACAAAGTGACACCTGAGTAACTGGCTAGGATCTCTCGCAAGTGTTTTTCTAACTGGCTACGAAGGTGCGTATCCAGAGCTGAGAAAGGTTCATCCAACAGCAAAATTTGTGGTTCGATCGCCAAAGCCCTAGCTAGTGCGACTCGCTGCTGCTGTCCTCCCGACAACTGATATGGATATCGCCGCTCTAACCCTTGCAACTGCATCATCCTGATGTGTCGAGCTACTCTACTTCCACGCTCAGCTTTAGGTAAGTTGTGCAGACCAAACGCAATATTCTCCACCACTGTCATGTGAGGAAAAAGCGCGTAGTTCTGGAAGAGAAACCCCACATGTCGCTGCTGGCTTGAAAGATTAATTTGACGGTCTGAGTCGAATAACACTCGACCGTTGAGCACAATACGACCACTTGTAGGAATCTCAAGGCCAGCAATACAGCGGAGCGTCATACTCTTGCCAGAACCTGAAGCACCCAGCAAACCCAGCGGTTTCTGGTCCGTTGCACAGTTGATATCTAGCGAGAAATTAGCCAGTTGCTTAGAAATTGCGATCGCCAACTCTGGCTTGAGAGGCGCAGTTTTTGTTTCTGGTGCGGATCGTTTTACCCAGTTAACTTGATCCAATTTGAAGCTCTCTAGCGATTGCGTCTGCCTGGAACCTTGGCTGTGGAGTGCAAACCAAAGCCGATGGCTAGACCAGTAGTTGAGGTTGGCAATGGTCAGTAGCGCGATCGCCACCACAACCAAAACCCAAATCAAAGCTTGCGACCGATTCCCCTGCTCTACGGCAAAGAAAATAGCAGTTGGAATCGTTTGGGTTTGTCCTGGGATATTTCCCGCCAACATCAGCGTGGCCCCAAATTCCCCCAGCGATCGCGCAAAGGCCAAAATTAATCCTGCAATCATACCGGGCCAAGCCAAAGGTACGAGTACTCGCCAGAAAATTCTCCACTCTGATGCTCCCAGCGTCCGTGCTGCCTGAATCAAGTGAGCATCCACTTGCTCAAAAGCACCCAATGTCGTGCGGTACATCAGAGGAAAAGCCACCACAGTCGCAGCGATCACTGTGGCAAACCAAGAAAAAACGATACTCAGGCCAAAAAATTCTAGAACCTGACCAATGGGCCCATGCTTACCAAACAACAGCAACAACAAGAAACCAACAACAGTGGGTGGCAATACCAATGGCAGGGTAAATAAACCGTCAAACCAAGCTTTTCCCCTACCTTGATAGTTGAACAGCCACCAAGCTGCTACAGTTCCTAAACAGCCAGTAACTACAGTTGCTACAGAGGCAGTCTTTAAGGAAATCGCTAGCGGAGACCAATCAAACGCCATCGCATGATCCTTGTACCTCCTGCCATCAAAACATCAATTGTTGGCAATACCAAACCCATGCTTCTGAAATATGGCTTTAGCCTGCTGGCCAAATAAAAATTGTTCAAATTTCTGAGCAGCGTTGATGTTTTTACTATCTCTCAGTACTGCGATCGGATAAACCACAGGAGAATGAGACTTTTCTGGTGCGATCGCCACAACCCTAACTTGTTCTGATCCCTTAGCATCCGTTAGGTAGACAATTCCAGCATCTACATTCCCTGTTTCTACATAACTTAAAACTTGCCTAACATCTTTGGTTAAAACCAATTTTGGCTGAACTGATTCAAAAATTTCTAGAGAAGTCAAAACTTCTTGGCTATACTTCCCAACTGGCACACTCACGGGGTCACCAATTGCTACCCGTTGCACAGCCGGATTGCGAAGATCAGAAAAATCTTTCAAAGCCGACGCATTTCTCGGCTCAATCAAAACCACTTGATTGGTCAAAAGATTTTTTCGAGTATTTGCCAGGATGAGTCCCTGTTGTTGCAAAGCATCCATCTGCTTAGATGCAGCAGAGACAAAAATATCGACAGGTGCTCCTTGTTCAATTTGAGCCTGTAAAGAGCCAGAGGAACCAAAGTTAAAGGTCAAAACAACATTTGGGCTTTCTTGCTGCCAAGCCAGCCTGACTTCTGCCATCGCATCTGTAAGGCTAGCCGCCGCTGATATTGTTAAAGCAACGGGCTGGTTTTGAGGTGTTGAAGTTAAAAACTCAGAGTTTAAATTGGTAGAACTACAAGCAGCGATCGCTATGGCAAGAATAAATGCCACGACACCCACTACAACAAAACCAAAATGCTTGTTCATCCAATACTTTAAGCACTAAAAACCCAATTCTAGTTTTTACTCATCATTCAAGAACCTACAAACAGTTAAAAGCCAGAAGGGACTTTTGAAATAACTATCATAGTAGGGAGTATCTCATACGAACTGGAATAGTACGCAAAAAGAGGCACAACCAAAAAAGAGAGAGGAGCCTTACATTCTCTCCTCTCTCTTTTTTGGTTAGTATTGCCCTGGCATCGAGCTATTGTCCCGTGGGGCTACCCCCAAAGTATCGTCGCCGCTGCAGCGTTTCACCTCTGAGTTCGGGATGGGTCAGTGTGGTTCCACCGCGCCATGAACACCAGGAATACTGCTTCAGATTCAAGTCCAAAACCTTGAAGGCTGCATAGTCCCTTGTCTTTTTTGACTTCTACCAATGTGTGATTCGAGGTCAAGCCCTCGGTCTGTTAGTATTGCTCGACTTCACATGTTGCCACGCTTCCATCTACAACCTATTAACGGGTGTTCTGCCCGTGACCTTACTGGATTAACTCCATGAGAGCACTCATCTTGAGGTGGGCTTCCCACTTAGATGCTTTCAGCGGTTATCCGCTCCGCACTTGGCTACCCAGCGTTTACCGTTGGCACGATAACTGGTACACCAGCGGTGCGTTCCTCCCGGTCCTCTCGTACTAAGGAGGATTCCTCTCAATGCTCTTGCGCCTGCACCGGATATGGACCGAACTGTCTCACGACGTTCTGAACCCAGCTCACGTACCGCTTTAATGGGCGAACAGCCCAACCCTTGGCACGTACTTCCGCACCAGGTTGCGATGAGCCGACATCGAGGTGCCAAACCTCCGCGTCGATGTGAACTCTTGGCGGAGATCAGCCTGTTATCCCTAGAGTAACTTTTATCCGTTGAGCGACGGCCCTTCCACTCAGTGCCGTCGGATCACTAAGGCCGACTTTCGTCCCTGCTCGACTTGTTTGTCTCGCAGTCAAGCTCTCTTCTGCCTTTACACTCTACGGCTGATTTCCAACCAGCCTGAGAGAACCTTTGCGCGCCTCCGTTACCTTTTAGGAGGCGACCGCCCCAGTCAAACTGCCCACCTGATACTGTTCCCTCGCCAGATAATGGCTTAGGGTTAGAATTCTAGCCTCACAAGAGTGGTATCTCACCGTTGACTCCGCGACTCCCACAAGAGCCGCCTCTTAGTCTCCCACCTATCCTGCGCATGCAAGGCCCGAACCCAATACCAGGCTACAGTAAAGCTTCATAGGGTCTTTCTGTCCGGGTGCAGGTAGTCCGTATCTTCACAGACACTCCTATTTCGCCGAGCCTCTCTCTGAGACAGCGCCCAAATCGTTACGCCTTTCGTGCGGGTCGGAACTTACCCGACAAGGAATTTCGCTACCTTAGGACCGTTATAGTTACGGCCGCCGTTCACCGGGGCTTCAGTCGCCAGCTTCAACTCCGAAGAGCCTGACCGACTTCCTTAACCTTCCGGCACTGGGCAGGCGTCAGCCCCCATACATCCTCTTGCGAGTTAGCGGAGACCTGTGTTTTTGGTAAACAGTCGCTTGGGCCTCTTCACTGCGACCACCTCTCGGTGGCACCCCTTCTCCCGAAGTTACGGGGCCATTTTGCCGAGTTCCTTAGAGAGAGTTATCTCGCGCCCTTTAGTTTTCTCAACCATCCCACCTGTGTCGGTTTCGGGTACAGGTAATCATGGATTAACGTGCTTAGAGCTTTTCTAGGAAGCCTGACTAACACCACTTCGAGTCCGTAGACTCTCGTACTCATGCCTCAGCTCAGAACGTTTTCACCGCTCCTCATCACCTCGGACACTTGAACCGGTAACCAACATCCGGCTGGCTTTGCCTTCTCCGTCCCTCTGCACTATCCATCATCAGTATCGGAATGTTGACCGATTGTCCATCGACTACGCTTCTCAGCCTCGCCTTAGGTCCTGACTAACCCTCCGCGGACGAGCCTTCCGGAGGAACCCTTGGGATTTCAGGGCATTGGATTCTCACCAATGTTTGCGCTACTCAAGCCGACATTCTCACTTCCGCCTCGTCCATACCTGCTCTCGCTAGTACTTCTCACTACTACGGAACGCTCCCCTACCGATTTGTTAACAAATCCCACAGCTTCGGCATGTCACTTAGCCCCGTTCATTTTCGGCGCAGAATCGCTTGACCAGTGAGCTATTACGCACTCTTTTAAGGATGGCTGCTTCTAGGCAAACCTCCTGGTTGTCTCGGCAATTCCACCTCCTTTATCACTGAGTGACAATTTGGGGGCCTTAGCTGGTGGTCTGGGCTGTTTCCCTTTCGACGATGGAGCTTATCCCCCACCGTCTCACTGGCAACGTGTCCAACGGGTATTCTGAGTTTGTCTCGATTTGGTACCGCTCTCGCAGCCCGCACCGAAACAGTGCTTTACCCCCCGTCTATAATCGTTACCGCTGCGCCTCAACACATTTCGGGGAGAACCAGCTAGCTCCGGGTTCGATTGGCATTTCACCCCTAACCACACCTCATCCGCTGATTTTTCAACATCAGTCGGTTCGGACCTCCACTTGGTGTTACCCAAGCTTCATCCTGGACATGGTTAGATCACCCGGGTTCGGGTCTATAAACAGTGACGA